>JBBQWM010000081.1:0-24056 GCA_038210655.1 Chloroflexia bacterium
ATGGAATTGTGGTATAGTTCATTGCGAAAGACCTTTCTGGTTATGCTTGATTATGTTAATCCAACCAATTGTAACCCGCAAAGGTTTTTTCGTCTAATTCTTCTCTCCCAGTTCTCATTCCACGACTTTGCAACAGCCTTATGAGGCTGACAGGGCTTATGCGTTTAGGCCAAAGTCAAAAGTCTTTTGATGGGCTTTTTAGCCTCACTCCTAAATTATTAGGCTCAAAGTAAGATTGAGGTAAACGCATAAGCCCTGTGAGGCTGAATAGAGTCATTGTCACTTTTAGTGTGGCATGCTATAATAAAAGTTAATATTTAGTTTCGCCCGGCTCTTGAGGAGTCGTCGTTGAGTTAAAAGTAGGAATAATTAGATTGAATTACCTGGGAGAACAGTTTACTACCATTTTCGAGGTAATCCGGCCCGAAATTCGCCCGGAGCAGAACTTTGCTTTGGTGTTGAACGCACCCCCCGAAGTAGCCTATGCTCTGGACGATGTCCGTCGTCGTTATGACCCGGCCTACAAACTTGGAATAGCGCCTCATATTACCGTCAAACGTCCGGCTCGCTTAAATGAAATCAGGGATATTGAATTATTGCGACAGGTTTTGGGCGAGGTTATCCACGATTTACCCTCAATTTCGGTGCAACTGCGAGGTTATGGCGTTTTCCGACGGCCCGATGCCAATGTGCTTTTCCTCAAAGTCGAGAACGAGGCTCCTTTTTATGAACTACACATGCGGGTGCTGGCAGGGCTTTCTCGAATTTACCCGAATGGACAAGCCGACCACTTCGAGAGTGATAGCTATCATCCCCATCTGACGATTGGCAACCAACTGAGTGATTTTGATCTGGTCGTCCTGGAACACGAGCTAACTAGCAGTGACTTCCCGCTCGATTTCTCTTTCACCCTCGACCACCTATCTTTCCTGGCGCATCATTCCGGCAAGCCCTGGCAAGCGGTCGAAGACTTTAAGTTTGTCAAAATTATAAATGACTAAATTTAAGGCAGTTCTTTGGCTTGACGGGCGCGGCGGGCTTTGATGGAACGGTAAATAAACCAGCCTACCAATAGTAAAATCACCAGGACAATTGGATAATCCAACCAGCCGATGCTAGTGCGAACGTTCTCAAACTGAGGGCCAAGTACATATCCCAACCAGGCCAGGCCAATCGACCAGATAAACGAGCCGACAAAAGTCAGAATTGAGAACATCACGAAGGGCGACCGGGCGACCCCCGCCGGAAGGCTTATAAACGTCCGTACTACCGGCAGCAAGCGTGAAATAAAAGCCGTCAGCGACCCCCAACGCGCCAACCAACGTTCGCTGGTATCGAGATGGTCGGAGTTAATCAAGACATACTTGCCGTATTTGATGACCAGCGGTCGCCCACCCAGCCGACCAATCCAGTAGGCTATAATCGAGCCGATTAAGCAGCCCAGCCCACCCGCGAGGCCCGCCAGAACCAGTTGCAACCAAATCGGGGCCGACCCGGCAGTATCGTGTACCAATAGCCAACCAGCCAGGGGCATAATAATTTCGCTGGGCAGCGGGATCATCATGCTTTCGATAGCCATCATCGCTACCACGCCCCACCAGCCAACCCCGTTGTAAAAGCTCTTGAGAAACTCGATTAGCTGATCTTCCAAACCTTTGAGCAAATTATCCTCCTGCACTAAGTAGCTTTTCTTATTTATCTTCCCAACGATAACACTTATTGTGAAATTGGTCAAAAACTACCAGTAATCGGGTAGATTGAGTTACAAGGCATACGCGCTACACATCATTCGGGATTGCAGCCGTACTAACGAACCAGATGGATGTTAAGGAGGCGCGTTGCGGAGGCTTTTGCTATGTTATAATGGTGGAGGAAAAATTTACCAGGAGTTCATGATGCAAAATAAGACGGAAAAAAGAATATCTTTTACTTGGCTTTCTACTACATTACCGTTTTTAACGATAACTGTTTTTCTTGTAAAAGCTTATTTTCCTGAACAAATTGGGCTTTTTCTTGGAGGAATCGTACCACTCATCTTTATATTAATTTCAGTTTATTGGTTTCTCAAAGCCAATATCTTAAATACCATTTTTTCGCTAACCCTATCGGTTATCTTCGTTTCTGTTGCGCCAGTGAACTTTTCTTTCATCTTTGGCTTGATAGCTATTTTTTTAATTATCGTAATGAGTATTTACTCTATCAGTAAAAGCCGTACAAAGTAAGTGAAATAAGTTTTCGGTTGTCCAGTTGAACTAGCAAGCATATCTGGACATGCCTGTGAACAAGCCTTTGTCAGACAGAATCTTTGCTGGCGTATAATTTGCATGCTCCATAGCTGTTCTAATAATAATTTGTTTGCCTTGCTATCAGTCTGGAATAGCTGATCTTTTAAGTCGAGGTTAGATTGATTTGGGTTAAGACTAAGAATAGAAGAGAAATGGCCGAAAGTGGTATTAAAGATGTGCGTGATTTATTAGCTTATGTAGAAAAGCGCGGGTTGTTGCGACGGATAAAAACGCCAGTCAAGCGCGAGTTCGAGATAGCCGAGATTACCAGTCGGGCGGCCCATTTACCGGGGGGTGGCCCGGCCCTGTTTTTCGAGAATGTGGTAGGGTCGGCTATGCCGGTTTTGACCAATTTGGTCGGCTCGGCCCAGCGACTGGCCTGGAGCTTTAGTCTCAACCGCCTGAGCGAACTCGAACAGCCAATGCTAAACTTGCTCAACCCTTCCCAACCGCACGACCTGGGCGAGCGGCTACTACGGTTGGGCGAAACGTCGCATCTGGCCCGGTATGCGCCCCGCCTGCTCAAGACTGGCCTTTGCCAGGAGGTCGTCCATAACGGCGAAGATGCAAAAGCGGCCTTTAAGACGCTTCCGATCTTACAAGCTTGGCCGGGTGAGAGTGGCCCGGTTATACGGTCGTTGCCGGTTTTTAGCCGGGCTGGGGCCGGTCAGCCAATGGTGGTCACAAGCGGACATCTGGTCTGTAGCCCGGAAGGGCTTTATCTGGACGGTTTGATGCTTCAACCGGGTGAGCGCCGCTCGGTCGCGCTGGTAATCGGCGGCGACCCGGCTTTGCTCTTTACGGCCCGTGCGCCTTTCTTGCCCGGTCTTGACCCGCTAATGCTGGCGGGTGGCCTGACCCGACGGCGGGTGGAGTTGGTGCGCTGCAAAACGAGTGATTTGGAAGTTCCGGCCAGCGCCGAAATCGTGCTGGAAGGACAGATCGAAGCGGTAAGCCTTCCAACCCTACCCCAACTGGCCCAACTTAATGGTCATTATGGGCCGCTAGTGGCTCCGGCCCGCTTTACTTTGAGCGCCCTGACCCACCGCCCACAACCGTTGTTTGTTACATCAGTGGTGGCCCCTCCACCCCACGAAGAAGCCGTTTTGGTCAAAGGCTCCGAACGCTTGCTTCTGCCCCTACTAAAGCTGGCGGCTCCCGAAATTACCGAGCTTTGTTTGCCGACCGAGGGCGCATTCTATAATTTGGCAATCGTCTCGATCCGCAAGACTTATCCGGGACAGGCCCGCAAGGTGATTTATAATCTGTGGGGCCGGGAGCAGTTGCGCCACTTGAAAAATATTTTGGTGGTCGATGCCGACTGTGATATTCACCAGCCATCCCAGGTTGCGGCCCGTCTTTTGAGCCTGCTTGACCCGGCCCACGATATGCTCGTCGCGCCCGGCCCGCTCGACCCTGGTGATCTTATCAACCCGACTAGCGGTTACGGCCCGAAGCTTGGCCTGGATGCTACTCGCAAACTGGCAGGCGAAGGCCCGGTTGTCAGCCCCCTGACCAGTTCCGAACAGACCCGTCAGCTTGTGGATACAAAATGGCTTGAATATGGATTGGAATAACAGGTTGTGCCATCCCGCCGCTTGCGGTATTATGTATATTAGCAACACCCAAGCGATAGAAGTAAAATGATAGGTTGAAGCTAGATTAGGAGGCGAAACTTTATGTCCCAACAACCTGTGATTGGTCAGGGTAATGAAGTAAAGGATACCCAAGAATTTGAACGCAGAGAAGGCCGTCGTATCGTACTTTACCTGGCGATTGCAATCGTGGTTATTTTGGTAATAGGCTTTTTAGCGGCGGTATTGGATAAGGCTATCCGTAACACCACCGATAACAACGTTTTCCTCGAAAACTCCCGTGAGATTCTGGCGGTTATAGGTTCGACCGCCCCCTGGATCGTCTTCTTCATCATTTTGTGTTCTAGCTGGATTTTTATCTCGGATCGGCTCTTTGTGCGCTGGAACCGGGGGCTGGGCGAACCCGATAATCAAAACCGGGGGATGATCTACGAGATCGTCCACGATAACAACTCCGCCGCCGCCCTGATCTTACTCTTGCCGATGTTGCTGATTGCGATGGGCTTGATCTATGTTGCCCTGCTCAATTTGCCTTTTAACATCCCGACGGTTGTTACCCCGGCTACTCCGCGCCCTTAGCACTTATTTGTTGTAGGACCATGGGGTTTATAATTTTGTGGTTAGGTATTAAGTAGAGGACGAAATGTTATGAGTGATGCAACCTGGGTACGTAGCGCGGATCGCGGCAACCGAGAGAAGATGATTGAGTTGGCCCGTGCCGATTTAGCTCAACGGCTCGAAGTAGAGGCGGATAGCGCTTTGATTGTGGTCGAAAGTGTTACGCCTGTGACATGGCAGGATATGACGATGGGTTATCCCCTGCCGGGCCGAAAAGTCGCGCCGGGCTATGTGCCGGGCTACCAGATTATTTTGAGCTATGGCGGCCAGAAATACGATTACCACAGTGGCTTTGGGCGCGTGCTATACGTGCCGCCCGGCAAAGGCCAGCAGCCTTTTCCGGCTAATATGCTCTAAAGCTTGAGTGTGACTTAATTCCTATTGTAATAGCCTCAAGCAGGGAGTAAGCTTGCCACAGGTCGTTGAGGTATTATAAGCGCGTGTCTGGCCCACAGTGAGAGCCAGCATTACACGCACGAGGTTTGCGAAAATGGCATCTGAGAAGACTCCCAACCAACCCAAAAATAGCGAAAGCGCAGCGGCCTTGAGCGATTGGCAACAACAGTTGATCGGCGCGACTTACGAACAGGTCGAGGCTGAGCCTGAAGTTGCGACTGAAACTTATACCGAGGCTGAGGAAGGCGAAGAACTGGCTTGCGGCCTGTGCTATCGGCCTTTCCCGGCAGAGCAGTTAACGGTGGCCTCAAAGGAGCGGTTCAACTGGGAATCGTCGGTGGTAGTTTGCCCGGAGTGTCTGACCGAACTAAAGTTGGAAATGCGGTCGCGGAGTAGTGGGCCGGATTTGCTTTTGGGGATCGTTTGGGCCGTGATCGGTGTGGTGCTGACCGCCGGAGTGATTTCGCTGGCGATCTGGTCGGTGCGACAAGACCCGAACTATATCTTTTGGCAATGGCTGGGTTGTTACTTTGCAATTGTGCCGGGCTTTGTGATCGGTCGGATGGTGCGCTTTGGGGTTGGCAAGCGTCACAGTATGGAGCAGCAATGGATCGCAGTATTTTTTACCCTCGCGGCTGTGATTGTGACCGCCTATGTCGGCTGGGTCGCCGATAACAACAACTTTCTCGATACTCTAAGCCGTAGTGTCGATCATCGGGTGGTGCTGCTGCCCTTCGATTTGTTCATCCGGGCGCGGCTTTGGCCGGCCCTGACCGATTTTAGCAACCTGCAAAATCTTATCCCGCGCCTGGGGATCGACCTGGGTATTTTGCTTGGACTGGCGGTTGCCTTTATCAGTAGCGAAGGGGCGCGGGTCTACACCCGTTCCTTTGTCAAAAAGTAGGGATGACTTTATGACTACTCCGTTAAAAACAATTGACCTCACTCGGCTTTACACCACCCGGGAATTTATGAGCTTGCCGCTTGACCAAAACAAGCGGTATCAACTGGTGAGAGGAGTTATTGAAGAAATGTCATGGCCGGGTGGGAAACACGGTTTGGTCTGCGACAACCTGTATAGCGAATTAACAGTGTTCGTGCGGGCCAACAAGCTCGGTCGTTTAGTACCTCCGACCGGATTTGAACTCAAAATTGATCCTCAACATGATACGGTGCGTTCTCCCGATCTGGCTTTTATCCCTACCAATTTGCTAGGCGCAGTGGACAAAAAAGCCATTACGGTCTCACCCGGTCTGGCGGTAGAAGTGCTTTCTCCAAGTAACCGCCCCGGCGAGACCCACGAAAAATTGCAGGATTACCAGATGGCGGGTTGGGATTTAGTTTGGGTGATCGACCCGGATAAGCAAAAAGCCGAAGTTTACCGCCTACAGCAAAGCCTTAATCCTCTGCGTGTCCTGAGCCTTAGTGACTCGCTTGATGGAGAAGATGTAATACCCGGTTTTACTATGCCGGTGCAAGCCCTGTTTGAATAAGGCCGGAAACTGGTTCCGGCCTTGTGCTTTTACACCTCTTTTAATTCAAACCCACCCCAGTTATGCCTCTTCAGTCTATAGTGGGGAAAAGACGCAAAAGGTTACTTTTAAGTCAGTGGGTCATAAAGTTCGGGGACGCGGCTTTCGAGGACTTTGATAAGGCCGTTCAGGACGTATTGCTCAAAATAAGGTGCGGCCCGGTGTGCATCGAGCGCGGCCTGATCGGTGTACTGTTCGTAAAGAAAAAAGCGGCGTGGTTCAATCGGCGAGCGGTGGGCCAGATACATCAAATTGCCCGGCTCCTGGCGGGTATGTCCGGTCATAGTCCGCAAAAAATCGATAACCTCTTCTTCGTGACCAGCCTGGGCCACATAAGTTACTGCTAAACAAACCATTTTCTTCTCCTCATAATTTAACAGGGATAGACAGGATTAACAGGATAAAATCGAAATGTCTACTCCTGGTGAGCTAGTTAATATTATTGACCGTTATTGCGATCTGCATTGTCCTGGATAAGTGGTCAGTTTCTGCATGGGTTCAACCCATAAGCACAGGCGACCGCGAGAACTCCGCTCCAAACCACTCAAATATATTAGAAAAATTTTCGCAGAAATTTTTCTAATATATACTCACCCTCCGGTTTAGAGAGTGGCACAGCTTAGTTAGTTTGCAAAAATTGACGCACACCTGATTGTCCTTTTCGGCTTGCGTTAAACTTCAGATTGACTTATCATAACACTAAGAGGCCGTTGCTGCTAAAGTCGGCCTCTAGTAAGGCCAGGGTTGCCCTCTGGGTCAAATCAATATTAGTAAACACCGACGGACTGACAATGTATTGTATCAAGTGCGGCAAGAAAAATATATCCGGTTATGCCTTTTGCTATAATTGTGGCGCTCAGTTGCTAACCCCACAGGAGTTGGAAGCGCTCCATTCCAAAGCGACTGCCGAAGCCGAGCAAGCTACAACCCCCGGAACCGAACGACCAGCGGGGGCCTCACCTGAAGAGAGTAGCCCACCGCCGGTAGTTCCGCCCTGGTTTGGTAGTGGCCCTGGTGGGCCAAACTGGACTCCTCCGCCCGGTGGCCCGTATGGTACGCCGGGTCAGTATGAGCCTGGGACGGGCTGGCGACCGCCTTTCCCCTATGGCTACCCGCCTCTTCCGCGTCGGGGCGAAACCCAACGTTTCCCGGTTGCGCCCAACGGCAAACCTTTCATTGTGTTGGATCACCCTGAGTCCTTTCACGATTATAAGAACAAAGATGACAAACAAGTTTACGCCGCTTTTGCCACCTTCCAGGCCCGTTTTTACGCTGTCCTGATCGATACACTTTTGATTTTTATGCCGTTGCAACTGCTGGCTATATTGGGGGTGGTGATCTTCGATGATGGCCTCCGACAACGTGTAGCTGAAGCTGCGCGTGTCCGCGATCAGACCCAGCTAAACCTTGAATTTAATAATGCCGTTCCGGGTTGGCTGACCCTGGCGGTTCTGACCGCCTATCTGCTTTATTGCGTGTTGATGACCTGGCGGGCGGGCGGGCAAACGATTGGCAAAAAGCTTTTGCGGATCAAGATCATCCGCAAAGATGGAACTACCCCCGACTTTGTTACGGCCCTGAGCCGCAACCTGTTTGGCTATTGTTTGGGATTGAGCGGGGTGGCGGCCACGCTTGGCTCCGGTGGGGCGCTGTTCGGGCTAGGTCTGCAAATTATGGTACTGCTTGGTTTTAGCTCGGCTTTCTCCAACCCGAAAAGGCAGGGCTGGCACGACCGTCTGGCTGAGACGCTGGTGGTCGGACGCAACGAACTGGTACAAGGGGTAAATTACTGATGTTTTGCATTCGCTGCGGAGCGAAAAACCCGGTGGAAGCGGCCTTTTGCTACAACTGTGGGACGGCCTTACCTCGACCTGCCCCAACCCCGAATGTACCACCTCATATTCCGCCGTATCAGCCACCCTCGCCAAACCAGAATTTCTATCCTACCCCAGTTTCGCCTTCGGTCGCCTATAGTCCCACTAATCCTACCAATCCTTACGGCTACGCGCCTCCTAATTACGGCCCGCCGGTTGGGACTGGTGCGGTAGTGCTGGAATTTCATCCACTGGTTGAGGGCGCGATAGGATTACCGTCGGATGTTCGCGAACAGCCTCAGCTTTTTTATAGCTATGTTAATCAGGCTAATAAGCTAGTTTTTGCACGGCGGGCCAATTTCTGGACGCGGGTCGGGGCCGCAATGCTCGACCTTGTAATTTTGGCCTTTCCTTATTTTTGCATAGCGGGTGCAATTGGCACGGCGACCACTTCGGGGCGCTCTGTGCCTAGCAGCCAGAGCCAGGACCTGGGGTCTTTGTTCGATAGCAATAGCAGCACTACCGACCCGGTAGCGGCGGCCTGGATACTCTTTTTGGGTATGCTACTCTTTTTTGGCTACTTTTTTTGGACTGGTCTTTCGAGCGGCCAGAGCGTTGGCAAGAAAGTGGTCAAAATCCGGGTGATCCGGTTCGATGGACGCAAGCCGGATTGGTTGACGGCCTTGCTGCGCTTTTTGCCGGGCTACATGCTAAGTGTCAATCTGCTGCTGATCGGCCTGATCGTGTTGCTGGTGGGAGCCGTAATTCGTAATAGTCTGGTGGTGGGGTTGCTGGGGGTACTAGCCTTTGGCTGGGGCTTTTGGTCGGTTGGCTGGGATGACCTTAAGCAAGGCTGGCACGATAAACTGGCCCGTACCCTGGTTGTCGATACCCGCGAATATGTTGAAGGGGTTCATTTCTACTTTCCCAGCCGCCAATGGTAGGAATGAAAAATGCAGAAGTCAGAATGCAGAATGTAAAATACAGACAGATCTTTACGATACGCACTCTGTCTCTACAATCGTAAATTTCTTCAGCCTTCAACCTTTCCCTAACGAGAGGTGTTTAACAGGTAAATTACTTTTACCTGATACACGGTAATTAAAACATGAATCGAGGGAGATTATGGAAACATCAGCAACGAAAGCTAAAACCGGCTATCAAGAGACGACTACGAATGGCGCACAGAGCCAGTTGCCCACCCCGGAAAAAACCACCTTTAGCGTCTATAACCCGGCGACCGGCGGGAAGTTGACTGATTTGCCAATTCAGCGCCCGCAAGAAGTCGCTCAGGCTGTGCGGCGGGCCAGGGTCGCCCAGCAAGAGTGGGCCGCGCTCGATTTTGCGGCGCGTGGCGTGATTTTGCGGCGCTGGCGTAGCCAGATTATGGCGAATAAAGACCGCCTGATCGAGACTATGGTAGCCGAGAACGGCAAGCCGAGCCAGGAAGTCTTGTACGAATTGGCCTATATCGGTGACGCTATCGGCTATTACAGCGCTAACGCCGCCAAATTCCTCAAAGATCAAAAAGTGCCACTCCACCTGCTCAAGACCAAACAGGCGCGGGTAATCTATCATCCTTTTGGGGTGATCGGGGTCATTTCCCCCTGGAATTACCCGCTAATTCTTGCTTTTGGCGATGCTATTGCGGCTCTGATGGCGGGTAACGCAGTGGTTATCAAGCCGTCCGAGATCACTCCAATGTCGGCTATCCTGATGGCGGAACTGGCCGAGGGCGCGGGCTTCCCGTCTGGCTTGATCCAGGTCGTGACCGGGTTGGGCGAGACCGGGGCGGCCCTGATCGATAATGCCGATTTGATCGTCTTTACCGGCAGCACCGCTACGGGCAAAAAGGTTATGGAGCGGGCCAGCCGTCGTCTCGTCCCCGTCATCCTCGAACTGGGTGGCAAAGACCCCATGATCGTCCTAAAAGATGCCAATCTTGACCGGGCAGTCAATGGTGCGCTCAATGGCGCTTTTTTCAACAATGGGCAGACCTGTATTGCGGTCGAGCGGCTGTATATCGAAGAGCCGATTTACGATCAATTTGTCTCTCGGCTGGTCGAGGGGGTGCAAAAATTGCGAGTTGGCAACAATCAGGCCGGGGAGCATAATATCGATCTTGGGCCACTAACCTTCCCACGCCAGCTTGAAATTGTCGAACGGCAGGTGGAGGATGCCAGGGCGCGGGGCGCGAAAGTCCTGACCGGCGGAAAGCGCCGGACTGACTTGCCCGGCCTCTTTTACGAGCCGACGATCCTGACCGAAGTGAGCGACGAGATGCTGGTAATGCAGGAAGAAACCTTTGGGCCGCTTCTGCCGATCATCAAGGTCAAGAATGCCGAGGAAGCAATTGAGAAGGCCAACAAATCCAACTTTGGGCTATCGTCTAGCCTGTGGACGGGCGACCGAGCGCGAGGCGAACGATTAGCCCGCCAGATCGAGGCCGGTTCGACCTGCGTCAACGATGTAACGATCAACTATATGGCCCTGGATGTTCCGTTTGGCGGTATCAAGGAGAGCGGGATCGGCTACCGTCACGGCGGGGCCGATGGTCTCAAAAAGTTCTGCCGACCGCAATCGATTATAATCGACCGCTTCGGTCTGGCCCGTGAGCCGATCTGGATGCCCTACGGCAAGCCAGTCGCCCGGTTGCTCCATTTCGCCTTGAACTTGCTGTACAAACGGTCCAAATAAAGAGTAAGTCTGCTAGAAATGCCTCCTAATTAATCGAGACATTTCTAGCTAATTTTGATATTTCCGAGCGAAATTTCATTTGGGTTGGTCCCAGCGCAGGTTGGTGCAAGAAATTGCATTCCGTTCGCGTCCGGCCTACTGACTTTTACAGTTACCCCATAATTGCCAGATGGCAGGTCGCGTGGTAGCTGTAAAGATTGGTCAAGTAGATAAGATTGACCGTTCTGCCAACTCGTAAAGGGTCGTGGTTGGCCTTCGGGCGTTACAGGTGGTGTAGCGTACTGGGCTACGTTGCGGCCTGCTGCGTCTCGCAACTGGATCGAAAGAGTATAATCGAGAGGAAAAGCTGTACCGCCTAGCCAATAAGTAGTTAGTGCCAATTTATCCCCCGCCCGCAAGCCCAGATTGCCGGAAGTAATACTCCAACCGTTCAAGGTTGCGCGACCGGTGCCATTCGCCGGAGCCAAAAGATCACAATTTTTCAGAGTATATTGAGATGTGAGCGGGCGTTGGCGGGGCCTCCAAACATCGACCGATTTCTGATAGATCATTTCGTAGTTTTCCTCCAATACTTGCCAGGCCCGGTCTGACCAGCGTCGAGGATTATCATCGTGTAAAACCAGCCCAAAGCGGCGGTCGCGCAAATCCTGCAAAAACTTGCTATCATCCCACTTAAAACTGTAACTGCTTTCTATGAGCATATGATAGAGGTTGTCGTAAGGAACCGCCCGCCCAGCCGACAGCGCTAGATAGGTATCGTCGGTTACGATGTCGCCAGGGTTCGCAGCAATCAACTTTTGCAAGTCTTCCATCAACTCGCGTTGGGTCTGGCTGGGAAAACCGCTGACTGAAAAATAGTTTTTTACATCTGCTACACTTACCACCTGCCAGGCTATAAAACTACTTAGCAGCAAACCAATTAGAATGGCAGCTTGTCGGTCACTTTTGCTACGAGCCTGTTCAAGCCTTTCTATAAATTGACTTAGCCAGAGGCCGGTTACAATTAGCAGGGGCGGAAACAAATCCAATGTTAGATTGAAATTGCCCTGATAGGCTCCAAGCGTGAACAGGCTAAACATTCCCGCGCCCAGGTACAATACAAAAAGCCAATTAGAGAGTACTGTATGGGCGGCGTTAAGCCGGGCGCGGCCCCGGTTTATTAAGAGCGCGTGTTCCAAAGCGACCAAACTTTTAATAAGATAGGCAAAGCCAATTGCAATAAAAACGGGATGGTCGATTAATAGGCGCATGAAGCGTAAGAAGAAGTCGTCAAAGTGCCAGGGAACCAGTTGATAAGCAATCGTATGATTGTAATAACCGCCACCAGTAAACAAATTGAGTAAAGCAAATGGGATCGCCAGACATGCTAAGGTCAAGAGAGTCAAGCGCCAACCTCGCCGCCAATCCCGCAATATAATATAACCGCAACCGACCCCAGTTGCCAGCAATTCGTTTTGTTTGGCGAAAAAAGCCAGCGCCATCAAAGGGGCCGTCCACCACAGCCATTTGCTATCTTGCCAGCGATAAACCAGCGTGATCGACAGTAGGGCAAGGCTGATCGCAAACAAATCTTGCTTGTAAAGCGTACTCCAGATGTATATAGGTGGTGGTACGAACCATAGTAAACCGGCTACTATCGAAGCACCCCTGGCATTGACCCGGTTTACTCCCGCTCGTTGGGTTGCCATCCAGACACACCAGCCAATCATGCCTGCAATCGCCAGCGAAGCTGTAAAAGAAAATAGGCGGCCCGATTGCAATTGTACGCCCCAGACTTTGATACTGACGGCGTTCAACAAAAAATAGATTACCGGGTAAGGCGCGGCATTAAAGTGATCTGGCACATTGTTGGCGTAAATATTACGGCCTTGCGCCAAATTCCAGGACGAACTGAGGTTCAGTCCCTCATCGTAATCTACCTGATAGGGCCAGCTTATTACCTCAAAAGAATGAAAAAGAAAACCAATCAAGCGCGGTAACAAAAGTGCAATTAGAACCAACCAAAAAATCAGGCTTAACCTGTTGGCAGCCGCTAGAGACCCTAAGATTGAGCGTGGTTGTTGGGTGGGAGCGGTTTCGGAAACTTGTGCCACAATGATCCCTTCTTTAGAATGTTGAGGAACTGGCAGGAGAATAATAGTCGATTTTATCAAAATAGGGTCAAGCCGAGCGGCCCAGCTTTCTTCCAGATTATAAGTGTGCGCGGCAAGAATGTAAAGAGAAAAATTTTTAATAAAGTTGTGAAAGAAAGCCAAGTTCTTTTTAATGTTAAATACCAATATATAGTGGCATCCAGACAAAATAGCACTTTATGCAGCCAAAAGTACTACCTCATGCTCTTGACCAAAGTCAAAGCATTTTTTATGATGGAGTGGGCATAATTTATATTCCCGCCCTTCGTAATCTATTTCGTAATCTTTTTCTGGTTAAATAAATATATCTATCCATAGCAATATTCAGTCAGCGCTATCGTTTCGCGCAGAAATTAGAGGAAGAAATGTCACAGCCTAAAATCGTTGTAACGCTTCCGGCGTACAAGGCCGAACGCACTCTTGCCAAGACCCTTTATGATATTCCGCCGGGCTTTGCCGACGACATTATCCTGGTAGATGATGCCAGCCCGGACGCTACGGTCAAAGTTGCCCGCGAGTTGAGCCTCAACGTCGTCGTTCACGAGGCGAACCGGGGCTATGGCGGTAATCAGAAGACCTGCTATGACAACGCACTGGCCCAGGGAGCCGACATTATAGTCTTGCTCCACCCCGATTACCAGTACGACCCGAAAGTATTACCCGATTTGGTGCGACCTTTGCTCGAAGGCCGGGCCGATTTCAGCTTTGGCTCCCGTTTTGCCAATGGCGGTAAGCCGATGAAGGGCGGGATGCCGCTCTACCGCTATATCGGCAATCGGTTGACCACCGTTGTCGAGAACGCAATGTTGGGAACCCAGTTTACTGAATTGCATAGCGGCCTCAAAGCCTACACCCGCAAATTCTTGATGGAGATCGATTATCATCGCTATAGCGACAATTTTGTTTTCGATAGCGAAATGGTGATCGAGGCGGTTTTGTTGGGCTACCGCATGGCCGAAGTACCAATCCCGACCCGCTACGCCGAGGAGTCCAGTTCGATCAGTGTCAAAAATTCGTTGGTCTACATCGGTTCGACCTTCCAAACGCTTTTTCAGGCCACCGCCCGCAAAGAACAGCTACGGGCCGACCACCAGCAACGTTTGACCCATCTGGTACGCCGCATGGGTAGCGAACCCCGCACCCGCACTAATCGCAATACCTCGGAAGCCTAATAAAGAATCCTACTCGCCCTTCTAAGGCCGTTTGGGATAACCTCTAAATTCATATTTGATCGATTATCTGATAGGTTGGTTATAAGTAGACAAGCAAGGGAGCCGGGTTAGCCCGGCTCTTTGCTATTGCTAAAGAAAGTCGGCTCTCGTATAATCTTTGCGGTGTCAGGCGGAGAATAACACATAGAAAATAATTATTCAGGCCGAGCGACCACCTAAGGTCGCACCCTACAACGGATTGTGGTAGGGGCAACCCTATCTGGTCGCCCAAAGGGGATCGGCTGAGTAGTCACTATAGAAAAGAGGATTCATTTGGAAATCAGGGTGCGCGGTATCCTGTTTGATCTGTGGGGAACCCTGGTATATAACGTGCCGCGCCATAAACGCGAGGATTATGACGCGCTGGCTCGGCGGATTGGTCAACCGACCGAAGAAGTTTGGCGAAAATGGGCCTCTTTTGCCAAAGAAGCCACTCGTGGCGAGATCAAGTCGGGTGAGGAACGCGCTCGGCGGGTATTAACCGAACTGGGTGCGCCCCTGGAAATGGCCCCCGAAATGGCCCGTTTTGAGTACGAAATGCGTAGCGACGACCCCCACTTCTTTCCCGGTGTGCCGGAAATGTTGGAAGAATTGCGACGGCGCGGTTATCACACCTGTTTGATTTCCAATTGCAACTACCTGACCTCCTCGGTGGTGGAGCGGCTCGAATTGCCCGAAAAGCTGGATTCGGTAATTTTGAGCTTTGAGGTAGGGATGGTCAAGCCAGACCTGGAGATTTACCGTCTGGGAGCCAGTCGGCTCGGCTTAGAGGCGGCAGATTGTTTGTTTGTGGGTGATGGTGGCGATGGGGAATTGGACGGAGCCAGGGCGGTCGGTTGCCGGGTCGCGTTGGTGGCCCAGGAACGCGGTCATGCCTTTCGCAACCCGGCTAAACAGTATCCCTATGACATAAGGTTGGCAAATATTACTGAGCTACTGAACTATCTGAAGCAACCGGCGGCAGCTTCAACAATTTTGTAAGAAGAGCTTTGAGACGGCGACGATCTGGCACTACCCCCTGACTAAAAACCGCCCCGTTTATCAACAGCACCGGCGGGTGCCAACCGCCCGACGAAAGCGCTTCCAGGGCATTAATCATCCAGGGCTTGATAACCAGTCGGACTCGGCGGTCGTTTTCCAGGCCCAACTCGCGCAGCACACTGCGGGTCAGGCCAATTGTCATATCACATTCTTCGCACCACTTTTGAGGTACTTCAAAGAAAAGCTGCCGCCCAGTAAAGCGATATACCACGATCTCAATTTTTTCCATAACGTTCCTTCCAGAAGGGCAAGGCTGCGATCAAGAGGGGGACACCGCTGCTCACTCCCAGGTTTAGACCTAAATTTTTGCTCAGATCGATCCCCAAAACCTGATCGGCGAAAATCCGGGCATTGAGTATCAACATATGGTAACTGTAACCATCGTCGTCTTTGGGAGCAGGCGTGACAATCGGAGTCGTTGCCGGGCTACCGCTCAACAAAAGCGTCACCAGCAGTATCGCTAATTCCCAACCTGCCAGCAACCATAGTCGCCGATCCATATAGTAACCCGTCAAAAGATAGCCCAACAGGAAAAAAGCGTGCCAGGCCACCGCTACAATCGGTTTCCCGCCGTTGTTTAGTGGGTAGATCAATAGTAGGGTAATTAGCATGCCAAGTGTTAATACCACCGCCCAGACCCACAGCATGCCCGAACTTAACGAAGCCGAGTTCAAAAAGTAAGTTCCGACTAGCCCCAGCACGGTCAGGCCAAACCAGACCCACAATATCGCTCCCATTCCCCAGGCTTTGGGTGAGGCGTAATTATTATGCAAAATACCGCCTACGATTAACACTATACCCCACCAGCCAAGCATCAACTGAGTACGTCGAAAGCTGCTGGCCCAACTACGTGTGGATGGAAAACTGGTTTCTATTTCACTACTCAGATTTTCTTTACCGGCTGGAAAACTCATGATCGACCCCTTTTGTGGACGACAAAATTTTAGTACGCAACTCTAACCAAATTCATACTTAGGACTTTCGCTCGAAACAACTTTGCAAGTTCAAAATTCGGTCAAATCGGGTATTTCTCAGTCTCAGGAGCGAAAGTCGTGCTACTACCTTCTGGAAATTACTTACCTTACTAACCTAAACCATCATTTTTATTATAAAGCACAAACCACCCAAATTGACAGAGCTTTTTGACCAGATTCGCAGGTTTTTGATAAATGCCCAGCACTCCTAGCAGAATGCAAAGTCCTTGAGCTAAACCCTTGTCTGTAGGAGCGAGCTTCTGCTCGCGATTGAACACCCACACATACCGTCAATCGCGAGCAGAAGCTCGCTCCTACAGGGATCACTTACTCGGTATTTTGCTATAGGTGATAATCAATGGGCAGAGCCACCCCTTACAACTTCACCCGCCACTATAGCAAATTGCAGAATTACTGGCCCATTTTGGTATGGGCGAGCCTACCAGTTCAATCTCTTTGCAATTTGTTGTAGAAAACACTTACTTCGAACTGATTGGGAGTTTGGCACTCTTTCGAGTATAATCGGCTAGTCGAATTGCTTTATCCTGTTTACGCCCTTAAGGGTGTGTCTATCTCTGTTAATTATAGAGGAGTTGAGAAATGTGTTATGACGATCAGGCCCGTCCGCCACTGCCACCCGGTACTCCTGGTGCGGCTAAGGGTGAGGACCTTGTACTGACTGCTGCGGATGGCAGCCAGTTTGCGGCCTATTTTGCAGTTCCCGAAAACCCTTCGGCGGCTCAGATTATAATCTACCCCGATGTACGTGGTTTGCATCAGTTTTACAAAGAACTGGCCTTACGCTTTGCCGAAGTGGGTATTACAGCCCTGGCTATCGACTATTTTGGTCGAACGGCGGGGCTAACCTCCCGTGACGATTCGTTTGAATTCTGGCCTCATGTCCAACAAATTCGATTCGATACTTTCAAGTCGGATGTGGCTGCCGCTCTGAGCTACCTCAAAGCGGCGGGTAGTGGAACCGAAAAAGTTTTTGTAGTCGGATTTTGCATGGGTGGTAGTCTAGCTTTGTTGAGCGGTACAAACTCCGAACTTGGCTTTGCCGGGCTGATTCCTTTCTATGCCGGGTTGACCAGGGATTTTGGTGGCAACGGTACAGCCCTGGATAACGCCGAGAAGGTGGTCTACCCGGTACTGGGCAGCTTTGGTGGGGCCGATCAGGGTATCCCGGAGAGCGATATTAGAAAACTGGAAGCCGCTCTGGATAAAGCCGGTGTACAGCATGACATCGTGATCTATCCCGACGCGCCACATAGCTTCTTCGACCGCCGCGCAACCGAGTACGCCGACGCTTCCGCCGATGCCTGGCAACGGATGTTAGCCTTTATCGGCTCGAATAGTTAGGGCATAGAGATTAGAAATTAGAAATTAGAGATTAGAAGAAATCTATAACAGCAGGGAAGGGCTATCCGATCAGGGTAAGCCCTTTCGATTGTTTTATAATGTGTTCAATTTGTAAACTTCTGTTGCATTTATAGTTTCAATTCTGCTATACTCACATTCGCGTCGATTTAGAATTTTCAAACCAGCTAATAAAAATTGAGGAGACTAATGCTACCATCCGATCTTGAACTGTTCCAGCATGCTATAAAGTTAGCCAATAGTGGTCAAAAAACTGTCGCCTACCAGCAATTACTCGCCCTCTACCGAATAAATAACAACCAGAATGATACGAACCTGGTGTTATGGCTGGCTTTTACCACCCCCAACTTAACCGAGGCAGAGCAGGCGGTTGATTGGGCCTCTACCCTGGCTCCCAACGACCCCAATGTTGCTTCGGCCCGGAACTGGCTGGAAGCTGAAAAGGCGCGGCAGCAAGGTTATGCCCCCGTTAGATCACCTCTTCCCAGCCTTGAGCAAGCTCTACTAAGTTTCAAAAGGGACTTTGGTTATTACTGCCAGGATGGGATTATCACCCAGGAAGAATGGGCTACCTTAACCCGGAGTGCTGCTAACAACGGTCTGGGGTTGGATCAAGCTCTGGCTTATATACGGCCCGAAGCGGTTAATTTTATTAGCCAAACGATAGACCTGGCTGCCGAAGATGGTTTTATCTCCTATGACGAAGAGCGTAATGTCTACCAGCTTATAAATTTACTGGCGCTTCCACCCGAACATGCTGCCCCACTTCAGCAAAGGCTCCAGTGGCTAAAAACGCTTACCCAAATTCGGCAGGGTGAGTTGCCCAGCATTGACCCGCATATCGCTTTAAACTCTGGCGAAATAGCCCATTTCGAGATTCAAGCCCTGCTTGAAGGCCACAATGGGCTACCGGGTTGGCTGGTTGCTACCAATCGCCGTCTGGTTTATAGTGGCAAGCCTTACAATTTTGAGATAGAGCTATCGAATGTTCGGAGTGTTTTTGCCTCTTCTAATAAGGTGGAAATACAGCTTGTGGCGGCTAAAATTAGCCATAGCTTTATCACAAGCGATGCTGCACTGGTTAAACCCGCTATAGAAATGCTGATAAAGTTAAATCAGCGGGTAGCTTTGGCGAAAAAATTTACAAACACGCTTGCCGCAAAGTTAGAAAATGCCAAAGAACCACAGAAAGTAGCCCCATCGTCGGCTAAAAAAGGCTCTCACTTGCCAAGCCCAATCGAAAAACTCTTTTTTGAAACCTGGGAAATATACAACCAGCATCAACCGCTTGTCATTACCCTTGTTCCTGAATATCAAGTGTTCGATGCTAAATATAGGGTGGATTTTGCCCATGTCGAGACCAAAACAGCGATTGAACTGGACGGCTTTCAAGCCCATAGTAGTACGGAACAAATTGCTAAGGATCGTCGTCGTGAGCGCGAAATACGAAATACTGGGTGGGAGTTTATTCGTTTTGGGGGCAAAGAAATTAATCAAAATGTGTACGGTTGTGTAGGGGAAATCTATGACAAAATCCACCGCCGTATCCTGGAAGCCGAGCCTAAGTCCTCTGAAAATGAAACAACTTATATACCGCCAGGCGAAAATACAGTCTATAAACCAGCCCGAATAAAGCTATTATTCGTCGAAGAGTTTAACCTGAATAAAGGGGGCAAGAGTTTTTATCGGGCTAACTCGAATTTATTTTATCGAACGCGAGAAGTTTTTTCAGAATTCTTTAAGACCGAGTGGAAAACCCCGGATGACTTCCTAAGCTTTTTCCAGACCCAGGGCTGTTACCTGCTGGCTTTGGGTAATGCAGTCGGTGATGAGCCAAACTCGGAACTGATCCATAAACAACGCAATGAGGCAGTAGCTTTGTTAGCAAAGCGGTTGGCTAATTCCAAACCCGATACTGTGGTAGTAATAATGTCCGGTATCAGCCCTTATATAAGAAAAGCGCTTGTTGAGGCCGGATTTAAAGACACGCCTGTAGAGGTATTACCTTACCCCAGTAAAGATTACCAAACGCTCTACCGGGACAAATTGTTTAGGTTGCTGGGTAAGCTTGCCCAATAAAATTGTTTACGCTTCCAAATAATACTTGGCTTTCAGTCGGTAGTGGCACGGCTTATGCTCTTAATAAACTCAGGAACGGTTCGGAAATGAACCGACTCCCACAAGAACTTAACAATGGAGTTTAGATCAGCAAAGGGTAGCCGGTAAATCGGTCGAACCCATTGAAAGGAGCGCAAGCAAATGCAGCACGATGAAAAGTTTGATGAGCAAAAGGGCAACCTGAAAGAACTGGGCGGTAAAGTTCAAAAGGCTGCTGGCGATATTACCGGCGACAAAGAGTTGGAAGCCAAAGGCCACGAGAATGAGGCTAAAGGCAAGGCCCAGGGTGTCTTCGGTAAGGTCAAGAACGCAGTTGGAGACGCGGTAGATAACGTTAAGGATGCCGTCGATCCAAATCATGACCACGCCGCCCACAGTAAGGATACCACTACCCGTCCATAATCGGTTCGGAGTGGCAACCAAGATCGCTTAATACACCTAAATAAAAAAGGTGGCGGGTATTAACCAAATGGTTTTACCCGCCACCTTTTTGTATATCAGGTTGTCAAGACTTACGTGGTCTTGTAATCAGCCATAGGGCTGAGTAGTTACAGGTTGTTAATATTTTTGTTTTGTGGTTTTAACGAGCTTGTGGTTGAGCGGGGTTAGATCAAAGCTAAACTGCTTGATCGTCATCCAGATCACTGTCGGTACCCTCTGCACCATAGCTTTCCTCTTCATCCGTTACCGAGTCGATGCTCATATTATCCTCGGTATTCACCTGAACAGCATCGGGACCACCGAGAGCAGTTTGAAGGTCAGAGCCGTCATCTTCGCTTATCTCGCGGCCCTGGGCAGCATCAGCCAGACTTAGATAACCCCCTTCGATTTCGTTGCCAGTATCACCGTCAAAATCGAGGTCTTGTTCGCTATCGTAACCAATGCTAAAGCCCGGCTCAATGTGCATTCCTACATCATCCGCCGTCCCGGTAGAACCGCCCAGATAGGGGTCGTCAGCCATACCGGAAGCGTTGCTCGATTCGTCGTATTCGCTCGTGCTATGGCTCAGGCTTTTGTCGGCCCCCAATTTAGTTACGTTACCGTACATATCGGTGGCATCCAGGCCCACATCGGCAAGCTGACTATCGAGCTTTTCTTGATTTTGGGATTTTTCCATAGTTTTAATACCTCCAATTCCAGTTTAGATGCAACTTATGTGCCAGCCCTGTTTTCCAGGTTCAAAATGCAAAGATAGTGTATTATAACTTGAAAGCCAAAAAAAAGTAATTACAAGTTTTAGAATCGGGTGAGCGTCAGAATTTTGCAGGGGTCAAAAGTAAAACGGGTAACAGTGAAAACCCCGCTCCAGATCATTTTAAAATATATGTTAGAAAAATTTTCGCAGGAAAATTTTTCTAACATAAACTCACTCCCCGGTTTAGAGTGTGATATAGAGCCTGGCTAGTTACAAAAACCTGACGCTCACCCTTAGAAGCTAGTCGGAAATGGAGTAGTTTAGCCCTTAGCGGAGCTATATCCAACCATTAGACGGTCTTGGTAAGACCTTGCTCTGCCAATGGATTTTTCGGATAGGCTCTTATTATGAGCAATATGAGAGAAGGGAGTTAGTCGGATGTCAGTTCAATTTTTGGAAGAACGCGGTTTGTTTTTGCTTATGACCGAGAATAGCGCCTATGCAATTCAATTGACTGAACAGGGTCGATTGGTCCATCTTTATTGGGGAGCGCGATTGCTCTATCCGGCGGATTATCCAGCCCTCCCGCCCAACTATATACACGCCAGCTTTAACGCCTATCTACACGACACCCTGAGCGAGTTTCCCACTCCAGGCGGTATTCAGGAGGTCGAGCCTTGTCTACAAGTCAGCTTTGCAGATGGAACTCGCGATTTGCGGTTGGCTTATATTTCGCACGAAATTTATGATGGTGGGGCCGAACTGTTGATCCGGCTGAAAGATCAGCATTATGGGCTGGAAATCGGCTTGCACTATCAGATCTATGCCGATTGCGATCTTATTACGCGCCGGGTCGAATTGCTCAATACCGGGCAGGTTGGTATTACGCTCGAAGCGGTTTTGAGTGGGAGCGTGCCACTGCCGTTCGACCGGGGCGAGTGGCGGTTGACCCACCTGGCAGGAGCCTGGGCCAGCGAAACCCAGACCGAACGAGCACTTATCACACCCGGTCGCAAAGTATTGGAAGGACGCTTGAATTACACCGGGCATGCCGCCAATCCTTTCTTTGCGCTCGATCTAATCGAGCCGGGCGGCGCGGGGGCGACTGAAAGTGCTGGGGAGGTCTGGTTTGGAGCGTTGGCCTGGAGCGGCAACTGGAAAGCGTTGATCGAGCAATCGCGCAGCCCCTACAAATTGACCCGAATAGCCGCCGGAATAAACGATTTTGACTTTAGCTGGTTATTGGCGGCAGGCGAACGATTTGAAACACCCTGGCTAACCCTCGGCTATAGCGCGAGTGGCTTTGGGACGATGAGCCGTAATTTGCACCGCTACCAATTACAGCATGTCCTACCTGCCAATTCCGCCTCTACCTTGCGGCCTGTACTTTATAATAGCTGGGAAGCGGTTTTTTTTGATGTAACCGAGGCGGCTCAGCTAGAATTGGCCGAAAAAGCGGCCCAACTGGGAGCCGAGGTTTTTGTGGTTGATGACGGCTGGTTCGGCGAACGCCATAACGAACTGGCCGGGTTGGGCGACTGGGTTCCGAATGCTGGTAAATTTCCGAACGGGTTAGGGCCGTTGATCGAGCGCGTCAACAGTTTGGGGATGAAGTTTGGTCTGTGGGTTGAGCCGGAAATGGTCAACCCCGACAGCGATCTTTATCGCGCCCATCCCGATTGGGTCTATCATTTTGCCAACCGGGAGCCGACCACCAGTCGTCACCAATTAATCTTGAACCTGGCCCGCCCGGATGTAGAAGAGTGGATGTTTGGTTGGTTGGACAAACTGCTGGGTGAAAATAACATTAGCTATCTCAAGTGGGATTACAACCGGTCGATCAGCGAACCGGGTTGGCCTACCGCCGAACCAGGTCGGCAGCGTGAGACCTGGGTGCGCCACATCAAGGCTCTTTATCGCACGCTCGACCGTCTACGCGAACGGCATCCCCAGGTTTTGTTTGAAGGCTGTTCGGGTGGAGGTGGACGGGTGGATTTAGGGTCGCTAACCCATTTCGATCACGTCTGGGCCAGCGATAATACCGACCCCTTCGACCGTCTGACGATCCAGCAGGGTTATTTACTCGGCTATGCCCCCAAAACTATGTACGCCTGGGTTACGCACACCGATAATAATCGGGCCAATTACTCGCTGCGCTACCGTTTTCATTCTTCTTTTATGGGTAGCCTGGGAGTTGGAACCGATTTGAACCGCTGGACGGCGGAGGAAATGTCCGAAGCAACCCAATTGATCGAAGAATACAAGCGCATCCGGCCTTTGGTGCAACACGGTCGGTTCTATCGCCTGACCCCGCCGACGGAGGAGGCGCGACTGGCGGTCGAGTACTTGGGCCAGGATAGGCAAGCGGGGGTCGTGCTGGCCTTCGAGCGACGTGGTCATTTCTGGCAAAACCCGCTCCGTCTGCGTCTGGCGGGGTTGAAACCAGATGCGTTTTATCGGTTGAGTGGAGATTTGGCAGCAGGCGAACCCACCTTATTAAGCGGACAAGCCCTCATGCGACGGGGCCTTTTGCCACGTCTGGAAGGGCAGTACGCCAGTGCTTTGATTTCGTTTCAGCACGAATTAGGGCTGTGTTAAACTTTGCTGCGCTATGAGCTTATAGCAAAATGCAGACTAATTGAACCCCTGTAGGAGCGAGCTTCTGCTCGCGATAGAACACGCACCACTCGCTTCCATCGCGAGCAGAAGCTCACTCCTACAAGGTATTAGGTAGCTCAACTGCTTTGCATTCTGCTATAAACATTAGGTTCGTGCTACGAACCTGGCTTTCCATCCCAACTCACCCAATTAAACTAATTTGCAAGTTTTGTCAAGTCCTTAGTTTCTAGGATAACGTATCGATCTCTAAGGGTTGACTTTTGAAAGCTCGAATTTGAACTCAAAAAAGGCTGTCCAAACTGAACCCTTAGCACATAGTCTACAAGTTAAGGTTTTGACGAGCTTGTCAAGTACCAAAACGATGCTTTTAAGCCCAATTTGAATCGAATTTGCTCTAAAGGATTGACAATTAGCCCATGACAAGCTGGCT
Organism: Chloroflexia bacterium; assembly: GCA_038210655.1. Lineage (GTDB taxonomy): Bacteria > Chloroflexota > Chloroflexia > Chloroheliales > Chloroheliaceae > 54-19. The sequence goes on from JBBQWM010000081.1 coordinate 23,978, forward strand.
TGCACTGGGCTTAACCACATCAAAACTTAAAGCGTTGGCAATCAATAACTTCTCCAGACCGTTTTTGATTGCTGAATGG
>JBBQWM010000082.1:0-23766 GCA_038210655.1 Chloroflexia bacterium
GGCGCATGTCGCTGCACACGAACTCGGTGCTGCGGCCTACGCGATCAAGGCCGCGCGTGCCGCCGCCCCCGGATGCGAGGGTGAGAGCGTCGGGCGGCTCGAGTGTCGTTGGCAGCGCGAACAGCTCCCGGCTGCGATTCGCGAACTCGTCCTGGAGGATCAGCGGTTGCGAAACGAGATCTGCTGGTCGGTATTCGACTGCTGACGGGCGTGACGGCTTATCGGCACTGCCCAACAAGCGCTTCGACCAGATACCGCGAGCGCGTTACGCTTTCTTTTGGCAATACTATTTTCTATTCATCCCCTAACTAGCACCATTGGTTACAAGGATTATTAATTACACCCGAAGGTGACAATCTACGTAATGACATAATGCAGGGTTTATTGAGCCAGGCTAACTTTTATTTATTGCAGACAACTTATCTATGGTGGTTTGCTTTAGGTCTGGTTCACCCTGGGCTACTCTTTTTAATTTGAGGTGAGGTCTTTGCAACGCCCTTTCTTAATGTTTGAACTTGTAGGAAATTTGAGGCTCAACAGATAAAAACTGGATTAGGATAGGCTATCCAGGTAAAAATTAGGGTTAAAAAGTCTTGACATCTGGTAAATAATTGTGTATAATTTCACAATATAAAGGGTGTTAATAAGGTCTAAACAACTACGTCTTACCCGGCAGGCGACGAACCTGCCCGACCGCGCTCTGGTTCTTCCCCTTCAGGTTTGTCTGCAAACCTTTTGTAACTGGGTCGCCTTGCCGGGCCAAACAGTTACGCCTTCGATTGCTAGAAAGCAAGGAATTTACTATGGATGATCTAACTGCTGCACGCGCCCAGATGGGTACGTCGCTGGCTTTTCATATTGTCTTCGCGGCCCTCGGTATCGGCCTACCGCTATTGCTGGTATTGGCCGAGGGGCTGTATCTCCGCACCAAAAACCCGGCTTACCTGGCCCTGGCTAAAAAGTGGGCCAAAGCGACCGCCATTTTGTTCGCGGTCGGGGCAGTATCGGGAACCGTTTTGAGCTTCGAGTTAGGGCTGTTGTGGCCCGGTTTTATGAAGTACGCCGGGAGCATCGTCGGGATGCCTTTCAGCCTGGAAGGGTACGCCTTCTTTATTGAAGCGATCTTCTTGGGGCTATATCTCTACGGACGCAAGCGGCTTTCGCCTTTTGCCCACTGGTTGACCACGCTGCCGATTGCTATCGGCGGGATGGTTAGTGGTATTTTCGTGGTAGCGGTCAATAGCTGGATGAACAGCCCCGCCGGTTTCGAGGTAGTCAACGGTAAAGTGACCAACGTTGACCCGCTTGCCGCCATGTTTAACAAGGGCTGGGGCGTACAGGCGTTGCACTCGACGCTTTCGTCTTATATCGCGACCGGCTTTGCGGTCGCGGCGGTTTACGCTATCGGGATGCTGCGGGGACGACGCGACGGCTATCATCGCAAAGGGTTGGCCCTGGCCTTGCTGGTCGGTTGTATCGCGGTACCGCTCCAGATGATTAGCGGCGACTTGAGCGCCAAGTGGGTCGGCGAGAACCAACCGGCCAAATTAGCGGCGATGGAAGGCCACTTCAAGACCGAAGCTTGCGCTCCCTTGAATATCGGCGGCTTGCCCAACGCGCAGACCGGGCAGACCGATTTTGCAATCCAGATACCCTGTGGTCTGAGCATCCTGGCGAAAACCGACCCGAACGCCGTGATTACCGGCCTCAACGACATCCCCGCCGACCAACGGCCCGATACGTTGCCCGTTCATCTCAATTTTCAGTTGATGGTCGGGCTTGGGGTGCTGTTATTTCTGGTGTCGGGCTGGGTTGCAATCGCCTGGTGGCGGGGCGACAAAAAGCTACCGGAAGGCAAATGGCTGTTGCGGACGCTGGCATTTTGCGGGCCGCTCGGCTTTGTAGCCCTCGAAGCGGGCTGGTTCGTGACCGAACTGGGTCGCCAACCCTGGGTGGTCTATGGGCTGGTCAAAACCAAAGACAGCGTGACGACCGCACCGGGCATTCTACCGATCTTTATCGGCTTTACGCTGCTTTACTTTGTTCTGTCGGGCATCGTGATCTGGCTGTTGCGCCGCCTGACGCAGACCAAACCGCAGCCCGAACTGCCGGACACTACCGATAAATCCAGCAAGGAGGAAACTTATGCCGTCGCTTGATTTGGCCTGGGTAGTAGCAGGGCTGGTTGTAATCGGCCTGACCATCTATGTGGTGCTGGCGGGGGCCGACTTTGGTGGGGGCGTGTGGGACTTAATCGCCTACGGGCCGCGCAAAGCGGCCCAGCGCGAAGCGATTGCCAAAGCGATGGGGCCAGTCTGGGAAGCCAACCACGTCTGGTTGATCTTTGTGCTGGTGCTGCTATTTACGGCCTTCCCGCCCGCCTTCGCCGCTATGAGTACCGCCCTGGCGATCCCTCTAACACTGGTCATGTTTGGGATCGTGCTGCGCGGAGCCAGTTTTGTCTTTCGAGCGCACGCCGCCTCACTGGTCGGAGCGCAAAAAATCTTTGGTAGCGTGTTTGGGTCGGCCAGTCTTATCACGCCTTTTGTGCTGGGGCTGTGCGTCGGCGCATTGGGGTCGGGCAACATCCGGGTCAACGAGGATGGCAAGATACTTTCGAGCTATTTTACGCCCTGGCTGGCTCCCTTCCCAATCCTGATTGGGCTGCTAGCGGTCGCCCTGTGCGCCTTCTTAGCGGCAGTCTTCTTGACCAACGAGACGAGCGGCGAACTACAAGAGGACTTCCGACGACGGGCAGTCATATCCGGCATCGCAACCGCCTTTATTGCTACACTGGCCCTGCCCTTCACCATCAACGGCGCTCCCCTGCTCTGGGAACAACTAATCTGGGGCCGGGCGACTCCCCTGGTGGTTGGGACGGTCTTGCTGGGGTTAGTGGCAATGCTGGCGAGCTACTTGCGCCATTACCGGGTAGCCCGGATTGCGACAATTGGCGAAGTCGCCTGCATCGTCGGAGGGTGGGCGCTGGCCCAGGCTCCCTACATGATCGTGCCAGACCTGACCGTGACAGGTTCGGCGGCTCCCGCTTCGGCCCTCGGCCCGCAGCTAATCGCCCTGCTGTGCGGCATGCTCGTGCTGCTTCCCTCGCTCTATCTGCTCTTTAAAGTATTCAAAGGCCGCAACCCGGCAGCGGAAGAGTGAGGGGAAGTCAGAATGCAGAATGCAGAATGTAGAATTTTAGAAGGTAGGGGCTTTTATAGCATTTTGCGGAATGATGGGATTGTTTTGGTAGGGGCGACCCTTGTGGTCGCCCTCGAAGACCCGGCACGGTGTTCACGGGCGACCACAAGGGTCGCCCCTACCAGTTGGTGTAAAACAGAAGGCGGTTTAGATGACCGCGAGTTGGCGAGGGTACTGGTTGAGGGGTTCGGCTCCCTGCTCGGTCACGACAAATACGTCCTCGATCCGAGCGCCAAACTTGCCGGGGATAAAGATGCTCGGTTCTATCGTAAAGGTCATGCCGGTCTCCAGAACAGTTGTATCGCCATCGCTGAGGTAGCACGGTTCGTGTACGTCCAGGCCGATGCCGTGTCCGAGGCGGTGGAAGAAATGCTCACCGTACCCGGCTTCCTCGATAATGCGACGGGCGACCAGATTAGCCGCTTCGCCCGTGATCGTCCCGGCTTTCATGGCCTGCATCGCCTCGGCTTGCGCTCCAATCACCAGATCGTAGACCTTGAAATATTCGGCAGGTGGTTCGCCAACCCAGACCGACCGCCCGAAATCGTTGCAATAGCCATCGAACACACTACCATAATCAAAACTGAGCGAAGTCCCGGCTTCTAATACCGGCGAACCGCTGCTATGCTGTCCGCCTGCGCCAGGGTGCGAACCCGGCCCGATTTTGGGCGACATGGGGATCAGCGTGGTGGGAAAGGATTGCGCTTCGGCCCCTAACTCACCCATCTTTTTGTCGATCTCGCTAGAAATCTCGTGATAAGCCAGACCAGGTCGCAAGATCGTCATAATATGAGCGTGAACATCATCGATAATCGTAGCCGCTTTTCGCATCAACTCGATTTCTTGGGGGGTTTTGACCCGCCGCAACTTTAGCATAAGCGGCCCGGCAGAAATAAAATCGGCCTCCGGCAAGAGCTTTTGCAGGTTTATAAGGGCCGTCCCCCAGGTGCGTTCCTCAAAGGCTAGTTTTTTGATCGGCCCAAAACTTTCGAGCAACTTTCGCATATGGGCTTGAGGGTCGCCTGTATCGGGCAGGACGGACAGTTCCAGACCGGGCGGGAAAGAGGCGAAAAGAGTCGCCATGCGAGGCAAAGATAAAATCGGCTGACCATGCAATCCTAGCAGCAGGCCATGCACCCAACCACCATTATAATTAACATTGCCGTAAGTGGGGGTATGTCGCTTGAGACCGGTTAGGTATTGCAAAGCCGCCGAGGGCGGTAAAAACAGCAGATCAATCTGCTCTTGGGCCATCAACTGTCGCACCCGCTCGATTCGGCTGCTATAATCAAAACCCGCTTTCGCCAGGGACATTATTTTCTCCTTCTATTTAACTTAAATTCAAACGGCGCACATCGAACAAACCGCCGTCGGAACGCTGGCCTAGCATTTGACCTAGCATTGCATCGGCTGTGACCATGCCCCAACCCAACCCATGCCCGGTAAAGCCGACCGCAAAATAAATACCGGTTTCACCCGTCTCGACCGGGTCGCGCCCAGGCTCCCAAGGCTTGGCCGGTACAAAAGGCCGCTCGACCGGCAAAAACGCACCCGGCACAACCGGCAATTGTCCGACCAACGGCAAACCATCGACCGAAAAGCCCATCGTTCCGGCCCACCGTCGTACTATGGGAACCTGGGCTATTACATCAGGAAAATGTTTTTGTAAAAATTTTTCGAGGGTTGCCTGAAGCCAGGCGGTCGGCGCATCATCATAGCCGACTTCCAACTCTCGATGCTGGCTCCGCCCGCCGCCGAGTAAAAACGAGCCATCTTCAAGCTGACGGAAATATTCGTAACCGTAATTGGCATAGGCCAGGCGGTCGATTACCCGGTGCGAAAGCGGCGCGGTCAGCAGGATTTGCGCCCGTACCGGGGCAACTTTATCGCTAAAGTAGGGCGTAATAAGCGGAGAATAAGCGTTGGTACACAGGGCGACCTGTTCGCAAGCTATGCTCACCCCACGCGCTTCGACCAGCAGTTTGCCGTTAGCAGACTGAATAGCAAAGACCTCTGCCGGGGCGAATAAGCGTACTCGGTCGTCCGGCGCGTTCTCGATCAAAGCCTGAACGAGCGCGACCGGGTCGATCCCAAAATCGTCCGGCTGGAAGATTGCCGCCCCAAAACCGCGCTCGAAGGGGTCGGTCGGACTAAATCCTACTTCAAAGCCATCCTCGCGCATGAGGGCGTAAGCACGGGTTAATAACGCGCTTTCCTGATCGTCGATTGCCACAATCGCGCTCCCGCAACGCTCGGAAGGCGTGCCAAAAGCATCCACAAAGGCGCGGGTCTTGCGCTGGTTTTCCTGGGTCAAGCGCCATAATTCCCGCGCCTTTTCGCGTCCAAAGCGGTCTACTCCGGTCGCATAATTATCGGCGGCTCCCATCAAACACATTCCGGCGTTGCGACCGGTCGCACCCGCCGCCGGAAAGCGCGACTCCAAAATTGCCACACTCTTACCTGCCAAAGCCAGCGAGTGGGCCGTATACGCCCCGATAATGCCTGCCCCGATTACGGCTACATCGCACTCGTATTTGGCACCGTTTTGGGCCAGTTGTTGCCAGACGGATACACTCATAAAAACCGCTTTCGTATCGTTATTTAACCTTAAAGCTGACCGGCACGCTCACATCGTCCTGACCGTTGCGCTGGATCAAAAGGGTCGCGTTCCAGTGACCCGCCATACTTAAAATCGGGCCTTGCCCGATATAGCGGCCTGGACTGGAAGCGACCGGCTTGAGTTCGAGGCGCGGACTGCCCATATTCATCTCTACCATCGAGAGCCGTAGATCGACCAGGACAGCATCCGAAACGGGAAGGCCGGTAGCCTTATCGGTCAGGCGGGCTTCAAAAGTATTTTCGCCGATAGCGCCGGGGCTGATCGCCAGTTCGACTTTGAGATTGGCTGGTTCGGCTTGAAAATAGAGCGCCCCAGTCGCGCCCAGGCTGCCGGGCGGGGCCTGGCTGGTCAGAAAAGCCGCCCCCAGCAACACCAGCAAAGCTATCCCACATTCTATAAAGACCGACCGCCGAAAGCTCAAACCCAACGCGCCCGCCGCCAGTGACCCGGCTCCTTCTTTTGGCCCGGCTTTCTTAGATTTCGCGAAGGCTCGCATCCGAGGGCTGACCACCAGCAGATTATAAGCCCCCAAAAGCAAAAGCGGGATCAGCAGCCCGATCTTGACCGTCAGAGCGATCCCATATTGGGATGAGAAAAGATCGCTCACATCGCTAAGATGCAGCGCGGCGCTAAACGTGCCGGTGACAATCAGGGTCATTACGCTCAGGATAGCAACCTGAGAAAAAGCCGGGACGAGCGCCGCCAATAAGCGGGTACGGTCGCCGCTACCGGGCAGCAGGGCCGGGATCGCTACCATTAAGCCCAACCCCATCGCAAACAGCCCGCCGATCCACAGCGCAGTCGAAAGTAGGTGGAGCCAATCGCCTCCGACCGCCAGCCAAGGCCAGTTCGGAACGCCTGCCGCGTGCGAATTGAGGCTAGTTGTTAAAAGCACACCGGCCCCTGCCGCCAGGGTTGCCCACCACCACCCTCGCCGGGCCTCGAAATCGGTCGCAAATTGGCGGGCGCTGGGGGGTGCTTCTACCGGGGCGCTTTCCTGCACTCCTGTACCCGACTCCTCGGTCGGCAACAGACTTTGGCTGACCCGACGGCTACCGGGCAAACGGCCCAACCCACGCAACGCCACCAACCAGAAAGCCAACGCCACCAGCAAAAGCACCAATCTGCTCAGCCAGACGTTACCATAGCGGCTGTTAAAAAGAAAATCGGTCAAAGCGCGTGGCCCGACCTTACTACCAACCTCGATACCCAACAATTGGCCGGGATTCTGATTCGAGAAAGCCGCCGCTTGATTGAAAAACCAGCCAAACCAGCCGACTAACAACCCGCCCAATCCGGCCCAGGCGACTAATTGCGCCCGCCGCAACCCTAGCCCATAAGCCGTCTCAAGCTGCGGCCCCATCCGTTTGGTGGCTCTGGCCTGCCTGATTGCCGGTCGCCAGACCAATAAGGCATAGGCCAAAGCGCCGACCAAAGCGGCCCCCGCTAGATAGTTTAGCCACCGCAAACTGATCGCCCAGAAATCAGAATTCTCGCTAGTAGAGGCAACTTGCCGCTGGGCTATATCGAGCGGGCTGCTGGCGGTCAGGCCGGTCGGCAGTTGGCCCACTCCCACTAGAAAGGCAAAGCTGCCCTTTACAACATGACCGTCTTCGGAGGAAGCATTGTTGAAAATTACGGTATAAGGGCCATCTGGCAGACCCGGCTTGAGCGATACCACCATCGATTTTGGGTCGCCGGGGGTGACTTTGCTATCTCCGGCATCGATCCGCGTTCCGTTTTTGTCCAAAACGTTCAGTTCGCTAAAGCGCGGCTCGACCCGTTCGGTAAACCAGACCTGGACTCGTTCGGGCATTTGACCGGTCGGCAAACTGGCGTTAGCAGGCGGGCTACTGTGATCGTAACCGGCATGAGCAAAAACGTTTGGTACATTCCAGGCCACCAAAACCAGCGCCGCCATTAGCACTACCAGCCCTCTGAGCCAATTTTTGGGCCAACCCCGACCCACCAAACCGGCCCTTCCGTATCTTTGCAAAGCTTATAACCTCCTATTGGTTTCCCGGTCGCCTCTATTTGGATTATAGCACTTCAATTCTCACAAGGGTATTATAATCGGTTAAATGGACAGGGCTTTTGCAAGAATTGTCATCTGAATAGATAGTCCGACAAGTCCTGTGACAAATTGGTAGCGGTTTTAAGGTCAATTGATCGGGAAATAACTGACATAACTTACTGGATTATCTAATATTTCCTGATGATGGACAAGGTACCGTTCGCAACCTGGTTGACGGGGGTGGTAATCTTGTCAGTACCTGGGAGGAATTATACGCCATTCACGTCTTCAATAAACTGTCGTAGTATTATATTAAGGGTTATAAACTTTGATACCTAATACAGTAAGTCTCATTCTTAATAAAGCGTTAGAACTTGTACGCAGCGATCTTAATCACGAACTTAGACCAAAGCATAGAGATCATATCTATGCGTCTTGGAGCGAACCTACCTTTGACACACAACGATTACAGGCTAACTTAGCAATAATTACAGCACAACGGGTATTACCTATTTGGCAAAAAAGAATGCCAGAAGACAAAACTCCCGACTATGCAATTAATTTAGCCAGAATGATTTTAGATGGCACTATTGATCATAAAGTTGCCTCACAAGAAGCTAATGGGAAAATCTGGAATCACTTTGGCAACAGGATTGAAAGTAGAAAAATTTCACGCAGAGCTATATATGCGTATAGTGCAGCTATAGAAGCACTTTTTATAGTTCTGGGACGTAAGCCTTTTGAATATTTAGATATTGATGAATATAATACAAACGGTGATATACCACCTGGAGAAGGTGATGTAGCCTCCTCAGCCATAATTGCTTATGTTGAAATATTATCTGAAATAGACGCAAACTTGAAAAAGAACTTAGAATTTTGGGAATGGTGGTTAACCGAAGCGATACCACAAGCCTGGGAACTAGCGCAACAATCTTCCTCAAGTTAGCATAAACTAGCACCTTAACAAGTGAATACTGCTCAAGTAATGAGAATCGGCTTTACTAACACAACGACCTACAGCTACGACGCGATGGGCAACCGCCAGACGATGCAGCTAGGCAGCGCCTCGCCGGTCAAGTACGCCTACAACGATCTAGACCAGCTAACCGTCCTGACCGACACCAAAGTGTGGTCAGCCAGTACAGCTATAAGCGGGGCAGCAATCAATTGGCAATTCACCTGTGAAAAAGCCAGACTAATTTTACATCACCTTTATCCTAAACTGACATCACTTACTGGACTATCTAATGAACGAAGCGAAGAATGTCCGAAGATTCTTCGCTACGCTCACACCCCGTAAAGGGGCGTGACAAGGATAAAAACATTATTGGATAAAAGCGTTCCTGTAACCGCCCTAGTTAAGTGGCATTTTAGCCGGGCCTGCTGTATAATTCCCACAGAGTAAATTAAATTCTCGGAGTCTGCAAATTAATAAACCCAGGTTATAAACCCTATGAAGGAGTTAGTGCCATAATGACTGCCGCGTTGGAGCCATTAATTTTTGAAATAAGCCGCCCCGGACGAACGGCCTTTTCTTTGCCAGATTTGGACGTACCTGCCGCGCCGTTACCGACCGAACTGACCCGCGAGGCCGACAAATTGGGCCTACCCGAAGTCAGCGAATTGGATGTAGTCCGCCACTTCACCCACCTTTCGCGCCTCAACCACGCGATAGACGTAGGGTTTTACCCGCTCGGCTCCTGCACCATGAAATATAACCCCAAGCTGAACGAGAATGTGGCCCGGCTGCCCGGTCTGTCCGAAATCCATCCTTTACAGCCGGAAGAAACCGTTCAGGGAGCCTTGCGAATTCAGTACGAACTGCAAAATTATCTAGCCGAGATTTCGGGCTTTGATGCGGTAACGCTCCAACCCGCCGCCGGAGCGCACGGCGAATTGGTTGGCGTGCTGACGATCCGGGCCTATCACCACGCCAGAGGTGATAGCCGACGCACCAAAATTCTGGTTCCCGATGCCGCGCACGGTACGAACCCGGCGACGGCGGCCATGTGCGGCTTTCAGGTTGTGACGATCAAAAGCGACGCACGGGGTAACGTCGATCTGGCCCACCTGCGGGAAATGGTCGGTCCGGACACGGCGGGCCTGATGCTGACCAACCCCAACACGCTTGGCCTATTTGATGAAAGCCTGATCGAGGTTGCCGAGATCGTCCACAAAGCGGGTGGCCTGATGTACGGCGATGGTGCGAATTTTAATGCGATCTTGGGGATCGTGCGACCGGGCGACGTAGGTTTTGACGTAATGCATATCAATTTGCACAAGACCTTCAGCACTCCTCACGGCGGTGGCGGCCCTGGCAGTGGCCCAGTTTGCGTCAAAACTCATCTGGCTGCTTACTTGCCCTCGCCGGTGGTGGACAAAGCAGAAGAAGATGGGCAGACCCGCTATTTCTTCCGCGAACTACCCGAAACGGTGGGCCGGGTACGCTCTTACTGGGGCAATTTTGGGATGCACGTGCGGGCTTACACCTATATCCGGGTACACGGAGCGGCGGGCTTACGGGCGATCAGCGAGAATGCTGTCTTGAACGCCAACTATGTCATGCGGAAGCTAACCGATGCCTATGACCTGCCTTATGATCGCATTTGTATGCACGAATTTGTATTAAGCGGCAGGCGGCAAAAGCATCAGCACGGCGTTAAAACCCTCGACATCGCCAAGCGGTTGCTCGATTTCGGCTATCACTCGCCGACGATCTATTTCCCTCTGATCGTCGAGGAAGCCATTATGATCGAGCCGACCGAGACCGAGAGCAAGACGACCCTCGATCAGTTTATCGAAACGATGCTTCATATCGCCCGTGAAGCGGAGGAAACGCCCGAACTGGTCAAAAATGCGCCCTATACTACGCCGGTTTTGCGGTTGGACGAGACGACTGCCGCCCGCAAACCTCAAGTGCGGTTTTGTGTTTAGGGAAATAGGTGTCAGGTATCAGTAGAATATCTTCTCAAAAATAGGGGTAGAGACGATCCTGGGTGGTCGCCCTTAGCGGGCAGACACATAGGTCTGCCCCTACAAATTAAGCAGATAACAGGTAAATAATCCAGACCTGACACCTGATACCTAATACCTAATCCATAGCAATTTACATTCTGTTAACATAAGCCTAATCCCGATTTTACACCAGTTCGGTATATTTAAGTTGGTTTAATCTAGGTTCCTGGCGGGTCAAGCTGGAATGTCTTTTTTGAAACTGTAAATACAAGCCATTACGCAAAAGCAATTGGTTGTGGGTAGGGTAAAGTAATGTTAGGTTCGCACAAATATAAAGGCTTGCGTCTTAGTACCAAGCTGATAGTAACTTACTCTTTCGTGGCCCTAATCGCAATAATTGCGTCTGGGGCAGTCGCTTTGCCCCTCTTACAAAGCTATCAGGATGATCGCGTCCAGGAAGAACGCCAGCGTAAAGTGCTGGAATATACCGATCAACTTGATTGGGTGCGGGGGGTGGTAGTCAACCGCGCTTCTAACAACGTACCCAAATCTTTCAGTGAATATTTGTCGATTAACACCACTAACCCCCGCAACTGGCCGCCGACTCCCTCGATTGATACGGTTCGCCAGAAATTCCGCGACCTGGCCCAGTTGCGAAATGTGCGGCTAGTAGTTGTGGTGCTGCGCGACAACGAAGTAAAAATTGACTCCGAACTGGACCCAAACCTCTCTTTACAGGGCGAGACTTTTAGCGCAGCCCGGTTGGTTAACCCGACTGCTCAACCTAACGCGGTACGGCCCCCGGCCCCTGATATAACAGTCAACGCTACCGACGGTCAAAGATATAACCTGCTTTTCCGGGCGATAAGTGGGGATAACGCACCGAATTTGTTCGGCCTGGATAACAAAGGCAAACCATTACCATTCGCGGTAGCGGTAATCATACCGATTGTGCCAACCCCGGAGGTCTGGCGGGATTTGTTGCCGATTCTGGCGATAGCGGCATTGGTTGCGCTGGCGGTCTCTTTTATATTGGGCCTTTTTCTGGCCCGTAGCATGAGCCGTCCGTTGGTCAGGCTGACCCAGGCGACCCAGGCGGTGGCACGCGGGGATTACGCCCACCGGGTCTCACCCGAAGGCGGCTATGAAATAATTCGGCTGGCCGAAAGCTTTAACCAGATGACCCGCGAAGTAGACGAGGCCCAGCGCATGCAGCGCCAGCTAATTGCAAACGTCTCACACGAGCTTAAAACACCCTTGACCAGTATCCAGGGCTTTTCACAAGCTATGCTGGATGGCGCATTGCGTCGCCCGGAAGATTTCGCCCGCCCAGCCGAGATTATTTCCAACGAAGCGGCCCGGATGGTGCGATTGGTCAATGGCTTGCTCGACCTCTCGAAGCTGGAAAGCGGGGAAGCGGCTTTGCAACGTTATGAAATGGACTTAGCCGAGATGCTCAAACATTGCGTCGAAAGCTTTGCGCCCCGCGCCGAAGCTAACGAAATCTCTTTGTTGGCCGAATTTCGCCCCCCTCTACTGCTGATTGGCGACTCCGACCGGCTACGTCAGGTTTTTAACAATTTGATTGATAATGCGCTCAAGTACACGCCACCGGGTGGGGTGATCCGGGTCAAAGCCTATCGTAACGGCGCGACCATTCTGGCCCTGGTTTCGGACACCGGGGCGGGTATTTCGGCGGCAGACCTACCCCATATCTTCGAGCGCTTTTATCAGGCCGACAAAGCCCGGCGGCGCGACCTGGCGACCGAAGGCAGTGGGTTAGGTCTGGCGATCTCCAAAGAAATTATCCTGGCCCATGACGGCAAGATTCAAGCCGAGAGTACCGAGGGCAAAGGCTCCCAATTTACGATCTTTCTACCGGCAGTTGTTAACAACCTGATACAGCCGGAAATCAGCTTGACCTCAAAAACGGATAGTGATATTCAACTTGTTAATAAAAACTAACTCTCGTTAACATGTTTAACACTTTCGTAACACTTCGGTAACGTAGATTTTACATTCACACTCTAAGATACTAGAACCAAAACAGCAATATTTTCCATCTTTTATTTACTAGGATTTGCACAAATCCGCAAGCTCCTATCACACGAATCAGAGCCGTACCCAACTCCGATAGGGTACGGTTCTTTATTTCCCGCTAATTAATTTTACCAACTAATTTCGGCTTGCTCTAGGCGGCATCGGGCTGACGGCTGGCATTTTTGCGCTCGGTTTTGGTGGCGTAGTGGCTCATCAACGGAGTGACCGAAATACCGTGAACAATCACCGAGACGACGACCACGCTAAGGGTCAGGCCGGTCAATTGCTCGGCCAGATCGCGTGGAAGCCCGTGTTGGATCAGATACATCAAATAATAGAGTGTTCCAACTCCGCGCACCCCAAACCAGGCGATTAACCAACGCTGGGTCGGGTTAGCTTTGGAACCGATCAAACCCAGACCGACCGAAAGGGGACGAATCACCAAAAATAGCAAGGGTATAAACCAGAGTGTTTGGGGCGTAAAATAACTCAGACTGAGCATTCCGCCCAGCAATAGCACGACCCCAATCTCGGCGATCCGTTCCAACTGTTCGTTAAAACCAAGCACGGCATCCGCCATATAAGCCGGGGCTTTTTCCTGGTCGGTCGCCATCGCTTCGGCATTTCCGACCATAGTCACTTCCATAATTTCCTGGCTGGGAGTTTCGCCACTGGATTGGCGCTCGATACGGCGCAAGGCCAGTCCAGCCGCAAAAACCGCCAGGAAGCCATAACCACCGACTAATAAAGCTACGCCATAGGATAAGGCAATCAGGCCCAGCGCTAGAAAATCATCCAGGCCAACCGCTTCTTTATGCACCTGCCGCAAATGAATCACCAGATAGCCGATCAGTGTCCCCAAAATCCAGCCAATCCCCAGTCCTGCCGTTACCGCCCACCCTACATCTACTAACAACCAGCGCCAACCGCCTTCGCCAATTTCGTGCAAACCAAGCAGACCCAACCCTAGCATTATAAAAGGCGTAGCGGTTCCATCGTTCAGACCGGCTTCGGCAGTCAGGCTAAACCGCAATCGGTCGGGGTCCCAGGCGTTTTCGACTTGCACGTCCGAGGCCAGCACCGGGTCGGTTGGAGCGAGCATCGCCCCCAGCAAGACTGCCGCCCCGACCGGCAAACCAAGCAAAAAGACCCCCACCAGCGTCACCAGCCCAACCGTAATAAGCATCGAGCCAAAAGCTAGTCGTACCGGCAACTGCCAGCGCCCATGCGTGAGCGGGGTACGCAGCTTCAGGCCCGCCGAGAAAAGTGAGATCATGACTGCTACTTCAGTAGCCCGTTCTAACAGGGCCGAATGTTCGATTGGATTGAGTTGGATCAGGCCCAGACCGACCGGCCCTAATCCAAAGCCGATCCCCAAATATAAGAGCGAACTGGTCAGGGGTAGCCGCTTTAACATCGAGGTAAAAAGGGCCATTGCGATCAAAAGCAAACCAATAATCACGAACCAGATTGTAAAAGTCATCTAATTTAGCCTTACGTATTCTTCGACAACCGTGTAACGATTGCAACTTAAGTACCACCTTCGGAAGAAGGGTACGGAATTAGTTTTATAGGGGTAGTTCTATCGGACGACCCGCCGAATTAGTTAGCTACAAGCTATACCAGGGGCATACTGTGCAACTTTTATTCCAGCAAAATAAAAGTTAGCCCTTACTCAACTTTAGCTGTGATTTCTTACATTATTGGGGAAAGCAGCTAGATAGAGGTATATTAAAAACCCGGCAGAACTAGACTAAACCTAAAACTGCCGGGTCAATCGAACCTAGAAGGTCCCTTTAAGAAGGAGTAGGGGTAGCGTAACTCGAAAGGTGGTGCCAGTCCCTACGGTGCTTTCGACTGTAATTTCGCCTTTATGTAATTCTACTGCTTTTTTGACAATATTCAGGCCCAGGCCGGTACCAGAAATACTCTCGACGTTACTGCCTCTATGAAAAGGCTCAAAAAGCTGCGAACGGTCGGCTACCGGAATACCCAACCCCTGATCGGCTACAACCAGGATAAGTTTGTCCGGCTTATACTTCACCGCTACATCAATCTGGCTATTTATGGGTGAATATTTGACGGCGTTTGAGAGCAAGTTGGTCAAGACCTGTCTTATGAATTTTTCGTCCAGATAGCTTTTCACCGGCTGACCGTAGCAAGCGAATTTCAATAAATGGTTACTGGCGAAGTCCATTTGATACTCGGTAAGCAACACCTGACAGAGTTCGCTGAGGTTGAATAACTCTAAGTTAAGCTTTAATTGACCGGCATCACCCTTACCAACCATTAGTACATCGTTGAGTAGGTCGATCATACGACGGATCGAAGCATAGACCCGTTGAAAATGCTGGCTCTTCTTTTCCTTCGTCCATTTCTCGCCATACATCTCTAGCAATTCAGCTGAAGATAAAATAATACTGAGTGGAGTGCGAAACTCGTGCGAGGTGGTATTAACAAAACGTGAGCGCAACTCGCTCAATTCTCTTTCCTTAGCCAGGGCCGCCCGAATATCGCGTTCGGCTTGCTTGCGCTGGGTAATATCGCGCACAATAGCTAACACCTCATCTTCGGCACTGGCAACGATCCGAACTTCAAAATCACCCAGTTGACCATTCACCCAAAGCTGGTATTCAAAGGTCTGAACCTCGCCCGTTTGTAAAGCTTGATCGATACAGGTCTGGGCAATGGTAGCAATTTCGGGTGATAAAACCTCATGAATTTTTTTACCTATAAGTTCGGCGGCTGGCAGAACCAGGCTCAGGCTCGTCCCCCTGGCCTCTTTATAGTTTACAAAAGTGCCGTCCGCCCTAATGCGAACCATCAAATCGGGAATAGCTTCCAGTAAGGCCCGGTTGGTTGCCATACTGTGATACAAAGCTTCCTCGGCCTTTTTACGCTGGGTTATATCTCGCACGAACACCTGCCGGGCCGGTTGACCTTTGTAGATAATAGTAGTTCCAGCCGACTCCACCGAGCAAATCCGCCCATCCAGACCTACCATTTTAACTTCTATCAAATCAGGATCGTCTATACCTTGCCCAATTTCCCAGGCCTGTTTTCGAATTAATCCGAGACTTTCGGAGTGGATAAAAGCCCAGATGGGTTTACCTAGCAGGTCTTCGGGCCGCTTGGCTCCAAGCAACTTGACCCCTGCTTCGTTAACATATACAAACTTTTGATCGAGATAGACATAAAGCGCTTCTGGCGAAGACTCTACCAGTAAGCGATAGCGCTCCTCGCTTTCACGCAAAGCGTTTTCGGAGCGCTTGCGTTGGGTAATATCTCGCAAAAAGACCTGACGGGCGGCTTGCCCCCAGTAAACAGTCTCAACGCTGGTTGACTCAATATCCAGAACCTGCCCATCCGCCCGCAAGAGTCGGCTTTCGATTGGTGCAAATTCGTTCCAACCATTTTCTTCTAACCGATGTTCAAGTTTTTCGACATCTTCGGGATAGGCAAAATCCCAGATCGATCTGCTAAGCAGGTCTTCAACCTGGCTTAGACCAAGCAGGTGGGCCGCTGCCTTATTGGCATAGATAAAACGCTCATTAGCGTGAACGACAATCGCTTCGGGCGAGAGTTCGACCATGCTACGGAACCGAGCTTCACTTTCCCGTAATTGTTCCAAGTTGCTTGTTACTTCGCTTTCAGGACGTAATGTTGATTGCATAAATAGATCATCCTATAATATAAAATAAACCTAAGCCCAGAACCAGTATTTTGATAGTTAAAAGAGGCACTTCATTAGAAAATTTCAGAGGAATTTCGAGCTACTGACCCCTTATCAATAGCGGCAAGCGGGTCTACAAAGATACTGCCCATTATAACCTAGACATTTTACGCCTTCCAAAAGCTTAGCACTTGAAGACAAGCAATGTCAATAGTCAGTGTGATATTTAAGATTCATTTAAGAAAAATAAGAATTAAGCTTTAATTAAAGATTGCTTGACTAACGCGGTTACTTGTGATAATTAGTGATTACTGTAGGAGCGAGCTTCCGCTCGCGATGGGAGGGGTAGTTGGGGGTTCAATCGCGAGCAGAAGCTCGCTCCTACAGATAAGGGTTATAGTTCAATTGCTTTGCATTGAGCCGGAAAAGCTGAATAGCCACCCCAACTATCAAAAGCGCTCTATCTCACTCCCGGAGGGCGAGATAGAGCGCAAGCGTTATGGCTTTTGACCAATTCAGTAGTACTTGACGATAAGCCACGACGGAAGACCAATTTATTTCTTCTTACTAAGATAATCATCGTAGCGATCAAAAGCGCCGAACTTGTCGGAATTATTGCCGTTACGAGAAGGAGCATAAGGGTCGCCTGGACTGCCGGAGGGGTTAGCCGGACTACGCCGGATGGCCCGCCGCACAAACTGGAACATCATGAATGCACCAAGAATACCCCAGGCCAAAGACCAGACTAAGGCCGGTAGACCAGTGGCTTTTTCTAAACCGACCGCATCATTAAAGCCGGTATGGAACGGGTTCGAGTTGGCAAAGAAAAGATAGATCAGGTCTTGCAGCGAGTAAAGACAACTTAGCAGGGCCAGTACATAGATCGTAAACTGGACGACTATATTGGGGCCTTTGTAGGCGACCAACCCGGCCAGTCCACCCACAATCACAACCAGCAACAGGCTCTGCACATCTCGAATGTAGAAAACCGTGATGATAATCAGACCGATCACGATGGCATAGAGCGAATTGCGGCGGCTAGTGGCTCGTTTGGCAAGCAAGAGCAACGCGCCTCCAAAAAGGACACTACCCAAATAGCCCGCCGAATATACGATAATCGCTTCAAAAGTAGTGTTGACTCCAAAAATATAGGTAACGCCACCACCGTTCCAGAATAGCTCGATCTTCTGGACGCTATTGCCAGTCAAAAGGGCCGCGATAGCATGACTTACTTCGTGCGCGGCGGTCGTAAAGATGCGGAAAGGAAAGAGCAGTGGAGTCCACCACAGGGTAAAGACGGCAACCGCCGCCAGCACCATGCCAATAATAAATTCACCGTCCAGGCCACGGGCTGCCGCCGCCTTGCTGTACCGATTTTTGGCAAAGTTGCCGAAAAACCGACTTAACCCTCGATCACGCTCGTTAAACATACTTTGCCCTCGCTCAATGCGTGTTAGTTGCTCTGCTCTGCCAATGGATGTTTCGCTTCATCCCTTGTAAGACACCGCTCTGCCAATGGATGTTTCGCTTCAGCCTTCATCCCTTGTTAGAGGTTGCTCTGTTAGTGGCTAAATCCTGATACTATTATCGTCTGTCGCAAGTCTCTACGCAATAGCCAGTTGGTAAGTTTCGCCCGACCAAAAATTGGTGGTCGCATGATCTGTTTTATGCTATACTGCAAGGGCCTCTTTTGTTGTGCTTGTGCGTTATGTATAGCAGAGGCTTTTTCGCAGGGACGGCTTTGACCGCCCCCAACGGCAGATTTCCTGATCGGTTGGAGATTGTAATTATGCCACCCATCGGTGGAAACGGACACCACAGCAAGCCTAACAACGGCGACCAAAACGCACAACGGCCTTTTATCCGAGCCAATCAGGTACGCCTGCCCGGTTCGGGGCGGCATTTCAACCCCTATTGGTATAGCGGTTCGCGACGACGTGCGCCCGCCTGGTTGATACGATCACATTTGACCCGCCCGATTCAAAAAAATAACTACTGGGTTTTTATCCTGATGGGCCTGACCTTTGTGCTATTTGCCGGAGCGCTGGCCGTTTCGGTAGCAGGTATTGTCACGCCCGTCACAATTGGGACGGCTCTCTATACCCAGCGTTACAACAGCCTGAGCCTCGATAAAGAATATGCGCTAACTTTTGAGACGACCCGGATTTACGACCGCAAAGGGGTCTTGCTCTACGAGAAGCAGCCCGAAGAAGGCTTGCGCGAGTATATCGGGATTGATAACGTGCCAAAGATTTTGATCGAAGCGACGACGGCGGCGGAAGACCCTTCTTTCTTTGAGAACCGAGGGGTTGACCCTTACGCTATCGTGCGGGCCGCTTATATCAATATATCGCGGCGTGGCTCGTCCGGCGCATCGACGATTACTCAGCAGGTCGCCCGCTTGCTCTATCTGCCCCCCCAGCAGCGTCAGGAGATAAGCATTGACCGTAAAATAGATGAGGCAATCCTGGCGATCAAGATTACCGATACTTTTTCCAAAGAGAAAATTATGGAAAAGTATCTCAACAACATTTATTACGGCAACCTGGCTTATGGCATTCAGGCCGCTTCGTTGGGCTATTTCGGAAAGGAAGCCAAAGACCTCGATCTGGCGGAAGCCTCGATGCTGGCCGGATTGCCCCAGGCCCCAAGCCTCTATGACCCAACCCAGAATTACGAATTGGCCCGTAGCCGCCAGAAAATCGTCCTTGATCTAATGGTCAAGTACAATCGGGTTAGCCAACCCCAGGCCGATACTGCCTATCGGGTCGATTTGCAGTCGCGGCTGATCGACCGGCGCAAGAAAACCGCTTTTATCCAGGCTCCCCATTTCGTCAACTATGTCTTGCAGCAGCTTCAAGGCGAACTTAATTCGCCCCAACTGACCTCGATTAACTGGACAGCCGATGATTTCAAGCAGGGTGGCTACGATATTTACACCTCGATTGACCTCGATATGGTCAACCGGGCGCAAGAAATCGTCAAGTCGAATGTGGACGAACTGAAGAAGCGGCGAGCTTCTAATGCGGCTCTGGTTGCTATGCGGCCCAATACCGGCGAGATATTGGCAATGATCGGTAGTACCGATTTTAATAACGCCGAAAATCAGGGCCAGTTCAACGCCGCGATTGCTCGTCGTCAGCCCGGTTCAGCCCTCAAGCCGCTCACCTACGCCTTTGCTATGCAAAAAGGTTGGACGGCGGCGACCGTTCTGGCGGACGTGCGAACCGAGTTTCCGGGGGCTGCTGGAAAACCGTATGTGCCGCAAAACTTTGACGGCAACACTCGCGGCCCGGTTCCCGTCCGGCAAGCCCTGGGTAGTTCGCTAAATATTCCGGCAGTCAAAACCTTGCAGTTCGATGGCGTGGAAAATTTTATGCGCGAAGCCAAAGATATGGGGGTGAGCTTCCAGAAAGGCCCGGAAGAATACGGCTTGACCTTGACGCTGGGCGGTGGCGAAGTACGTTTGCTTGATCTGGTCGGGGCTTATTCGGTCTTTGATAACCTGGGCGACAAGGTGGATACGGTTTCCTTTTTGGAGATCAAAAAGCGGGGCGACACTATTTACAAATTTGACCCAACTAAGGTCGCCCGCAAAAATCTCATATCACCTCAGATTTCCTACGTCATCACCAATATTCTCTCGGACAACGAAGCCCGGTTGTTGGCCTTCGCCCGCAGCAACCCCCTGGTACTGGATCGGCCTGCCGCCGCCAAGACCGGCACCTCGCAGGACTTTGTAGATAGCTGGACGGTCGGTTATACACCCGATTTGGTGGTGGGGGTCTGGGTCGGTAACAACAATAATAAGCCGATGGACGGGGTAGCCGGGTCGGTCGGGGCCGGGATTGTCTGGAACAGCTATATGAACGCGGTCTACAAAGACCCTAAAATGGCTGATATTATCAAGCAAGCCGGGCAGCTACAGCGTGACTTTATTCGGCCCGGCGATATTGAAGAAGTTACGATTTGCGTGGAAAGCGGTCTATTACCCAATGATGCTTGCCCCCAAAAGCGTAAAGAGATTTTCCCGAAAGCCGACGTACCCAAAAAGGTCTCGGATATTCATCGCAAAGTAAAAGTACCCAAACAACGCCAACCCGTCCAGACCGACCCGGCTAATCCGGCTAACCCGGTTTTGCCACCGACACCGACACCGGCTGGGGCCGCTTTTTTGGATAGCGAAAATTATTGCATCCCGGACGCAAGTTGGCCGCCCGACCAGTTGGAAGAAAAGCTATTTTACGTCTACCCACCAGAGTTGAAGCAATGGGCTTTGCGGCAAGGTCGTTTGCCTCCCCCGACCCAACCCTGTCAGACCTATGTGCCGCCAACACCTACGCCGACTCCGTCGCCCAGTCCTAGCCCAACCGTAGACCAGACTCTTACCCCGGTTACTACGCCGGACGCGACCCCGGTAGGAACACCAGTCGGGCCTACGCCTACCCCGTCCGGCCCAGGCTTTACAGCCCAACCGACGGTCGGAATTACGGTGCAACCGATTACGCTTTTGCCGACCCCTACGCCTCGGCCCACCACTCCCAAGCCGTAAAATTAAAAGGTCGGCCCGTCTTTTCAAAACGGGCCGACCCTTTTTTGTTTAATTTTAGCACGACGCAGCCGTGTCACCCTGAGCCGCCGCGAAGGGTCTAGATTCTTCGGCGGGAAGACATCTCTGGCAAAAATCGAAGTAAGCGCCCGCTTCAGAATGACATGGGTGAGCAATTACTAATTTTATCTACCGCACTCGCTTGATGATATGCCAGCCGTAGGGACTGGTACGCGGGTCGTAATCGGCCACACCGTATTCGCCAACCTGTAGCACAAAGCCGACATTGCCAAAGGCCCCAACCATCTGGTTACGGGCAAATTCGCCTGCTGCCGGGGATATCCCCAGGTTTGACATGCCGTAAATACCAGGAGGCGAATCGTCGGTATGTTTGCGGACTAATTCATCAAAGTTGGCTCCGGCTTGAGCCTGCTTTAACAAATCGTAGGCGAGAGTACGGGCTTCCTCCTGGGTGCGGCGGATCGGCTTACCCGGTACGCTGCCACTAAAACCGATCAAAATATGCTGTACCTGAATATGCTCAGGTTCGTTATTGGGCATTTGAAGTTCCTTTCTAATAAGAAGCTGTTAGCGGGTCAGCTGTTGGATAATTCAACCTTACAGCCTTCGGCAGACTACAACCATTAGCCACAGAAAAGCTACTCGCTAATCACCGACGGCGCTTGTTACGATTTTTAAGCTGATCCCAACCGTCGTAAACCACATTACCGGGCAAAGCTCCCAGCGATTTAATAAAATTAGGCTTGTTAGGTCGTTTAGCAAAGGTAGTGCTTTCGATCTCAAGATCAAAACCGGCGGCTTCCTCGCGCAAGATTTGGAAAATTTCGTCGGGGCTGCACCGCTCACGAGTGGTCATAAAATCCAGGTGGCCCAGGTGCGTTATGGAAAGGCCCCAACACTCCTGACGAACAAGCTTGTCCATATCGACAGTCTGCAACAGCTTACCGTTCCAGGCCATTGCCGCCTCATTATAGAGAAAAAGCTGGCTAGGCCAGGGCGTTAGTGGCTGGGATGTAATCCAGGTAATATTTTCCAGGTCGATATTTTGAAAGTAGATTATTTCATCTAGCAATTCCATATTAGGCTGAAATTGAGCCATCACCCAAAAATAATCTTTACGCTTACCCGGTTGTTCGTCGCGGTCGGCCTGAGCGGTCAGAAAGACCGGCACTTTATAAAGATCGTTAAACTTGTTAAACCGCAAAGCCCCATCCTGGGGCCGCAAGCGGCTCCAAAGCTGGCTAATATTCAGGGTATGATCGGGCGGGCTGACCCGCAGCAAAAACTTTAATTGCAAGTCGCGCCAATCGTCGCGGTCTAAAGCATACGGTTCGGTCAACTCAAATTCGATCACATCATCCGCGCCTGCCGCGCTATCGGACGGGCTACCTACCGGCGCACGTTCGCCCCAATATACGGTCCAGACGCGCCGATGACGGTCGTAGGGATGCCAGGACATAGATCACCCTCTCTAGGCTTATTGGTCGGTATTACATTTAGCCCTGATTATACTCTTTTTCGCTCAATTTTTAAAACTACTCCAAAAGTTTGCGGTTGTTAGAGCAAAATTTTACATGCGGTTTACACGCATTTTACAAAAGGCTGTTATTATCATTAGTGTCAGCAGAAATAAACCACTTTGCTGACAAATGTCTACTCAAATTATGATATCTACTTATCCTCAAAAGCTCCAAATTAAGAGTTCCAAAGCCGCCTCACTCCGATATAGGCGGCTCTTTATTTTAAACCTATTCTTGCGGTTCGACGAGAATAAGTCTTATTTAGGCGGTTGGCGGCGCAATTCGTCAAGCTCATGCTGTATCTCGGCCAACTTGCTCTCGACTTCCTGACGGGCAGCTATTTCAGCATTGGCCCGCTCTTCAGCAGATTGGCGGGCCATAACTTCCGCCGCCGCTCGTTGCTCGGCCTCCTGGCGGGCAGTCGCCTCGGCAGTCGCCCGTTGCTCGGCCTGAATACGAGCGGTTTCCTCTTTGCGTCGAGCGGCTTCCTCTTTGATACGAGCGGTTTCCTCTTTGCGTCGGGCCGCCTCTTCCGATTTCGCCCGCTCTTCCGCCTCCCGCCGCGCCGCCCCTTCCAAAACTACCATCTCGTCTGCCGTCGGCCTTAGCCGCCCTTCTCGGTCGCTTAGCCGCAGCTTAGTGCCGTCCGGGATCAGATAGCTCTCTAGTTCTTCGCTCCATAGCCGACCCTGCTCGTCTAGCTCTAGCTCCTGCCCAATTATCCCCTCCACCATCGCATCATACCGCCAGCCCCGTAGCCGCGTTGTGGCCTCTCGCCATACCTGGGTGGGGTAGGGGTCGTAGGTGAAGTACTCGCGTACTCCCATTTGCTTGTAACGTAGCGGCTTCTTGTCCGCTTCCACATCTTCCCGCCAGGTCTTCTCCGACGCAACCTCGAACACCACCGTCGGAGACGGTCGGTTCGGCAAGACCATAAACCAACTGGTCAGTTCGGCCCGCTCTTCCTCACTCAAGACCACGCCCTTGAACAAAGCCACATCGGGCGAGACCGGCCTGTAGGGAGGCTGAAAGATGCCCATATCGGTATTGTGATACCAGCCCGTGACCTGGTAAAGCCAATCGAGGACAGCCATCAGATAGCGGATTAAGGATGAGTGAGGGTCGCTTTCAGTCACTTTTTCTTCCTCAAGGAATAAGAGAAACTCGGCA
>JBBQWM010000083.1:0-23137 GCA_038210655.1 Chloroflexia bacterium
TAATACCAAGTCCGGTAAGGTAGATGTCATTCTGAACGAAGTGAAGAATCTTTTTCCTGTACCTGGCTCTAGCCCACGAACCGAGACCCTTCACTTCGTTCAGGGTGACATGAGTTTACTACTTAGCAGGACTTGGTATAAAATACGGTTATTTTAGAGCGATCAACTGAGGTTATTCGATCCTTGTCGTAAGGTAGAAAGTAATATAGGATGCTATGACTATTCTAAATAGTCTAACGCTCGATCAAATTCTTTCTCAGGCCGAGCAAAGTCTGGAAACGGGCCACTTCGAGCTTACTATAGCGCTATGCCACCACATTTTTAACTACTACCCTCTCAATCTGGCGGCAATGCGGCTTTTGGGCCGTGCTTATACCGAAACAGATCAGCTGAGCGAAGCCGAGCAGCTTTTTGATTTCGGGCTGGCTGCCAATCCGCACGACCTGACGGCCTATTTGGGGCGCGGCTATCTGGCGCTTCGACAAGACCGGCACGCGGAGCTATTGACCTGTCTGGAGCGGGCCACCGAGCTTGACTATGCTTCCCGGCAAATCTCCAATCGTCTGCGGCTCTACCAACGTCGCCACAATCACAAATCTCTCAAAGATAACCACCTGACGACCCAGACCCGTCTGGCCCATTACCACTTGCGGCGGGGTTTTTACCGACAGGCCATCCTTACTTATAAAGACCTTCTAAAAGAGAACGCCGACCGGCTTGACCTGGAAGTCTGGCTGATGGAAGCTTATTGGCGCAACCACGAATATGTTCGGGCCGAAACGCTGGCCTACGAATTGCTCGGCAGTAACCCCTATTTAATCAAAGCTCAGTTGATCTTGTGGCATATCTATGGGGTGTATTGCCGCGAAGAACGGGCAACCGCCTATCTGGAGAAAGCCCACGCCCTCGACCCCCAAAACCTGATCGCCCAGCGCCTGTTCAGCTACACCACCCAGCGCCGTAAGGCGCTCTCGCGCATCTCGAAACGATTGGGCATAGCAACTTTGCCAGTTTTCGACCCAACTCAACCGGGCGCAAGCCTGCCAACCCCCATCTGGATTAGTACCGCGCCCGGCTATGGCGGACGGCTCGAAACCGAGACCGAGCCTGCCGCAAAAAACAGCCGTAAAGCTCTGACTAACCTCAACCGGCGAAACACCGTACTTTGGAAGCTGCTAACCCGCCCGACCGATACGACCTCGACCCCCTTGTTTAATCTTGGTCGGGTTGAGCCGGAGGGTAGCCCGCCCCTAGCCCAACCCAGGCCGGTCGAGCTTCAAACCGTCTCGGAAGGCCTCACGCCACTCGATCTTGTGGCAGAAAATCTCGAAACATCCAATCTGGCCCTGCCAACCGAAACGTTAGAGGAAGCGGCAGTTATAGCCCCATTATCTAGCGAAGTAGTTGAGCAGCTTGAACCAGCAGCGACTCCGCTAGTTGAGATTGAAGCGCCCTCTATTCTGGTGGAACCAGCCCAGACAAACCGTTTTGAAGAGCCAGCCCATACCCCGGAAATAAAAAAAGACCGACCGGGCGCGGCCCTGGTTCAGCACGTTACGGACAGAGTAAAGAATTATCTGGGTGGAGCGCTCCCAAAATTAAGCCGGTTCGGGCGCGCACCAACCCGGCCTGCTCCAATTATTACCGACTTACCGACTCAAATCGAGTACGCTGCACCCAAGCTAGAGAAAGTCGAGCCGATTTTTAGCCCGGAATCTGACTTAGAGGCCGCCCAAGAAGTTAGCCAGCTTGAATCGGTCGCCGTAGAATTAGAAAGCGTTGAACCGACTTTTAACCCGGAGTCTGACCTGGAAGCCGCCGAAGAAGCGCCCGCGACTGCGGTGATTTCTCCGGCAGCAGAGTTGGAAGCCGCCGAAGAAGTTAGCCAATTTGAGCCGATAACAACAGATTTGCCTATCGAAGAAAGGCTGCCGCTTGAAGTAGAAGTAGAGTTGGAAGCTGCTGTTGAAGCTTTACCAAACGTCGAACCGATTTCACAGCCTGAAATAGAAGAAGCCGCCTTTGTAGCGGAAGCCGCCCCTCAGACCGAAGAAGCAATCTTGGAAGCAACTTTGGCGAGGCCGCAGCCGATTATACGCCGTCGTGGGGTCAACCGGGGCGCGTTAGGCCCTTCAGAACGAAGGCGAATTAGCTATGCGCCACCCGTCACCGAGCCGGAAATTCTCGAACCGGCCTTGCCCGTCTTTGTTTCGTCCACCCCGCCAGAGGATCAAAGCCGGGAGTTATTCGAGGAGGGCGTGGCTACTGCTTTGCCGGAAAACGACCCTCGGCAGGCAGAACCAGCCCAGCCCGCCCCAATACTGGCGATAATCGCGCCGCTGCCAAAAAGGACGACGGTCGCCGAACCTACCCCGGTCAATCCGGTCAAGGTGGCTACCCGCCGCGAGGCCCGCACTTTCCGTATTCAGGAACGGGGCCAACTGGTCAAACGAGCCAACAAGCCTTTACCAAAAATGACCGACCGGCAGGCAAGAGCCGCCGCCGCCCAAATCTTGCCCGGCAAGCGCGTGGCGGAGGTCGTTTCGATTACCCGCTATATAACCTATGGGGAGAGTGGCCCGGTTCGGATCGAACCCGAAAGGTATTACGAGAAACCGAAAAATAACTGGAAGCTGGTCGCCCTGATTGCGATCTTGATCGGGTTGGCTGCTTTGAACTTGCTGATGTTTCTAGGCCAACAAAACCTGACCCAGGAGGTAGTTGCCAGCAAATCGCAGTTAAACCAGTTCGCCCAGGCCCGCAACGATGAGGCAACTATTAGCGCCGCCCAGCGTAGTCGGCTGTTAGGTATCGTAACCGACCAGCAAGCCGAATTAGAACGTAACCAGAAGCTTTTCAAGAGCGGGCAAGATAATATCCGCGACCTTACCCAGCTTCTCAATGGCAAAAATGTGGTCGCACCGCCTCAGCCTGGCCCGACCCCGACCGTGAACCCTTACCTCTGGCAGACCGGCGATACCGCTCGCAATGCTCCTTTGAACGACCCGAACGGGCGCTATCAATCCTCCTTTTTTGGGTTCGCGCCCAGCACTAACACTAACACCGCCCTAAATTCTGGTTCGCAAATCAGTGGGGCCGTCGCTGGCTTTGAGGCCGAACGGTTAGCCGCTTTGAGCTATGCGCCGCGTGGTTGGCCGGTGCGCGGCCCGATTACTTCCCCCTTTGGCCCGCGTCCCAAACTGGTCTATCCATCGGGGAGTGGGCAGGGCAACCCCGGAACCGGCGGTCTCTCGAACCGAGCGCTTTTAGCCGGGTTTAATCAGGTCGGCCCAACTTCATCGCCGACCCCCACCAGTTCGCCCACTCCGACCAATACGCCGATTCCGACCAACACGTCGGGCATTACCCCTTCCCCGACCAGTACGTCTAGCCCTACGCCTTCGCCCAGTAGCACGCCAACCGTCGCACCGACCAACACGCCGGGTATTACCCCTTCCCCGACCGCCACTATTGCGCCTACTTCTACGCCCGTACCCTGCCTGACTCCGACTCCGACCCCAACGGCGACCCCGATTGTGACTCCTACGCCCGATCCGAATTGCCCAACGCCGACCCCTTCGCCGACCGCGACTAGCACGCCGACCCCTTCGCCGACTGCAACCAATACGCCAACTGCGACCGGGACACCTACCCCGACCGACACCCCGACCCCGACCGGTACGCCCTCCCCAGTGGCGACCGGTACGCCCTCCCCAACCGGCACATCGACTCCTACCAGGGTTCCTACGCCGACCCCGACGCTTAGGCCGACCCCTTCGCCGACCGCGACTCCAACGCTCAAGCCGACCCCAACCGCGACGCTAATTCCGACCGCGACCGGCACGCCGACTCCTACTTTTACGCCCGGCACGCCGATCAATTTGCTGCCCGGTACACCGACTCCGACGGCAACCCCGACCCCGACTGACACGCCGACCCCCACCCCGACCCCTACGCCACTCAGGATTGGGCCGACGATCTTGCCGGTCTTTAATTCGGGACTGCCGTCCAGTTTGTTACCGTCGGGTAGGACTGGACTAGAGGTTGGGCCGGGAATGGAATTCCACACCGGGATCGACATCGGCGTATCGGAAGGCACGCCGGTACAGGCGACCGCCAGTGGGACAGTTGAGTTTGCCGGAGACCCTAAAAATGGTTATGGGTTGGTCGTGTTTATCAAGCATCCGGGCGGGTTCACAACGATCTACGCCCACAACTCGCGTATATTAGTCGAAGTCGGGCAGGAAGTCCGGGCCGGGCAGATTATCGCTACGTCGGGCAATACCGGCAGTTCGACCGGCCCGCACGTCCATTACGAAGTGCGCTACCAGGGGCGGGTGATCGATCCTGCCGCTTTTATGAGATGATTAGAAATTAGATATTAGATATTAGAAATCAGATATTAGAAATCAGGCATCAGGTTTGGATTATTTGCCTGATACCTGATACCTGATACCTGACACCTAACCAAGGGGATTTAGTTTGATGAAGCGGGGACGGCCCAGGCGGGCTTTGGCTTACTTGAATATGCTGGCAACAGTCCTGCTCCTAAATGGCCTGCTGCTGGCGGCTTTGCATGACCCGCGCCCGGCGCAAGCGGATAGCGCTTCTTCCCCATCGTTGCGCTGGGGCTATTATGTTCGGCAGCAATCCTCGCTGGAGTCGGTCAGGCTCAATGTACAGTTCCTCGATATTCTCTCGCCATTTTATTTTGTGCTGGGCAAGAGCGGCTTGATCGACGGTAGCGATCAGTCGGAAGTGACCAGCTATGCTAAAAGCAAGGGCGTAAAGGTCGTGCCGATGTTGCAAAATACGGTCACGCAGAACGATTTTCACGCCCTGATTTCCAACCCGGCAATTGTCCAAAATATCCTCAACCAGATCGAATATCTGGTGCTGGCTTACGATTACGACGGTTTTCATATCGATTTCGAGGACTTGAATAGCGAAGACCGGCCCTATCTTACCCAATTTATGGCGGCTCTTAACGCCCGGCTCAAGCCAAAAGGTAAGCTGGTAACGATGGCGGTCGCAGCCAAGTATAGCGAGGTTACGACCGGGTGGGCCGGGCCATACGACTATGCCGCACTTGCCCCCAGCCTCGATCTTGTGACCGTCATGACCTACGATTTTAGCTATTCGGGCAGTCGGCCTGGCCCGGTCGCGCCGGTCAATTGGGTCATTGCGGTGTCGAATTTTGCTGCGTCGCAATTCGGGCCGGGTAAGGTGCTGCTTGGTATTCCTTTTTATGGCTACGACTGGAACCTCAGCAAGGGCGGTAGCGGTTCGGCCCGCGATTACCCGACGATTATGGGCTTGGTGCAGCAATACGGCGGTACACTTAGTTTTGATGAAAACTCGCAAGCCCCTTATGCCGAATATACCCAGGACGGCGACCGCCATCAGGTTTGGTTCGAGGATGTGCGGTCGATAGGGGTGAAAATGGACGTACTGCGCTGGAGTACCCTGGCGGGTTGGGCGGCCTGGCGGATGGGGCAAGAAGGGGCCGAGGTCTGGCCGGTGCTGACCAGTCTGGCGAACCCGACCCGCCCGGTAGCCGCCATTCCCGGCACTCCAGCCCAGATTTATTTCAAGGAAACCGGGCATACCCTCGGCAGCCTCTTTCTCAAATATTGGCAAAATAACGGCGGGCTGGCCCGTTTTGGCTATCCCTGGACGGAGGAATTTGAGGAAAAGAATGCACTGGATGGCAAAATCTATCTGGTACAGTATTTCGAGCGGGCGCGGTTCGAGTATCATCCCGAAGCGGGTAGCCCGGTGCAGTTGGGGCTGATCGGGCGCGAGTTAGCCACCAAACGCCGCAACGAGCCACCCTTCCAGCCCATCGCGGCCCCTGCCGAAACGAATGACTTGCGCTACTTCCTGGAAAGCGGTCATACGTTGAAAGGTGCTTTCAAGAAGTTCTGGGAAACCACTGGCGGGCTGACGCTCTACGGCCTGCCGATCAGCGAGGAATTTAGCGAACTCAGCCCACTCGATGGTCAGCTTTACACTGTCCAGTATTTCGAGCGCAACCGCCTGGAATATCACCCCGAAAGCGCTCAAACCCGCGCCGAGGTCGTCCCCGGCATGCTCGGCAATCAGTTGATGCTCCAAAAGGGCTGGCTGACCCAGTTCGCCCGCTAAACAACTAAACCTAAAATTATGACTCTCCCAATTGATGATTGATTTTCCCCCTTGACAGTCCGCCTAGTTTTATGTAATGTTGTAGTAGGCTATTCTAAGGCTGATGCGGCAGGTTTAGTTTTAACTCCAAAGCAGTTGCGCTCTTGAAAGGTTGTTTACATGGCTCTCCCCGATAAGTTGTCCGAATTGATCGAGCGGTTTGACCGCGAGGTAATGCCCGGTAAGGCGGCCTACAAAGAAGCCAATATTCGTAACCAGTTTATCGACCCCTTTTTTGAGAGCCTCGGTTGGGATTTGCGGAATGTCCAGGGCCGGGCCGAAGTCATTCTGGAAGACCGAGTCGATACTGACCAGGGCTTGAAAGCCGCCGATTATGCTTTTAGGGTCGATAACCGGCTCAAGTTTTTCGTCGAGGCCAAGAAGCCCTCTGTAAATCTCAAAACCGATATCGACTCGGCTTATCAGGTGCGGCGCTATGGCTGGTCGGCCAGTTTGCCGGTTAGTATCCTGACCGATTTTGAGGAGTTTGTAGTTTATGACTGCCGGATCGAACCGAACCCGACCGATACGCCCCGTGCCAATCAGCTTGAATATTTCAAATACGACCAGTACGCCGCTAAATGGGACTGGATTGCCGACCGCTTTTCACGACAGGCCGTACTAGACGGTGCGCTCGATAGCTACGCCGCGACCATCAAGGAGCCACGTGGCCTGACCACCGTCGATGCTGCTTTTCTCAGAGAGATCGAGACCTGGCGCGAGTTGTTGGCCCGCAACCTGGCTTTGCTCAACCCTCAGCTTTCGCAGCGCGAACTTAACTTTGCGGTGCAGATGACGATTGACCGTATTATCTTTTTGCGGATTTGTGAAGACCGCGAGATCGAACCCTATGGGCGGCTTCAACATTTGGAGCAGACCCAACACGTCTATGAACAGCTTATCGGCTATTTCCGGCAGGCCGACGAGAAGTACAATTCGGGCCTCTTTCATTTCACCGCCGAGAAGGGTCACGCCGAAGGGCCGGACAGCCTGACGCTTGGCCTGACGGTCGGCGATGATGCTTTGCACCGGATTATCCGCACCCTCTATTACCCTTCGCCCTATGCTTTCCGCTATATCCCGGTCGAGATTTTGGGGCAGGTCTACGAACAGTTTTTGGGTAAGGTTATTCGGCTGGATGAGAGCCATAACGCGCAGGTCGAGGCAAAGCCGGAAGTTCGCAAGGCGGGTGGGGTCTACTATACCCCCACTTATATTGTTGAATATATCGTCCGAAATACGGTCGGTAAGCTGCTGGAAGATAAGACGGTCGATCAGGCCGACCGCTTGCGCGTGCTTGACCCCGCCTGTGGCTCCGGCTCCTTCTTGCTTGGGGCTTATCAGCACTTGCTCGATTGGTATCTTGAACAATATCGCCACGATCCCAAGAAATATCGCAAACGGCTCGACCAGGATGCGCGGGGTGAGTGGCGGCTAACGATTGCCGAGCGCAAGCGGATTTTGCTCAATAATATTTTTGGGGTCGATATTGACCGGCAAGCGGTCGAAGTGACCAAGCTTTCGCTCCTTTTGCGCGTGCTGGAAGGCGAGGCCGGCCTTACTTCACAACTTGCCATGTTCCAAGAGCGCGTCCTGCCCGACCTCTCCAACAATATCAAGTGCGGTAACTCGCTGATCGGCTCCGACTTTTACGCACAAACCACCATGAACTTCCAGGACGAGGAAGAACAGTACCGCATCAACGCTTTCGATTGGCAAGCCGAATTTAAGACCATCATGGCGGCGGGCGGCTTCGATGCCGTGATAGGCAACCCGCCCTACGGGGCCGAACTTGATGACATATCAAGAAAATTTCTTGCTCAGAAATTTAATTTAAATTCTACTGATACTGCCGCTTTGATGATGGCGCAGGCCATAAAATTAGTAAAATCAGGCGGATGGAACGGATTTATTGTTCCAAAGCCTTTTATTTATTCATCTAATTGGAAAAAAGTACGAGAAATCTTTTTACAAGAACTTACAGAACTTATTGATGTTGGCAAAGTGTGGAAAGAGGTCAAATTAGAGCAGGTAATTTACTTTTTTAACAAAGAAATTAGCTCTAAACATTATCGCTCTTTACAAAGAGTAAATCAAGAACTGGTTTATTTGACGGATATTTCAAAAACTGACTGTAGGAAGTTTGAGTTCTACCTAAATGGCATCAGTAGTCTTGATTTGATAATTGGGAATAAGCTACAACAAACTAATTTATTTCTTGGCGACATAACAACAAATATTCGCGGCGGAATGTTTCAAAACTTGGTACATGAAAATGCCAGTGGTAAGCGGGTTCTAGGTGGTAAACAAATACAACGTTACAGTATTATAGGTGAAAAAGGTTATATCAATCCAGATACTGTATTACCAGCTAATGCTTTTGTAAAACCTGATAGTATTCTTGTCCAAAATATCATAGCTCATATTGCAAATCCTGTTGACCATATTAAAATTATCGGAACAGTTATCAAATCAGAGGTGACAGGTACTATTAGTATACTTGATACAGTTAACCAACTTGCTAACCAATCTCCATTTTCGGTCAATTATATAGCTGGTTTGCTCTTTTCTAAACTTTTGAATTGGTATATTTATCGTTTTATCTTTGCCAAAGCAATTCGAACCATGCATTTTGATGGGCCTGTGTCAGATCGTGTACCCATTCGCGCCATAAATTTCGACGACCCCACCGACAAGGGACGGCACGACCGGATGGTGGAATTGGTGGAGCGCATGCTGGACTTGCACAAGCGGCAGGCGGGGGCGCGGTTGGCGACGGATAAAACGGTGCTGGGGCGGCAGATTGAAGCGACCGACCGGGAGATCGACCGATTAGTCTACGAACTGTACGGGTTGACCGAAGAAGAAATCCAGTTGGTCGAGGGCGCGGCAGGCCCCTAAAAAGCCGGTCGGTATAATTCAGCCGGGTTTGGGAGACAAACCATCGGCCTGACACCACTCTAGCCCCTCGTCGATCAACTCCTGAAAAATGATTTTCCCAACTAAGCTCAAAAATTAAAATAAGCGGCCCTGGAATAAAAGGAAATCCAAAACTCTATAGACGGCAGCTAGAATCTTCCGTATAATGGCTGTATCTGGCATACCAGTAACAAATTGAGTGAAGCCTTTAGAGGAGTGCATTTTGAACAAACAGACGGGACTACCCCGCGCCGCTATTACGGGGCTAGGAGTTTACCTCCCTTCCAGAATAATGACTAATCAGGACCTGGCCCAACTTGTGGACACTACCGATGAGTGGATCGTACAACGTACCGGCATTCAGCAACGCCGGATCGCTGGGCCGCACGAAACTACCCTTTCGATGGCAATCGCCGCCTCTCGGCAAGCGCTCGAGTCGGCTCAAATTACCGCAGATCGGCTTGATCTTATCATCTGTGCGACGTTGATCCCCGAACACCCTTTTCCCAGCACCGCCTGTCTAGCCCAGGAAGCCCTGGGAGCCAAACGAGCAGGCGCTTTCGATCTATCGGCGGCCTGCGCCGGGTTTGTCTACGCTCTTAGCGTCGCCCGCGCTTATATCGTCAGTGGAATGGCCGAAAACATTTTGGTGATCGGTTCGGAAACTATGTCACGGGTGATCGATTGGCAAGACCGCGCGACCTGTGTGCTGTTTGGCGATGGGGCCGGGGCGGCTGTAATCCAGGCAGTCCGGGGCGATAACCGGGTGCGGGGCGAAATCGAGTCGGTTGTACTCATGAGCGATGGCTCCAAAGGGGATTGTTTGATAATCCCGGCGGGAGGCTCCAAAGCACCTGCCAGCGAAACGACGGTCAGGGAACGCCAGCATTTTATCCACATGAACGGCCCGGAGGTCTTTAGGAGCGCGGTACGTGGTATGGCCGATGCCTGTCTTCAGGCGGCAGTCCAGGCCGATCTGCGGTTGGAAGACGTAGATTTGATGGTGGCGCATCAGGCCAACGCCCGAATTATCGAGGGCGTACAACGTCGGTTGAGCCTACCCGATAGCAAGGTCTTTCAAAACCTCCAACGCTACGGCAACACCAGTGGCGCATCAATCCCGATAGCCCTTTACGATGCGGTGCGGGAAAAGGCTCTCAAACCAGATATGAGGATCGCGGTAGCCGGGTTCGGGGGTGGCTTCGCCTGGGGTGCAGCGATCATTCGATGGGGAAATGTCCCGGTCTAAGCTAGTTCGGTAACTTGAATAGCAGTCTTGGTAGATAAACTTTTAATCAACAGAGAAACGTCATGGAATATAAAGCTTACGGTTACATCCGAATTTTTCTCTATGTACTGGGCTGCACCGCCGGAGCCTTTATCGGTAGTTTTTTCCTGTTTATACTGGCCCGCATCATCCCGTTTTTGCGAATACTGGGCCTCTATCTCTGGCTGGATATGTTTGTAATAACTTTACTGTCGATGGTAGCAGGCTTTTGGTTGGTCAACCACTTTCTAATTGTACCTTTTAACACCACCGTCCACGACCTGGGGATCGTGGTAGAGGCTCCTAACCACCCCGAAGAACAGGTGCGGGCCAACTGGAACGAACTGGATAAATTTGTAAATTTGGGCTTTGGAACCTACCTAACCGCTCGTACCAACCACGGGCGTTACTATCGGATCATCCTGGGCAAAGATACCAATGGCTATTATCGTATGGTTCAGCATATCCGGCGCAACTACGAACGTACCCGCGCTCATCGCTGGCACAATAATTAAAAAGTAATTTAACTACTCAGCTTACCCATTTTGGGCGACCACATAGGGTCGCACCCTACAACCGATTTCGGGCGACCACATAGGGTCGCACCCTACAACCGATTTCGGGTAGGGGCGACCCTATGTGGTCGCCCGGTGTGAGTAGTTACAAATTAATTACTCATCGCAGAGGCGCAGAGAAAAGCTAAAATCTCTAACAAAGCGCCGATTATCTGTAGGAGCGAGCTTCCGCTCGCGATTGAACACCCAGCCGTCTCTTCAATCGCGAGCGGAAGCTCGCTCCTACAGGTACTGGGGTTGAGGGCTAGAACTGGGCCTGACCGATTTGGGACGGGCTTGTTAGTGAGGCGATGATGAGAAAAGCCCTTCCAATAGGCGCTAAGTCGTAAATTCCTTGCCTGTAGTGGTAGAATAAGGTGATAATTTTAGTTTGGTAATAGCAATGCGAGGTATGCAATGTTCTTTGGTGGTGGCCCCGGTATTCGGTTGATGCGTTTTCGGGGTGTAGATGTTCAATTGGATTTTAGCGTCATAATAATGATGGCCCTCTTTATTCTACCCCAAGTCTCCCAATTCCCACGCCAATACCCACAGTGGAGTACAACCGAAGTCTGGAGTGCCGCCATTTTGATCGGGGTGCTATTTATCGGTTCGATTCTGGTTCACGAACTAAGCCACGCCTGGGTTGGAATGATGCTAGGAGCCGAAGTAAGCGGCATCCGGCTTTATATATTTGGCGGGGCAACCTTTTTTAGCCGCAAACCAGTCTCGGAAGGCCGCAATTTTTGGATTTCGATAGTTGGGCCGCTCTCCAATCTGGCGTTATGGAAACTATTCGACCTGGGCCTCCAATCGAGTATTAGTGGTGGCGCATCGGTCTGGTCGGTAGTGTGCTTTTATTTATCGACTGCGAACTTTTTCCTGGCGGTTTTTAACGCTCTACCGGGCTACCCAATGGACGGCGGACAGGCCCTACGTTCGGGGCTGTTCTGGTTGACCAAGAACGAACTGCTGGCAGCCCGCGTAGTGATGGTGCTAGGCTGTCTGACGGGCGGCTTGATTGGGTTGTGGGCGCTAGACTCGCTACGAGGCCAGGATACAATCGGCCTGCTATTTCGAGGGCTTATCGCTTATTGGATTATCACCGGCTCTATCGCCCAATATAGATCGGTAGAACGGGTCGGGCCGATAATGCCGCGCCCTCGCGCTGGCGAGTCGGCTCCTACTGCGGTGCTTGAGCCTGCCCCAACCGGCGTGCTGGTCGGGCAGGTAATGAGCCAGCCAAGTTATTATTATCCACCCGAAACGACGGTTGAGCAGTTTTTGGGGCAAACCACCAATTTGGACGACAAAGCCTGGGTTCCAGTCTTGCGCGAGGGCTATCTATCGGGGATTGTAAACCGGCAAGCGGCCCGCAAAACCCCTAAAGAAGAATTGGCTAGTCGCAAATTAGAGCAGGTCATGCTACCCCGACGCAGTTTGCCGGTGGTGTCGGTAGATGACGACCTGAGCAAGGCCGGGGAAGTAGTCCAGGCCAGCCGAGGTCAGCCAGTTCCGGTACTGGGGCCGGGCGGTTTGTTTGCCGGGTTTTTGAGTCGGGAGAATTTGAAAGGCTAATTTCCAGAGAATGAGCGAGATAGTCAGCCGGAAAAAGACGGTTGTAGTAAAATTAGGTGGCAGCACTCTGGGCGGGCAAACCGCTACCGGTGCGCCTGATACGACCCTGGGAGACTTGCTACGCCTAGCAGCAGAGGGAACCG
Source organism: Chloroflexia bacterium (assembly GCA_038210655.1). Taxonomy (GTDB): domain Bacteria; phylum Chloroflexota; class Chloroflexia; order Chloroheliales; family Chloroheliaceae; genus 54-19. The sequence goes on from JBBQWM010000083.1 coordinate 12,648, forward strand.
CCCTGGTAGTAGTACATGGCGGTGGCAACGCCATCAATGGGCTGCTCAAAAAGCTAGGCCAGGAGCCACGCTTTCACAACGGTCTGCGCGTGACCGATCAAGCCGCCCTTGAAGCGGCCCTGATGATGCTACGCGGTCAGATCAATGCCGAATTGGTAGCCGCCGTCAATCGGGCCGGACAAACCGCCGGGATTAGCGCTATCGGCCTCTGTGGGTTGGATGGTCGCCTGTTAGAGGCCCGCCGCGAGACTTCACAGGGCGATATTGGGCTGGTTGGTGAGATCGTAAAGGTGAACCCGGCCCTTTTACAAATGTCCCTGGAAGCCGGGTTTATACCCTTTGTTGCGCCGCTCGGTACCGCCATCGACGACCCGTCCGCTACAATCTATAACATCAACGCCGATAACGTGGCTGCTCATCTGGCTGCGGCGCTCCAGGCCGATGCTTGCGTCTTTCTGACCGATGTGCCGGGCGTTCTCGACCGCGAGAAGCAAACCATCCCTCGCCTGACTTCCGCTGCGGCTCGTCAACTGGTGGAGGAGGGCGTAATTTATGGCGGGATGATCCCTAAGATCAACTCGGCCCTCAAAGCGCTAGAAGGGGCCAATCGGGTCTTGATAATCGATGGTCGCCCGCCCCACGCTCTCTATCAGGCCATCGAACAACTTGAGGTAGCCGGAACGGTTTTTGAGGGATGAATAATGCAGAAGAGGGGAGAGATAACACAGATGAACACAGATAGGACGGATGAACACGGATGAACAATGCAGAAGGCAGAATGCAGAATGCAGAATAATGAATGCAGAAGAGAAGTAAGCGCGAAGCATGTATTGTAATCGTAAATCGTAAATCGTAAATCGTAAATCGTAAATCGTAAATCGTAAATCGTAAATCGTAAATCGCGGCCTCGCCCCCGCTGGGGGTAAATCGTAAATCGTAAATCGTCTGTCCGCTTGTTTTTGTCAATAAAAATGGAAATCGTACTGTATAACAACCATTATGAATTTCACTTTCGGGCCGGGTTGAGGCCGGGCAAGTTGGCCGAGTTTTTGAATGCGCTGCCACTGGGCTTTCAGTTCCAGAAGGGGCCGGACGGCCTCTATCGGGACATCGCCCGTAAGCCGGGGGTCTTTTCGTTGCATCGCAAATCGCAGCCAATTGAAGAAACGCCGATCCCTAGCGCCGAAGCAAATTATTATTTGCGCTGGAACGCCCGTGCAAGCGAGGGTGATGTGCCGCACCTGGCCTTTCGGTTGGCCCGCGAAATGTCCCGCGAACTGGAAACGCGGGTCTGGCTGGTGGACGGGTATGGACGGGTCTTGCGGCAGGAAGGCGGCGAGGCGGCTTGATTATCGCGCATCTGGCCCGCGCCTGTTATCCCTTTCACCCTTTTGGCGGTATGGAACAGCACGTCTACCGTCATGCGCTCGAAATGGCCCGCCTGGGTCATACCCTCCACCTTTATACCCAACCGCCCGACCCCGGTCTGCCACCTGCCGGATTTGAATGGCCTGCTGGTATACGCCATCACTTCCTGGCCTATCACATCGTAAAATTCTTGCGGCGCAACTCGATCCCCGACCGACTGGTAAATTACCCCTTATTTAGCTGGCGTTTGGCTGGGAAGGTCGCCCGCCTATCGCCCAGGCCGCAGGTAGTCTACGTGCAAGGACTAGCCGGATTTGGCTATGCCGTGCGGCCCTTGCCCGGTGTGCCACTGGTGTTAAACCCGCAAGGCATGGAGGAATTTAAAAATAAGTCGTGGGCCAAACAACTGGCCTACACCCCGATCCGCAGCTTGTTACGTTTTACCGCCCGCCGGAGTGCTGCCGTCATCGCCACCGACCGGGCGCTCATCCCCGAAGTCAAGCGCTATTTGAAAGTAAGCGAGGCTAAAATCTGTTTGATACCCAACGCGATTGACCTCGATGGCCTGGATCAAAAGCTGGGCGAGGCTCAGGCGAGTGCGGTGGATGCTGCAAATTTGCTGATTTTGAGCGTAGGACGGTTGGAAGAAAACAAGGGCTACGCGGTTGGGTTGGCGGCTTTGAAATTACTGGAAGAGGCCGGGAAATTGCCAGAAGGCTGGCGCTGGGTAATCGTAGGCCAGGGCAGTTTAGGCCACAAGCTAGAGGCCGAAGTGATGCGGTTGGGTTTGTCGAAGCAGGTTTGCTTTGCGGGTGGGCTGCCCGATCTGGAACTCTACGGTCTTTACCGGCAAGCCGATTTGTTCTTGCACCCAACCCTTTACGAAGGTAGTTCGCTAGTGACGCTCGAAGCGCTGGGGGCGGGTCTGCCAGTCGCCGCAAGTGCAGCAGGCGGACTCCCCGATAAAATTATCGAGAGTGGCCCAGACGAAAATGGTCGCCTGGCAAAACCGGGCGACCCCCACGACCTGGCTCTCAAGCTCGGTCAGCTAATTGAAATGAGCGCCGACCAACGTCATAGCCTCGGTCGGAACGGACGACGGCTAGTCGAGCGTGAATTTAGCTGGCCCGTAATCGGACAGGCCACCATCGAACTATACAAGAGGTTATGTAAAGTTAAATAATCTCGAATAGCACGGTAAATTCCTGACCGATACAGGCGACTGATTTGTCGGTAAAGACGAAATCGAACATCAGGGCCGGGAACTCGCGGACAGTATCTTCAAGGTCGTAGATTTTGACGATACCCGCATCTTGCGACAAGACTCGTTTGACCAAAAGGGTGACGGGTGGCAAGCTGCGTTGCTCGTCGGCATTGGAAAAGAAATACGAGCGGCGGACTTTCTGGCCTTCCAAAAGCGCGGCCATTTTCTCAGCCGCCGAATAACCTCTTTCGAGAACTTCCGGGAAATTTTGTTGGAAAAATTCAACCGAGCCGAGCGAGGCAACGGTGTTAAGTTCACGGGTGATAGATGGGCGATGATCTGCGGTTTCCATAGCACTTTCCTCCCTGCCTGATAGCAGCCTACATATATCGAACCTATATCAAAAATTCTCTCCTTACTTGCCCGTTCCCGGCAAGTTTATTGGTGTTGGCAAATTGTGTATTTTGAGTGAAGTAGAAACTTCTTACAAGTACAGTATAACAAAACTTAGTCGGGGGTAATGTGTCAATTATCACTGTTCTAAAGTGGACAATATCACTGTCACATTTTATAGGTTGAGCGGAAACAACTAGATATAAAAACAAAGGCGGATGCAAGCCAAAACTTGCATCCGCCGCCGGACAAATTTACTTGCCCAATTCGTAGCGCACGAACCGCCGCAGCAAAATATTCTCGCCTAGCTTGGCACGGGCTTGCACCAGCAGGTCGTTGATCGTGACTTTGCCATCGCGCACAAAAGGCTGATGGAGTAGCACCTTCTCCTCGTAAAACCGCTTGATGTTATCGCCGTGTTCGGTTTTGGCGCTCTCATGCTCTTCTGCCGGGATGTCCTCGACGGTCAGGTACTCCGGGCCGACCCCAGCCACGTGCAGCGCGATATCCTTCGCCAGTTTCTGGAAGTCTTCGGTGCGGGCTACGAAGTCGGTCTCGCAGCTTAATTCGACCATCGCCCCAACCCGCCCCTGATGGACATAGGTCTCGATCAAACCTTGCTTGGCCTCACGCCCGGTGACTTTCTCAGCCTTCTTCAAGCCACGTTGCTCCAGCCAGGCTTTGGCTTTCTTCACATCGCCGCCGCTCTCGGCCAGCGCATTCCTGCACTCCAAAATACCCGCGCCCGTCTCTTCGCGTAGCGACTTTACCGCCTGAGCCGAAATTTCCACTGTTCTTCTCCTCTGTGTTGCTTATGCCTGTTATCTACACTTTTAACTTTTATAAACTGGAACAGGACACTTAGACTTGCACAGGATGGGCCGACAAATACGGTCGGCCCATTCTGTAACTTAATATTTCTATAAAGTAGGTCGGCCTAGCTCTCAGTAGTCTCAGGAGTAGCCTGGGTCGGAGCCGCTGGAGCAGGAGCGGCCTGGGTTGCAACAGGAGCCGAGGCCGCCGGGGCTGACTGAGTCGCCGCCGGAGCCGAAGCCGCCGGGGTGGAAGCTGCCTGGCCTGCCGGTGCATTGCCCCGACCGCCCCGATCAGTGCGTTCGCCACGATCACGCCGTTCGCCACGATCACGTCGTTCGCCACGATCACGCCGTTCGCCACGATCACGGTCACGGTCACGATCACGACCGCCACGACCGCCCGCTTCTTCGTCGCTCATCATCTGTTCGGCCCTGGTCGCCTCCCGCCGATTGCCACCTTCGATAAAAGCATCTGCCAACCGGGCGGTAATAATCTTGATCGAGCGGATTGCATCATCATTGCCGGGAACAACATAGTCGATCTCATCCGGGTCGGCATTGGTGTCGCCAATCGCAATCACAGGAATTTCGAGCCGTAACGCTTCCAGCATCGAGATGCGTTCTTTGTGCGGATCAACCACAAACATGGCGCTTGGAAGGTCGTGCATACTCTTGATACCGCCCAACACTTCGGTCAGCTTACGCATTTCCTCGGAAAGCTTGCTGGCTTCCTTCTTGGTACGCATCTCAAACTCGCCCCGCGCTTTTTGGGCTTCCAGATCGGCCAGGTAACGCAAGCGGGTGCGAATGGTCACAAAGTTGGTCAAAAGACCGCCCGGCCAACGCTTGTTCACATAAAATTGACCACAGCGTTGGGCTTCTTCGGAGATCACATCCTGAGCCTGCTTTTTGGTGCCGACGAAAAGCATCCGCCCACCCTGAGCGGCCAGTTCTTCCACAAAAGCGGCGGCGGCTTCCAAACCGGTGACGGTCTGGGCGAGGTCGATGATGTGAATGCCGTTGCGCTCGGTAAAGATGTAAGGGCGCATCTTGGGGTTCCAGCGCTTGGTCTGATGACCAAAGTGAACCCCGGCCTCAAGCAATATCTTCATAATCGCCGCCTGGCTCTGATTCGGCTGAATCGTCGCCAGCGGACGCGCCCCTATCCCAGGGACCGGAGCATCATTGATAGTAGCAACCATTGGTTGTCACAGTTCCTTTCCAAAATCGTTTAACTTCCGCTTTCGTCATCCTGCCGATCATCCGCGGCTATTTATAGTAAACCGGGGACACGTATCAAGCAGTCAAAAAGCGTGCTTATTTGCCTAAAACCAGCGCAGCGTTACAAAAACACCGCACGGTAGTATAACATTTTGAGCCGCCTCACGCAAGCCAGCTAGAAGTAGTCAGAAGTAGAGAGCTAGTGGGTGAGCGTCAATTTTTTGCACAGGTTCAAGCAGTAATAACAGGAAATTGTGAAAATCTAACTCCAAATTACTCACGAATATATTAGGAAAATTTTCGCGAAAATTTTCCTAATATATACGCACCTCCCCGGTTTCGGGTGTGGTACAGCCTGGCTAGTTTGCAAAAATCTGACGCTCATCCAGAGGTAGGTGTATTAATATAGGAGTTTTTTAATAAAGATAGCCAAAATGGATGTCGCTATTATGCTACAATGCTGCTATAATAATTGTGCTACCTGTATATACTCAGATTGACAATTCACAACTCGGTAAGGAAGCTTGATGTCCCTACTAAACCAAACCAAAAATACCAAAGATACCCTCGCTTTTTTGCGGCTAAATGAAGACCGTATGATCGACGTTTACTGTACCAGTGTTAAACAGCACTGTAAGGGTAATTTCTTCGCTCGGATGGACGAGCATAGCCTGCGTACTTTTGCCGAAGTCAACCTCACAGGGATAATCAATCGTTTTGATGGCATAGCTATTAGCCTGGAACGTACCGAACAGAATTTGTTTGGCTTCTTCGATCAGGGCGCAACCCTCAAAGATTTTGTTCAATTGCTCGATACTACGGTGGAAGCGATCATGGCCGAAATAAAAATTTTATTGGCCGACCAACCAGAATTATGCGAGTTTGTATGCCAAAAAATGAACTACATCCGGCAGGCTTACGGCTCTACGGTCGCCCTCTCGATGTCTAAATATCAAATCCAACTCCCCAAACGTTCCTAGTGCCTGCTATAATAAAGCTCCAAGCTCACCCAGCATCCGAGACTTAACGGCTAAAATAAAATATCACGACTTTCGCTTCTGAAACTGAGAAATGCCCGGTTTGACCCAATTTTGAACTTGGAAACCTGTTTCGAGCGAAAGTCCTAAATATAAGAAAGGGAAAGTTTGCTATGCCTGCCCAACTGACCCACGAGCAAATTGCGGCTTTACGCCGGATCGATAGTCCAACCGTTTCAAACGCAATCGAAACTTTTAAGTTGCGCCCGCGTGTTTCGGGATATGTCGGTTATGATATTCGTTGTAGGTTTCCCGACCTACCGCCGACCCTCGGCTACGCTGTAACCTGTACTGTCGATAGCACCACCGAGGGCCGGGAGGGTATCGGCTTTCAAAAGCTTTACGAACTGCTGGCAGATGCTCCCAAACCGGCTATCGTCGTCATGCAAGATGTTGGGAACGACCGAGTGCATTCGTGTCATGCTGGAGAAGTGATGTCTACCACCATGAAGCGGTTGGGGGCAGTCGGAATTCTGACGGATGGAGGACTGCGCGATATTCACGAGGTGCGTAACCTGGGCGGCTTCCAATATTTTTGTGCCGGGTTGGTCGTCTCGCACGGCAACCCGGTCTGTGTCAGCGTCGGCGATGAGGTGACAATTTCCGGCATGCGGGTACGACCGGGCGACTTGCTACACGGGGACGCTAACGGGATCGTGCTAATTCCGGAAGAGTGCGCGACCGAAGTCGCCGAGGCAGCCTATCGCATCTGGGCTACCGAGGGCGAGATTATGCGCCGCATTAGCAGCCCCGATTTTACCGGGCGGCCCAAGCAGGAATTACCGCATTAGCTGAAGAGGGGGCTGCCCTTAAAAATCAATTATCCTTTATAAAATCAAAGGTCAGCCGGATTTAATCCGGCTGACCCCTGATGCCTAATAGCTCTTAGCCTAATTCACCGAAATGCGATTGACCGGGACTGTCGTGCGACTGACGGTCTTGACGGCGAAAGTGCGCGGCGCATTAGAAGCGGGCGCAACTGCGGCCAACCGCAGGTCTTTCTCCTCTTGCTCCTGCCAGTAGGGGCGTAGTTCTTTGCCAAACTGGTTGAGGTGCTGGTTGGCGAAATAGAAGAAGTCCGGTCCTGGCCCGCGATGCGAGAGCCTTTGCTTGATCGCCTCGTCCGAATAGACCCGCTCGTGCATGTACAAAAAGCCCTCTTTGAGTTCTTCGTTAGACATGCCGCGCATATTGATGACCAGATTATGAGCATCGTAACGCGCCCAGTTGCGGTTGAAAATCCGGCCCTGGCTGTTAAGCTGATTGTAATAGCTTGTGCCTGGGTAAGGGGTGCAGATAAAGAAGACCGGCATCTCGATATGGTTCTCGATGATAAATTGGGCCGTCTTCTCAAAACCGTCCGGCTTATCGTGGTCGAACCCGAACATAAAGTAACCCTGTACCCCGATCCCGTGATCGTGGATCATCTGCAAAGTCTCGGCAAATTGATCGACCTGGTTGACCTTCTTGTTGACTTCCAGAAGGCTTTCCTGGTTGATACTCTCTAGCCCGATACCCATCAACTGGCAACCACTGGCCTTTGCCAGCGAAAGAAATTCGGGGTCGCGCAAAGCGGTGATCGAACCCTGGGCGCTCCATTCGATGTCGAGCGGGATCAGAGCTTCTAGCAATTCTTTGGTATGCTTGCGGCGCGGCCAGATATTATCGTCTACGAAGGCGATGTGTAGTTTGCGTTTATGACCGGGCGGCATTCCTATCGGGGTCGGAGCGCTATCGAAGATCAGGCTCTTAAAGTGGGTGATCTCCTCAATGATTTGATCGACCGACCGCTCCCGATAGCTCTTGCCATACAAATCCGGCACCGAGCAATAAGCACAGGTCAACGGACAGCCTCGGCTCGACTCGATCTGGATCATTGGGGAATAGTTATGCGACTTAATCAAGTCGTAGCGTGGGATCGGATGATTGCCTAGCGGTGGCATATTAGCCGACTTATAATATTTCTTAAGCTGACCGGCTTCAAAATCGGCGACCAACTGGCCCCAGACTGGCTCAGCCTCGCCCAACAAAATCGCATCGGCGTGCAAAGTAGCTTCGCTCGGCAAGACCGAAACGTGTGGCCCGCCCAACACTACTTTTACACCGCGTTTGCGATATTCGGCGGCAATTTCGTAGGCACGCGGGGCAGTCAGTGTCCGTAGGGCAATCCCGACCAGATCGACTTTCTCGTCAAAATCGATTTGCTCGCCCATCCGTTCGTCGATAATCTGAATGTCCCAGTGGGGTGGCGTAAGTGCGGCGATCAAAGTCAGGCTAACTGGGTAAGTAGTAAGGTGTTTCGGCTGCATCCGCCAGACTAACGACTCGCACTGCGGCCATATCAAATTAAGTCGCATATATTACTCTCCCAAGCGTTGGCTTTAGCTCTACCAACGCCTCTCCCGAAAATTACTTGTTATGTACAGACTACCGGATCGTCAAATTGAGGTTTCACTTTAACAGGTCAATTATCGGTCTTAAGGGCCTTGTAAGGCAGTAGCTTGCACTACATGGACAAGACCAGTTATAAAGTTGGACAGAACTTAGGCGGATGCCAGGCGCTCTTCCAGTGAGCATAGTGACAATCATCATATCGGCAATCTCTGGACATGTTATAATAAAAACGGTATGATTGAGTAAGGAATATTATTCGGAATTTCCCAGAGTGATTTCTTGATTATTGACTCTAACTATTGGATAATCTGATAACCCTGATCTGCTAATTTCGCATCAGAACATCGCTAAAAACATTTTGGAAGTAGTGGGTTGTGCATATTTGGGGCTTTGCCGACCTGTAAGGAGTAGAACAATTGGAGGCTTTTTTAGATAGCGTTTTAGTCTGGAGCTGGTTGGTCTATCTAGTCATTTTTGTGGTATTGGTGGTGGAAAGTGCCGGAGCGCCTGTACCGGGTCTCTCGCTAGTATTAGGGGCAGCGGCCCTGGCGGGACAAGGGCGGCTCGATTTCTGGCTGGTCTATCTAGCAACGGTGGCCGGTGGAACGTTGGGCGGTCTTATCGGATACCAGATCGGCAAACAAGGCGGGCGGCGATTACTCGAACGCTTTGGGCGTTATGTCTTTATCACCCCGGAACGGTTGGGGACAGGCGAACGTATTTTTCAGCAACACGGTAGCAAAGCGGTTTTGGTAGGCCGCTATATGCCGGTATTTTGCTTTTTAGCCGGGATACTGAGCGGCATTGCCCGCCTTCCCTACCGTCGTTTCTTCGTACTAAATTTGCTGAGTATCGTGCTTTGGTGTACGACGCAGCTAACCCTGGCCTTTATCTTCGGCAAGAGCCTCGACGTATTGCTGCAAGCTTTCAACAATATCGGGCTGGCGCTAATTGTAGCGGCAATCGTGGTTAGCGCTGGGATGTACTTGCTACGTTGGCGGCGACGCAACCTGGAACAAGCCAAACAAGTCGCCGAACCAGTGCGGGTACGTAGCGGCGAGTAATTATTCAGCCTTATTCGGACTGAGTTTGATCGCGCCGTTCAAGTTGGCGGCGCATCTCCTCCATTTGCCGCTGAGACTCGGCAAGCTGACGCTCTAGTTGCTGTCTTGCCTCTATCTCAGCCAGGGTACGTTGCTCGGCTTCCTGTCGGGCAAGGGCTTCCCCTGCCATCCGTTGCTCTGCCTCTTGTCTTGCCAGTGTTTCTTGCTGCCGAGCATCTGCCTCTACTGCTGCCCGTTGCACCGCCGCTTGTCGAGCGTGAGCTTCTTCTATCGCCCGTTGTTCGGCTTCCTGTCGGGCAGTGACCTCAATTGCCGTTCGTTGCTCGGCTTCCTGTCGGGCAAGGGCTTCTTCTTGCCGAGCGTCTGACTCAATTGCTGCCCGTTGCTCCGCCGCTTGCCGAGCGTTTGCCTCAATTGCTGCCCGTCGCTCCGCCGCTTCCCGCCCGACCGCTTCGGCCTCCATCCCACTTAGCCGCTTCTTCCCCGCTCGGTCGGTTAGCCATAATTCGTACCCGTGTGGCTCTAAATAACTCTCTAGCTCTTCGCTCCATAGCCGTCCGGCCCCGTCTGGCTCGCGCTCGATGGCCCGGCCTCCCTCGTACCGCCACCCTCGCAGCCGTATCCCGCCGCTCTTAGTCCAGACCCTCGGCTGGTGTGGGTCATAGGCATAATATTCGCGTACCCCCATCCGTCCGTAGATCGCGGGCTTGTCGTGTTCTCCTCCCCGCACATCGTTGAGCCAGGTATCCTTTGAGCCGATCTCAAATACCACCGCCAGCCCTGCTCGCTCGGCATCCCAACTGCTCAGGGCTTGCTCTTCTTGTTCGGATAAAGCGATGTTGATGACCGCCACGTCCGGCACGATGTAATGCTGGCTATTACGGATAGCCTGGTGATACACATTCATCTCGCTGATGACCAGCCGAGTACGTAAAGCAAAAGATTGCTGCAAAGTGGCTTTGAGGGTACTAGCCAGGTTGGTATGCGGGTTGGT
>JBBQWM010000084.1:0-23135 GCA_038210655.1 Chloroflexia bacterium
CCTGCAACTGGGCATCGCGGCCCAGGTCAGCCTCACTCAAACCCAATCTGAAACCCGCCAGTTTATCCTGACTGGTGGTAGTAGTGGTTGGGCCGTTAATAAAAGCTATCCGGCGATGTCCCAGTTCGGCCAGGGCTTTGACCGCCTGGGCCGCACTCCGCAAGTAGTCACCCAGCACACAGTTGATTTCGTATTCGCCCAGGTGCGCTCCAGCCAGCACAAAGGGTATACCGGCATTTTCCAGGTCGGTAATCAGATTTCGTCCAACAATTCCGCCTACTATTATTAGTCCGTCAGCCTGAGTTAGTTGGGCTAAATCGGTGCTGGAAGGCTCTTCTAGCCGAATCCTTTCGATTCTTGTCCGTAAACCGAAGCGGCGCATCACCACCTCGATTCCATCAATCACCAATGGATCAAAATCGTTATAAAAAGGGCCATTATTCTCAACCTGGGTTTCTTCTTGCCCGCTTATTACCCGGCCTTCTACGCTTCGGGTCAGCACCAGAATAGTTCTTTCTACACCATTCAAAAGCCTTAACCGGCCTTCTGGAAGGGGATAACCAAGTTGGGTCATAATTCCCAGGATGGTAGAGCGAGTACGCTCGTCCACGCTGGAATGATTGTTTATAACTCGTGAAACGGTAGCCAATGAAACGTTGGCTCGCTCGGCAATATCCCGCAGCTTTACTCTCATAGCAGTTTATTCTTTGAAAGCAAGCCTTTTAAGTCCAATGTGGTTAAAATCAATTTCTCGATTTTAGACATAAAAGTTTAAAAGACTAAATTATTAGCAGTGATGATCTTGGTAGGCTGTTCCACCAGATAGTTTAAGGGAAATGTTTACGAAGTCATTGTAAAACATGGGGTTCAATCTTGCAAGATTTTCTGGAAATTGTGCAAAAAATTTCCATAGAGCCGTGCAAAAGGTAGACTATCCCAATTGGCGTTCCAACAATAAGGCGTTGACCTTAAAGAAAGAAGTACGAACAACGCTGCCAGCGTCGTTCACCAGCAAATCCAGGCGCCCAAAAGTTGTAACAGTTTCGTGAAAAAGTCGCTCAATTTCTGGCGTTTCGCTTGAATCACCCCAGAAAGGACGTACTGCTATCCCCAGTTTTTGCAATTCGGTTGCCATCGCCTCAGTTTCCGCCTGTTCCAACCCACTTACGACACCAAAAGAAGGAAGGGTGTGACACAAATTATTGCAATCAACTGGCTTTAGGGAAATTGAACTTAGCCTTTCCAATTTTAGCCTTGCGCCAGGGATGGTCTGCGGCTGGTTTGCCAGTGTAAGCGGCTTTAGTGGGCTGGGCAAAACCGGGCTGGGGGAAGTGGCTTGCTCCAACTCGGCTAACACCCTCACTTCTATTTGCACTGGACTAGCCTCAGCTTGGAATACTAACCGACGAGCTTGACGGCGGGCCAGACGGCCTTGCTTTTTAAGACCCTCAATTTGTGACCAGCCCACTTACCAGCGTCCATTACATTCCAGATTGCGTAAAGCTAACAACGAATTGACATTGCCCCTTTGCCAGTGCATCCCCGCTCCCTTAAGACGCGCTTGCACCACTAATTTATTGGCACTTTCCACTATCCCGCTGCCTATCGGATGACCCGCTGCCCTAAACTCAAAGTATTCGATTTGGCTCTGCCGCTTTTTAAGATAGTTATAGTTTTCTAAAAGCACTGCCTGAGCATCCCTTCTTCACCCAAGAGCAAGGCTGGACACCAGTAGGCGAGCTAAAGGCGGGCGATCACATCCGCAAAGCCGATGGCAGCTTTGGTTCGGTACAAGCTAAACAGATTGTACTCAAGCAAGAGATGATGTACAATCTGACGGTCGAGAAGGCTCATACCTTCTTTGTCGGTCAGCAACAGTGGTTAGTCCATAATACTTGCCAAACTTGGAACGAGTTCCAACAACAGTTTAAAGGCACTTTCAAAGCCAATCCACCAGAGGCAGGAAAGCCGCTTAGTGCGCCAGCACATGCCGCCGCAGGATGGAAAGCATACCAAAGTTCGAGAGATGCTACAACTGTGTTAGCTATTGGACGGCAAACCGATACTGCCTTAGCGGCGAAACAAGGTTACAGTATTCTAGCCCAAAATACCTGGTCTCTTAAAGTTAATGATGCTTGGGTTCAAGGAGGAATTGATATAAAAAAACCATTTTTCCAAGTCTCACCTAGAACGAACACAACTCTTTGGGATGCTGCAAATAATAGACCAACTGTATTTTGGAGAGAACGTGAACAATTGTTTAAGGCTGGTTACACTGAGGTGGAAGATATAATGAAACTAACCCCATGATTTTGAAGTAGCTACGGCTTTGGATCATGAGTGCGTCACTCGGTTTCGACGGCGGTTTACCTGCGGATCCAAAGTTACAGACTTAGTACAGCTATTTGCAAATAGGGTGCTGAATTAGAAGCGGCCATTTTCACATCTTACTTACGGGTAGCTGTACTTAGTTCGACCTTTTATAGAGAAAAACTTGCTGTTGTTAGATCGGGATGAAAATAGATTAGAATTAAGATTAATGAATGCTAACAATTCTAGAGAAGGTTTTCAATCTCGTAAAAAGCAAGAGCAAGAAATTGAAACCCTTCTTGATACACTTAAAACTGATGATAGTGAGGTACTTGAAGGTACTTTTATTGCTCTGGTTGGTAAAGGCGAATCAGTTTTGCTCCCTCTTGTGGAATTGCTACAAAATAGTCCAAGTAATCAGGTACGTCGTAATGCTGCAATAGCTTTAGGCAGGCTCGGTAATAAGAAGGCATTTGAATCGCTTCAAACCGCAGTACGAGTCAATAAAACATATGTACGGATTGGAATAATTATAGCTTTAGGCTGGCTAGGTGATGAGAGAGGAATATCGATCCTCCTTAAAGCAATTACTGACACAAATACATCTGTATCATCTCAGGTAGCCTCAGCATTATCTAAACTTGGGAATACACAAGCAGTTGAACCACTTATTAAATTGTTGCAACACAAAAAGGATTACGTGCGCTTCAACGCAATTTCTGCTTTGGGTAATCTTAAGGATACAAAAGCTGTAGAGCCTATTATCAAAGTATTGGAACTGGACAGTAGTGGATGGGTTCGCTCTGAGGGTGCTGCTAGCGCTTTGGGAATTCTAAGTGATAAAAGGGCTATAAAACCGCTTATTAAGGCTCTTAAAGACGAAGATAATAACGTTCGCTTCTATAGTGCATTAGCTTTAGGTTGGCTCAATGCTATTGAAGCTTTACCCGATCTGCACTGGATACATGATAATGATATAGGTGAGATTCACGGTGGTTATAATACAGTAAAAGACGCAGCTGCCAGTGCTATTGAAAAAATTAAACAACGACAGCAAAGTTAAACAATTATTAGTATTCGCTCGGCTCAACCACGCCGCTTTTCCAGAGCGACCCCAGTGGCAATGCGCTATGGTATCATGCGGACGGGCAGGGTTCGGTACGCGCTTTGACCGGCAGTGGTGGGGCTGTAATCGGTAATTATTCTTTTAATGCCTTTGGTTTAAGCCAGCAGGAGAGCGGCAAAGCTTCCAACAATCATCTGTATGCCGGAGAGCAACTCGACCCGACCGGGCTGTATTATGATCGAGCGCGGTATTACAGCCCGGCGCTCGGTCGGTTCATCAGCCGAGATAATGTGGCAGGCAACCCAACCTCGCCCGCCAGCCTCAACCGGCACGCTTACACCGCCAATAATCCAATTAGCCGAGTAGACCCCAGTGGGCGCTTCTTCGAGGAATTGTTCGATGCAGCCCTCTCCTTTGGGGTGGGGGTCGAGATCGTCCTCAATGGCGGTAACACCGATGCAGTAGCGGCCCAGGTGCAGCGTGAGGCCAAAGATAGCCCAGTAGTCGCCAAAGCGGTGGGACGTATCGCCGACAAAGGCCAGGAGCGCATTCTCAAGGATGCGGTCAGCACTAGCGCCGAGATGGTAATCCGCTCCACGCCAGGGGTAGGGACGCTGGTCGGACTGCACGAAGCCATCGGTGGTCACGATTACTTGGGTAGGGTAGAATATAGCTGTAGCCAGGTACAATGTGGCAATCTTATAAGTACACTATCAGGGGTAAGAGGGAGAACTGAGTAAAAATAGGTATCAATAATTAACACCAACGACTTTTAGGTGCGGTAACACTTAAAAGTCGTTGGTTGGCAAGGTCAGCCTCGTGTGACTCTTCTTAGAGAGCTTTTAAGAGGACGAAGACAAAGACACCTGGGCTGGGACGACTACGGAGGGTTAAAAAGTACAGTTCCAACTCGTTATATTATCGTCACTACAGCAATCGGAAAATGCTCCCAGGATAACTCTAAACCACGTTTGGTTGTTCCAATTTCTCCAACCGGGCGCTATCATCGGTTGAACCGGTCTGGCTAACGGGCATATCTTGCTGCTCGGTTTTGGCCCGACCCGGCAGGAAGAATGCCAGCAACATGGCTGTAAATGCCAACCAGAATGTCACGGCGTAGGCATTCTCCAGACCGCGCAGAAAGTTCTGCTGATAAGCTGCCAGCACGGCCGGATCAGGTCGTACTCCCCCTCCGAACGAGGGAGCTTTCCCGGCCGTACTGGAAACAATCGTAGCCAGCACCGATACGCCCAGTGATTGAAAGACCAACCGGCTACTGGACTGTAAGGCACTGGCCCGGTTTAATTGCCAGGGTTTCACTTTTAGCAAAGCTGCCTGCTGGGTAATCTGTATAATCATCCCAAATGAAAGACCTCGTAGACCCAACAATAGCGCAATGTACCAGATTTCAGTATTCAAATTCAAAGAACTCAACTGCCAGGTGTTAATCATCAGAAGGGCAAACCCAGCCACCACCAGCGGGCGTATCCCGATCTTGTCACTGATAATTCCGGCAATCGGGACTGAAAAACCGGAAGCCAGCGCCAGCGGCAATAATAGAAAGCCGGTTTCCAGTGCAGTCTGACCGCGCAGAATTTGCAGATATAGCGGCAGCAAAAACTCGGCCCCGAACAGGGCGATAACCGAAATCCAGCCCAGCAGACTACCCACCAGAAAGCTTGAAAGTTTGAACAATCCCAGATCGACCAGGCCGGTTCCCCGTTTGAGCAACTCGATAACACAAAAGGCGATCAGGGACGCTAACCCAATTCCCAGCGAGAGTAATACCTGGCTAGAACCCCAACCTTCGTTCTGAGAGATCGAGAAACCATAAAGAATGAGGCCAAAGGCAATCACCGAAGTAAGCAGACCAAACCCGTCCAGGCGAGGTGGCTCGGCCGCTTTTTCTTCCTTTAATACTCGAGCGGCAACCACTAAACCGATCAACCCGATCGGCAGGTTAATCAAGAAGATAATAGGCCAGGTCAGGTATTCTACAATTGCACCACTGACCAGCGGACCCAGGGCGGGGGCCATGACCAGCGCAATACCGTAAAATCCAAAAGCCTTGCCCCGTTCTTTCGGCTCAAAAATTTTGAAAAGCAGTGCGGTCGAAATCGGTAGAATAGAACTGCCGCCCACCCCCTGAATGACCCGGAAAATTACCAGAAAAGTCAGGTTAGGCGCGACCGCACAGAGGGCTGAACCCAAAGTAAATAAGCCAAGACTTACCATATAAACTCGTTTGGTACCAAAGCGGTCGGCCAGAAAGCCCGAAGCCGGGGTGATAATTCCTAAGGCCAGGGTGTAGGCACTTACAATCCATTGGACTTCTGAAAGGTTGCCACCTAACTCGCGCTGCAAGGTCGGCAAAGCCACGTTGACGATGGTTGCATCCATGATAACCATAAAGGTTCCAAAGATTACCGCCACCAATAATTGCCATTTATAGGCCCATTTTTTCATTGGTTATCTGCTTCCTTTATCTCTTATCTCTAAAAACTTCTCATTTAACACTACCAATAGTTTGGTAGCTTTTGTAGCGAAAAAAATTAGTTTGCTGTTTCAGTTACCTCGACCTGAATAAAGACCGTTCAATAAAACGTCGATTAGCTCGAAAGCCATGACCGGTCTGCTTTTGGTTAATACATTTTGGGGTACCGCGTGCAAACTCTCGATTAGCCCCAATATTCCGCCCGAAATCAAAGGTAAATCGGGATAGTCGATTTCGCCACGCTCGCGAGCCTGCTCCAATACCTCCTGGATCGGTCTGAGCATAGATTGGTAGGCTAAAAGCGATAGTCTTGCCGCCTCGGTCTGGTCTATCACCGGCATATCGGAATAAACCATTCTTATAAGATCCATGGGTGGTTGAGACAAAAGCCAACCGGCAATCGAGCGAATTTGGTCGCGCAGATTTAACTCGGCGTTCGCAATGGCCCTTTTCAAGCCGTTATAGTGGTGATTGAGATTGCGCTCGGTCACTTCTATAAAGAGTTGTTCCTTACCACCCGGTGCATGATGATACAGCGAAGTGTGCCGGATACCTACGTCAAGGGCAATATCGCGTAAGGTTACACTTTGATAGCCCTTCTGGGCAAAAAGTCTTTCGGCCGCATCTAAAACCCGCATTCGGGCATCACTGTTATTGTCCATAAGCCTTTGCTATAACTCCCTACCAAATGTTCGGTAGTATTTTACCACAAGGGATTAATGTAAGCAATAGTTTTAAACTCGGACTACAATACTCATTCGGTGCAGGTTGCTCTAAATGGACAGGCTAAAAGAGACCTATTAAGTGACCAACTTTGCGACGCGCAAATTGAGCTTGAACCTTTTGGTGTAGTTATCCTGAAAGAAGCGATTTAAGCCGGGTGATAAATTTCGGAAATTCTTGACTGATTTTAAGCCTTAAAAAACTACAACACTGTCCTTTATAGCACCAACCTCCAACAGAACCAGTTTTCCGGGACCATTATACTCAGAGGTACTAATACTCTAAAAAGCTTCTGTTGCGCGAAATTTGATAGAGCCACACGACCCCCCACAAAGGATTACTTTACCCTATTTATTTTCTTAAAATAGACGCACGTTATGATTTTTTTGCCAGTAAGCGGGCAACCTCTTCCCGGTAGGGCATGGCAGATTGAGCGCCCGGTTTGGTTACGGCCAACGCTCCCCCGGCTAATCCCCAGTTAAGGGCTTGGGACAAAGTTTGGCCTTCAGCTAAAGCGGCGGCCAGTGCGCTGTTAAAAGCGTCGCCCGCCCCAACCGTATCAACAACGCTAACCGAGAAGGTGGGGCGGAATTCTTCGACCTTGCCATCTGTCCAGAAAATACCCCGACTACCCAGCTTAATGATTACTACTTTCGCGCCCCGTCGGTGCAAAACCCGCCCGGCCTCTTTTATCGCCGCTTCGTCAGCCAGAGAAAAGCCTACCAGACTGGCCGCTTCGATTTCGTTGGGGGTTAGAATACTGATGAGGGTGTAAAGCCGGTCGGGTAATTTCTCAACTGGAACTGGAGCAGGATCAAGAATGACGGTCAGACCGGCCTCAGCCGCCGCTTGGGCGGCTTGATAGACCGTTTCCAGGGGAATTTCAAGCTGAAGTAGCAAGACTTTGGCCCCATCGAGGGCAGCGCAAAGCTTAGAGACTTCGGCAGCGCTTACCGAGCCGTTTGCACCTGGCACAATAATAATACGGTTCTGAGCCGTATCATCTATGGTAATCAGGGCGATACCGGAAGACTCTCCCTCAGCAACCGTAACCCCGCTGGCCTCAATACCGGCAGCCTCTAGTTGCTGGCGCAGGCTGTTTCCAAAAAAATCGTCTCCAACCCGACCAAACATACTGGTTTTGGTTCCCAGACGGGCCACCGCTATCGCCTGATTAGCACCCTTACCGCCATAAGCCTGGAAAAAGGAATGCCCGGTCAGGGTTTCACCGGCTTCTGGGAAACGCGGCGTGCGAACTACCAAGTCTATATTAAGACTACCTAAAACTAGCACACTCATAAAATTTCTCCCTAAGAAGTCACCCCTCTACAAATGATGACGTTGGCGTAGGGGGTTTGTTCTCCGGTGCGAACCACCGCTTTAGCTTTGGTGCTAAGGCGCTTTAGCTCTTCGTGGCTAACCGTCTGGAAGGCGGCCTGTGGGAAGGTGGCCCGTAATTCTGTTGGCAGGCTACTCTCCCGCGCTTCCAACTCGGTCGCTACCAGCAATCGTTCCGCCTCTAACTCCTGGGCAATCGCCCGCACAACCTCCATAAATCCAGGCAATCCGGCAGTCACGGCCAGATCAATACAGGGTACGCCTGCTGGTACAGGAAGAGCCGAGTCGGCGATAACTAGCATATCAGTATGACCTAGCGACGCGATAATGGCCGAAAGTTGGTTGTGCAGTATACCAGTCTTTTTCATATTTTTTCCCTTATGATAGGGGCCGCAACTCTGGCGTTCGACCAGAACGGTGGACAGCAGGCTAGTTTTGGGTGGATTAGTCGAGTTTTTGATGCGCTCCAACAGCATCGCCACACTTAATTGGCCCATCTCCTTAATTGGTTGAGCAATCGTGGTCAAGGTCGGGATCACCGCTTCCGAGAGCGGAATATTGTCGAAGCCAATCAGCGATATATCATCTGGAACCTTGAGATGGGCCGCCCGCAAAGCGTTGAGCGCCCCGATTGCCATTGTATCATTGGTGGCAAAGACTGCGCTTAAATTAAGGTTTCGCTCTAGCAAGCTATTCATGGCTTGAGCGCCACCGTCATACCGAAAGTTGCCCGTCACAACCGCTTCATTCAAAAGGGCCAGACCTGCTTCATCTAGCGCCCGTTTAAACCCGGCTAACCGCCCGGCGCTGGGGGTAATTTCGCTTGGCCCAACAATACAACCGATCCGGCGGTGGCCCAGTTGCAACAGGTATTGACCCGCCAGATAACCGCCTTGCTCGTTATCTACCAACACTTTATCCACCGACAACCCAAGCTCGCGATCAACAATCACCAACGGCACTCTAGCCGCATGCAACCGTTCCAAACGTTCCGGGTGGTTGCTGGAAGAAATCAAAATCAGGCCGTCTACTTGCTTGGAAAACAACACCTCTAGATAAGCTTCCTCTTTCTCGTCCGACATGTCGGAGTTACACAAAATCACGCTGTAGCCTTCGTTAAACCCGGCATCTTCGACTACGCGGGCTACTTCGGCGAAAAATGGATTGGAATTATCTGGGATCAATAGCCCGATAGTCCGCGTCTCGCCGCGCCGCAGGCTACGAGCCAGCGAATTCGGGCGATAGCCAAGCTCGGCAATCGCTTGTTGTACCCGCTCGATAGTCTTTGGTTCGACAAAGCGAGTACCGTTTATAACGTGTGAGACAGTTGTTACAGAAACATGTGCTTTTTCAGCGACATCACGAATGTTTGGCATATAGACCGGCTTTATTTTTGGAAAAATGGACAAAGTAAACTATAATAGATTACAACCCTACTTAGATCAACCCTGCTTCGATTTTGACAGGAATTTAGCCCGGTAAGTATCGAGAATTACGGCTAACACAATTACCAGACCAATAACAATAGGCCGGTAGTTATCGCCGACCCCCATCAATTGCAGCCCGGTGTTGAGTACCTGCAAAATACAGGCTCCCAAAAAAGTACCGATAACCGAACCTCGTCCGCCACTCATGCTTGTGCCGCCAATAATTACCGCTGCAATCGCATTTAGTTCGTAGCCTACCCCGGCAATCGGACTACCTACGTTTAGTCGTAATAACCAAACCACCCCGCCCAAACCGGCGCACAAACCACAGATGGTGTAAGCCATAATTTTGTAAGCCGACGGGTTGTGACCGGATAGCCGAACCGCTTCTTCGTTGTTACCGATAGCGTAAATATAGCGGCCAAAAACAGTGTACTTGAGGGTGAACCAGGCAATCCCTACCACTACCAGTGTAATCAGAAAGATGGTTGGAATAATACCCCAAATAATTACGTTGCCGAAATCGACAAAAGGCTGGGGTAGCCCATTGATTGTAGCATTATCGCTGACCACCTGTGAAGCGCCTCGTGCGATATTAAGCATTCCCAGCGTAACAATAAAGGAGTGGACTTTCCAGCGCTCGGTGATAAAGCCGTTGATAAAGCCGCAAACCATGCCTACTCCCATACAGGCCAGGATCGCCAGAAGGATCGCCAGTTCTATCGGTAGGTCTTTGCTTATCATTATTTTGGCCCCGACTACGGTTGCCAGGGCTAACACCGCCCCAACCGAGAGGTCAATCCCGGCTATCAAAATTGCGAAGGTCATACCGACCGCCAGCACTGTATTGATCGAAATCTGAACAAAAATCTTTAAGAAGTTATCGGTAGTCGCGAAGTAGGGCGCGGCGACACAAAAAACAAGGGTTATTATTATTAGGGCAATCCCGATGCCTGCTTCTCGCAAGGAAAGGTAGAAAAAGCGTTTTGCCAGCGAAGCCGCTTTTCCTTTGACGACGGGGTTCTCGGTTCGTTCCTGTACTTGCACAGTAATCACCTTCCTCAACTGGCTGACTGCACGTCAGTAGGTTCAATGCCGGTCTTGATGTACTCCTGGTAGGCCAGCGCCAAAATGCGTTCCTGATCGAACTCGCTCCGTTCTAGCTGGCCTACCAGTTTGCCTTTTGAAAAAACTATAAGGCGGTGGCAAATTCCCATCAACTCCGGCAGGTCGGATGAAACCACAATCAACCCTTTGCCCTGACTGGCAAGCTCCCAGAGCAAATTATAAATCTCATACTTAGCGCCCACATCGATCCCGCGGGTCGGTTCGTCACAAATAAAAACTTCGGTATTACGAAAGAGCCATTTAGCAATTACCACCTTTTGTTGGTTGCCGCCGGAAAGGTTGCGAACAATTTGGTCTATCGAGGGTGTTTTTATACCCAGGTCTTTTACCAGTTGCTCTGCCGCTTTCCTTTCGGCCTGTTTGTCTATCAGGCCCCACTTCGTAATGTGTTTCAAATCGGCCAGGCTGATGTTGACGTAGCAGGGCATGTCGATTATCAGGCCCTGGCTTTTGCGGTCTTCGGTAAGCAAGCAAATATTGTGCTTTACGGCATCTTTGGGGCGCTTGATTTTGATGGCTTGCCCGTTTAGAAATATTTTCCCGGCCAGCTTGGGGTCGGCTCCATAAAGGGCACGCATGGTCTCGGTACGTCCGGCTCCGACCAGACCGGCCACCCCCAAGATTTCGCCTTGCCTTAGCGTAAAGGAGATGCTGTGGGGATTACCCCGGTAACGCAAGCCTTCGACTTTTAAGATTTGTGGGCCTGGTACAACTTCAGAGCGAAAAAGAAACTCTTCTTTCATATCGCGCCCGACCATCATTTTAACTATTTCGGGAATAGTAACACTTTGAATCCGGCGGGTCTCTACTTTCTGACCGTTACGCAAGACAGTAACTCTATCACCGATTTCGTATATTTCGTTAAGGTGATGCGAAATATAAATAATAGTAACCCCACGTTGTTTGAGGTGGTGAATAATATTAAAAAGGCGCGAGATTTCCCTGGGGGTGAGGGTCGCGGTTGGTTCATCCAAAATCAGTAATTTACTTTCGTTGGAAAGGGCCTTAGCGATTTCGATGAGTTGCATCTGGGCAATCCCCAGTTCCTCGACCAGGGTTTGAGGGGGAATATCCAAACCAACTTCTTCGAGGGCCGTTCGTGCTTTTTTGTAGAGTGTCTTGTAATCTAACAGACCATTCTTGCGTGGCAATTTTTCAAACAGAATATTCTCGGCTACCGAAAGATAGGATAGTAAATTTAGTTCCTGGTAAACGATCCGAATACCAGCCTTAAAAGCATCTTCCGGACGTTGAGGATGATACTTTTTACCTTCAAAAAGAATTTCGCCTTCGTCGGGCTGGTAAACACCGCACAACAACTTGACTAGGCTGGATTTACCCGCCCCATTCTGCCCGACCAAAACGTGGACTTCCCCTTGCTTTATGTCGAGGTCTACCTTATCAATTGCGATGACACCGGGGAAATTTTTGGTAACTCCTTTTATTTCAAGAATATTTGGTTTATTCTCGCTGGTCGTCATGTCTACCCTCTTCGGTGTTCTAAGCAGGGCGAACCAAAAGCTCGCCCCACTCAACTGCTGACCGGTATTAGGAGCAGGAAAAGCAGGATTTAGGTCTATAGCTCGTTCCAGATTTCCCGCCTTACTTTTAGCCGGTAGACCTTATTTGGGTACATCTGCTATGGTGACAAGTTTGAGCGGAGTTTGAATCCAGCCGGTAAACTTCTCACCGTTCATAGTACGCAGACCATAGTTAATACCAAACACCGCCATCTGTGCGCCGAATTGCTCGACGGTTGCCAGCATCTTGTTGGCTTTAACCAATGGTTGCACTGCCGGTATGTTGTCGAAACCGACTACCTTGATTGTACTACTCTTTCCGGCAGCATCAAGCGCTTTGACTACACCCAGCGCCATCGAGTCGTTAGCGGCCATCACACCCTGAATGTCGGGGTACTTAGTCAAGAAGTTGGTCATGAGGGTGTTGGCTTCTTCGGTTTCCCAATGGGCCGTC
Organism: Chloroflexia bacterium; assembly: GCA_038210655.1. Lineage (GTDB taxonomy): Bacteria > Chloroflexota > Chloroflexia > Chloroheliales > Chloroheliaceae > 54-19. The sequence goes on from JBBQWM010000084.1 coordinate 12,461, forward strand.
TTGGAGTCGAGCATGGTCAGCTTGCCTTCCGCCACCGACTGGTCAAAGCCTTTCTTGCGCTGTTGAGCGTTATCGGCTTCGGGGTTGCCTTCGAGTATGACTACCTTGCCGCCCGCGCCCAACGCTTTCGCCAGGGCATCGCCGGCCATTTTCGCACCCGCCGCGTTATCGGGGCCGAAGAAGGCCAGGTCTATGCCGGCTGCTTTCTTAGCATCCTTATCCAACTCGACATCAATGTTGATAACCACGATACCGGCTTTGACCGCTTTGGCAAGCGGTGTCACCATTGCCTTCGAGTCTGCCGGGGCTACTACGATAATGTCGTACTTTTGGGTAATGAAGTTCTCGACTGCATCCACCTGGGCCGCGAAATCGCGCTCATCTTTCATACCGACAGCCTTAAACTCGAACTTATCGGCATTAGCTTTGGCAAAAGTATCGGCTCCGGCCTGCATCTGCTGGAAGAATTCGTTGGCAAGCGACTTCATAACCAGCCCAACTTTGGGTTTTTTGCCTGCTACAACAACAGCAGTGACAGCCCCACTGGGGGCCGCCGCAGTGGTAGCCGCTGTTGCGGCAGTAGTAGCCGCAGCCGCCGCCGTAGCGGCAGGAGCCGTCGTAGCGGTTGGGTCGCCGCAAGCCGTCAGTACACCTGCCAGCCCTAAAGCTCCTAGCCCGATAAATTTACGCCGCGAGGTGTACCACTTCCCAACCTCTTTTTGGACTTCTTCAGACATCTGCTTCCTCCTCTTAAATGTTTAGCTTGAACACCATCAGACAAACGTCAATCGCTCTGGAGAGCATATACAATAAACACTCAAGTTAAGCTTACGCTTATACTCAAGCAGCATAATTAGGGCAAAATATTGAATTGGGCAGTGCAGACTCAAAAATCAAATGTTGAGCAACAAACAGAATAATCTTGGGGGTTAAAGCTACTCAAACTATTCTGATAAGCAAATTGAGCCAACATCGAACTCAATGGCAAAGCGTTTTAGGCCGGGTAGCAAATTCGGAAAAGCAGTAAAAGGTTTTAGCAAGTTTGAGCAGGAGCAATGCTACTCGGATCAAGTCTTATAAGAAACCCTTTGCGCAATCGTTTGCTTCGATTATAATTATAATCCGATATTAAAGCCCTGTCAATAGTTGAGTGGGTTTTACAGCAAATTGCAAAGATATTGGGCCACCCGATTATCTGTAGGAGTGAGCTTCTGCTCACGATGGAACACCCAACTGCCGCGTCAATCGCGAGCAAAAGCTCGCTCCTACAAGGGTCAATAACTGTGCAATTTGTTATAATGTGCCGTTCGCAGGGGGGGTCTTACTCAACACCAGTTTCATCGAAAGGTTTAACGCAACTTTACGCCAGCGTTTAGCGAACCTGCCGAGGCGCAGTCGGCACGCTGCTCACAAAGTGGAAACTTTGAGCAAGGGAATGTATTTGGTGGGGAGCGTGTACAACTGGTGTGTCCCGCATCGCGAGTTGAGGCAACCCAACTGGGAACAGCCCGACCAACCCCGTTGGAAAGAGCGAAGCCCGGCCATGACAAGTGGATTAACCGACCACCGGTGGAGCGTCGATGAATTGTTAAGATACAAGATGGCTCCCCCGCCCTAGGTAGTGCCGAAGCGACGCGGGCGACCGCCTAAAAAGCTAAACCAGGAGTTCACTGTTTAATGGGGCGCTACCAGATATTTTGAGACGCACTATTAACCAGTCTGTGGCAGCAGTAGACCAAACTGGGGGTTATGCAAAAAACCCAATAACGCACCTGGAAATCTCATCAACACAACAGGCCAATCACTTCTTCCAGACCAACTCCACGAGAGGCTTTGACCAGCAATAAATCATCTGATTGCAAATGTTTTTGCAAATATTCGGCAGCCTCGGCTTTGCTGGCGGCAAAATGCACCTGGCTATCGGTCAGTCCGCTTTGTAGTGCTTCGCGGCCTGTAATACCGGCCAATTCGCCTTGTACTATCAGAAGGTTAACTATTTGGGCCGCCCGTTGCCCGACCAGTCGGTGCGCTTCTTCGCTGTATTCCCCTAGTTCCAGCATATCGCCCAGTAGTGCCATCCGGCGGCGGGCAGGCGTTTCGACCAATAAATCGAGGGCTGCCAGGGTCGAAACCGCGCTGGCATTATAACAATCATCAATAATAGTCGAGCCGTTAGGCCCCGTCTGAGTCACAATACGGATGTGGGCTATCGGGTCTTGCAACCCGGCTTCCAGGGCTTCCCAGTTCAAACCACATAATAGTCCCACCGAACAAGCAGCCAGCGCGGTATAAACATTATGTTTACCGGGCAGCGGCAGTCGAATATGACGGCGCTCTCCCCGATAGTGCAGGGTAAAGGCCAGACCGTTCAGCCCAAAACTTGTTATTTCATCCGCCCATAAATCGCAGCCAGGGTCAGTTCCGAAGAAAAAAGGTTGCGCTTGCGTAGCACTCGCCAGTTCTCTGACCCGTTGGTCGTCCCCGTTCAAAACAGCCCAACCTTCGGGCGGCAAACTTTGAATAAGTTCTGCCTTGGCTTTGGCGATATTTTCGAGGCTGCCCATTCGGGAAAGGTGACTGTGACTTACATTCAAAATAACCCCAATTTGGGGTTGCGCTACCCGGCACAATCGGGTTAGTTCGCCCAGCCCCCAGCCACAGCCCATCTCGATTACGGCCTGTTCGTGTTCCGACTGGAGTTCCAGCAGAACTGGCATCAGACTATATTCGTTGTTAAAACTTTTAGGCGATTTGAAAGTCTGGTAGCCCTGACCCAAAACGGCAGCAGTCAGCTCTTTAGTACTGGTCTTGCCTACGCTACCCGTAATCCCAATCAGATTTAGCCGGGGCAATTGCGAACGCCATCTGCTCACCACTGCCTGAAAAGCGGCTAAGGTATCTTCGGCTACTACACACGGAACTGGCGGAAGCTCGCTTTGTTCTGCAAACCACTTCCGGCTTACCAGTAAAGCAGCAGCGCCACCCCTTACTGCTTCGACAACGTAGTAGTGACCATCGCTATTCTCACCCGGTAACGCCACAAACAGGCTACCCGGCTCAACCTGACGACTGTCGTAGACTACTTTGGGGAAAAACAAGTCGAGTCCGGGTTCGCTCCCGACTAACTGTCCACCACTGGCCTGTACCAGTTGGGCTAAGTTCAACAAATTTACAGCCATCACTTTGTCCTAATTTCCCCCGTTGTCAGCGCCAAAACTGGCCGACCAGCGAAAATCTTTGCCCAAACAAAGCTGTAAATCTACATCTGGCGGGGCATTTTTGGGTCGCTGGCTGGGCGGTGTAGGCAAAACCTTCAGGTTGGGCAAATAGGTTTTGAGCCGGGCAATTATGCGGTCAGCCTTGCCGTCGGTGTAATCAAAAACTACTGTATCCGGGCGGTTCTCGCCGTCCTGCTCTTCCAGCATATTGAATTTTTGCTTTACCAAAAAATCGGTAAATTTACCAGCCAGTCCAGCTTGACCGTTGCCGTTCAAAATCTGCACTTTTGGATCGTTGGTTTTAGTCCCGGCACTGAGAATAGTGAAGTATAACCAACGCTGGATGGCAGCGTACTTACCCTGGCCTTCTTGTGGCACTAAAATATAGCTATCGCCCAACTTTTGATTCATCAAAAAGCGGTCATTCAAAACCTTCGAGTCGAACTTTAAGTCGGTCAGCAAATCTTTACCTTCAGCACTATTGAAATAGTTCGCCAGCGAAACCAGTTCACCAAAATCGAGGCTAAAGCGAACCTGGCCTTGCAATGCCTGCATATAATCCAACCCCTTGAGCATCAGGTTATCCTTCAGCGCCTGGGCCTTGACCGCATTTATCAGATTCATCTGTCGCTTGCTGCGGGCAAAATCACCCATCTCTTCAGGATTCTCGCTATAGCGGCTGCGGGCATATTCAATCGCCCGTTCTCCCGACATGCGCTGGGGACCAGCTTTAAACTCGATGGTCATATAGCTGGCATCAATCAGTTCGTTATCGTTACGGGGATACTTGCGGTCTATGAAGTAGCGTTCCACCGTCACATCTACACCGCCCATTGCATCAACAAAGCGGCGAAATCCTTCAAAACTCATAGTAGACCAGTAATCAATCCGAAAGCCAGTCACAATTTCAACCGTATCAGCCAGCAAATTAATCCCGCTATCAAACTGCTTTTGAGGATTAGGCCAGCGATAGCGTGGGTCAAGACTGGTCTGGTTCGGCTTATCCCAGTACATTATGCTGGGCAAAATATCGTTAATTTTCCCCCAGCTACCCTTATCTTTGCCACCATAAGGTACGTAGACATATAAATCACGCGGGATATTGAGTTGCAGCACCGTTTTAGTGTTAGGGTCGTAGCGTAGCAGCAGAATAGTGTCGGTCAGCCATTCCCCGGCGTGTCCGTTACCACCATAACCAACCAGCATCATGGTAAGAGGTGCGCCTTTTTTCAGCTTTTGCACAATTGGACTATCCGAAAAACTGGCCTGAGTCGGAGTTTTAATAGCCGGGGCCGTGGTTGGAAATATCGCGGGCGTACCCAGCGTTGCTTGAAACTGCTCGGCCTGAACTCTGTCGCTTATCTGCTGGGCCGGAGTGGCTTCCAGATAGCCACTGGTGCGCCCGCCGCCAGTCGTATCGCCCACAAAACTACTAACTCGCCAGCCAAGCAGTCCTGCTCCGGCTAAAATGAGCAGCACAAAAATTGTCAGCAGCAGTTTCCACCGCCTAATTAAAAAACCTCGCAATTCAGCAAGTACTCACTTTCTTGAAATAAAATTAGTCTAACGCTTAAGTATTGCGCAAGCGTAACTACTCAGCCCATCGCGACTGTCACCCTGAGGCAGGAACGGTCTCGAACTACCCAAAGCACCTTACTTCGGCAACCAGAGATGCTTCGTTCCTCAGCATGACGGTGGTGCGTAGTTAGGTGCAAGCTTTTATTTTTGGTTTGACCCAGGGACTACCCGCTTGACCGCGCTTGAAATTTAGTAGACCCAGCTTAACAAGCTTTGCCAGAAGTGTCAAGTTAATTCCGATTTTTAACTCGGATTTAACCCTAACCTTATTTTGGTTCTTATTGACCAACCACATGAATTATTTGAGCCAGCAAATCGCGCACCTTTTGGCCGTGCTGGGCCGGGTGGCGAAGCGGTTTATCCAGGTCGGTAGTGTAGCGATTGCTGCGCCCTTCTCGTACATGTTGAATATAACCGTCTTTTTCCAAATCGCTCAACATTCGTTGTACGGCCCGTTCGGTAATCCCAATTCGGGCGGCGATTTCACGAGCGGTCAGGTTGTTGGTTTGCGCTACACATAAAAATACCTGCGCGTGGTTAGTTAGAAAAGTCCAGCCACCATGTGACATTGTAACAGCCTTTCTTAATAGCGACAAATTTAGCGCGATAAAATATTTACGTCTTTTATCAGACGAATTTTTTGTCAGTTTTATTATATTATATCGCGTTAGTTTTAGCACTAGCTACTTCTGACGGTATCTTAATGCTTTATTAACTATTTTCATTCTTGACAAATTTTACCCAATCAGGCATTATTCAAATACGATAATTTTTTCGTGCTTATAGGTTCGTGACTAAGTGTACGCTCTTTGTTAATCAACTTTAGAGAAGAAGAGGTGTATTGTGGACTGGTTGGCTTATTTGCTAATCGCGGGCGTTGTTGGCCTGCTCTTGCTTTTTACACTAACTTCCGCCGCCTTCGCCAAAGTTTGGTCGGGTAAGCTCTCAACCTATACGCTGTTAGCTTTTGGCAGCGCATGGCTGGCGGCGCTGGTAATGCTGGGACAGGTTATTTTTAACGGCCCGATTAACTTCACATTGATTTCTTTGCCGCAAACTCCGCTATTTGGGTTTCTGGCTGACCGGGTAAGCGTAATACTGCTAATGCTGGTGATTACGGTCAGTGGCATAGTCCATCTTTATTCTATTCGGGCAATGCAGGAAGAGCGCCATTTCACGCGCTATTTTACTCTGCTAACGCTGGTGACGCTGGAAGTTTTGCTGGTGGTGCTTGCCAATAATTTGCTAATGCTGGGCGTTTTCTGGATACTCAAAGGCTTTACTCTGACTTTCTTGCTGAGCCATTATCAAGACCGCCCGGCTTCGTGGCAGGCCGCTTTCAAGAAATTGCGGGTTGATCTGGTAGGTGCAACTGCCTTTATCGGGGCAATTCTCCTGACCTGGAACGTATTTGGTACTTTTGATATACAGACCATCAATAGCATCGCTACCCAAAACCCGGCGACTTTGCCAATTGAACAAATTACCCTGCTGACGGCCCTGCTGTTGGTGGCAGCGATGGCAAAATCGGCCCAATTCCCCCTGCACGGCTGGCTACCGCAATCAGTCGAAGCGCCTACGCCGGTTTCGGCCTTGATGCACGCCGGGTTAATTAACGCCGGAGGTTTTCTGCTCATTCGCCTCAGTCCGCTTTTTGTCGCTACCCCGCTCACGCTGGCACTGGCGGTAATAATTGGTGGTTTTACCGCGATTTATGCTACGGCGATTATGCGGACGCGGAGCGACGTTAAAGGAATGCTGGTTTACTCCACCATGGGTCAAATGGGCTTTATGATGCTGGAATGTGGGCTGGGTGCGTTTGGGTTGGCAATGCTGCACATTGTCGCACACGGCTTGTACAAAGCCAGTTTGTTCCTGGGTACGGGTAGCGTCATTCAGCAAAAGAATATTAACCAACACTTAGCCCCGGCTCACCACTCTCACCAGGCTCAACTGCCAATAGCCCGCTTTATCGCGGCGGCGGTGCTGGTCGGAGTGCTGCTGCTGGCTCTCCCACCTGCGCTTGGTTTCTCGGTCAACACCAGCACCATTTTGCTGGCTTTTGCCTGGATTACCCTGATTTACACTGTACCCACGCTGGAAAAGCTTTCGCCGCTTACCTTCTTTGCCGGAATTAGCGCCTTGACTGTCCTGTACGTTATCGCCACACATGCGATTGAGGATTTTTTCAAGCCGGTGGTCGCGGCAGGTCCGGCGCTGAATTCAATAATCATTTATGCGATTTACGGAATTCTTATCTTGATAGGAACGGCGGCAATAGTCCTCCAAAGCTCGAACAAGCCTGTTTGGATAAACAAATTATTTACCACAATTTACGTGCGTACTTTGTTCACCGGGTATGGTAAGTAACAGGCTCAGTTGGCTAATCATTCAATTATAAGCAGACTTTAGGGCTGAGAGGAATCAGGAAGGAAAGCACACCGAAATGGAAACTTTAGTTAAAAGCGTTGCCAGCGGGGAAACCACCAACTTGCATATTTACTTGCAGCAAGCACTGGTCGAGGCCAATAAGATTATTACCCCGTATTGGCCGATTAGCACTTTTATTGCCAGCAACGGGCTGGGCGGGCTGGAACACAAGACTTTTGCCGAGGCGATACAGTACGGTCAGGACTGGCGTGGCGCACAGGGCTTTTTACCCCTGGCCGTTTACCACAAATTTTTGGAGCAGGGCCGCATTACAGAGGCCGACCTTAAAATCGCCATCAGCAACACTTTGCGCGATGCGAATTTGCCCCCAACTCTCAAGATTGGCGACAAATCTATGGCAATTGAGCAACTATACCGCAACTGGCTGCATCGCAGCGAAACCCCAGCCCAAATCAGGCAAAGCAGGGCGGCTATCTGGCAAACAGTGGAGCGGCGATTACAAACCGGGCCCCTATTTAACCTTAGCGACATCGCCCCGGTTAAAACCATTGGCGAGAAAACCGTTACCAAAAACGGGCAAACTGTCACGGAAATTATTAACCAGCGCATGATTACCTGGTGCGCGGCGTTTCTGGATGAAGGGCAAGCCGCCTGGGACATGCCGGGCCGGGAAAAGGGCTTTTACCAGTGCTGGAAAGCTTTAGCCGGATTCGATAATTCGCTAAAAGCGTATACCAAACAACCCATTGCCAAAAAAGTTGGAGCTTTGCCGGAAAAAGCCGAGCAAGCACTGATAATTCTTTTGCAGCAGTCGGGAATTTCAAAAGAAGCCTGGGCAGGTTATCTCACTCGGCATATTGCCCAATTGCCCGGCTGGACGAGCGTTATTCAGTGGCGCGAAGACCATTTTGAACTGCCGCTCCAGCAAGAGCAGCCCATAACACTGGTCGAATATCTGGCCGTGCGCCTGTTTTACGAAGTGGCCCTCGTAGAAGCGGGCCAACCCAAGCCCCAAAATTCGGTTGAGAAAATTAGCCCGGCCAGCCGCGAAATTATTGCCCGGCTAGTGCTGCTTGCCGAGACTTTTAAGCTGAAACCAGCTAATCTGGAAGCTCTTTCAACGGAAACTATGGACACACTGGTAACAGTGGCGCAGCATTTTAATCCGCAAATGCTCTGGCAGGAAGCTTATGAGCAGCACTATCGCCGCCAGCTTTTGAGTGATTTTAGCGCCGCCCAAAGTAATTCAGGCATAGCGGAATTTCCTAAAACTCCGGCGGCCCAGGCGGTCTTTTGTATTGATGTTCGCTCGGAGGGTTTCCGCCGCCATCTGGAAAAGCGGGGAGCTTATGAAACTTTTGGCTTTGCCGGGTTCTTCGGGGTGCCGATGCAGTACCGACCTTTCGGCTCGTCGGTCAATATGATTGTTGCTCCGGCCCTCATCAAGCCCGGCCAGGTGGTGCGCGAAGTGCCAAAAGATGCCAACCCGGAAGCTATCGAACGGCGGCTAAATTACAATAACTGGAAATATCGCCGAAGCGAACTATTTCATAATTTGCGCGAAAATTTGCTTACGCCATTTGCCTTTGTTGAAATAGCGGGCTGGCTTTCGTTCTTCCCGCTAATTGGCAAAACTCTGCTGCCCGACAAATGGCGGCAACTCAACAAAGCTATCGAGCAGAAGTTGACCCCGGTACTGCCAACCGAGCCATCTATTATTGCTAACCTCGAAGAAATGAGCATTGAGGCCCAGGCCGGGGGGGTAGCCGGGATGCTCAAGGCAATTGGCCTGACCAAAAAATTTGCCCGGCTGGTTTTCCTGTGCGGTCACGGCAGCGAAACCGAAAATAACCCTTATGCGTCGGGCTTGGATTGTGGGGCCTGCGGCGGTAATCACGGTCGGAACAGTGCTTATGTCGCGGCTACTATCCTTAACCAAAAAGCGGTGCGGGCAATTTTGGCTCGGCAAGGCTTGGAGATACCTGAAGAAACTTTTTTTGTGGCGGGCGAACATAACACTACTACCGACGGCATTGCTTTCGTGAACGAAGCCCAGGTTCCGCCCAGCCATCAAGCCGAATTTGCCCGCTTCAAGCAAGATTTGGCGGAGGCCGGAACGGACAACGCCTTAGATCGGGCTAAAAAGCTGCCGGGCGCGAAAACCAGTGCCGATATAGTGCAAAGAGCGGCAGATTGGGCGCAGGTACGGCCCGAATGGGGTCTGGTCAGGAACGCGGCCTTTATTTGTGGTCGCAGGTCGCTAACAACCAATCTGGATCTGGATAGCCGGGTATTTTTGCACTCTTATGACCCCAATCAGGATAGCGATGGCTCAATTTTGGAAGTGATTATGACTGCTCCGGTAGTGGTGGCAGAGTGGATTAACATGCAGTATTACCTTTCGGCGGTAGACAATCACAAATTTGGCAGCGATACCAAGCTGTTGCATACGGTAGTCAGCCAGATTGGAGTGATGCAGGGGCGGCAGAGCGACCTTTTGGTCGGCCTTCCCAAACAATCGGTAATGCTGGGCGACGAACTTTTCCACGAGCCAATGCGCCTATCGGTTATTATCGAAGCCCCCACTGCACGCATCAGCCAGATTATTGACAAACACGAAAAGCTGCAACACTTGACCCAGAATAAATGGATTAACTTGCTCGCTTACGACGCGACAGCGAACCTTTTTTACCAGTACACTCGTAAAGGCGATTGGTTACGACTGGACTGAATAGTAGTCCCACGAGAGTGTTCTTTTCCGGGGGCAAAGTTGATAAAAATGAGTCAGGTATAGTTACTTCTTAGTTGGGTGCTGCCACACGAAGAAGCCTTAGAAAATACACCGCTTTTTTAGAATTAGTAGTTCTGGAGAATAGGTTATTTTTGGTGAAGTTAAAGGCATTTAGGGAATTGGAGTAGAAGGAGATGACCGCGCCGGGACTCGAACCCGGGACCCACTGATTAAAAGTCAGTTGCTCTACCAACTGAGCTACGCGGTCATGGTGTAATCTTTATTGACTTGAAATCTCTAAAACTACTAAGACAGTAATTTTAATGAGTTATTTGCTTCGACATTATAACAGACACCCATGCCTAGTGCAAGGCAGAATAATTAAGAAAAAAGGCCGTTAGAGTATTATGTTTAATTGCCTTTTCCGAGCCTTAGCCTAATTTTATTTCGAGGCGGACTGGACTAATCCAAAAACTAACCTGCACCCACCTATGTCCAATTTAGCGGTTTTAGCGACAAGACCACCTGGATCAAGTTGAAGAACCTCCTGATAATATTCTTCGGCTTTATCCAACGAACAATATCGGATAGATTTCATTCTAACATAACCACATTAGGTAGCACTACATTAAACGGTGAAAGTTCGGAGGGAAGTTGAAAAAGAGGCGTTCATCTGGCACAATTTGGTTATGAGAAAAATACAACCAAACCAAATGAACGCTAGTGAGCAATATTGCTCTAATCCCTATTGTGCCTT
>JBBQWM010000085.1:0-21724 GCA_038210655.1 Chloroflexia bacterium
GTAAGGTTGAATTTTTACAAGGAAAACCCTGCCCTATAACCTCAAATGTAAGGTAGTATGACCTGGTTGTGATAATTTGAGTTCAGTTAATCGGTACGATATTGCGAGACTTTGGGAGGTACGAGATAATGAGACACAACAATAGTTTGTTGGCAGCGTAAATTCTTCTATTACAAAGGAGCGAATCTAAATGAGCGATCCACAAAATCCTAATCAGCCCGGCGGATGGGGTCCGCCCCCCGGTGGCAATCCCGGACAACCGCCCTATGGACAGCCCCCAATGGGCGGACAACCTCCTTACGGGCAACCCCCAATGGGCGGACAACCACCCTATGGACAGCCCCCAATGGAAGGTGGATATGGTGTACCACCCCAGGGTTATGCTCCTGGTTATGGCCCGCCACCCAACTACGGCCCACTTTCGGACAAGGACTGGACGACTACCCTGATTCTTTCGGTCGTAGTTGGTAGCCTGGGGGTAGACCGCTTCTATCTAGGTTATACCGGGTTGGGCGTTCTCAAGCTTCTTACGGCGGGCGGTTGCGGTATCTGGTGGATTATTGATCTAATTATGATTGCCCAGAACAAACTACCAGATGCACAAGGTCGTACACTCCGCAAGTAGTTTACTACTCGAAATAGTTAGTCTTTCGACCCCGCAGGGCCGCTTATTAGTAATGGGCGGTCTGGCGGGGTTTTTGGCCTTATTGGGGCCAAACCGCCTCGAACACGGCCCAACCTTATGTATCTTCCGCCGGTTGCTCGGTCGGCCTTGTCCGGCCTGCGGCATGACCCGCGCGATGGCGGCCCTCACGCGGGGTCAACCTCGGCGGGCGGCCCGCTACAACCGACTCGTTTTTCCGGCTGCCGCAACCTTGCTGGTAATCTTTACAGGTGATCTTTATAAAGTCGCCCTGAGTCAGCTTCAGATTGAGCAAATTTTAGCTCGGTTTCCAGATCGAACGGCACGTTAAAGTCTTGCCGGATATGCTATAATGTCTAAAGACACGCGAAGGCTGGAAGAGCTTTTACCGCCCCGTCCTTGACCGGGTGAGTCTTCGGCTGACGGGACTGTGATGGACTCGGTAGACGTGATCGAAGGGCAAATTCTAACACTACCAAGCGATAGCCTGGCTCTAAAGGGGAGTTACAGATGCTTGTACAGATACTTGTAACGAAGCAAGTCAGGATGGGTATTTTCAAGGAGAATTGGTAAAATGGCAAATGCAAGGGGCAGTCGAGTTCAATACCGCTGCTCGTTTTGTGGTAAAGGACAGGAAGATGTACGCCGCTTGATCGCCGGGCCGGGCGCGGTCTATATTTGCGATGAGTGCGTCGATTTGTGCCGCGAGATTATTGACGAAGAAATTAGCGGCCCAAAAGCCGATGTCAACCTAGGTCGGGTTCCTACTCCCAAACGAATGGTCGAGTTGCTCAACCAATACGTAATCGGGCAGGAGCGGGCCAAGAAAACCCTGTCCGTAGCAGTTTATAACCACTACAAGCGGATTAGCATGAATTTACAAAGCGATGAGGTGGAACTGCAAAAAAGCAACATCCTCCTGATCGGCCCAACCGGTAGTGGTAAGACCCTCCTGGCCCAGACCCTTGCTAAAATCCTCGATGTGCCTTTCTCGATTGCCGATGCGACCGCCCTGACCGAGGCCGGTTATGTCGGGGAGGATGTCGAAAATATTTTGCTTCGGCTGATCCAGGCTGCCGACCACGACATTGCCCGCGCCGAAAAGGGTATTATCTATATCGACGAAATTGATAAGATCGCCCGTAAGAGCGACAACCCCTCGATCACCCGCGACGTTTCGGGCGAGGGCGTACAGCAGGCTCTTTTGAAAATTATCGAAGGCACGATGGCAAACGTACCACCCCAGGGTGGACGCAAACACCCTCACCAGGATTTTGTCCAGATTGACACGACCAACATTTTGTTCATCTGTGGTGGTGCTTTCGAGGGCCTGGAACAAATCGTTGGCTCACGGGTCGGGACGCGCTCGATTGGCTTCAAACATGAGGAGCGCGGCGAAGAGCGCAAAACCATCCAGAAGGACAAAGATAATTTGCTGGCAAAGGTTGAGCCGGACGACCTGTTGAAATATGGCTTGATCCCCGAATTTATCGGTCGTCTGCCGGTACGGGTCAGCCTGGAAGCCCTCGACAAACCGGCCCTGATCCGCATTCTAACCGAGCCAAAGAACGCTATTATCAAGCAGTACCAGAAGTTCTTGATGGCTGACAAAGTGGAACTGGTCTTTACCGAAGACGCACTGGAAGCGACCGCCGATAAAGCCCTGACCCACAAAACCGGCGCACGCGGACTTCGCACCACTATCGAAGAGTCGTTACTGGATGTAATGTACGAAATCCCTTCGATGGAGAATGTTCGCAAGTGTATTGTAAATGCCGACGTGATCGACGGGCGAGGCCGTCCGATCTTGCAAGGGCCGAACCGAGGCGAAATCTCTTTCAGCGATCAGAAAGAACACCCCCTGGAAGAAAGCGCCTAACCAGGACTAACAACACATTCCGACAATTGTTTACCTGACAATAGCCCGCGCAATTGCGCGGGCTATTCTTTTATCCAGGCTATTTTTACAACCGGGCTAAGAATTTATCCAATCTGAACTGCCTCTATCCGCCGACGAAGCAATGTCTCACAGCAAATATTGACCCCTGTAGGAGCGAGCTTCTGCTCGCGATTGAAGAGGCGAGATCAGTTCGAGGAAGATCGCCATTAACGTGCTATCTGTAGGAGCGAGCTTCTATACATTATTGGATTGCTCAATCGCTTTGTAGAATGTAAAGAAGTTTAGGTCGGCCCTAGCCGGAAGGTCGGTTCGGTGGATGGCCCTAAAACCCCATTATCCGCCAGGTAGCCTGAGCCAGTCATAGCACGCTGCAATCTTTTGACCTTTACCCTCGTTTCGGGGTCAAGATAAGGATCAAGATGGTTAGCGATAGTTAGCCAGGCCGAAAGCCGACCTTTCCTATAATCGGGGGTAAACAAGGATCGTCCGTAACCATCGGTGGGAAAAGGATTATCCAGCACTTGTTTAAGTAGACCTATTAGTGTGTCAATTGACTCACTCATGAACCCAACCCTCCCAATTCGTTCCCTCAATAACCCCCTCAAGAAGGGTCAAGCCAGTGCCTATCATGTATGCAGTAGGCGTAATGGGTCTATAGTGACAAATCCTGATTAAAAAGGGATTAAAAGTCAATTACAGGGGATAACTCTTATAACAGACCAAATTGCACTCGCCATTTCCAGCTTTTTATCATATTAGGCTTACCAATAAGAAGTAAATAATATTTCCAATCCAAAGGGTTTGTGTGTTTAACCTTGCGCTTTCTTTAACCAATTTTTAGATTAGCCTAACATTTACTTAATACGAGTGTTATATACTGTAGTTAGATCAGGTATAAGTTTTTTGACAACATAATTGGCAGATTACGAACAATCAGGTTGGTGTTTTACAGGGTTATTCCAGAGTAACGGAGGTAAGGTTATGGCTAGTCTTACAAAAGCGCGGTTTTTAGAATTATACCAAATTACCGACGAAATCTTTCAGGGCGACCGCCAACGGGCCGCTCGAATGGCCTTGCAGTTGAAAGATGAGAAAGCTCGCCGCTTCTTTATCTACCAATATTCAGCAGATTGTTTTATGGCAATGAAAGCCGTTTTCGGCGCGTATGCCAAATGTGGGCGTGATTATAACTGGGCTTGGGAAACCCTTTACGGTAGCTTTAACCTGAATGCAAGTTAAACCAGCTATTATGTTAGACATGATGCTATACATAATTATAAGTTATCCACCGCTTAGACCCCTATTTACCGCGTACTAATTAGTCCTAGTACTTTTGGTTTTTGTAATTTGCCCACGATGCCAGATTCATCAAATATTCAGACTGCTCATTTACTATACTGCTGTACCCAATCCTCAGCTTTTTCGCAGCTTATTTGATGTAATCCCAGACCTGCCGGGTTAGATGCGGGTGGGGCAAATATAATGACATACTCGAAAGCTGAAACCTATAAACTACCTTTGTTTGAAGAAGCTTTAGCCATGACTGCTGCTCGCTATCAGGCTACCGGCATGTCTGAGGCCGATTGGCTAAAAAGTCGCAAGCACCTGACCCAAATTGAGCCGATCACGACCGGCCCAAACGCTGATGCGGTTAATCGCCTCGAACAGGCGGTTGCTACCATCAAAGCCGCTGGGATGTGGCCCTGGTAACTTATCTACCGGGCAACCTATCGGCATTTTCCAGAATTTCAGGTTGGTTGGGCGCTGTGCGGTAGCGCCTCAGCTTTAAGACTGCTTACGGTAAGCAATACTTCTATTTTTTGACACACTTTATAGTGTTTGATAGTGTCCGCCTCGTTTTCCCCTCATGAGTCGGTTTTATTCGGTTGACCTTTTTCACCCTAAGCCTCTTTCATCTCATCAAACCAAAGCTTATTGCTAAAACTATGTCATTCTAACGATGTCACGACGACCTATCTGGAATATAATATAATAGGTTATAGATATTCTTTGATAGGCGATCCTGGATTGAAAAGCATTGGTCGGCACCAATCCAGCCTCGAGGGATTAAGCAAAATGAAGCTGGATAAAAAGCTTTTGGGGCAGACTGGCAGCGTTAAACTCTATCTGGGCCTGACGGTCGGGATTGGGTTGTTGACCGGCATCTTGATTATCTTCCAGGCCCATTTCCTGAGCCAGATCATCGATAGCGTTTTCCTCAAAAATAATAACGGTGGGCTGACCTTGCCTTTGCTGATGTTGCTGGGCCTGATCGTGGCGCGGGCCGGGCTGACCTGGGGTAGCGAAGTGAGTGCCAATCGGGTTGCCGGACGGGTCAAATCCAATCTGCGCCAGAAATTGTTCGCCCGTCTGTTAAAGCTCGGCCCGGCCTATACCCGACGCGAACGAAGTGGCGAACTCTCCAACGTAGTAGTCGAGGGGGTAGAGTCACTTGACCCTTATTTTAGCCAGTATCTGCCCCAAGTCTTTTTGACGCTGCTGGTTCCCCTGGTCGTGCTGATCGTCGTCTTTGTCGCCGACATGCTGTCCGGGATCGTGCTGCTGCTGACCACCCCGCTTCTACCGCTTTTCATGATCTTGATCGGCCTAAAGACAAAGGCTGTTAGCGAAAAACAATGGGGGCTGTTGAGCGTAATGAGCGCCCATTTTCTGGATGTGCTGCAAGGTCTGACCACCCTCAAGCTGTTTGGGCGTAGCCAGCATCAAGAAGAAACGATCAGCCGGATCAGCGACCGTTTTCGGGTAACGACCCTCAAGGTCTTGCGGGTGGCCTTCCTCTCGGCCCTGGTGATGGAACTAGGCGCGACCCTCAGCACCGCCATTATCGCGGTCGAGATCGGCTTGCGCTTGCTCTATGGTCAAATTCCGTTCCAGTCGGCCTTTTTCGTCCTGCTACTCGCGCCGGAATTCTACTTGCCTTTCCGGGCGCTAGGCTCTCGCTTTCACGCCAGTGCCTCGGCCTCTGCCGCTTCCGGGCGCATTTTTGAAATCCTCGAAGCGCCGGAGCCTCAACCCGAAACGGCTAACCCTGCCTCCGGCCCGCTTAAAACCCCCACCGCGATCCGCTTTGAAGAAGTTTATTACGCTTACAAAAGCGAAGGCGAGACCCGCCCGGCCCTGCAAGGGGTTTCTTTTGAGGTCAAAATGGGTCAGAAAGTGGTGCTGGTCGGCCCCAGTGGAGCGGGCAAAAGCACCCTGTTTCAGCTTCTGCTCCGCTTTATCGAGCCGGATAGCGGCACGATCCGGCTTGAATATGGCAATACGAATACCGCCCTGTCGTCGGTTGCGGCCCGCGAATGGCGCGAATTGGTCGGCTGGGTTCCACAAAACCCCTATTTGTTTAATACCAGCGTGATCGAAAATATCCGGCTTGGTCGGCCTGAAGCAACGTTGGAAGAAGTGAGCGTGGCGGCGCGACAGGCCCACGCCCATGAATTTATCGAAGCCCTGCCCCTCGGTTATAACACCGTGATTGGTGAACGGGGAGCGCGACTGAGCGGCGGGCAGGCCCAGCGTCTTAGTCTGGCGCGGGCCTTCCTCAAGGATGCCCCGGTTTTGCTTTTGGACGAGGCCACCTCCAATCTCGACCCCGAAAACGAAAGTCTGGTGCTGGATGCGACCGAAAAACTGATGCAAGGCCGCCTGACCCTGATTATCGCCCACCGCCCCAGCACCATCGGCAGAGCCGACCGCCTGATCCGGCTTGAAGCGGGCCGGGTCGTCACGCAAGAAGGGCCAAAGCTAGAGAAACTGGCCCACCGCAAGCCGGAGGAGGCCAAATGAAAACTTTCGGGCGTTTGGTGAATTTGGCCCTGCCGTTGCGGGGCGGGATGGCTCTGGCGACCTTGATAGGCGTGCTGACGGTTGGGGCCGGGATCGGCCTGCTGACGACCTCCGCCTATCTTATTTCGATGGCGGCCTTGCATCCTTCGGTCGCTGCACTGGGCGTGGCTATAGTAGGGGTGCGCTTTTTTGGCCTCGCACGGGGCGTTTTCCGCTACCTGGAACGCTATGTCTCGCACAACGTAACTTTCCGCTTGCTGGCCCGCTTCCGGGTCTGGTTCTATCGGTCGATAGAGCCGTTGGCCCCGGCCCGCTTGATGGAACACCGTAGCGGCGATTTGTTAAGCCGGGTAGTCGCCGACATCGAGACTTTGCAAAACTTTTACTTGCGGGTGATTGCGCCGCCCCTGGTGGCCCTGGTGATCGGGCTGGGGATGTGGTTCTTTTTGGGGGCCTATAACGTCGTGTTTGCCTTTGCCTTTTTGGGCTTTTATGGGCTGGCGGGGATCGGCGTACCCTTGCTGACCCATCTCTTGAGCCGTAAATTGGGGCAGGAACTAATAACGACCAGAGCCGAGCTAAATGTCCAGCTTATCGACGGTATTCAGGGTATGGCTGACTTGATCGCTTTCAACCAGGAAGACCGCCAGCAAACACGGGTCGAAGACCTCAATCGCAAGCTGACCGATTTGCAAAAACGGTTGGCCTGGGTCAACGGGCTGCAAGGGGCGCTCGGCAATCTTTTGATGAATCTGGCAGTCTGGACGATGTTGATCCTGGCGATCCCGCTGGTTCGCAACGGCGAACTGGACGGTATCTATTTGGCGTTGCTGGCACTGGCGGCGCTCTCTAGCTTTGAGGCGGTCTTGCCTTTGCCGGGGGCGTTCCAACAGCTTGGCAGCAGCCTGGAAGCCGCCCACCGTCTCTTTGAGATCGCCGATACCAAACCGGCAGTCACCACCATAACCGAGCCTCAGCCCACCCCCACCGATTACAGCCTGAATGTCACTCAGCTTGGCTTTCGCTATCAGCCGAACGAGCCAAAAGCCCTCGACGGCCTCAGCTTTAGCCTCAAACCGGGCCAGACGTTGGCGGTGGTCGGGACCAGTGGGTCGGGCAAGACGACCCTTGCCAATTTGCTCTTGCGCTTCTGGGACTATCAGGAAGGCCAGATTACGCTGGGCGGTTACGACTTGCAGCGTTACAGCCCGGCGGCAACCGCCCGCCTGATCGGGGTCGTCACCCAGCAGACCCATCTTTTCAACACCACGATCCGCGAGAATTTGTTGATCGCCCGTTCCGACGCGACCCAGGACGAAATCGAACAGGCCACCCGGCAAGCCAATATTCACGATTTTATCCTGTCGCTGCCGCAGGGCTACCAGACCCGCGTCGGCGAAATGGGCCTCGGCTTGAGCGGCGGCGAACGCCAACGGCTGGCGATTGCCCGTGCTATCCTCAAAAATGCCCCGATCTTGCTGCTGGATGAAGCGACCGCCAACCTCGATGCCGCTAACGAGCGCGAGGTGCTGGACGCGATCCACCGCCTGATGCAAAACCGCACCACTATTATCATCACCCACCGCCTGATCGCTCTCGACCGGGCCGACCAAATCCTGGTCTTAAAAGCCGGGCGGGTCGTCGAGCGCGGCACCCAATCCGAATTGCTCCAACAAGAAGGCTTCTACTGGCGCATGTGGGAGTTGCAAAACGCCGTCACCAGGGAGCAGGGGTTGGAGGTCGGCTAGAGCCACCCGCTTTGAAATAAGGTAGGAATTGTCATTCTGAGGCGGGGCATTACCCGGATTAAAAACCAACCACCTAATCCCGCCGAAGAATCTTCTGGCCCAACCCGGCACTTGAGGGCAAGACCCGGCGCAGTCAAGCAGATTCTTCGGGGCTTAAAACCTTCTCAGGCTAAAAGCCGGGTACTGGTCGCCCCTCAGAATGACAGTTACCCTTAAAGCCTGCCTTATTTGAATGATATTGGCCTTAAATCTATCTCAGGCTAAAAACCGGGTACTGATCGCCCCTCAGTACAACGACAGGTAATCATTGTCATTCTGAGCCGCAGCGAAGAATCTCGGCCCGTTGGGTAGAGCCAGCCTCTGCCAGAAGATTCTTGGCTTAAATCCAGCCAGGTTTTCAAATCCCTTAACAGTCGATCAGAATGACAGTTACTCTTAAAACCTGTCTTATTTGGATAATATTGAGATTAGCCCAACTCCTTTAGCCTGTCCTCCGCTATTGAGAGTCCCAATTCTGCCGCCCGCCGGAAATCGCGCCGGGCCGCTTCCAAATCGCCAACTTTTTTGTAAGCGAGGCCCCGGTTGTAGAAGGCTGCGGCAAAGTTAAGGTCGAGGATGATGGCCCGCTCGTAGTCGGCGATGGCCTGCTCGTATTGCTTGAGGGCGTAGTAAGCGGCGCCCCGGTTGTAGAAGGCGAAGGCAAAGTTAGGGTCAAGGGCGATAGCCTGCTCGTAGTCGGCGATGGCCTGCTCGTATTGCTTGAGGTCGGCGTAAGCGTTGCCCCGGTTGTTGTAGGCAGCGGCATAGTTAGGGTCAAGGGCGATAGCCCGCCCGTAGTCAGCGATGGCCTGCTCGTATTGCTTGAGGTCGGCGTAAGCACGGCCCCGCTCGTTGAAAGCGTAGGCATAATTCGATTTAAGTCCCAGCACCCGGTGCAGTAAGGAGAGTGCTTCGCTGGGTCGCTTTTTCTCGTTCAAATAATAAGCTACATCGTAAGCCGCCCATGCCGCCGCTTCTTCCGCGCTTTCCGCTCGCCCGGCATTTTGCAGGGTCAAGCTATACCATTCTAACGAACCTAATTCGCCCACCCGCCACCACAGGTTGTACTCCAACCCGTCCAGGTCGGCGGGTAGCACCCCTTCCAATAGGCCATCCAGGGTCGCCGCCACCAGTCCGGCCCCTTCTACCCAGAACTGCTGGCCTTGATCTGCCAACTCGGTCAGCTTCTCGCGTCCGAAGCGGGTCACGTAGGGGTGCAAGCGGGTGCTGGTCTCGCCCAATTCGTCCAACAGGCTCAGGGATTGCAATTCTTCGAGGCTCTCGGCCAATGGTTCGAGTGGTTCGGCACTCTGGCCCAAGCCTGCCGCCAGCCCAGCCAACCACAACGGAACCAAAGCCGCTTCGGGAAAGCAGGCCGTGACCAGCAACAGGCGGCGGGCCTCCTCGCTACGCACCCGCTCCCAGCTTAGTTCGAGGGTAGCAAGCGTCGCTTTTTCGTCCTGGTCGCCTTTTTGGTCAAGCCATTTAGCCCCTTTGAGATGGAGTTGTTCGAGCAAGCGGGCCAGGGTCAGGCGCGAACTGCGTACCAGCACCGCCCGGAGGTGGGAAAGGGCCAACGGCAGATAGCCAACCCATTCGCAGAGATCGAGGGCAGCCTTGACTTCCTCACCCGCTTCGCCCTTGAGGGCCGCTTCGAGCCATTCGGGGCGGGTCGTTTCGAGCAGCAAGCGCAGGGCGGCTTCGCGGGGCAACCGTTCGACCGAATAAACCTGAGCGCCGGGCGGCGGGGTACGCTGGCGGGAAGTGTAAAGCACCGCACAATGGGCCTTTTCCCCGGCCAGTTTGGGCAGCACTTCGCTCACCAGTTTGGGCTGATCGACATTATCCAGCACCAGCAAGGCGCGTGGGCTGCGGCACAAATAGCGGGCCATATACCGCGCCCGGCGGGTGGTATTTTCGGGGTGGCCGGGGTCGTCACCGGGCGGGCGATATTCGGTCGCTTCGGCCAGGGCGGCAAGTTGGGCCTCCCAATCTTTCTCTCCCCCCGTCGCCACCATCCAGTAAATGCCCTGCTCGAACTGGCCTTTATCGCGCAAACGGTAAGCCACTTCGACCGCCAGTTGGGTCTTGCCGATGCCACCCATCCCGGTCACACCGACCAGACCGAGGCGGGTGCCGTTGGCTTCCGGGCCGGGCGCAACCAGCAACCGCCTTTCGAGTTCCTCGAACTCGCCGGGCCGCTCCTGAAAGAGCGGGCTAGGGTTGAGCGGAATATGACAAGCGACCGGGCGGACGGTAGTGGTATCCGGCAAGGGTGGCTGAGTGCCGTAGAAATATTGGCGACGGTCTTCATAGGAGATACTTTCAGTCTTACCGCCACTCAGATTTACGCCGCCCGAATTGTCACTCCTACTATTGAGGAAGGCAGCACCACCCCCGGTATTGATCTCGCTGCGGTCAGCGATATTTTTGAGGTCTTGAAGCAGTGCCTGATACTGGTCGTGGGAGAGACCACCGGGGAAAGGGTAGTCGCTGGGGATAGCATCTTTATCGTGTGGATCGTCCTTGCGGCTTTCGAGCAAAGCAATATCGGCCTTGATCTGCCCAATATAATTGGTCAGCCTGGCCCGCTCCACCGGGTCGGAGGATAACAGCAAAGACCGCTCGGTCTGGTTGAGCAAGTCGTAAGCTTTCTCGATTAAAGCGGTAAAACGGACTTGGCGGTCTGGTTGGTCGGTCATAGCGCTAACGCTCCGATTGAGACTAAAATTACACGGTCGGTCGAATATATTAACACCTATATCGGTTAAATTGTCAATACGTAGGGGCGATCTCGCTATGCTACCAAAAGGGCGACCACATAGGGATCGCCCCTACCCCTTATTTCGCTAAGCCATTTGCTAAATCCATAAGTTCTACAAAACATAAACAAAGTAAATGGTAGCTATATAGGGTCTCAATCCGATAAAGGCCCGCTAAACGACCCCGATTTTGTTGCAAAGGGCATAGGCGAGTGTTATAATTCTCACAAGTAGTATACAAACTGACTCTGCTTAGAGCCTAGAAAGCGTTTGTAACCGGACAAAATAAAAGCAGTCGCAGCTTCAGCGCTTTCGAGCGCATAAAGTACGACGCTTTGTGACCCTTCTTTTTAAAACTAACCTGATCGATATGAGACAAGTTAGAGTACCTTGAAAATGAAGAGGAGCGTTGCTCCTGGCAAATACTCAAGGAGGAGGATTTCAGGTATGTATCGAGGTCAATCGGGTATGTGGATGTGGGTACTGCACCGGCTAACCGGGGTAGGCATCCTGGCCTTCCTGTTTCTCCATATCGCCGACACTTATCTGGTCGGTCTAGGCCCCCAATATTACAACGAATTGCTTTTTCTCTACAAAAACTGGCCTTTCCGGATTGTCGAGTGGCTGTTAGTCGGGGCCGTGCTTTACCACGCCCTCAACGGCCTACGTATTATCACGCTCGACTTCTGGGAAAACGCTATCGAGCATCACAAAGTCCTGTTCCAGACCACTATAATAGCCTTTTTCGTGCTATGGCTACCGGCAGGCTACTTTATGCTCAAAGATGTAAAGTGGTTCACCTGGAACTAAGCGACCTGCTTAACCACCAACTCGAAGCGATAGAAGGGAAGAACTGAGAAATGGCAACCGAAATTCAGACTCCTAATCGGCCTACTCCATCCGACGGCGCACCGCACGGTAAATCGGGACGGCGGTATACCCGTACTGGCGCTCGGCCCCGCCCTAGTGGTAACTTTGAACTTTATAGCTGGTACTTCTTCCGGGTCAGCGGCATCTTGTTGCTCGTTTTCGCCCTCGGCCACCTCGCTATAATGCACCTGATAAACAACGTCGATGTGATCGACTACAAATTTATAGCCGACCGCTGGGCCTCACCGCTCTGGCGCACCTTCGATTTGATCTTGCTCTTTTTGGCCCTGTCGCACGGCGTAAACGGCGCACGAACCTTGATCTACGATTACGTCCAGACGCGGAGTTGGCGCACCTTCGCCCTGTCCGCCCTCTACGTCACCGGCATTTTCTTTTTGATAATCGGCGCTCAAGTCATCTTTACCTTCCAACCCCAGGTAGTGAAATAAGGGATGAAGGATGAGGGATGAGGGATGAAGGGGATTTACGATTTACGATTGTAGGATGCGTGATCTACTGATTAACATTCTGCATTCTGCATTCTGACTTCTGCATTTCTTCATCCCTCATCCCTCCTAAAATAAGGGAGTATATAGCGAATGTACCACAAATACGATGCGGTTGTAGTGGGAGCGGGCGGCGCGGGAATGATGGCGGCCCTTCAGTTGGTCGGCAAATCCAATGTAGCCGTTATCTCCAAACTTTACCCCAGCCGTTCCCACACCGGAGCCGCCCAGGGCGGGATTTGCGCCGCGCTTGGCAATACCGAAGAAGACCATTGGGAATGGCACATGTTTGATACGGTCAAGGGGGGCGATTATCTGGTTGACCAGGATGCCGCCGAAGTGCTGGCCCGCGATGCCGTCGAGCGGATTATCGAACTGGAACATATGGGGCTTCCTTTCAACCGCACCCCAGAAGGCAAAATCGACCAGCGCCGCTTCGGAGGCCACACCCGCAACTATGGCGAAGGGCCGGTTCGTCGGGCCTGCTACGCTGCCGACCGCACCGGTCACATGATTTTGCAAACCCTCTACCAACAGGGCATCAAAGATAACGTAACTTTTTACAACGAATTTCACGTCATGGATTTGCTGGTCAATAACGGGCGTTGCGTCGGCGTAACCGCCATTGACATCAAGACCGGCGAATTGCACACCTTCCACTCGAAGGCGGTTATCTTCGCAACTGGCGGTTATGGTCGCGCCTGGAAAGTTACCTCCAACGCCCACGCCTGTTCCGGTGACGGTATGGCGGTCGCTTATCGGGCCGGAATACCTTTGATGGACATGGAGATGTACCAATTCCATCCGACCGGCCTCTACCGCATCGGCATCTTGTTGAGCGAGGCGGCGCGTGGTGAAGGCGGTATCTTGCGTAACGCCCTGGGCGAACGCTTCTGCGAACGCTATGCCCCAACCCTCAAAGACCTCGCCCCACGTGATATGGTCAGCCGCTTTATCAGCCAGGAAATTGCCGAAGGCCGGGGGGCCGGGCCGGACAAAGATTACGTCTATCTACACGTCGATCACCTCGGCAAAGAAGTAATTGATAGCAAGCTGCCCGATATTACCGACTTTGCCCGTACTTACCTGCACGTTGAACCCTACACCGAAGGCGTGCCGATCCAGCCGACAGCCCATTATGCGATGGGCGGCATCCCGACCGACATCGATGGGCGGGTTATTATGGACGAGAAAGCGACCCCACTACCCGGTTTCTACGCGGCGGGCGAGGTGGCTTGCGTCTCGGTTCACGGCGCGAACCGGCTCGGCACAAATTCGCTGGTAGACCTGGTGGTCTTCGGGCGACGGGCCGGACAGCACGCCTTAAACTATGTCCAGCAAACCGATTGGGATACCCTACCTGCCAACCACGAAGAACGCTCCAACTCGCTCATGAGCTTTGTCAAATCCGGGTCGGGTGGCGGTCGCACCGAGAACGCGGCTGATATTCGCAAGGAACTCCAGGACCGAATGCAAGCCTGGGTCAGCGTCGTGCGGAACGAGGAAAACCTGGCTAAAATGATGAGCAAGTTAGCCGAATTACGCGAACGCTACCAAAAAGTACGGGTCAGCGATACCGTAACAAAGTTTAACACCGACCGCCTGGAAGCCCTCGAACTGGGCTGCTTGATCGAATGCGCCGAGGCTACTACCAAAGGAGCGCTCGAACGCCGCGAAAGCCGGGGCGCTCAGTATCGCACCGACTACGAAAAGCGGGATGACGTGAACTTCCTGGCTCACACTCTGGCCTATCGTGCCGATAACGGCAGCGTCAAGGAACTGCGCTACAAGCCAGTCACGATCACAAAATTCCAGCCGAAGGAGAGAAAGTATTAAAGCTGTCAGCGATTAGAGATTAGAAATCAGAAATCAGAGATCAGCTTTAGATAGCCTTTAAGGAGCATTTTGAAATGGCAGTACAGGTAACAGTAAAAATCTTACGCTTCGACCCGGAGAAAGATAAAAAGGCTCACTTTGAGACTTATGAGGTCGAAGCCGACCCACTTGACCGCATTTTGGACGTGATGAACACTATCAAGTGGTACAAAGACGGTAGCCTGACCTTCCGGCGGAGTTGCGCTCACGGCGTATGCGGCTCGGACGCGATGCGCATCAATGGTCGGAACCGGTTGGCCTGCAAAGTGCTGGTCAAAGATGTCGGCGGGGATATCGGCAAAAAAATCCAAATCGAGCCGATGTTGGGCTTCAAAATCTTGCGCGACCTGGTGGTCGATATGGAGCCTTTCTTTGATAAATACAAATCGGTCAAGCCCTACCTGATTAACTACGAACCGGCCTCTGCCAGCAGCGAACGCTACCAGAGCGCCGAAGACCGCGAAATCTTTGACGAGACGACCAAGTGTATTTTGTGCGGTGCGTGTAGCGGTTCGTGTCCGCCTTACTGGGCCAGCAGCGATTTTATCGGCCCGGCGGCTATCGTCCAGGCTCACCGCTTTATCTTTGATAGCCGCGATCAGGGAGCCGCCGAACGTCTCGAAATTTTGGGCCAGGGCGAAGGGGTCTTCCGTTGTCGCACCGTCTACAACTGCACCGATGCCTGCCCCCGCGACATCCCGATCACAAAGGCCATCGAGCAAATCAGGCGCGTCATGCTCTACAACCGAAGCTAACCGTTTCGCCCGTTAGAACTTAATTTTGCGAAATAAACAAACAACCCGTGTAAGTAGTTACATGGGTTGTTTGTTTTGGATCGGTTTTCAAGGCAAAATCACCTCAAAACCAACTGTCGTCTGGCTAATCACACTCTCTTGCAACACCACCGGTAAGCCTACCGCGCTGTCCTGCAAGTAGTTGGTAGTCTTGTTGCCATAGCTCATCGACAGGCGAGTGTTGGCTCCATCATAAGAGAAAGTAGCCGAGTTGAGAATAGTACCTTTGGCTTGCTTTTGCCAGCTATTCAGCCAGTTGCGGCTATTATAGGCATTGTCAGTGTAGGCGTTGAATTGAGTTGATGTAATTAAAAATCGAGTAGTGATTTTATTCATAAAAGCCTATACCTTGTAAACTAATAACAATAATCTTATTTGAGGGTGCGGTCGGAAATACATCCGAAATAATCTTAACCTGTTCGCTATTACTAGGATTGAATAGGATAATAGCATTTATTGGAACCTTCCGATTATCTGATGATCCTAAAAAACAAAGTACGCTGCCTTGATCATTATAAGATGATCCTGTTGAGCCTATATATTCAGTTAGATTCTTATCATTAGCCAGCTTTTTATAAAAAGTCAAAATCTGATTTTCATTATCTTGAGTAGCAAATATCTTGTATTTTTCACCAATAAAAGGAACACCACCACAGCTTAAATCTAATAAACCGTAATAACCATGTGATAGTGTGTTATTTACTTCTAAACCATTTGGATAGTTAGGAAATGGATCAAGCAAAGGTGGAGTACGTGAAATCAATAATAGGACAAGTACTGTTAAAACTACAATATACGCCACAGCAATTGCTATCCGGCCAATATAGCTGTTAGAACGAGGGGTATTATTATTTTTTCTGAACATTTTACCTACCAACCTACAAAACCCAGCCATAACTATAAATCAGCAGACAATGATTTTTAAAAGTTTGCCGGGTCTGAGCTTAGAAGTAGCAAAAAATTCTTAATCGTTCGCGATCAAACGATTGGTCAAACTGAGATTCTTCGGTGGGGAGCCAATTTTAGCAAAAGTTGAGGTAATCTTCCGCCCCCACCGCCCACACTCGCGTCACCGGTGGCCTAGCTCAAGCCGAAGGCGCTGTAAGCATAGTCGCCTGTTACCAAACCACTGCCATTGGTCAAGGCCCGCACACTGCCCAGCCCATCGCTATAATACCACAGCCCGTTACCTCCATCGTGGTACAGCGTTGTTATAGCTGTAGGTGATAGTCAATACGAGGCTACCTATGAGTGTCCCTAAAGTTAATCACCACTTCTTTTGAAAGCTCTAAACGAAATCACTGCTCCCCACATTGCCCAGGCTGGTAGTGAAAGCATAATAAACATAACGGGCATAACCACTATAACTTCATATGAGGGAACTCCGGGTGGTACCCCTATTATCAAACCCCTCAAAAGAGTAATGGTTAGATCTCAATATGTTACAAAAAGCTAAATCTTTAGACCTGTCTGGCTTTGTTGCCCGCACTATTAGCAGGCTGAATTTCTAAGGGTGGTGAAACGCCTTCAAGTGCGGGTATGGGATCGTCATCTTTGAGCGAATGCTGCTCCTTGCTAAAGTCGAACATCGTTCTAATGATCTGGCGATGCTCCTTGAGTGAGATTTTCAGGATTAGCACCAGCGCCAGCACAATATAAACTACCCCAAAAATATAGTGAGCGTCGATGTCAAAGAAAAGGAATTTGTGCGGGAAGAAGAATTGCGCGACGAACAGACCCAGCAGCAAACCGCCTTCCCACAGATGGGCGGTCAGGTTCATCATAATAGCGACTGCCAATAACGTCTGACCACTGGTCACAAACATTGCGCCGATTTGATCGCCATTGAGCGGCAACCCGGTCGGGTCGTTGCTAAAAGGCAACCCACGCAGTCGGCCCGAACCCAGCGAAAAAACTAGGGGCAACGTACCGACCAACAAAGTCCACTGATTAACCTTACTGGCAATCAATGCTCCTAGCCCGGCACTTGCCAGACCCCGCAAGGTGAACAAGACGCAGACCACGATTTCGGGCGCTTCGCTGGCGATAGGAGCGAACCACTGCACCATAAAGACTTTATCAATGCCCAGGCTCTCGCCGGTATGAATAAGCGACTCGGCAAAAGGATGGGCCGCGATAAAAATGATAAATCCGGCAAAAAGCAACAACCCTAAAACCGCCAGACGACGCTGAGTACTCGGCAACCCACCCAGGGTTTCCGCCGGGCCGACCAGTTCTGGTTCGCTAACGTGAGAGCGGGACAACCGCACGCTATAAACTACAAACAGACTGACCAATACTACTACATCGATCATGTCAATATGACCCTTGATCGGGATAATCAGCGAATAAAGACCGGCTACCCCTAGAAAACCGATTTCAACTCGCTGGGATTTTTCGAGGGTTACAGCCCGCTTGCGGAAGCGCAGCCAGAATAGGAAGATGATGAGAGGCCAGGCAAAACCGACAATGGTACGGTTCGCCCCGATCATGTTGGCAACGGCCAATTCTTCATAAGCTTTGTTGGTAGCGGCCTGATAGGTCAACGAAAAATCGACCGCATACTCCGGTAAGACTGCAATCAGCGCCAGCACCGAAAGGGCCAGCGCCGCCGGTATATCCAACTGGGCTACTTCACAAGCCCACGATAACAAAAAGGCCGCGCCGATCACTGCCAGGCCAAAAGTAAATGCACCCAACAAAGGTGCATCCTTATCCAGATGCAAGCCGCCAAAGACGGCATACACCGCCGGGAGGGTTACGGCCACTGCCGACATGATCCAAATCCATCTCTTCAATTTAGTAATCTCCTAAAATTGCCAGTATTTTTACTTCTCCACTACTTTGTGCAATTTTTGCGCCGGAAAAGTCATTTGCCACAAACCTGGATTTTGAAACGTTAAATCAGGGCCGATATACCTGTTTAACTCAACACCCCAGTATGACGTACAAGCTGGTTCGGTTCGAGCCAGAGCTTCAATAGAATATTATCTTTGAGGGCAGTGAAGCCTAAATGAAAGTAGGCTTAGAATAAGATTAACGACAGTCTTAATAATGCAAGACTATCTTTTCAGGTAGAGACAATCGTACCACGCGCCTGCATCGGTTGGGTCATAATCAAGAAAGCAGCCACAGCCAGCAAGAAGGCCAACCCCAGGTAAGCCAGCATTGCCCGACGAGCGACTTTCTTCTTATACATTTTACGGCTAATCTGGTAAATCGCAACCCCACTTGCCATAAAACCGACATAGATAATCGTA
Organism: Chloroflexia bacterium; assembly: GCA_038210655.1. Classification (GTDB taxonomy): domain Bacteria; phylum Chloroflexota; class Chloroflexia; order Chloroheliales; family Chloroheliaceae; genus 54-19. The sequence goes on from JBBQWM010000085.1 coordinate 18,202, forward strand.
AATTGCAAAGGCTGAATCCAGCTGTAAGGCAAAAGTGGTTCGGTTTTCCAATTGGGTTGACCGAAGATTGGCAGCCCAAGCCGGGCCAGAAGGTTCTGGATGGTAGGCCAGATACCGGCAGCCCCGACCGTAAAGTGGAACAAATAGTGAGCAATCCAGACTGAAAAACTGAGCGGAAGCAAACCGAGCGCAAAACGTTTGAAAATCGAGCTTAACGGCTCGTTCGTCCGGGCCAATTTCTGGGTCAGCCAGGTCGTTAGCCAACCGACCAGGGCCGGGAGTATCAAGGCAAAAATCAAGAAGATTAGGGTGTAGCTCCAAAAATTGTCGCGCAAGCCGGTCAAATTCCCGACCCAGCGTTGAAAGTCATTAAACGGGCCGATCATGCTACCTGCGTTGGTCAGGCAGGTGAAAGATAGCACCAGGGCTACCGCGCCTAGCGAAAAATCGCGCTTCTTAACGTTGGTCCAGAGTTCACGAAGCGGATTGCGGGTTTCCAGCCCAACATTGTGATAGGGACAGGCCCGCGCACAACTCATCTGATAGGTGCAGTCGATATTGCTCTGTTTGGTTCCCATATAGAGCGACATTTGGCAACCTTCTTGAGCGGTCTTTTGATCGCCCTTGATACATTCTTTAGTGGTGCAGCTTTTGCAAAAAGAGGCCGACTTGGATTTAACTTCGGTCGGCGAGAGCATGGCATAAGTCTGATTGAACAGACCGAGGGGACAGACATATTTACAAAAAGCGTTGCCCTTAAAGATCGTATCGGTCAGGATCGCGCCCGCGAAATAAAGTACTGTAACGCTCGCAGTCAGGGCCGGACTATCCCACAAACTGGCCTGCTCGTAGACAAAGAGGATTAAGACCAGTAGCCCCAGCGAAATCCACTTGCCCTTCAACCAATTGGGCCAAACTCGGTTCAGCCCAAACCGCTTTTGCAACCCGTGACTGACCATCACAAAAGGGCAGGACATGCAAAACAAATTACCGACTAGCAAAATGACCATTACCAGCAAAAACCGATAATCGATCCAGGCGCCAGTCGTAGCAAAGTTGCGCGGCGAAAGTTGGTCGCCGAAAAAGCCATCCCAAATCACGGCCAGGGCTGCCACCAGCAAAATACTCTGAAAAACAGTCCGGCTATGACGAGCCAATAGTATACGACGCAACAAGGGGATCGCATAAAGATCGAAGCCGTGACGTTCCTTGTCCTCGCCCCGTTTAGGATTGAGCGGGTCGTAGATCGGCTGTAAAGTGATTGTCCTACGTTCCAACTTTTACCTCCGCCGGACCTTTACCTTTGTCGTTATCCTCGTCCTCGTCGTCATCGTCTTTTTGACCTCGGAACAAGAAGAACCAGGTCATACCGGCCAGCACCGGCAGACCGACCAGAATCGCGATAATGATTGCCCAGGGCGCGTCCGGCTTTTCAACTTTGGCATCGGCGGTAAAGCGAGTCGAACCCAGTTGAGGGTCGGTAATCGTAATATTAAAACGCCAACTACCTTCCATTGCTACCGGCACATCTACATCGTACTGGTTGGGGCGACCGGGAGCCTGGATAAAACGTGCGCCAACTACACCGGGCATTGCCATCCCCGGCATTTCCGGCTCAACTGTGATGGTGGCGGATGTTACAGGCTGATCGCTACCCTTTTTGGTCAGCAGTAGGGTGAAATGGGCCGGAACCGAGGGAGTCGGGGGCGAAGGACTAATAAGCAAATTAACATTAAAAGGGCCGGTATCACCGCTAAAGACCACCGTCCCACCGTTAGCGAGGCCGGTACGAGGCATTGCCAATAGCCCTAACGTCAATAGAACCAACACCAGCCAGACCGCTAACCCAACCTTGATTAGGGCGGCTTTAGTAGAAAATGTAGCAAATGACCACAAAATAAACTTCTCCTTTTCCAAAATGATATCGATTTATTATAACATTATTTTGCGGTCTGGTTAAATTCAGATGGCTTTGAAGGGTGCGCATCAGTTCTTTGCAGAATAGCCGGACTGTGTCAGTCCCTAAACCGGGGCGGGGGTTAGAAGTGGAAGTAATTGGGCGCAAAAAAACCTCCGTAGGCTAACCGCTTAACAACGCAGTCTGGCACAGGAGGTTTTTCCGTTATTTTTATTTCTATAATCGGAACGGCCTGATTTCAGAGGCCCGAAATGTCCCGGTCTTAGTAATTTTTGATGTAGGGAAGGTTGCTACCGGCAGCATAACTACCGACGGTCATGGCTACAATGATGATTGCCAACAAGATGATGAAAAGAATAACCATCAGGTCGGGGCGAGCCTTTAGCTTGTTCATCTTTTTCGATCCTTTCTAACTTCCTTATCAGTGACGTTTTACCGGCTTCGGTAGCGTCGGAAGTTACTTTATTAAACAGCAGTGTTAGCGACAGATCGCATGGACTCCAGTGGCCTCGGCGACCGCACTTTTTGCAAGCGTGCCGCTGGTTTTACAGATTGTAGATATTCTCACGAACCATTGATGAGTTATATCAGTTCTGCAAACCTTATACGTTAATTATATACCACAACAAATTCTGGTCAACACTGTGCATGAAATCACATTCTGTCTAATCTTTGTTTAACTTATCACAAGTGGTTTTTCAGATTAAGTTTACCTGATTGCAATCAGATAATTATCTTTGTAACTAGCTCTCGAGCTTGTTTAACAATATTTAATCAAACCTTGAACAAAATAAAGAGAGTGTTAATTTTGGGTGAAGATGATGTACTAAAAGCTACTCACTAATTATTGAGGATAAATTCGGTCTCGAATTGCCATCGAACCGGGCCGCTTTGCCAGTGGCTTTTAACTCTGATTTCCCGGTAAATGCGGCTGACCAGTTCCCTGACCAGTCGAATAAGGTATTCATCCCACTCAGCAAGAGGCCGGGCGAGGTCAGAGCGGAACCGTTGCCAGAGATTAGAGAAGTCCAACAGTCGGGCGTGCTAGGCTCCAACCTCTTGCAAGGCGGCGATCTGGCTATTCACTTCAACTAGGCTATTTTCGATTTCGGCTTGCTCTTTTTTCAGTTCGGCTACCTGATTTCGATATTCGTCATCCGAAATAATCTCAAGCTGGTAAGCCCGATCAATCCGGCCCCGGCGACCAGGCAGGCGGTCAAAATCGCTATCTAACCGGCTACGGTGTGCTTCGAGCGCGGGAAGCTGTTGTTCTTGTGCTTGCGCTTCAAGCTTGCGCTGTAAGCTGGAGGTGTCACCCCGCGCAACTTCATCTGCAATCCTATCGAGGTGAGGCCAAACTTCCTGTGTCAAAAGATGATCGAGCGAAGTTAGGTTGGTTTGGCAAGCCAGCCGGTTGTAAGAGTTGAATGAGCAGGACAAGTTTAGCCGCTTGTTAGCCACGCGAGTTTTTTTGACCAGTCGCCGCCCGCAATGCCCGCACATAATTACGCCCGAAAGTGGGTTAGGACTGCTGAAAATGCGCGGTGGGTTGATCTTGCGCTCAACCAGCACCGCTTGAATACGTTCGTAAAGCTCCCACGACCA
>JBBQWM010000086.1:0-20824 GCA_038210655.1 Chloroflexia bacterium
CGAACAAGTTCATTTTTATGACCAACGAGCGACCATCGAGAGTGCCTCGATACGCGGCCATAAACAAGGGCTTAAAATTGGCAAGAGACGCAAGCACACTTTGGCTGGGCAGGAAATGTTAATTTTACTGGCCCACTTAGCTCATAACTTAATTGTATGGGCCAGAGAATGGCTGAGCGAAACCGCCCCGAAGCTGGCAAGCTATGGGATCAAACGCTGGGTACGCGATTTACTGACTATGCCAGCCCAGCTAACCTTCAAGCATAATTTACTTGTTAAAGTGCGTTTGTCCAGCCACCATCAACTCGCCCGTCAGTTTTTTGAACCTTTAGCCGCTTTTTTTAGCCAATTAGGGGTCAGGCTAATTTTGTGCGAAATCTAGGTAGTTACTTTAATTTAAGCTCAATCCATAACTGGCCTGGCAGCGTATTATCCTAAATACTTTGCCAGGCTTTTGATTACTGGACATATTTTGTGTAGTTAAATATGGGTGTGATGTTGGTCACATTTAGGTCATCGTAATGTTAGCTGTAATCTAAAAGAGTTAAAATGTTTTTATCTACTCTATATTAAATGGGTAGAAGGAAAAAGTACAACATATTCAATACATACTTGCTAACGTCGTATCACTATTATAACTAACCGTTCCATAGTATTCGCCCAGTGGTAAACACACCAGGGGCCGGGGATTTGTGAGATGGAAATATTAGAAAGAGGGGTCACGATGCTTAGCACAAACGAGAATAGCAATGGTACACTGCTGCCTGCGGTCTTAAACATCACGGTAGAGACCTACCAGCCTTATCAAAACCAGAAGGACACTGGTGCAGCGGTCGAATTAGTAGTGAGTAGCCGCCAGGAACAAGCCTGGGCGCGGCGCGACGATTTGAGCTTGAAGGCTGTCCGCAGTAAATTTATTCGGTTGTGGGCTGCCGTCCAACGACAAGGATTGACCAAAACCGCCCGTGAAAACGCTCTGCAAAGCAACACCACCGCTAATCTGATGGCCTGGCTATTGGTAGGCCAGATGACCGCCTGGTCGGACGAAGCGTTAACTACTTTCAATGTGCGCGAAGCCTGGCACGTAGCCCGTGTTCTCTATAGCGATATGCTGGAACACATTTGAGCAACCATGAAGTTGTTAAAATCTAAAAGCCCGGTCGGATTATATAACCGCCGGGCTTTTAGATTTACTAGCGAATTCTCGCCAAAGATGCTAAAGAGTCTATTTTATTAGGACTTTCACTTGGCCCAGTTCTATTAGTTGTAAGCCTGGGTAGCCAAACTATATTTCCTCAAAATAAATACCTGAATTTATATTAACATTCGCATTAGGGTGAGCGTCAGATTTTTGCAAACTAGCCAGACTATGCCACCCCCGAAACCGAGGAGGTAAGTATATATTAGGAAAATTTTCTGCGAAAATTTTTCTAATATATACTTTTGAGTGGTTTGGAGCTAGGTTTTCACAATCTCCTGCTAGTACTGTTTGAACCCCTGCAAAAATCTGACGCGCACCCTTCGCATTACCCCTAGTGTTAAACCTAATCTTCATGTGTTAAAATGAACCTGAACCGAAATGGTTGGGCCAACTAAGAAAATTATCAGTGGTTATCAACCAGGACGCGCGGTTGTTGCTGGCGGCAGAAGTCTTTTTCGATGATCGACCCGGTTTGCTGGACAAGTTCCTAAAGGACGCAATCCAAACCGCCCGCTACAGTTGGGATCGCAGCGCGACTTCCGCGCTAAGGGAAGAGCCACTATTGGGCATTGCAGCAAGCACGTCTAATAGGGAAATTAGCCATGAGTCAAACAGACCTTAATCCAAATAGTCCTTTTTATCACGAGGAACGGCATGCTTCGCTGGCAGCTTACCGCGAACAGCCCATCACAATTTGTGGGGTCGGAGCGTTGGGAGGCAATTTAGCCGAAACGCTGGCCCGGATGGGCTTTGCGACCCTCAAGCTGATCGACAAAGATCGGGTTGATATGCGTAATATTTCGACCCAACCCTATAGCCGAGGCGAAGTAGGAGCGCCCAAAGCGCGTAGTCTGGCTAACAGCCTTTACCGGGCGGTACAGGCTAAAGTCGAGCCAGTCGTTACCGAACTAACCGAGGCAAATGCCCTCGATTTGCTCAAGGGTAGCACTCTGGTCGTGGATGCTTTTGATAATCGGGCAGGCCGAGCCGCAATCAGTAAGGCAACGCTGGCGCTCGGTGTACCGTGTCTGCACATCGGTTTTAGCCCGGACGGTCTCTACGGTAGCGGGTTGTGGGAACCGGGCTATGTTCCACCCGGCGAAGTCGAAGGCGACCCTTGCGACTATCCACTCACCCGACCCCTGGCGATGACAATGACTGCCCTGGCTGCGCGTGCTATTACAACTTTCTACCGAGATGGTCTCAAAAGTGATTTCGAGTTAACCTGGCACGATTTCAAAGCCAGCTTTATATCAAATTTGATGTAACTACTCAGACTGATCTTGGTGGGTAAGCATTTCTAATCCCGAGTTGGTTTTAGTGGGACTAGAAATGCCTATCCGATTGGGATAATTGAGAAAAATAGCCCTATTGCACTGATACAAAAGGTGTTATAATAGCTGCAATTCTCACCAGACAGCCTAAATGGATTTTCCATTTCCAATGGCTGTTGTAATCTGGTTAGTGGACATGGCTAAGAGTTAAACTGCATCTGATTTCAGCTTTAGCTCAATTCGTCAGCAATAGCGAGGGCTTTTCAGCCAGGGGACTTCTCTAAGATGTTTATACTGTACGGAGACGATGAACAGTTAGCACGGGACTTAGTTACAAAAGCGCTTAGTGCGCGAGGCCATCAGGTTTTCGCGCTCGATACCAGCAAATCTGAGGAAATGACTGTCCGCCTCAAATCCTTGCGCCAGCAATATGGTACACCCAATATTTTTATCCTGGATGGACACAACATCTTACTGGACAAAGACGGCAACAAACTTTACGATATGACACCACTCGGCCTGGTAAGCTGGTTACGCCAAAACGGGCTATCCGACGAATGCAAATTTATTCTGTATTCTAACGATGATAAATTGGTCGAACAGGCCCGCACCAATCGGGCTTTGCACTTTGTAGATGCTATTTCAAAAGGTGGAAGCCAGGGCGGATTGTTGGCACTGCTTGAGGCCGTCGAGCGGGCCGGTAAAACAAATTGATCTAAGGGAACGACGGATAGTCGTTCTTACTGTGAATTCCTAATTTTTAGCCTGGATGTCTAATCCAAATCGTAAAAACTCTAAAATACTTATTATTCAATAATGGGGGTAAGGTTCGGTAGAAATGAATATTGTTTATGCTGATGACGACCAACTTAGTCTTCAAATTGTTTTGCGAGCTTTAGAAGCACGTGGTCATCAAGTAATTATAGTTAATAGCAGTCGAATGACTGAGATGTTAGGTCAGTTCCGACAATTGTTGAGCCAGGGGCCGATGCCCCAGGTAATTATTTTGGACGGTCATAATGTTGCCAGGGACAACGAGGGTATAGCGCTGGTCGATGTGGAACCCACTACCTTGCTAAACTGGTTCCAACGCAACGGTCTGGCAAACGATACTCGTTTCGTACTGTACTCCAGCGATGACCAACTGGTCGAGCAGGTGCGAAGTGATACAAAATTGGGTTTTTCGGGAGCAGTCGCCAAAGCAGGCTCTAAGGGCGGACTTCAGGCCCTCCTGGAAGTGGTAGAAAGCAACCACTAAACGGTACGATGCGGTACATGTACAACGGGTACAAGGTTATACCTGAATTTTAGGGACTACAAACAGAAACTATTTATGAATCTAGCTAAATCTTCTACTATATCATCGAATCTACGTGATACAATTGGGACTAGTGCCAACCGTTTTACTGCGCCACTGGTTCTCAAAATTGTCGGCGCTTTTGGGCTAATGGCAGTTTTACTTGTGCTATTGACCGTGTTTGCCATTTTTAACTTGAACCAGGGCAAAGATGCCAGCCATCGAGCGCTTGACCGGCAGGCGTTTGCCCTTAGCGCCCAGCGGTTGCGCGAAGCGGTGGTGAACGAACGGATCAGCGTATTAAACACGCTTTATACTGGCCTGATCGACCCTAACCTGAGTACTTTCCAGGTTAACATTGACTCTGAATCGATTGAACTGACCAATCGTGGCCTCGATACCTATCCTTTCGTCGCGACGCATAACGAGCTAAAACAGATTTATCAGCAAGTAATCAAACTTTCTAGCGAAGGTCAGACTGCCGAAGCTCGCTCCCGGTGGCAGATTGCCGATTTACAGGCCCAAAAACTGGTGGGGATAGTCGATAACCAACTGGTAAAGGCCAACCTGGAGACGACCGAAGCCACCAAACAAGCTGATATGGTGCAGGGTGAGGCTGCCGGTTCAACTGTTTTGGTCGCCTCGGTTATTTTTGTGCTGATAGGGCTAATTAGCTTCTTCATAGTAGCCCGCGTACTTACTCCGCTCCGACTGCTTAATGAGAACCTGACCGAACTTTTATGGAGCCAGACCGAACACCTGACCGACCGGCTAAATATGTTGCAGGCCGAGATTAATATCAACAATGATATGATGACGACTGTTCGGCACGATCTTAAATCGCCTCTCAGCAGTATCAAAGGGTTGGCCGAACTGTGTATAATCTTACATCCCGATCTCGAGTCAGACTTAAAGGAACACCTTCACAAAATCGCCGATGTAGCCGATGGCAGTGTTAATACTATCAGCGATGTACTGACCCGGCGTGAACAGCAATTAGACTTACAGCCAGTTCAGCTTGAGCAAATGATCGAAAAAGTGGTGCAACTGGTCGATATGCGCTACTACAATGTCCAGCGCAAAGTCGAAGCCGAGGTTTGGACGCTCGACCCCGGTCTGATGGAACATGCTCTGCTCAACTTGATTAGCAATGCCCGCAAATTCAGTATGTCGGGGATCGGCATCGGCGCACGCAAAGTTCGCAAACCCGGCACGGTTGATACCGAAGAACTGGAAGTGTGGGTCTGGAATGATGGAGCAATCATCAACGGGGAAGATCGGACCGAAATCTTTAAGCCGGGCAAGCAAACCGAAGAAGGCAAAAAAGCGGGCGGTCACGGTCTGGGCCTTTCGATAGTCAAGTCGATTGCCGAACGCCATCATGGGCGGGTGAGTGTCGAGAGCCACGAAAAAATCGGCACGACTTTCCGCATCTTCATCCCGACCCTGACCGCGACTGCCGCCTCAACTATGGCTGACCCAGGGCCAGAAACGGCCCTCGACTATAGCCCAGAACCCACCGGACAGCCCTCCGCCATTCACTAAGAGAAGCAAATAAAAATAATTGTCCCAATTGTAGGGGCAACCCTGTGCTTTTAGCAAGCTAATTTGGCGGCAGAGACGGGGCGCAAACTTTAACCTCTTCTCGACTTAACCGCTCTCGTAGGGCGCGAACTATCGCGGGGGCGGTTGGGCCATCCCCATGTACACAAACCGTATCGGCTTCCAGTTGCAGCGTTGTGCCGTCGATAGCGATAATCTGGCCTTGCTTGACCAAGCGCACCACCTGATCCGCCGATTGGGTCGGGTCGGTAATCAAACTGCCGGGCAACTTGCGGCTGACCAACGAGCCATCGGCATTGTAAGCGCGGTCGGCAAAAGCTTCCCGGATCACATTCAGCCCGGCCCGGCGTGCTTCCTCGATAATCATGGGCGAGGTCGCCAGACAAACCAGTGGTAAGGCCGAATTATAACGAGCCACCGCCTGCACATACGCTTTTGCGACGACCGGTTCAGCCGCCGCCACATTATACAAAGCTCCGTGCGCTTTGACATGGGAAAGCCGAGTACCTGCTGCGCGGGCAAAACCCTCTAATGCCCCAATCTGATAGATGATCGCGGCCTCAATTTCGTCCGGGGTCATATCGAGCTTGCGCCGCCCAAACCCTTGTAAGTCAGGATAAGACGGATGCGCCCCGACCGCTACCCCCTTCTCGACTGCCAGCGCGACCGTCCGGGCCATCACCTGCGGGTCGCCCGCGTGAAAGCCACAGGCTATGTTGGCTGAACTGACATAATCGAGTAACTCGGCATCGTTTCCGAGTGTATAATGACCAAAGCTCTCGCCCATATCGCAATTAATATCGATTGTCCAACTCATTTGTTTCTAGCTGCTTTCGTCTGCTTCCCTGCTTTTTATCGCCTCAATCGCGTCCAAAGCTTCCTGGCTAATCGACCACCAACCCGGCAAAACCGCCTCATCAGTTGCCGCCAACCGTTCCAATTCCGGCACAACCCTAGCATCCCCTAATTGCCCCAGCCCAAAGACAACCCAAAAACGTACTTCTACCTCAGGTTCGACCAGCGCTTTTAGCAAAGCCGGAACCGCACTGGCCTCACCCAGGTAGGCCAGTACCTCGGCGGCCTGACCTCGTACCGCCTCTACTTCATTTTGATTGGATAGTACCGCCAAAAGTGGCTCTAAAGCCCGCCGATCCGTCAGGCAACCCAAACCATAGGCGGCCATCTTACGTACCTCGCTGGCTTCGTCGTCCAGCATTGCCGCGATAAGAGGTTGAACCGCCCGTTTGCTACCAAGTTCACCCAGGTACTGGGCTGCCGTTTGGCGCAGGTCTGGCAAAGGGTCTTGGAGGGTATTTAGTAAAGTCGGCGCGGCTCGTTTGTGGCCCAGCCTGGCTAACACCCAGCAAGCCAGCATCCGCAATTCCAGCTCGATAGTCTGATCGTTTACCAGGTCTAACAAAGCCTCGAAAGAGATCGCCCCTGCCGCCATTAGGCGATCAATCTCAAGCTGGCTTTTAGCCTGATCCTCGGCGGGCAACCGTTCTATGATCGTCTGTAGATTGGCCTTGAAGTTATCTTGCATAATTTTCCAGCGCCAATGCAACCGCCCCATATAGCCCGGCATCGTCACCAAGTTTGGCCGGTACGATAGCGGCAGCCTCTCGGAAAGCTGGCATAGCGTGCTGAGCAACCCACTCGCGCATCGGGTCAAATAGCAAATTGCCGATCAGCGCCACCCCACCCCCGATTACAACCACTCCTGGATTGAAAATATGGAGGATATTAGTTACAGCTATTCCCAGATATTTCCCGGCCCGCCCAACAATTTCCAACGCTAATTGGTCGCCCTGTTGGGCGGCTTCGCCGATGATTTTAGCGTCGATACGCAACAGGTTGCCACTGCACAACTCCCCGATCAAACTTGGTCGGCCTTGCTCTAACAATCTAATCGCCTGCTGACCAAGAGCGGTGCCAGAAACAAAATTATACAAACAACCAACATTGCCGCAAACACAAGCCGGGCCATTGACATCGACTGTAATATGGCCCAATTCGCCTGCTGACCCGACCACACCTCTTAAAATACGTCCATCTTCGACAATGCCCGCCCCAACCCCGGTACTAATGGTCAAATAAACTAGATGCTGATAGCCTTTACCCGCTCCAAACCGATATTCGCCCAGCGCCCCCAGATTTGCGTCGTTATCGATAAAAACTGGCAAGTTTAAACGCTGCTCTAAGATAGAACGCAAAGGCAACTCATGCCAGGCCGGTAAAACCGTCGAGGTGTGGAGAATACCAGTCAGTGGGTTGACCGGAGCCGCTATGCCGATCCCCAGTCCAACAATATTTTGGCTTCCACCCAAACCTTTCACTTCGGCTACCAGCGCCACCAAATCGTCGATGACTGCCTCCGGCCCTCGGTTGGCCTGGGTAGGACGAGCCAGGCGGGTTATAAATTGACCCACGCTATCCGAAAGTACCACCCGTAGTTGGGTTCCACCCAGGTCGATCCCAATTATTTTAGCCTGATTTTGCAGCATAAATTACTCTTGCTTAAAGTAATAAAAGAAAGTAGCTGTAAATTGAGCTTTGAGTTTTAACCTTTCCCAGGAAAATCCAAGTCGGCCCTATTTACAAAAGCACCCTAAAACTGAGTAAAGAGCCGGGCCGGGGCGTATTCCGGCACGATCACTCGCAAGGCCGAAGGCATACACTTGATATTGAGTGGTTGCGAGCCGGTGCGGCCCTGGGGGTCGCCATCGATCTGGACACCAGTTGGGTTCTCGAATTGGATCGAAGCCTGTTGCACATAATAACGCCCAATTTCCGGGTCATGCTCGCTGCGGCTGGTAATAAGCGAAAAAGCGCGTTTTAGCCGTGAGAAAATATTCTTCTCCTCGAACACCAAAAGCTCCAAATGTCCATCGTCCAGTTGAGCCTCACGCGCCAGTTTCATCACCGCGTAGCGTTCGGCGTTGGTAACGATAATCAGGCCGGTACGGATTTTCAGCGTGCGCTGTTGATCGCTACCGGGGTTTAGCACGATATTGGCGACGCTCCCTTGAAAATGCATACCAACCTGTAAAGCAGCCAATCCATAGGCCAGTTTGCCGATTTTCTTTTTGAGCTTGAGGTCGGTTGCCTGCGTAATTTCGCCATCCAGCCCGACCCCAGTCATAAGCAAAAAGTAGCGGTTATCCGCTTTTCCCAGATCAATCAAGCGACGTGGGCCAGCATTGATAACGGCGGCGGCCCGGCGTGGGTCGGAAGGCATGCGTACCTGTTTGCACCAAACATTGGTAGTGCCTGCCGGATAGACCGCCAACGGTATGTTAGAACCGGCCAGACCCTGCACAACTTCGTTGACTGTACCATCCCCTCCTACCGCTAAAACGACTTCGGCCCCCTGTTCGACCGCTTGCCGCGCCATTAACGTACCGTCGCCGGGCTTTTCGGTCGTGAAAAGAGAGACCTGATTTCCATCCCGTTCCAGATAGCGCGTCAGTCGCTTAAACCGATAGGCTTTACCAGCCGCCGGATTATAAATTATTCCTAGCCGCATCTAAACTATACCTCCAAACAGGCCACCCAAAACAATATCCTTCCCGATATAACACGGATGCTACGTATATATAGGCAAAGAATGCTTAAAATCTGCCTGTAACTATAAAAACGGCGGTTTTTTCCGCCGTCCAACATCTCTTACCAGATTCCCCTGATGGATGCTTAGAAAACTGCCGCTTTAGGTTGCGTTCTTCGCAAAACCCGCCGGATTTCCTATTCTACATCCTGATTGTTTTCTTTAGACTTATTATAGCATAAATTTTGTGGCCCTTGCAGTCAATTACACAAGGGATGAAGAGGGAAGGATGAGGGATGAAGGATGAGGGATGAAGGGGGACATCCATTGGCGGAGCAAGGTCATACAACCGGACTACTCCTCAGTCCTCAGTACCTTTTCATCCTTCATCCCTTCTTAGTTATGGTTCCGCCCATCGACTGTTCTACAGCAAATTGCAAAGATATTGGGCCATCCGATTATCTGTAGGAGCGGGCTTCTGCCCGCGATTTTGCCCGTAGCTAGGTTTACCTCGTCAGGCAAGGCCAGTGGTACAGGATAATCGCGAGCAGAAGCTCGCTCCTACAATGGTCAATAACCCTGCATTTTGCTATAGCTACACCGGAAGGCTAGTTGGTCTTTTCATTTCTAGCAAAATAAATTATAATAAATCAATAAGTCTTTTGGAACTCGTTAGCGCTTGACAAATAGTAGGCACTTATATATTCCTAAGTGAAATGCTAAGTTTATTGAAGATCGACCTGCCTCCTGACTAAAATCATAAAAGCCGTAAATGGTTATAGATTTGTATAGTTTGTAGATTGGTTGACCCCTAGTACTGAGGTTAACAAAATTCATGCCCAATAGTAATGTTGTCGATAGGAGCCAGGGGAAATTTCGTTTGCTTGTGGTTAGCAAACGACCAAACGATTTTGCTCAACTGACCGAAGAGGCTCAAACAGTGGTTTTTAGTTTTTGCACCCCAAACGAAATACTTGAGCAGGTGGGACAGATGGCTGGCTCGACCACTTCGGATTTACCTTTGCTATTGGCGGTCGATGCGCGAGAGCTAAGTTGGGAAACCGCCCGGCAACTCGTTACCCCGGTGCATGCTCAACTACCCTTAAGATTGATCCCCCTGGTCTGGCTGCTCAACCCTGACCAGCAACTTGAGTTTGAGCCAGCCCAGACCGAGCTTAATATGTTTACCAATTTTTTCTACCCGGCCCAACAACCAGCCAGTCTGTTGGAAGCGCGGCTTCGCTATATGGTCGGCTTTATCGCTCCGATGAAAGAATATGTAAAAATGTCGCGCCAGTTATATTCGGCGGTTCGCCAGGTTGAATATAGCCATGACGCGCTAATCGTGATCGATCTGGAATTCAAAATTACAAGCTGGAACCCGGCAGCCGAACGCATCTATGGCTGGACTAGCCAGGAAGCTATCGGGCAATCTATTAGTATGTTGCAATACAGCGTTCCACCCGACCAGGAGGCTCTTGATATAATGATCGATAACCCTCCTCACGATAATATCTGGTCGGAGGGGAAATGGGCCGGAACCGCAGTCCATCGCACCCGCGACGGGCGTAGATTGATTATAAATTCGGCAGTCGCCGCTATCCGGGACGTTAATAAAAAGATTGTAGAATTTGTCGGGATCAATCGGGATGTTACGCTCCAAAAGCAGATCGAGCAGGAATTATTGCAGCGTAGTCGAGACCTGGAAACTGCTAACACTTTTTTGGATCGTCTGGTGGAACAATCCCCGATTGGGATTGGAATCTACGCCAGAGATGGCCTCTGCTTGCAACTTAATCAGGCGGCTTGCCAGGGTATGGGAATAAGCGATGCCCGTAGTATAATCGGTCATTACAATATTTTGAACGACGCTTACTCGATTCAAAGTGGTTTTACTGATACGCTAAAGCCGGTCTTTAAGGGCGAAATTGTTGTTTTACGCAATCTCGAAATTAATCTTTCTAAGGTTGATCCGAAATTGGGTATCACGCAGAGTCGGGTAGTAGTAAATCACTTGATGTTCCCGGTGTTTGATAACCAGGGCCAAGTGCAGAATATTGTAATACTGACCGAAGATGTGACCGAGCAACGCAATCTGACCAATCAGCTTATGCAATCCCAAAAAATGGAGATGATCGGGGCGTTGGCAGGTGGGTTGGCCCACGACTTTAATAATGTGCTGACTGTTTTGTTCCTTTCGGTCGAATCTCTCAAGGAAAGATTGCAAAGAGCCCGCCACACTGAGGCTTTGGGCGAACTAGCCGAAATTGAGACCATCGGTAAACACGCTGCCGACCTGACCTCGCGGCTACTGATTTTTACGCGCCAAAAGCTCGATCACCCGGAGCTAATTTATATTAACGACGTTGTAAGCGTAACGATCCACTTGCTGCGACGTACCGTTAGCGAAGCAATCCATTTAGAATTCATAGCGGCCCCTGACTTACTGCCGGTCAGGGCTTCCCCCTCCCAATTACAACAGGTCTTGATGAACCTGGTGGTCAATGCCCGTGACGCGCTGACAGAACAAAAACAGTTAAAGGCTCACCGACCAGAGCCGCAACACTCGACTATTTCGATCAAGACTTTTAGCCGGGTTTTTGAGAGCCACCCGAAAGCGGGGTTTCAACCGACTAATTCTGATTGGAGTCGCTATATTATCCTGCCGGATAAGCTGCAAGTTGAGGCTTCGACCAATACTTATGTTGGTTGTACGATAGAAGATAACGGAACCGGCATTCCGCCCGAACAAATGGTGCTTATTTTCGAGCCATTGTATACTACAAAAGAGGCCGGAAAAGGGACTGGGCTTGGACTGGCAATTTGTTATGCGGTGGCCAGCGACTGTGGCGGTTGGTTGGAACTAGAAAGTCGAGTTGGTAGCGGTTCGCGCTTTACCCTTTATCTGCCCGAAGCCAGGGAAAGCGGAATTGGCCTTCCAGATGCTCAACCCACTGCCCAACTCGATTCATCTTTAGCAAACCAACAAGCGAAGCCTTCGATTCGTCAGTCTCGCACAGTATTATTGGTCGAGGACGAGGGGTCTTTACGCAAAGTGATTAGCCGGGTATTGGGATTGGAAGGCTGGCAAGTGCTGACTGCCGAGGATGGACAAGCCGCCCTCGATTTTTATCAAGAGCATCAATCGGAAATTGATCTGGTGATAACTGATACGGTGATGCCCCGGATGGGCGGTATCGAACTGGTTAGCAAAATACTTGAGATCAACCCCCAGGCCCGGGTGATTTTGATGAGCGGTTACTTTGATAACAAAACTGAACTGGACAATATTAGTACAATGCTAGAAGCTAATCAGCTTCGTTTTCTTGCCAAACCCTTTAAAATAGAGACCTTGCTCCAGATGGTCAAAACCGTAGCGATATAAGGTAAAGGAGGTCAGTTTGGAAACCGCCACCAATCGATTGACAGTTAGCGATAATCTTGAGAATGGAAAGCTACTCTACACCAATTCGCCCCAATCCAATACTGTTTTCAAACTAGAACCGGCCCGCTTTGAATTGCGATTGGTCATAGCACCGGGAGCGCTCGATCTTAATCCACTGGCGACGATCCTGATTGAAGCCGGGCCGGTTGATGGGCTGAGTTGGGGAAGCGGGCGGGTTACAATGGGTGAACTGGGTGACAGCTTCGTTTTGCAGTGCAAGCCACCCCAAGAAACCCCACCACCCGGCCCGGTAGACCTCAAAATTACTTTGCTGGAAGCCGGGCCGCTCAAACCCTTGCTAGAAGCAACCCACCGCCTGACGGTCGTCTGGGTCGGGCATAGCGGGTTCGACCCTGCCGTACACGGCTACAATTTTGTCAATTCGGGTGGGGTCTACGGCGCGGTCAGCCTCGATCAGGCCATTTTCGACCGCACTTACGGGCTGGCACTGGGCAAAGAAAAGTTTTTCCGCAAGATGTACCGCGATATTATAGGTGCGACCGTCGAACCGAACGGGCAACCTATCGCCGGGTCGGCTCCCCTTTCGAGCGGTTTGTGTACCGGCATGATCCGCAGCACACTGGCCTTTTACTTGAGCAAGGCTAACCCGGCAGCCCACGCTTTACAACCGGTCGGCGACACTCTCAATACGATCAAGCTTTATCACGGGCGGCAATTGACCGACCGGGCGCTCTTGCAGGCGGCGGGTTGGGTTATCCGGGGTGGGCCAGGTCGGGTTTTCGAGACCTTTAAGCAGGAAGTCCTGAGCGGCAATCGTGATCCACTGGCCTTTGATATTGGGGTCGCCGCCTGGGGCCGCAAGGATTTCTGGCGGGCGATCCAGGCCGAAGGCCACACCGTCGTACCGTATGCTTTCCGGCAGGATAGCCCCGAACATGGCGAGATTTTTATCTATAACCCCAACAACCCCGCCGATCAGGACGATTATGGCTATGCCAACGCGCCTGCCGGACAGGAAAGCCGCCTAGTGAAGCACGCGATCCAGTTCGATCTGACAAAAAATACCTATTATTACACCGAGCGCTACCAATCCGTCCGGCCCAACGGCGACAAAACTACTATCGTAGCCGTCCATCAAAGTGCCTACCAGAAGGGCCGGAGTGCTATTATTTCCAGTATAGCCAACAATTTTATTTAGGCTTTATCAGGGAAAGCTATGGGCGGAGCCATATCCAACAAATACCCGTTCCCCTGTTAGACATTGCTCCACCAATGGATTTCCCCAGCATCCCTCTTTCTTCATCCCTTATTCCAACGGATGTCTTTTGCCCGCTACTAGCGTTTAATGTTATACTAAATACAAATAGTGATTCCTAAACTGGGTTAGCCCTGCATGAGTAGACCAGGAGATGGATACATGACCAATCAGGAACTAGAGGCTATTTGTGAAGCCGATCAACAAGACCGCAAGGGGGATATATCGCCCGGTTTGGTCGAACGTGACCGGGCGCGACGCAAACGGGTTGAAGAATTGGTCGCTGCCAAAGCGCTTCACACCAAAGAAGATTATTTTCACGCCGCATTAGTCTTTCAGCACGGCGAAGAACTGGCAGACTACTGGCAGGCGCACGAGTTGGCGAAAAAAGCGTCAAAGCTGGGCCATCGTTCGGGCCGTTGGCTGGCGGCGGCAGCGCTTGATCGCTGGCTGATGGTGCAAGGCAAATCTCAAAAGTATGGGACACAATATCGCTCGGATAGTGGTCGTTGGGAGTTGTGGCAGGTCGATCCTAATACAACCGACGCAGAACGGGCTGAATGGAATGTACCACCTATAGCAAAAGCGTTGGAACGCACCGCCGAAATGAACCGCACTAATCCGCCTCACTTTGGCGACAATGTTCTAGCGACCCTTGAAATACCAGGTTTACGGCTCGAAATTGTTTCCAACCAGGACCAACCGGTCGCTC
Organism: Chloroflexia bacterium; assembly: GCA_038210655.1. Lineage (GTDB taxonomy): Bacteria > Chloroflexota > Chloroflexia > Chloroheliales > Chloroheliaceae > 54-19. The sequence goes on from JBBQWM010000086.1 coordinate 14,253, forward strand.
CTGTTCAACCGGCATCCAGAATTGAGCCGCTTCAACCCGACGAAAAGATTGAAGAGCTTCCGGGCTATCTACCTGCCGGAACGATAATTTGCCATCAAGCTATTCGTCACCTTGTGAAGGGGCCGGACGGTCAGCTTATCGAGCCACCCGCCGAGGCCAACATCCCGCTCTATCCGGCCTACTGCGCGACCGACCCGTCAGGGAAAATAATCGTCTCCTGGCACAAATTTCCTATCTCCTCTCATCGGCCTTTTGTCTTTGGCTGGAATGAAAGCCAGGAAAAGCCGCCTATTTTAGAAGCGGTCAAATTGGGTTCGCACACCGGCATCTGTATTCGGGCCGAGGACGACCAACCCGCCTTTATCATAGCGCGGGCCGACCCTGAGCATTGTTGGATGATCGGTGGGTCGGCGGGCCAACCCCTCGAAGAACTTATAACGATAGCCGCCAGTTTGCCCTTCGCCTGAGCTATAAATAGTTTTGTATTTAATCTAACTTGCTCGGATTCAATTCTGGGGCATAATAGGTATTGGGATTAACCCGCCGCAAATAAAATTCCAGGCTAAATAGCTAAACTCGGCTGTGATGGCGAAATTTTGCCACTCAGCCAGGCGGCTTACAAACCTTGCTGCACATGACCTGGTGTGCTACAATCCGCTTGCACCCGAAGAGGGCTTTGCTAGTAAGGATTTTTATGCTTAGAACGGTTACTGCTACCCGCTATGTTACCCCGCTCCGCGAAGGTGGATCGTTGCCTGCTATTGTTGAGGCCGACGACGATGGTACTTACGTGGTCAAGTTCCGGGGGGCGGGGCAAGGGCCAAAAGCCTTGATCGCCGAATTGATCGGCGGCGAAATTGGACGAGCGCTCGGCTTGCTCGTCCCCGAAATTGTGTTGATCGAGATCGACCCGGCGATTGGTCGCAATGAGCCGGATTTTGAGGTTTACGCTTTGCTCAAAGCCAGTGGCGGCTTGAACCTGGCCCTCGACTACCTGCCCGGTTCGCTGGCCTTCGACCGACTGGCCCCTGTTGGACTTGACCCCGCCCTTGCTTCGGCGGTCGTCTGGTTCGATGCCTACATCACCAATGTAGACCGCACGCCACGCAATACCAACTTGCTCCAGTGGCACAAACGGCTCTGGCTGATCGATCACGGTGCGTCGCTGATCTTTCATCATACCTGGAACGATTATCTTGCCCGCAGTCGTAGCCCCTTTCCTTCGATAAGCAACCACGTTTTGTTGCCGTTCGCCAGTGCCTTACCCGAAGCCGCCGAAATGCTGGTTCCACGCCTGTCCGCTGCCGTGCTTCGGCAAATCGTCGAAGCGATCCCGGAGGAATGGCTCGGTCAGGAAGCGCTTTTTGCCAGCCCGGACGAGCATCGCGCCGCCTATCTCGAATATTTGCTTACTCGCCTTGAAGCGTCACCTATCTTCGTAAAGGAGGCCGTCGATGCCCGCGCTGCACTCCTATGATTATGGTATCGTGCGGCTTGTACCGCGCGTTGAGCGGGCCGAGTTTATCAACGTCGGAGCGCTAGTCTTGTGCCGCGCCCGCCGTTTTTTGGCGGCCCGGATCGCGCTCGACCCCGCTCGTCTCGCCGCCCTCTGGCCCAGCCTTGAGCTTGAGGAAGTTCAAACTCATCTTGAACTGTTTCCGCGTATTTGTGCCGGAGGAGCCAAAGCTGGCCCTATTGGACAACTCTCCCAGACCGAGCGGTTTCACTGGCTGGTCGCCCCCCGTAGCACGATCATCCAGGTTTCACCGCCCCATTCCGGCCTTTGCGCTGACCCCCAGGTTGCTCTTGATAATTTGATCGAAACTTTTGTAAAACTCCCCTAATATTATTGGTAACAAACAACCCTAACAAAGCATTTACTTGCTATAACCTTTAGTTTACCTTGTAATTTTATTCGCAAAGGATATTTTAAAACCAGGAGGATTGCCGTGTATAAAGGCTTTAAAGTTATGGATCGTCTACGCCTTCTGATAGCTTCTTGCTGGCTCTTATTGTTGATGGCATGTGGGGACGCTACTGCTACCAGTCCAGTCAATTCGGCGGCTAATGTTACTCCCAAGAGTGAGGCTATTCAACCACCTAATATGGCTTATCCAGGCGCAAGCAGGTTAAACCTGAACGAAAAGGAACTTTGGCCGACTGGCCGCCCGAACGAGTATGACGGGGCCATTTTGGGTGCTTTCTCCACTCAGGATGCTTTTCAAAAAGTTATTGACTTTTATAAACAGAAACTGATCGGGTTGGGCTATAAGCTGGAAGGCGGCGAACCTTGCGACGACCAGGAATGTAACAAGGAAACCCGAACACTGAGTACTACCACAGACAAAATACAGATCGCAATTGGCATTTTGACCAACGCTGGTTTGCAAAATGCAGATAGCTTGCCCGCCAGCTTAAAGCAGCAAATCAAACCAGGCCAGACCTTGATTCTTCAGGTATTTCGACCAATCATAATCGCACCTACTTCGGCAGCCAAACCGACTATTATGTTTACTCCTACACCGTTTCTACCATCTACCCCAATCAAGGGCGGAGCAATGGTTTATTTAGGCTCGGATAATCATTTCTACCCCGATAATAACCCTCTTCTGGTGGCAATCCGATTACCAGCTAAAATCAAGGCTCAGGACAAGGAGGTCTTTTTTCAAATCAACTGGTTGGTTTCGAGTGCTACAACTACTCAAATGCAAGTAACTATGGAAGGCAGTTCCCAACAAACTATTATCGCGTCTGATAAAATCGGAGTTCTGACGGATGAAAGCGGGCATGAATATAAGCTTAGTTATAACACCGAACAATCTACCGGCAATAGTACAACTACCACCCGCGAAGTAATCTGGCAAGCTCCGGCCCTACCAGCGACCGTTCGTCAGGTTACTTTTTCTCCTGGGGCAGGAATACACTTTAAGTTGGAACCTTTGAAGCTGCGATTAGCCGATCAAACCGAAGCTAACCTCCCCAGAGTAACCGCCCTAACTATTCCAGCCGCTGAACAAAGTGGAGTCAAAATGAGGGTGCTATATGCCTATTTTGGGCTAGACCGAACTGTCCTATTGTTTAACCTTAATTTGAATGGGCTACGACAAGAAATAGCGTCTGGGATACATGCACTTAACCCGATTCAGTACAACCAGGCTAACGCGCCGAGCCTGACAGTAACCGACGATAGAGGCCAACTACTCAAAGCGCAAACTGTACCTGGCCCCACCCCGGTCGGTGGCCCCAACCCATTTGCCCCACTCTATTTCGCCAAGAATGGTGATCTGTTAGTAGTATTGGAGCCGGTTGCAAGCGGAGTTAAAAACTTAGAAGCGGCCCTGACACTGACCTCTTATTTACCCGGTTCTTGGCAGGTTTCGTTACCTGTGATAACCCGGCCTTGAATTAAACCCAAAAAAAGGAGCAGTTGCCGGAACTGCAACTGCTCTTTGTGGCCTTATGGCCGCGCGGAAGGAGGGTAGTCAGTCCAATGGCAATCCTTATCAGACCGGGCAACACCCCTAATGTTACCCGTGATTGGCTTGCCGACAGGAACGGCCTGCTATGTAGCGGCACCTGTCTATCAAATTTACCCTCGTGTATTAAATTGCTAAAGACTTTTACTAACCTTACCAACCAACTACCCACTTTTGTTTACCTATTATGTAGGTCTTGGCCCTGCACTTAATGATCTTTTGTTATAGCTCTATTTTACACAAGATTGGGGATATGTCAATACCTATGGGATATGTTTTTCCACCAATTTTTCAAATTGCCCCTATTAGTAGATACCTTTAAAGTTATCCACACAAGATATGCGATAGTTATGTCTAGTAGATTGTGGATAAGTCGCCTAACGCTGTTTTGGGCGATATAAAGACGAGGTAGCTTTGATATTTTTATCCCAGGCCATAATAAAAGACGCAAGGCAATTTAACGCAATTGCCTTGCGTCTTTTGACCCGGCAGCCCGGTTATTTTAGGCCAAGCGTATCGAGTTCCTCACGCAAGGCCCGCAAACTCTTGTTGTTATCGCGCAAACGGGTAATATAGATATGCCAATCACCCTGGCGGCCCAACTTTTCATAAAGCAGGCGGACTTGGGATAAATACCCGGCGGCCTCCTGATATTTATCACGACCGCGTGCGTCGATCAACTTTTCAGCCGCTTGCTGGTAAAGCCGGATCGCCTCTTGGGGGAAAGCGACCTCGGCAGCCTGGGCCACCCGCACCTGAATAGTTGCGTCAGCCCAACCATAACCATAATAAGACGTTTTGCTGCTAGTGCGTTCCAACTCGCCCAACGCAAACAGCGCGTCGCCTACTTCGCCTTCACTCAGATAAATCTCCAACAGCGCACGCCAATTTTCCTGCTTTTCTAACGCAGATAGCAAGCCGGGTCGCAGCGAGGCCCATAGCTCGGCGGGTTGGCCCCGTAATTGGGCCGTTTTCTTGACTGCCAGATAAGTCTGGTGGCTAGGGCTATTCTGGAACCAGCGCAATTGCATTGTGATAGCCTGCTCCAAACGCCCCTGCTCACCATATTTCTCGCCCAGCCATTGCACATACCGGGAACCGTCGGTCATGCCGCCATAAGAATTTTTTGGCTGGGAAGTGCTACTCTCACTCTGCTTTAGACGCTGCTCGACCAGGGCAAAGGCCCGGTTAACCGCCTCACCCCCTTGCGCTAATAGCTGTTCGGCAAACCGCGTGACTTGCTCAAGATCAAGCAGATGTTCCTCGGCCACCTTAAGCGCTTCGTCGAGCCGCCCAAGTTGGATCAACTTGATCGCCATGTCTTTGTACAACCCGGCCTGACGATACTCGTTGAGCAAATCCTCGTCGCTGATGTTCGAGTATATTTTCAGCTTCATCAGGAAATTGACTGCATGCTGGTTGCGATATTCGTTGCTAAAATTCCCGCCCGGCTTCATATCTCGGCGAAGCCAGGTTTCGACCAGCGTCCGCTCCTCGTCGGTAACGTTCTGGGCGATCTCTTCTTCCAGATCGACATCCTCACCGCCGCTATAGTCGTAGTCAAACTCGCGCAGATCGTAAAGTGTTTTGAGTAGTGCCTGACGGGTCTGAGAGTCAAGCCGGTCGGCTTGCGGCAAACTGGTCTGGACTTCCAAACATTTTATTAGCCCAACCGCACATTCATCAATTGCCGTAATTATCTCGCCTTCGTCATCAGTCTCTTCGTAATGGGTAGTCGCTTCCTCGATTATGACGGCATAAACCGCCTGAGCGTTAGCCCACTGACCCGCTTCGGCGTAAGTATCCCCGATCTGGCGCAGTCGGTCTAAATCTTCGGCGATAGCTACCGCCGACCCCCATTCGTTGCCGCTATTGCGAAAGGCCGCTACCACCTGCCGCCGAATAGTGACCGGGTTTACGGTAAGCTGATTGCTCATACCCGGTGGAACGGCTTGCTTTGAGACCGGGATGGGCAATTCCACCAGGGTTTCCAACTCCTGGGCTTGCTTCAACATCCGCTCGATCAACACCAGGAGTTCCTCACGGCTTTTATCCTTGAGCAAATCGGCAAATGTGGGGCGAACTTCAAAATTTTCCGGCTGCTTGATCCAGGTTAGTAGCAACGCTACAATATGTTTGCAAAAACCACCGCGTGGACAACTGCAATCCCAATCGACCAGTTTCGCCTCGCTTTTATCTTCGGTCAGAACCAGATTGGCCTTCACCCGGTACGGCCCACCGCTCGAACCGGCGCACATTGCGGTGAGGCTCGCCCCCCGCAAAGTCGGGTCGTAGATATAACTGTTTGAAAAATAGCTATTACCTTTGTTAAAGCTGCTGCTATCGGTATAATCCCGCACCTCAAGTTCGTTAATCGATTTAAATCGTTTCTTTACAGCTTTCCCGGTTTCCATAATTTTCTCCCTCCTAAATTAACAGCGATAGACCCAACCTGACGGGCTTCAATAAAATATGATTGATTTTCCTACTCCTGCTGATCGGACTGATTTTATTGGCCCTACTGCGCGTCAGACTTAAATCCTGCTTCTCTTCGGTATCCACCCTTTTAGTACTAGCCCTATTTTAGTCCTTAATCATCCTATTTTTCAAACGGCAAGGGGGCCTTGCATTGATTGCGAATTTCGCAATTTCGGCCCTAACATCTGGTAAAAATAGCCTAGTATGGTATACTGTAATCAGCTGTAGATTAGCTCTCAGAAGGTCTGTTTCGCAAACCCCTCGGCTTTAGTCTCTTTGGAGGCCATTTCGGAAGGTTTGAGAGCCGGATCGAGACGGTTTTGAGCTTAGAAAACTTTCGCAAACCTCCTGCGTAAGCGTTACAAAAAAAGGTTTGCGAAAATAAGACCAGAATTGGGTTTGGCGTGGTAAAAACTGCGGTAAAGTGGAGCGTCAGGAAGCCTTGTGAAGCCTCTAAAAGGTGGCAGGGGTTGAAAAATGCTCTTGTACAATTCTAGCCTTATCCGGTTGCACTCTAATTGCCCCGTTGAAGGGGACTGAAACCCATATTGAGCAGAGTTGAACGATGGCCCCTTGTAGTTGCACTCTAATTGCCCCGTTGAAGGGGACTGAAACAAT
>JBBQWM010000087.1:0-20265 GCA_038210655.1 Chloroflexia bacterium
ACCTCAAATAAGTCAGCTAACTTGTTATCAAGCAGGCCCGCCAGGGCAAGAGCACTGGCGCGGGTGCTAGCGAGGTCGCTGGCGAGGGCGCGGGCGCGGGCGAGGGCGCTGGCGAGGGCGCTGGCGAGGGCGCGGTCGAGGTCGAGGTCGCTGGCGCGGGCGAGGTCGAGGTCGCTGGCGCGGGCGCTGGCGAGGGCGCTGGCGAGGGCGCGGTCGAGGGCGCGGTCGCGGGCGCGGTCGAGGTCGAGGGCGAGGTCGAGGGCGAGGGCGCGGTCGAGGTCGAGGGCGCGGGCGAGGTCGAGGTCGCTGGCGCGGTCGAGGTCGAGGGCGAGGGCGCGGGCGCGGGCGCGGGCGCGGTCGAGGGCGCGGGCGAGGGCGCGGTCGCGGTCGAGGGCGAGGTCGCTGGCGAGGGCGAGGGCGCGGGCGAGGGCGAGGGCGCGGTCGCGGTCGAGGTCGCTGGCGAGGGCGCGGTCGAGGGCGAGGGCGATGAAAAAATCTACCCTTAGTAGCGCCGATTTGTTTGAAAGTTGACTACGTATCGCTTGCTTTCTTCCCTCCTCCAATCCGGCAATTCTTCCTTCCTCCGTCCACATTCCTATTCTTGCGTCCTGCTCCTTTACCTCCTCCGCCTTCGGTAATCGGTACTCCCACTCTCCTCCTTGCCTCTGTGTCAACCAGTTACAAAAAGCCCTGGCATCTTCCCAATCCATCCCACTCGCCGGAGCCAGGGCTTGCCCTTGGGCGAACTTGTAACCGGCCCAGTACTCCGGTTGGTAATATCTATCTTGCGCCCTCATCTCATCCAGAAAAAGCTGGTACTCCGCCCAGCTCAAATAACTGCTGTCGATTGCCCTTTCATCGTCTATTCTGGTCAGGTTTTGTAGCCGTCGCCGCAGTTTTACTGTCGCCGCCAGCTTAAATCGTTCTTTTTCCTCACTTTCCAACGCCTCTTCCAACACCTTCTCTAGCGCCTCTCTAGCCCATAACTCCACCTGTGCTTTTTCTTCCAGGCAATCCGCCGCCAGCACCAGCGCCGTTACAGTCCCTTTATCCAAACAGGCTCGCACAATCTCCGTCGCTTCACTTTGCGAAGCATACAGCCGTATCGTTTCTTGCCACCATTCCTCCTCTATCAAAGTACCCCATTCCTTCTTAACCCCCTTGCTTTGCCAATGCATTGCACATAAATATTCCTGGAAAGTCTTATGAGCAAAATTCCAGACCCCCTCCTCTTTATCGAGTAGCAACCCACTATCCCGCACCTCTCTCAAAAATTTCTCCGACCCCTCCGCCTCCATTACCCCTACTTCTTGCAACGGTACTTTTATCACTGCCGCTATCGCGCTGGTTTTTATCTCCCGTATCCCTTCTTCCATCATCTGCGCCGCTAGGGGTTGCAGCACTTTCCGTTTTGTCTCCGCATCCAACCAGTCCTCCACCCCCAATGCCTTTCGCCGCAACCCCAGCAACACATCGCAAATCTCCCGGTAGAGCATCACCCGACTGCCCGGTAATTGCCCCCGGTAGTTATGTACCAGCGCCATCATTGTCAACAAAAGCGGGTTTACGGTTAACTCTTCTAATCGTAAGGCTGGTCTCTCACCAACCCTCTTCCAAAAATCTCGTGCCGCCCGTTCCGCGTCCTGCTCTACCCCTCGATCCGGTTTCCCGCTATGCATGGCCCGCTTCGTCGCCCCATACCATTTTTTAATAAACCGTCGCGCCTGTTCTGTCGTAAAATTCTGCACTTCCAGCGTATCCGCTCCGCTCTTCAAAGGCGCACTTTCATATCCCTTTGGCCTCGAAGTCAATACAAACTGACAGTGTGGATACCGCCGTACCTGCCCGTCCACCCACTCCGATACTTTTTTCCGCTTCTCTGGGTCGGCTACCTCATCCAGCCCATCCAGCAATACCACAGATTGTCCCCTTCGCAGCCGCCTCTCAAACCACCCTTCCGGCACTTTGCTCCACTCCGTATACCGTTCCCGGTCGCCGTAATACTCCGCGCACAACGCCCCCAAATTCTTCTTATCGGTCACAATTTTTTCAACATGATTTCTTAAATACAGCAGCACTGGCACATACGCTTTTATCTCATACCTCCGCTGCTTATTTCCGGCCAGCGTCAGCGCCACATACTGCATCAACGTACTCTTCCCACAACCCGGCGCTCCGATAATCACCAGTGGTGTCCGCCCCTCCACCCCACCCTTCTCCGGCTTTCGCTTTAACTCCACCCGCAAAAAATCCCATACTGGTCTGCTCCCCGCTAGTTCCTCCCGCTCGATCAAATTCCGGTTCGCCTGGTGGATACTTCGCTGCCCCATCCTTAGCTCTATAAACACATCCTCCACCTTCAAATCCTTCGACCCAATCGTCTGCAACCCCTGCACATTCAACTTCCGCTCGTCATAGCGTACCTGCTTCCGATACTTCTTTTCAAACCCCCATCCTAGTCCCTTTAACCATGCTCTTAGCCAATCCGCCGTCACTAACGCTAGATCAATCTTCAGATTTTTCCAGACTGCCATCCCGAACAACACCAATGCCAGCACCCCTGCTGCCACTAACCCCAACACCACCGCCAGCACTCCATTTTTCTCGACCAATCCCGCCCACACCGAAGCCGCCAGCGTCAACGCCGGGGCTACCAAAACCCCGATCCACTTCTTTAGCTTCTCTGGCATCTTCTGCTACCTCGTTTTCTTGTCTATCTTGGGGAAATTTCTTAACGCAAACCTAACGAATTGATTGTTTAACAAAATTTTTCACTTTTGCTATTAAATCAATTTATCATATTTCCTTTTGTAAAAGCAAGGGTTTGTTGCATCTTCATCATTTCAGGGCGGCTTTGCTCAGTCCAGGCCCCGCTTTGGTATAATTTACCCGTGTGTAGCGACTGTACTTGTCTAAACCGGGCAAGCGGGTTATGCTAGACAGGTGTGAGCTAAGGTCATCGAAATAAAACTGTAAAAAACACGAGGTAACTTCGATGCTGAAGAATTACGTAGCGCTAAACCGCGAGGATTGGAACCGCGAGACGGAACGCTACCAGGAGCGACACCGGGCGAATTTGATCGGGGGCGATGGCCTGTGGGGGCCGGTATTTGGGGTGCCGGGCGAGGCCAGTCTGCATGTGTTAGGAGAGGTCGCGGGCAAGGATGTGTTGGAACTGGGTTGCGGGGGCGGGCAGTGGACGGTACGGTTAGCTCGGCAAGGAGCGCGGGCCATCGGGCAGGATATTTCGGATACGCAGGTCGAGTTCGCCCGCCGCTTTGCCGAAGAAGCCCAGATCGCCCCGCCCGCTCTGGCTGAATTTCGGCAGGGCAACGCCGAAGAATTGGGCGAGTGGGCCGATGGTAGCTTTGACATTGTGTTTAGTAATTTTGGGGCGGTTGGGTTCGTGGACATCGAGCGTTGTTTTCGGGAAGTCGCCCGTGTGCTGCGACCGGGCGGGCTGTTTGCCTATAGCTGGCTCAGTCCTTTCTTTGATTGTCTAGCTGATGAGGGCGAAAACCAGCTAGAAATCGTGCGGCCTTATTTCGACCGCACTCCTATGACCGCCGAAAGTCGTTGGCCGGACGGTACGCGCACCACTTACGTACAGTTTCATCATACTTTTGGCGACTGGCAAGCGGCCTTGTTTGGGGCCGGGCTGTTGGTGACTGACGTTATTGAACTGGAACCCCAGCGCGAGCGTTGGCGCGAAAGCACCTGGACGAATGTTCCCTGGTACAAGGTCTCGATGGTTCCCAGCACGACCATCTGGCGGGCGCGTAAGCCTAAAGTACCGCTTGACCAGATTTTTTAGAAGAAATCGTTAAGGGACTCACCGCAGAGAAAAGCTAAAATTCATGACAGTTTACAAATATTTTGACGAGTTAAAGGTGGGAGACCGGCAGGTGACGCGGGGGCGGACGATTACCGAGGCCGATCTGGTCAATTTTGCGGGCTTGACCGGCGATTACTACTCGCTTCACACTGATGCCGAATATGCCAAGACCACTCTTTTTGGCGAAAGGATCGCGCACGGACTGCTGGTCTTATCCTATGCGGTCGGGCAGATGGATTTGCCGACTCCGATTGTAATCGCTTTTTATGGGATAGATCAGCTTCGATTTATCAGGCCAGTCAAGCTCGGCGATACAATCCATGCCGAGCTTGAAGTGAGCGCCCTCGATAGCCGCGACGACCATCACGGCCTCTCCACCGTTCGGGTTGAGATCAAAAACCAGCGCGGAGAGGTCGTGATTGCCGCCATTTTCAAGTGGCTACTGGCAAAGCGAGCCTAACCTCCTAGCCTTTCTTCCTGCTCAACAAGATTACGCTGACCAATAACAAGAGCGAGCCAAGCAAGGAAGCCGGGGTTAGCTGTTCGCCAAGCAAAGCCCAGGCCAGGAAAGTCGCTATCGCTGGTTCGAGCATGGTGGTGATACTCGCGGCGGTCGCGCTGGCACGGGCCATCCCTTTCAGGAAGATGACATAGGCCAGCGCGGTCGGAACCAGCCCCAAATAGGCGGCGATCAGCCAAACCCCCGGTGCGAGGTTTAGCCGCAAGCTGCCACTCGCCAGGGCAATTGGGAATAGCACGATTGCGCCGAGGGTAAAGGCGACCGCGACGGGTTGGATCGGCCCGTGTGAAACGCCGGAAGCGACCTCTTGCCGCGTTACCAGCTTTGAGAAAATAACCAGCACCGAGTAGGCCAGACCCGTTCCCAGTGCCAGGATCGTCCCCAGCAAGTACTCCGGCTTAAAAACTTCGCCCTGGTTGCCCCCGCCAAAGGCCAGCAGCGCCGTCCCAGTCAGGCTGAGGGTCAGTGCTGCGATCAAACTACTCGTTATTCTTTCCTTAAAAACCGGGATCGAGATAAAGGCGACGATCAAGGGCGAACTGCATAGCGCAATTACGACCACCAGGGTCACACTGGCAAGCGGGATCGCCAGGAAGTACATCACCTGATAGGCCGCCATCGCCAGACCCATCACCCCAAAATAGCCCCATTCTTGCCAGTTTAGCCGAAAGGGGTTGCGCCTGGTCGTCAGCCAGGCCAGCCCAACCAGCACGGGCGAGGCAAAGCCCAGCCTCAAAAAGGCGATCAGCATTGGCGGAGTGGTCTCGACCCGGTTGAGCAAGGCCGAGGATACTCCTACTGTCCCCCAAATACAGGCCGCCAGCACTAGCCAGGCTAACCCGCTACCAACCCGGCTTGTTCGCTTCTTCTCTAGCTCCCCAACGTTCTCCATATCGAGCGTAGAATCTAGCTCGTTGTTTGTCTCAAGCATGTCAAAATCTCCCTGGCCTGTTGCGGCCATGTCTATTTGAATCGGTTTTTAGTTCAAAAAGAAAGGTGAAAGGGTAGGGGAAACTGAGGCTTGAAACAGCTTAAAACCAAACTACCTACCGCAAAGCCGATCTAAAATCGAGCGGTAAGCTTAAGCTATAAAATTTTCAGAATTCCACCGACCCGGCTAAATCGCCACGTCCGATAGGACAGGCGGGGAAACCGGCCCGGTAGGTGGGGGCAGCACGACCAGCCCCAAAACTGTCTGAGGATGCATTAAAGTTCTTTCTCGCAAAAATAAATTTCTTTGAAAGCCGCCTTGATTATAGCAGGCCGTTATCGGTCTGACAATAGACCCGAAGACCAGGGCAGGGCTTATGCGTTTACCTCAATCTTACTTTAAGCCTAATAATTTAGGAGTGAGGCTAAAAAGCCCATCAAAAGACTTTTGACTTTGGCCTAAACGCATAAGCCCTGTTCTAAACACAGATAACGTATCCTTTGCTAAGGGTTCAGTTTGGACAGCCTTTTTTGAGTTCAAATTTGAGCTTTCAAAAGTCAACCCTTAGAGATCGATACGTTATCCTAAACACAGGGCTTATGCGTTTAGGCCAAAGTCAAAAGTCTTTTGATGGGCTTTTTAGCCTCACTCCTAAATTATTAGGCTTAAAGTAAGATTGAGGTAAACGCATAAGCCCTGATCCTAAACACATGTGTTCTTGACAAGAGGCCGCTTCGGGATTAGAATAGAGGTTGTTAGTTAAAAAGAATTGCTTTGAGAGAAGCATCTAATATATTAAGACCTATATTTATAAGGAGCATTTATGATCGTAGCAGAAGCAAATACCTTTGAGAGCGAGGTATTAAATTCCGAGAAGCCGGTACTGGTCTATTTTTGGGCCACCTGGTGTCAATCTTGCAAAAAGATGTCTCCCCAGATGGAGACCCTGGCGACCGAGACTGGCGATAGATATAAGATCGTTAAGGTCGAGATCGATACGAACCCTGAACTGGCCGAGAAGTACGATATTATGAGTACTCCGACCCTTATGCTTTTCAGGCCGGGCCGCAAACCAGCCGAAATCCAGGCCGGGTTCGCCGCTAAAGCCTGGGTCGTGGAGGTTTTGGAAAAATATCTTTAACGCTGCTCAATAAACAAGGGATAGACGGGATATTATTTTATCCTGCCTATCCCTGTTTATTTTAGGGTCAAATAAGCTGTTTTTGCTCTTTTAGCCAGTTGATAAAGTTGTCGGGGACACTCATCGTCGATAGACGGCTGTTGCGTATCAGGCTCCAATCGTTAAACAAACCGCTCTGCTTGATCTCTTGAAGCGTGATTGGGGTCGCCAATCTTTTGACGAATTGCAGGTCTACTACCCAGCTTTTAGCCTCCTGCGGGTCGGGGCGTGGCTCGGACACCACTTTTGCCAGCCCGACGATAGCGGTCTCCCCCTGACTATGATAGATCAAAACCTCATCGCCAGGGCGCATGGCTTTGATGGCCTGGATTGCCTGGGGATTACGCACGCCATCCCAGGTGGTCTGGCCCTCTTTTTCCAGGTCAGCCAGGGCATAGGTTTGCGGGTCGGTTTTAGCCAGGAAATAATTCATTAGCGGGCTAACTCCTGTTCGAGCTTGCCGAGCAGTTCGGGCGACTCTGGGGCGACTGCGCTAGGGAAACGGGCTACAATCTCGCCCTGCTTGTTGATGAGGAACTTTTCAAAATTCCACTTCACGTCCCCGGCAGGTTGGCTGGTGGTTGTCAGCCGAGTGTAGAGCGGGTGTTGTTCAGGGCCTTTGGCGTGTACCTTGTCAAATAGATCGAAAGTTACACCGTAGTTGCGCTGGCAAAAGGTCACGATTTCCTCGTTTGTGCCGGGTTCCTGAGCGCCATAATCGTTGGATGGGAAGCCCAGCACCGCCAGCCCTTTGTCCTTATAATCCTCATAGAGCTTTTCCAGCCCGGCATACTGGGGAGTGAAGCCGCATTGCGAAGCGACATTCACAATCAGCAGTACCTTGCCCCTGTACTCGCCGAGGGTTTTATCTTTACCATCAATCGTCTTTACCTCAATATCCGAAATATTCGCGGATGCCATAAAATCTCCTTTTGTGTCACACATATACGCTTAAATAAGCCTGAGTTCTAAATACCATGATTACGGCCTTACTGCAAATTGAGTCGGTTAGCGATTGATAGCAAGAGGTGCTTTTTGGCCTAATTTCAAGATTGCCAAAAAACCCGTCAAACTAGCCGCTTCTTTAGAATAACTGTGGTGTTTAAGTAAGTGGTAAACGTTTGCCTCACTTTTGACTTCGCAGCCCGGACCTGGCACTCGCCTCGTTGAGTGTCAGGTTGGGCAATATTATATTATCAACGACCTCAGTTTAAGGAGTTGAAGCCTGAAAACCGCAGTTTATGAGCTTTGGTAATATACATAGAAGGTTTAACTACGTCAGGAGGCAATCGGTTCCGATTATCATCGGGTCTAATTTCGCATTTATCGCCCTGATGTTGGTAGTTACGCTATTGACGGCTTGCAGTGTGGCTACGACCGCTAGTTTGCAACCGATTGGCATGGCTGCTATTCTGAGTACCGATGATAGTCCCACCGCAACCAGTATAGCCGATATGACCCAACGGGAGATAGAAGTAGAGGGCGTGATGCAGACCCTGACCGCCACCCAGATTACTGTTGGTGGACAAACTTTCAGCTACGACCCGATGGTGGTCGTCTCGAACGGAATTGCCCTCAAGGTGGGGACGACCGTCGAACTGAAGGCGAAGGTGGTTGGCTCGGCGGTGCTGGTGGTACGAATTGTGCCTCAAAAAGCGGAGGATAGTACTCAGCTACGATTTCGACCCCAACCGATACGCCCACCGCTACACCGATGGCTACACCTGGGACGATGATATTAGTTACAAGAGTAAAAGTGACGATAGATGCGACGATAAAGGAACCAAAACTCCTGCATCGTCCAAGACTCAAAACCAACCGATACGCCTGATGATACGGGCAAGGACAAAGGGAAGTCTGAGGCAACTGCTACGCCGAGTTCCATTACGCCTGCTGTACCTTCCATGAGCAACGACAAAGTCAAAAGTGATGACAAAGGCAAGTAACCTTTGGTAGATCGATAATGCTGGATTGGACTGACGCACAACTGGTTAGTAGCCTGCAAAGGCGTGAAGTTGAAGCCGTCGGTGTACTGCTAGAGCAGTATGCCGACCGGCTTTATACCTATGCCTTTTATCGTTGTGGCGATCATCATCTAGCAGAGGATATTGTAAGCGATACCTTTACGCGCGTGATCGAGAAAATCGACGGATACGAACAGCGCGAAGTACCTTTCCGGGCCTGGATTTACCGAATCGCTCATAACTTACTGGCAAATCAGCTTCGCTACCATAGCCGTCACCGGACTGTTTCGTTCGACGCGATGAACGAGAACGGCGAGCGCAAAATCGACCCGCCCGACGATTGGGGCGCAGCAGATGGCGGGTCGATGGCAAGCCAGATCGTCGAGCGCGAGGAACTACGGGAAGCAATTCTGGCTTTGCCGGAAGACCAAAGAACAGTTTTTATCTTACGTTTTGTAGAGGGGTTTGAGTTGGAACAGGTTGTCAGTATGCTTGATAAGAGTCTGGCTTCGATAAAGAGCTTGCAGTATCGAGCGGTTTCCAACCTGCGACGTGCTTTGTCTAACGATGACGAAGTTACAAATAGCGATCCAGCCCAGAAGAAAACAGCCCCACAGCGCAGGCGAGGGATTTAGCATGAACGAGCAGCACCTGGAAGATTTATTTCAAAATAGCGTTGCATTGTTGGAGCAGGGTAGTTCTCCGGCAATCGCGGCCCGGATCGGCAACGGCGCGGCTGCCGAGTTATTGCCTTTGCTCGAAGTGGTTGATACCGTCCGCGATTTACCTCCTTATCGGTTGCAGACTACTGCCCGCGCCGCCCTGAGCGCCAGCCTGATAAGCCAGTTGGGGGGAGTTACTGCTCCTGTCGCCCAGTCGTCCGCGCCCCAAGTGGCTTCTTCACAACCATTGCCCCGCTCGATGGCCCCCCGGCGACTGCCCAACTCGGATCGTTGGCGTTTGTTTTTGGGAGTGCAAAAAGCGATTGTAGCGGCGGTTTTAGTGATAGCAATCGCCGCTATAGTAATAATAATTCGGCTGGAACAACCGAGCGAACCAACCGGACAGCCTACGCCGGTTGGGACGGTGGCCCCGATAGTTACTTTGCCTGCCCCGACGCTTGCTCCCATCGTTACACCAGAACCAATCTTTACTGCTACGCCTGGCCCGATTCCAAATGTGACTGCGACAACCGCCCCGACTGGGACGGCTGTGCCAACCGCTTCGCCTACCAATCTACCCACTGCGACGGCTGCACCAGCTGCGACTGTAACCCCGACCGCTTTACCGGAGCCAACCTTTACTCTAGCTCCTGCTCCAACGCCTGCGCCAGTCACAACGGTCAGGGTCGCGCCAGTTCCGCCGACGGCTCGACCGCCCACCGCTATTCCGCCCAGGGCTGTCCCAACGACGACCCCGTCACCAACGGTTGTACCGCCGACGGCTGCCGCACCGACAGCTGCTCCAACGACTGCTCGACCTACTCCATCCGCGTCGGCTACGCCAAAGCCACCGCAGCCCACGGTTTCTTATGGGTCGGGTGGGCCAACCGCGAAGGCAACTGCTCCGGCGGGTGCGACTCCTACGCCCAAAGATGACGATGATGACCATCACGGCGGGGGTGATGAAGGTAAAGGCGGTGGTCCCGGCAAGTAAAGTCTATACAAAATGCAGAGATATTGCTACTGTAGGAGCGAGCTTCCGCTCGCGATTGGACACCCAGCTGTTGCTTCAATCGCGAGCGGAAGCTCGCTCCTACAGATAGGTGGATAGCTCAAGTATTTTACATTCTGCTTTATTCCACCCACTAAAAACCAGCTTCCAGTCAAATGGAAGCTGGTTTTTGGTTTGGAGCTAATGACGGTTTACTTATCCCGTGCAGCTTCGCCCAAAGCAGCCTGGGCTGCCGCGAGGCGGGCCACTGGAACGCGGAAGGGACTGCACGAGACGTAGTTCAGGTGTGTCTCGTAGCAGAAGGCGACCGAGGACGGTTCGCCACCATGCTCACCGCAGATACCGACCTTTAGGTCAGGTTTGGTCGCGCGGCCCCGTTCGGTGCCGATTTTGATCAGTTGGCCTACCCCATCCCGGTCAAGTACCTGGAAAGGATCGTCCTTGAGAATCTTGCGCTCGACGTACTGAGGCAAGAACCTACCTGCATCGTCCCGGCTCAGACCGAAAGTGGTCTGGGTCAGGTCGTTGGTTCCAAAGCTAAAGAACTCGGCTTGCTCGGCGATCTTGTCGGCCAATAGCGCGGCACGGGGCAACTCGATCATCGTACCGACCAGATATTTAATCCCCGCCTCGGTTACGCCTTCCTCTTTCGCCACCCGATCTACAACCTCACGCTGCAATTTTAGCTCGTTCAGGTCGGAGACGAGCGGAATCATGATTTCTGGCTCGACCTTCCCGCCCGCTTTATGCACCTCGATAGCGGCCTGGAAGATCGCCCGCGCCTGCATCTCGGTAATTTCGGGGTATTGGATACCCAATCGGCAACCTCGGAAGCCTAGCATCGGGTTCGCCTCGCGCAAGCTATCGATCCGGCCTCTCAGCTTCTCGTAGGAAACGTTTAACTTAGTGGCTAACTCTTGAACCTCGTCGTCCTCGTGCGGCAAGAACTCGTGCAAGGGCGGGTCAAGGGTACGGATCGTGACCGGGAAGCCCTCCATGGCCTTGAAGATACCCACAAAGTCGGCTTTCTGATAGGGTAAGAGCTTGGCAAGGGCCTTCTTGCGGTCTTCGAGATTGTCCGCCACAATCATCTCGCGGATTGCGTCGATGCGGTTGCCCTCAAAGAACATATGCTCGGTGCGGCACAGGCCAATGCCTTCGGCTCCAAACTCACGCGCTTTCTCGGCATCGTGCGGTGTATCGGCGTTGGTGCGGACTCCCATCTTGCGGAACTTGTTAGTCCACTCCATCAGGGTAGCAAAATCGCCGCTCAGGGTCGCCGGGATCGTCTTAACCTGCCCATCGATTACCCGACCCTCGATGTTATCTACGTCGAGAGTAATCCAATCGCCTTTCTTGACCACAATATCGGTTCCATCGACCGCAAAGCTGCTCTCATCTTTAGCGATGCGGAGCGCCCCCGCCCCCACGATACAGCACTTGCCCATCCCACGCGCAACCACCGCCGCGTGGCTAGTCTTACCACCAAAGGCGGTCAGAATACCCTGGGCGGCGACCATCCCGCGCAAATCTTCGGGCGAAGTCTCGCGGCGTACCAGAATAACCCGCTGACCTTCTGCGCCAAGTTTTTCGGCTTCCTCGGCGGTAAAGACGACCTGTCCGACTGCCGCACCGGGGCTACCCGCCAAACCACGCGCCAGCACTTTAAGATCGTGATGCGCCTTTGGATCGACCCGCGGCAAGAGTAGTTGGGTCAGGTCGTCCGCTGGGACGCGCTGTACGCCGGTCGCCTCGTCGATCAGCCCTTCTTTTACCATATCAACCGCGATCTTGACCGCCGCCGGGCCGGTGCGCTTGCCGGTACGGGTCTGGAGCATGAAAAGACGGCCCTTTTCGATAGTAAACTCCATATCCTGCACATCGGAGTAATGCTGTTCGAGCCGCTTAGCGATGTCAAAGAACTCTTTGTAAACGCCGGGGAAGCTTGGGTCGTGTTCCATTTCGGCAATCGGGTGGGGGGTGCGGATACCGGCTACCACGTCCTCGCCCTGGGCGTTTGGCAGATATTCGCCGTACAGCACATTCTCGCCACTGGAAGGGTCACGGCTGAAGGCGACTCCTGTTCCGCTATCCTCGCCCATGTTACCAAAGACCATGGTCTGAATGTTGACGGCGGTGCCGAGTGCGTCGCTGATCTTGTTGAGACGGCGGTAAACCATTGCTCGGTCGTTGTTCCAGGAAGCAAAGACCGCCTCGATAGCGCCGCGCAACTGGTCAAGTGGTTCTTCCGGGAAAGGCTGCCCGGTCTTGTCCAGTACAATCTGTTTGAATATACCAACCAGTTCTTTTAGTTGGGCCGCCGAAAGGTCGGTATCCTTTGCCTGGGGGCCAATTGCGTGCTTCTTGGCTTCCAGTTCATGCTCAAAAGCGTCTTTGTTGATGTTCAGCACGACGTTGCCATACATCTGGACGAAGCGGCGATAAGCATCGTAGGCGAAGCGCTCGTTATTAGTCAGGGCGATAATACCCTGGATCGTTTGCTCGTTCAGGCCCAGGTTCAGGATCGTATCCATCATGCCGGGCATCGAAAACTTGGCTCCGCTGCGTACCGAGACCAACAAGGGGTTCTTAGCATCCCCAAATTTTTTGTCCATCGCCTGCTCAACGTTCTTGAGGGCTTCCAGGGACTGTTCCCAGCTACCTTCTGGGAACTGCTTACCCACCTCATAATAAGTGTTACAGGCTTCGGTGGTAATGGTAAAGCCGGGCGGAACGGGCATTCCGGCCAGTGTCATTTCGGCTAAGCCGGCTCCTTTTCCGCCCAGCAAGTCCTTCATAGTACCATTGCCTTCGCGGAACAAGTACACCCATTTGTGTGACATCAAACAGCCTCCTTAATAAGGATAATATTTAAAGATCGCTTCCTCTCACTTCAATTTTTTGGCACTATTACTTTTTTAGGACTTTCGCTCGAAACAACTTTGCAAGTTCAAAATTCGGTCAAACCGGGCCTTTCTCAGGTTCAGAAGCGAAAGTCGTGTTTTTGCATTATTGCGATTGTTCTCCCGTGTTCAGACTGGCTTCGATAACGTCCTTGCCTAAAGCAAATTGCAAAGAGATTGGGTGTGGTAGGCTCGCCCCTACCAAAATCGGGCCAGTAATTCTGCAACTTGCTATATGACCAGCTTAAAGAGTAGGTCAGGACGGTCAGTTGTAGCGGGTGAAGCACGGTTTTTATTCGAGTCGGTACTCAGGCCAGGTAAAATTTCAAAATGTTGGCAGACAAGTCCGATCCGGGTACATAATCGAGCAGCCGTCCGTTACATCGCATTTATCTAATTTGATTTTACTACCATGTGCGAAGCTCTGCAAGGCGAACACTGCCCTTATTAGAGAATTGTATAGTTTTTAACAAATGCCTATGTGAAAACCATAACAGATTTATCCGTTACTCGCCTCAAACCGTATCTTATTTGAAGGCTCAAAAAATTCCGACCTGAACAATGATCGAAACTTGCCGCATAGGTGTCAAGTCGTTATAATGACGGCACGCCTCGCCAGGCGCATTTCGGCAAAATAAAGATCAAACTAGCTTTTCATGAAAAGTTACTCGTAAAGAAGCAGGAATAAAGGATTATGCAAATAGAGCCAGCCGACCAGACCACCCGTACTCGTAAACCCCTACTCGATCAGGGTGCGGCAGATGCCAGCCACCTGGAGGATGTAGCCGTCAGTACCGCCCCGCGTGCGGCAGGACGACCTCCGTTGCTATTGCCGATTGTCTTTGTTAGTGGGGTATCCGTGATGGCGACCCAAATGTGTGCCAGTCGTTTGGTGCAGCCTTACTTTGGGAGTTCGCTTTTGATCTGGTCGAACCTGATCGGGTTGACGATGGTTTGTCTGGCGCTCGGTTATTTCTTTGGCGGGCGATTGGGCGACCGCTTTCCGCGCCCAGAAGTGCTATATCAATTGACTGGCGCGACCGCCCTGGCAATGGCGCTTATCCCGCTTCTGAGTAGCCCGGCCCAGAGCCTGACCAGCGAATTATTTAAGGATGTGCCAGGGGGCCTCTTTTTTGCCTCGCTAAGCGGCATGATTTTGCTTTTCACGATCCCCCTGACGCTACTGGGTTGTGTCTCGCCCTTTGCGATCCGGCTATTGGTGCGGAACGTCCAGCGGGCAGGCCGGACTGCCGGAGCGGTCAGTTCGCTCTCGACGGTCGGTTCTATTCTCGGTACCTTTTTGCCGGTGCTGTGGGTCATCCCGACGGTTGGTACGCGGGTTACGCTCTATCTTTTCGCCGCGTTACTGCTGGTTTTCTCAGTAGTCGGTTATATTCTGGCCCGTCGAGCGCCCCCCGGACAATCCGAGCCAGCCTACGAGCGCAATACGGGCGGCAATCGCGATAATCGTGATAATCGCGGTCAGAAGACCGCTCCTACAAATCAGCCGTCAGCCGTTAGCCGTCAGCCTTTACGCACTCCCTTCTTGTTGCCGATCATCTTTACCTGTGGGATGGCGGTGATGGCAACCGAAATGTCGGCCAGCCGATTAATTCAGCCCTATTTTGGAGATTCGCAATTGATCTGGGCCTGTGTAATCGGCCTGATTATCATTTATCTGGCGATAGGCTACTTTTTGGGTGGACGACTGGGCGACCGCTTTCCGCGTCCCAGCTTTCTTTACCAGCTAATCGGGATCGCGGCGCTCAGTATCGGGCTGGTTCCGGTGCTAAGTACGCCGATTTTGTCGCTGGCCCTGGACGGTTTTAAGACCGCTAATGGTGGGTTATTCTTCGGTTCGCTGTTTGGGATCATTTTGCTGTTTGCGCTGCCGGTGATTTTGCTAGGTTGCGTTTCGCCTTTTGCGGTGCGGCTATTGGTAAACACGCTGCAAGGGGCGGGCCGGACTGCCGGGAAGGTTAGTTCGATTTCGACTTCCGGTTCTATTGTAGGCAGCTTTTTGCCAGTGCTGGTATTTATCCCGGTCTTTGGAACTCGCACCACGCTTTATATCTTTAGTATCGTTCTCTTGGGCTTTGCTACACTCGGTCTGTTCTGGACTAGCCGCAACCGCGCCCCGATTTTTGCCGCTTTGTTGGTCGGGGTGGTTGTAATGTCGTCGCTGCTGGTCTTAAAGGTCAAGGTTCCGCCCTATGGCACGTTATTGTTCGACAAAGAGTCGGCCTATAATTACATCCAGGTGGTAGACCGGGGCGACGGGCAGATCAATCTGGTGCTGAACGAAGGCCACGCGATCCACTCGATCTATAACCCGAAGCAGATTTTGACCAACGGCCCCTGGGATTACTTTATGATAACGCCCTTCTTTAACGCCGCCCAGACCGAGCAGAAGGTCAAGAGCGCCATGATTGTTGGGCTGGGGGCGGGGACGGTTCCCAAGCAACTTACCAAAGCCTATGGCGATCAAATCAAGATCGACGGGATCGAGATCGACCCGGAGATTATTCAGGCCGGGCGGACTTACTTTGCCATGAATGAGCCAAACCTGAACGCTATCGCCCAGGACGGTCGTTATGGGCTGGTCACAAGCGGCAAGCAGTACGACATTATTGGGGTTGATGCTTACAAGCAGCCTTATATTCCCTTCCATCTGGTGACGAAGGAATTCTTCCAGCAGGTGCGCGACCACCTGACTCCTAATGGAGTCGCCGTAATCAACGCCGGGACCCCTTCGGTTGCTGGTAAGAGCGACTACCGATTGGCGGAAGCGTTGGCCCAAACGATGAAGACGGTTTATCCAAATGTCTATCTCATCAACGTTTCGGGTTTTGCCAATACGATGGTGGTGGCGACCAACCAGCCGACCGACATCGCTACCTTTAAGAAGAATATCGAACAATATGTCAGCAACGACCTGATTAAACAGGTTGGTACTCGCGCCCTTCAGGATGGCAATATCCGAGAGTGGAACGGCAAGACCGATGGCCCGCAACCGCCGGTCTTTACCGACGATTGGGCCCCTGTCGAGCGGATCATTGACCAGGTTATCATTGATTACGTAGTGGCAGGCGGCAAGTAGAACAAGTTCCCGCAACGGCAACCGGCTTTCAAGCGTGGTTGCCGTTGCCACCTTTTAACCTTTCAGCTTAATATAACCGGGTTACTTACTAATTACCTTTCGGGTAGATCGATTCCTGCTCTATTCTAGTTTACTCTCGTTTCTAACTGACCCACTTACTGGCCTTAATTTTCGCTCGATTTACCCGAAGTTAGCATAAGGAGGAGTTATAGTGTCTATTAAAAGACGCGAGACCGTATCGGTAGAACAACTTAATGAGATGCAAGTTTATCTCGGCGAGGAAACTTACGAGGATTATCAGGCCGGGCAGATGAGCCGTCGTCGGATGCTTCGGCGTTTGGTGTTGATTTGTGGCGGTAGCGCCGGAGCAGCCGCTCTGCTGGTTGCTTGTGGTGACCCGACCGCAACGACCGCGCCTGCCGCGACGACTGCCCCGGCTACAACGGCGGCAGCCACGACCGCCGCCCCTACTACAGCGGCAGCCACGACCGCCGCGACGACGGCTGCCAACACAACAACGGCGGCTAGTGGTACAACAGCCGCCAGTGGTACAACGGCGGCAGCAGCACCGACCCCCAGTGGCCCACGTGGGCCGCTCGTGGTTGCGCCGACCGACCCGGCGGTCGAAGCCAGCGATGTGACCTACCAGAGTGATACAACCGTTTTTGGCTATCTAGCAAAGCCTAAAGCGGCGGGAACCTATCCTGGTGTAATCGTCATTCACGAAAACCGGGGCTTGACCGATCATATCAAGGACGTGGCGCGACGATTGGCAAAGGAGGGCTATATCGCCCTGGCGGTAGACCTGGCTTCGCGGTCGGGTGGGACGGCTAAAGTGCCGACCGATCAGGTGACGGGCTTTTTTGCCAATGCCAAACCGGACGATTTAATCAAGGATTTGCGGGCCGGGGTGGATTATCTGGGCAAGCAACCCGGTATCAAAGCGGCGGACAAGGTTGGGGTCGTCGGCTTTTGCTATGGCGGCGGCATGACCTTGCGGTTGGCGGCAGCCGAACCTAAAATCGTGGCGGCGGTGCCTTATTACGGGCCGGTTCCCTCGCCGGTCAGTATTATGGCTACCACCAACGCAGCTATTCTGGGTCAGTACGGCGGGCTTGACCAGCGCGTCAACGCCGGTATTCCCGACCTCGAAAAGACTTTGAAGGATGCCGGTAAGACCTACGAGAAGAAGGTTTACGACGGGGCGAACCACGCCTTCAACAACGATACCGGGGCGGCTTTCAACGAAGCGTCAGCAGTCGCCGCCTGGAAAGAGACCCTCGGCTGGTTCAATAAATACCTGAAAGCTTAGTAGCTATCTGGCGAAAAGTAGGGGGCGGTTTCCGAAAGGAAGCCGCTCTTTTTGCGCTCAAGGGCCGGTGTGTGATTAAATTAGCTTGCAGCAAGTTGCAAAGAGATTGGGCTGGTACGGGCGACCACAAGGGTCGCCCGTAAACACCCTGCACGCTCTCCGAGGCAACCACAAGGGTCGCCTCTACCAAAAATCGGGTCAATTATTCTGTAACCTGTTGCAAGAAGCGGTGGTATTCAAGGTTTTAAGCGGGTTAATTTAGGGGAGGCAAAATGCTGATATTATCCAAAGCTGATATTTATCGGGCGCTAGACTGGGCCGAGGCGGTGCAGGCCGTCGGTGGGGCTTTTGCGGCCCTTTCGACCGACCGGGCAACCGTGCCGTTAAGGACTTTCTTCCCGGTTCCGGGACAGGAAGGGGTTTTGCTTTTGATGCCCGGTGCATTGCGGACGGCGGGCGGGTCTGACGACGGGCAATTGGCGGTCAAGTTGGTCGGTATTTTTAACCGCAACCCTGGGCGGGGCTTGCCTTTAATCTTTGGGTTGGTCACGCTGTTTGAGGCTGATACAGGCCGACCCCTGGCGGTGTTGGAAGGAGCGACGGTCACGGCGATCCGCACCGGGGCCGCCAGTGGGGTCGCTACCGCTTGGTTGGCGCATCCGGCGGCCCGTTATCTGGCTTTGTTTGGGACGGGCGCTCAGGCTGAGACCCAGCTAAAGGCGATTTGTGCGGTGCGTTCGGCTACTATCGAAGAAGTGCGGGTGGTAGGGCGCGATGCGACCAAGACGGCCCAATTTGCGGCCCGACTTTCGGCTGAAACCGGCTACCGGGTGCGGGCCGTCCCGACTGCCGCCGAAGCCCTGGCTGGGGCCGAAATCGTAGCGACTGCCACCAGCAGCTATGTCCCCCTTTTTGAAGATAACCAACTTGCGCCGGGCGCTCACATCAACGGGATCGGCTCCTATCAGCCGACTATGCGGGAAGTGCCAGGCGAGACGGTCGCCCGCGCCCGGTTGGTGGTCGATGCTCGCGAAGCCGCCCTGAGCGAGGCCGGTGACATATTGATCCCACTCAACGAAGGACGTTTTGGCCCCGACCAGATTTATGCCGAATTGGGCGAGGTCGTGGCGGGTTTGAAGCCAGGGCGGAGTGGGTTCGGGCCGGAAGAAATTAGCTTTTTCAAATCGGTTGGCAACGCCGCCCAGGATGTAGCAATGGCCCACTATCTCTACCACAAGGCCCGGCAGTTGGGTCTAGGCGTTGAGGTGGATTTGTAAGAACCCCTTTTACCCTATTTTAGCCTATTCGGAGCAAGAGTTGAGGCTGACAGGGCTTATGCGTTAAGGTCAAGACCCAAGATGGCAAAGGCTCTTGGGGTGGAGCGTGAATTGGCCCTGAGGGTTTCGGTAATGCGGGTATGTGCGGTTAAGTGAAGTAAATTGAGGACCAGGTTGCGTAAAATAGCCAGGAGGTGGGGGCCACTGCTAAGGCTGTTGCAAAGTCGAGGTAGAGAACATAAAGCATGTTGGACTAGGTTAAAGCCAAAAGTTTCTTGTGGAAAAAGTACTCAAATTCGCGCCGAGCTTGGGCTACATTAGTAACCCCTTGCCCGAGTAAGATGCCAATGACGGTGTTGTTGAGAACCGCGTTTAGCTCGGCCGCTTTTCCCATTGTGAGTTGGGAGTGATCTTCCTCAAAACTGACATCCCGACGATGATGTAAACCATCTTCAATCCCCCAATGTCCCCGGCTCAGTTCCAGTAAGCGTTTCGGCCCAGCTAACTTGCGTGGTAAACTGGTGAGGCCATAGCGCACCGCATAGCTGGTTCGATTTAAGCTATCCTTAGACCAACTCTCTAGCTTGAAAACCTGTTCCAAGTCCGGCCAGGGGGTATACTCCTTGAGCAGACTACTGGTCGTAATCACCCGCCGTTCGAGCCGACCATGCCCTTTGTCCCATTCCCCATAGACCTCGAAATCGGTCGGCACTGGCGAGCAACCGACTGCCACCGGCGCTTCTTCAAAGAGTAGTTCAATATCTTCCAAAACCCCTTTTTGGTTGGCCTTGACCATCCATAAATAATCGCCCCCCGCTCCCACGATTTGAGCGCTCAGTTCAGGCTGGCAAAACATCGCATCGCCCGTTACCACCATTGCAGCCAACTCAATTTGAGCTAAAATCTTAGGTGCAACCACGATTTCATTCTCCTTAACCTCGACCGCAAGCTGGATCAGTACCACCCCCTTGGCGGGCAAATAAGCCGCCACCAGATGCACCCCGCTAGTTTTACCGAGGGGGATCGTACCCCGCAAGGCCTTACCATCAAGCGCCAATTGAAGGCTACCTCGCTTAACAAGTTGGCCTGGCCCGTGTGAGGCCCGCTCTAAATAGTCGGCGACCAGGCGGGTGAGGGTTTGTGGCTCGACCGCACTCGCTAAAATCCTACTCCAGGTAGTGGGATGAGGCATTTGCAAACGGGCTAGATTGAAGAGCCGGGCTAATTCGTGAACACGCAGTTTAGCCCACTGCGACACGTCGCTAATCTGATTTTGGCCGGCCAATTTAGCCAGCACCGCGATAGCCAACACCACCGCCAATTGGTAGCGTTTGCCCCGCCGACCACGTTTATCGCTCAGGCTGGCAAGCAGGGCATAGAACTCGTTCAAATCAAAGACCACTCCTTGTTCGGGCAGTTCGATTTCAAATGGAATTGTGGTATAGTTCATTGCGAAAGACCTTTCTGGTTATGCTTGATTATGTTAATCCAACCAATTGTAACCCGCAAAGGTTTTTTCGTCTAATTCTTCTCTCCCAGTTCTCATTCCACGACTTTGCAACAGCCTTA
>JBBQWM010000088.1:0-19651 GCA_038210655.1 Chloroflexia bacterium
TGTGGTTTTACCTGTGGTATACTACAACATATTGATTTAGTTTGGCTATGCCAAAATATTTAATTTGGCCTACTATACCAGATGTTGTATAAGCATAGCTCATCTAATACGATTTTTCAGACTCCCGTGAACGGTTACAAATTAATACACTGTTAACAGGTAAGCGGGGCAAAACTTCCGTCCCACGAAGCTACACACGTAATTGTACCGGCCGTATTACTCGAGCCTCCTGATACCCCCGAAGCACCTACCCGTACTACACTGGAACCACTGTTAACAACACCACTACTACTGGTACCGGTAGCGCTAAGTGTGCTATTTTGGATGGTTAGTTTACTGTTTGAGGCGGAGGCGGCATAGTTGAGGGAAGTTCCACCCGATACCGAAATATTACTGTTTGATACACTAATTGTGCTAGTGATATAGGAAGTAATCCCTAAGGCGAGTGTACCATTCGGAATAGTTATATCGCTATTTAGCACTATCAGAGTGCCGCCATCCGTGCGAAGGCCCGTATTTGGATTAGCGGACCCTGAGGCTAAAAAGCTACTATCCCGGATAGTGGTAATTGCACCGCTGTTATTGTAAAGACTATAGCCTTCACCAGTACCGGTAGACACCATTACCGCACTTATGCGGCTAATTCGCACATTGGTAGCATTAGTTGGAATTACTATAGCCGCTTTACGAAAGCCATTGTTGGTATTGATTACCTGTACCTGGCGTATCTCACTATTTGCAGCCAGGGTTACGGTTCCCTGGGTCAAGGGGAAACCAGTGGCAATGTTGGAAGAGATACTGGTTACCCCTTCACCCGATCCCTCCAGATCCACATAGGGGGCCAGTGTCAGGCTGCCGCCATTGAGGTCATAATTACCCGGTTCCAGCTTTAACAGCCAGGGATTAGTGGCCGAGGGGTTAGCCGCTATGATCTGCGACATCGCTTGCTTTAAGGCTGTGCCGTTCTGAATAGCCGTGCCGTTCGGGCTGACCGTCAAGGTGCGGGTTAGCGCTATAATATTCAGGCTCACCTCGTTCGCAGCACAAATTTGTCCATTGGCCGTCCGCAACAAAGTGGTGGGGGTGACTACCTGCCCTCCGAACTTAAGCGAAACATTGCTACCTCCGGTTCCCTGGCAGACCGGCAGGTTATCACTGTAGACCGGCAAGGCTGGAACCAGGCCAATTGCCAGACCAAAAACCAAACCAATAACCAAAGCAGGGTAAATTGCTGAGTGTTTCAAGATACCTTCTCCCTTATTCTATTTTGTTGACCGATTGTCTATAGCAAAGCTGTTCACCGAATAGGCGTAGGCAACTCAAACTAACTGGAATATCAGGCATTAGCTGGGGACGGAATCGAACCACCGTCTTCCAGTTTTACCCCTAAATACCGGTTAAGAAACCCTAATATTGGATGTGTTCGAGGTCGCCAAGCTATTCATCTAAGGCTATATAAATTATAACTTAATAGTCAAGATTACATTACAGCCAGGCCAGATCGCAACTTTTCGAGCAGACCAAAAAATCATCAGCCATTACGCCCTGATAGTCACGGAAGTTAGCCCGGCCCAATTGCAGATATAAAACACACTCACACACCAGGTATCAGGGTGAGGTAATGTAATAAGTGATAGAGAAAACAACGGTAAGAAAATTTACAGCCTTACAAAGCCATGATCCTTAATAGGAAATTTAGGTTTGTAATCTCATTACAGCTACAGCCACTATTTGAGACATCCGAGTGTTCTTCCCTGGTCTGACCGCTTAGTGCATTATGCCCTAATTGTACGCCGGTTTCCTGAAAATGATCCAGGGCCTTTGTGCAACCGGATTACAGAGATAGATCCAGCCTAATACGCCTAGAGACAGGATGTACACCTTTATGGTTCAGATCCACTTTTGATACCGTTGGCGAACTCGTTGTCTCACCTCTTTCTTGACTTAAAGCTTTTAAGAGTTTAGCCTGCTAAAGGGGGTTCGCCAACAGTCGCTATGGCGCGTTGCGCCACCTTTAGGCCCAGTTTTAAGCATGAAAAGAGATTATAGTACCGATTACGAACATTTGTTCCAGCACAATCTATTTACATAGCAGCCATGCATTCGCGGAGCGCACCACCAGCAATGAAAATATTTTATTCTACAGCTGGTTTGAGCCAATAACGAGGTCGAAGATCCTTGGTGCCACGAGCCTGCATAGCAGTCTGACCAGGGTGTTAGTAAGGCACCACCATTTGTCGCTGTTCTCTCTTCTCAGTTTGAAGGAGGGCAAGCACGCAGATGAGCTTGCACCAGTTTTGTGGAGTGTCACAAGGCGAGTGAATCTGATTGCTTCTCAAAACTTTCCGGCGAAACATAGCCTAACGATGAATGGAGCCGCTGCCGGTTGTAAAACACTTCCAGGTACTCGAATATTACCGTTTTAGCTTCTTGCCTGTTAGCAAACTTTCGGCGGTCGGTGCATTCGGTTTTTAAGGTGCCAAAAAAACTTTCCATCACCGCATTGTCCCAGCAATTGCCTTTGCGGCTCATTGAGAGTTCAATTCCATAACTCATGGTTCGCTCATAAATTAGACAGTTCGCCACAATAGGGCTAAAGTAGGAATATGAGCGAAAAACTAACTATCGAAATCGAACGGATTGATGAGTTGCCACTCTTGCAGGCTCAACTCAAAAAGATGCAAGTAAGCGAGTTACTCGACCAATTCTTTCCAGGTCATGGCAACTGGCAAGGTCTGAGCCTGGGACAGATCGTGACCGTCTGGTTGTGCCATATTGTGTGTGAAGCTAATCATCGCCTTAATCACGTCCGGCCCTGGGTTAAAGATCGCCCCCATACTTTGCAAGCGGGCATGGGGGTGCCACTCAGCGAGTTGGATTTCACCGATGACCTGCTGGCAAGTGTCCTGGACCGGCTTAGTGAGGATGCCAGCTGGGAACTCTTTGAGATGGCCCACGGTCAACATTTGGTGCGGGTCTATGACCTGGGAGCTGGCCCAGTCCGGCTGGATAGTACCGCCGCCAGCGGGTATGCGAAGGTTAGCCCGGATGGTTTGTTCCAATTTGGTCATAGCAAAGACCATCGGCCCGACCTGCCCCAACTCAAAATCCAACTGGCCGTGCTTGACCCCCTCGGCTTGCCAATGAGCAGCACGATTGTCAGTGGCGAACGGGCCGATGATGGGTTGTATGTGCCGGAGATAAAGAAGCTGCAAAAACCTTGCAAACTAAAGGGCTGCTCTATGTCGGGGATTGTAAGAACTTTGAGCTGGCTGGGCAGGGCCTTGTGGGTTTCGTATTTGCGAGCGGTGCGTTCGCTTATACCGGCTCTGGCAGCGGCCACTATTTGAGAAGTGCCTTTATGTCTTTCGCGCATATAGAACTGAACCTCGGTGTCTTTCTTCACAGTGTTCTCTCCTTAAGAGCTACTTCGACTTCGCAATCGAACGAGTAGTAGAGTGAACACTATGATAAACCAATCCTCATTCGCTTAAGAGTTAATCGGCAATTCTTATTGTCGCACCCTCCCCTTTCTTATTATCGCTCAACACCTACCACGCAATAGCTCATATTGGCAGTTGGATTTTGGCCCGACTCGGCCTCGGCTGGCAAGATGTGGAGCAGCAATAGGCAGGGCTTATGCGTTTAGGCCAAAGTCAAAAGTCTTTTGATAGGCTTTTTAGCCTCACTCCTAAATTATTAGGCTCAAAGTAAGATTGAGGTAAACGCATAAGCCCTGACTGGTTACACCAATATCTTGACATTCTCCGGCAGAACTAACCTTCAATCGGTAAGTCTAATAGACCGCACCAGCGATTCAGATTGACCATTAACAGTTATAGCATTAAACGCAATTTTTAAGCTGGTTTTAGGGTCTTTGTAAGGTTAATCGTAAGCTATTAGAGCTATAATTACTTTGGCAGTCTTTTGAGAGCCATTTACAAAGAGCCTTTATTTGTAACAATCTTGGCATTTTGAAATTAGTATTAATAGAGCTGCTGTCTTAATCCCTGGCCCCTGGTCACCTGAAAGTCCCAGGCTAACCAGATTACGCTACCGGATTTCATTAAATGATTGTAGGAGGCAAGATTGTTCGCTGCACCAATAGATCAAGCTGTTATTACTTCCCATGCTACTAACCGTTCGTTTGAAGCTATCCCATTGCATACCATCCAATTTACTCGCACTGTTTGTTTACTGGCTTTTGTTATTACCGGGTTATTAACAGTATTAAGCTTCTCGATGTGCTTTGTGGTATCGTGGCAAGCCTGGGGTTCTAGTGCTGTCGGGGCGCTACTAGGGGTGATACCGGCGGGTTGTAGCTGGTGGTTAGCCCGTTATACTACTCAATATCGTCAGGCTGCCTGGATTATTAGTGTGGCTTCCATTCTAATTGTGATAGCGATCTACTGGGAAGCTCCTTTTTTCGGAATATACCTCATTTTTCTTTTCTTATTGACCACAATTCAGGTAATCCTGGGGCGGTTGCAAGCTTTCTTGACCTTTGGTATCTTTCTGATTAACACCCTGGCTTATTCTATTATCAACCAAAATAACTTTTTTGCCCCAGATGGTCAGGTAGTTAAAGTAGGTTACGATACCTTTGTCTTGTGGTGGGTCGTGATAGGTGGAATAGTTTGGCTTACT
This sequence comes from Chloroflexia bacterium, assembly GCA_038210655.1. Lineage (GTDB taxonomy): Bacteria > Chloroflexota > Chloroflexia > Chloroheliales > Chloroheliaceae > 54-19. The sequence continues at coordinate 4,648 of JBBQWM010000088.1, forward strand.
TCTGTACTCTATGACCGGGTAGATCACGATAATCGCGCCCTCAATTTGCAAACTCTCGAATTGAAACAGGCTTTGGAAGAATTAAGACTGCGGCAGGCGGCCAGCGAGAATGTGAGCCGCCAGGTCTTAGAGATGGGTGCAGAACTCAGTCTTATTTCCAAACATCAACTAGTGGGTAGCCAGCAACAGCTTACCGCGCTGACCGAGGTAGCTAGTTTGGTAGCCCAAATCTCCCATTCCGCAGGTAGTATTGAAGAACAGACCACCCTGGTTAAAGAGAGTATTGGAGAAATTAACCAGCGTACCCTTAGAGTTCAAACTACCTCCCAAGAAGCCCTGGCAGCAGGTAATGGCGGTCAAGCTGCCATCCAATCTACGGTAACGGCTACTCAAAAGGTCAGTCAGCAATACCAGATTCTGGAGCAGAACCTGGCTGAGTTACAACATTTTCAAGCTCAAATTGAAACGGTAGTCACGACGATTAATTCTATGAGCCGTGAGATACATCTGTTGTCTTTGAATGCCGCGCTAGAAGCGGTTGGGGCTGGAATTTATGGCAAACGCTTTCTGGTGGTGGCAGGCGAAGTTAGAAATCTGGCTCAGCGCTCGCAACAGGCCAGTGCTGAAGTAGGTAATATTCTCAGTAAGATCGAGGGAGGTATCAATCAGGTAGCTCAATCGGCTCAGGCAGCCCAGGATGAGTTAGAAATTGCGCTCAGTGCCACGAGTGAAAGTGATAAAACAATTCAAGTGATCCTGGAAGCGCTGCACCTCAATGCTCAAGAAGTAATCCACACCAGTCAGCTAGCCAGCGCAATAGCTCGGCAAATCGTTAGCGTAAATGAGGCCACTCTCCAACAAGTTTCAGCTACCACTCAATCGGCTCACAATGTCCAGGAGATAAAAGCTATTGCCGCCCAAAATTCCAGCGTGAGTACTCAGCTTAACCAGAGCGCCAGCGAATTAGAGCAGGTGTCTATCAGATTATTAACTTCCTTGATAGCCTGAGGCCACTTATTGTTATCTGCGCCACGGTGTATTTTCGAAACCATTATATTGCGATTCGAGTTCAACTCTTTATTTTACAGGGTCAGCTATCAGGGATGGCCTTGTAAATTTAAATATTAAGCCAAGACCGAGCGTATTTTCTGATTTAGCAAAGTTGGGGTAAAAGGCTTTTGCAAAAAGGCGCTGTTATTAGAGTCTTGAGCCTGAAAGTTTATGCGTTTATCACTGTAGCCCGACATATATAACACCCTTAATTCAGGTTGTCTTTTGAGCAATATCTCGACCAGTTCCTTGCCATTGATCCCAGGCATTACTATATCGGTGAGTATCAGATCAATTCTTTCGTGGTTTTGTTCAAATGAAAGTAGTGCCTCCTCACTACTTGCTTCGATTACATTGTAACCAAACTTGCGTAGGACATGCCCGGTTACTTCACGTACCGTGACATCATCTTCTACTAATAAAATCGTTTCAGAGTATTGTCCTTGTGGGCTAACATTCGGTTCAGTGTTTTCAGCCATTGACCACCCCTCTTCGCGAGGTAGATAAATTTTGAAGGTGGTACCGTGTTGTAGTTCGCTATAAACCAAGATATAGCCGCCAAGTTGTTTGATAATTCCATGGACTGTTGCCAAACCTAACCCGGTGCCTTTGCCTGGCTCTTTGGTAGTAAAGAAGGGTTCAAAAATATGTTTTTGAACATTTTCTTCCATCCCAATGCCGTTATCACTAATTGCTAACAAAATATAGTTACCCGGTTGTACTTCGGCGTGTTGGAAAATATAATTTTCAGTTAGCTGGAGGTCGCTAGTCTCAATAGTAATTTTACCCCCGCCAGGCATGGCATCTCGGCTATTTGCCACCAGATTTACAATTACCTGTTCCAGCTGACCAACATCAGCCTTAACACTGCCCAGTTCAGGCTGTAAGATAGTTTGCAATTCCATATCCTCACCGATAAGACGTTGCAGCATAGCAATAAGGTTGCTAACCAGGTTATTCATGTTCACTATTTCCAGATGGAGGGCCTGCTGGCGGCTAAAAGCTAAAAGTTGTTTGGTCAGGGCAGCCGCTCGTAGCCCAGCTTGCTTAATCTCGTTAACCCCACTTACTACGAACTCATTCTCCTGGTTAAGCTCTCCCAAAATTAGTTCGCTAAAACTGATAATAACCGTTAGAATATTATTGAAATCGTGTGCAACCCCTCCGGCTAACTGTCCAATAGCCTGTAACTTATTTCCCTGACGGAGTTGTTCTTCCAGGCGGGTGCGCTCTGTCATATCGCGTCCTACAGCACAAATAACTTCCTGATTACCGTAAGTATGCCCGCACTAATGCTGGCTTTGATCTCAAACTCCATGCTAGTTTGCTGGCGGTTATTTGCTCCAACGCCTAAATCATTTATTAGACACGCTCTAAGTCCCCTTCAAATCCACTCAGCCGCGCCACCAATCGCACCAGACTCTCGGATTGATGAATATGGCTCCGCCAATAGAATGTTCCATTGGAAAAATCTATTGGCGGAGCCATGTCTCACATGGGTCGCCCTCTTTCGAGTGGGCTAGAGGCTTTCGCTGGTAGAGGCCAGGAAATCGACCAGCGTCCGCATGATCTGACCGCTAGAGCCTTTCGCCAGGTAGGGCTTTTCGGAGTCAGTCCAGGCGGTTCCGGCAATATCGAGGTGTATCCAGGGCAGACCGCCGGTAAACTCCTTGAGGAAAGCCGCCGCCGTTGAAGCACCACCCGTCCGACCGCCGGTATTCAAAAGATCGCCGGTTGTGCCACTGATCGAGTCGCGGTGTTCGGGCAGGATCGGTAGTTGCCAGGCCCGCTCTCCAGCAGCCTGGGCCGTCTTGAGGAACTGGTCAGTCCAAGCCTGATCGGAAGTAAACACGCCCGTCGCAGCGTTACCGAGCGCGACCACCACCGCCCCAGTCAGGGTCGCCAGATCGACCAAACGGGTCGCCCCAAGCTTGCGGGCATAGGCCAGGCCGTCCGCCAGCACGATCCGGCCCTCGGCATCGGTGTTTAGCACCTCAATCGACTTACCTTCGAGGCTACCGATCACATCGCCAGGACGATAAGCCGAACCGCTCGGCATGTTCTCGGCAGCGGCTACTACGCCGATCACGTTGATTTTCGGCTTGAGTTGGGCCAAAATCCGCATCGTCCCGATCACCCAGGCTCCACCACTCATATCAAACTTCATATGATCCATGTTGTCGGCAGGCTTGATGCTGATCCCACCGCTATCGAAAGTGATCGCCTTACCAACGATCCCGACATAGGGCGCATCCCCGGCCCCGTTGTACTTCAACACGATCATACGCGGGTCACGGATACTACCCTGCCCGACCGCCAGGATCGCCTTAAAGCCGCCTTCCTCAAGCTGCTTTTTGTCCAGCACGTGCGATTCGAGGCCGACCTCGTTTGCCATTTTGAGGGCTTCTTCACCTAACCGCTCCGGGTACATAACGTTGGGCGGTTCGTTCGCCAGGGTGCGGGCAAAATTCTGGCCCTCGCCGATCACCACGCCACGGGCGGCCCGATCTTTCAAGGCCGTCTCGCCCTCGGCCAGGAAAAGCACATCTTCCAGCACCTTTTGATCGCGGTTGTCGCCGGTATGGTAGAAACCCGGCTCAAAAATACTCAGCACGATCCCCTCAGCATAAGCCTGGAACTGATCGGGAGCCTGATCGCCCAGTGGGAAGGCAAAGGCCAACCGTTTCGCGCCCTTTTTCCGCATAGCACGGGCAGCCGCCCCGGCTAACTGACGCGCTTTCATCACATCAAAATCGGCCTGCTTGCCAGCCCCGATCACCACCAACCGTTTAGCCGGGCCATCGTCGGCATACAAAATCGTTTCCGTTTCCAAAAATTTCTCGGCCCCGCCTAATTCTTTGACTTTGCCAAGCAAAGCGGTCGTCTTGTCGTCCAACCCGGCGGGCCAGCTTTCACTATCGCTAAAACGAACCACTACCAGCGCGTCCAATTCGCCCGCTAGTTTATTTTCAACTCTAATACGCACCTATTTTCCTCCTTGAACAATGCTCTTCAAAAGAACCATCTCGTTATTTCTATTTACAAATACATCCGTAACAGCTTATCGCTTTCTAGTATCGGCCCAGGCCAACCCGCGAGGATAGAAAGTCCGGCAATTTTACACCATAATTAGTTCGATAAGCAATTACCCGGCTAAGTAAAACAAAGCGCGAGTTTGCACTCACCCCCGGCCTGCGATACAATCAACCCACCATATTAAAAAGCTATTTAAAAGGCTGGTTTTAACGGGCTATTTAAAAGAGTATTATAGAAAGAGGTAATAACTTGGCACTGATCGGAGAAGAAGACCGCGCTTATTTAGAACAACGTTTCGCCCAGGATATGATCGAGGATGTACAATTCGATTTTTTCTCGCGGGGCAGCTATCACACCCCTCAAGCCGCCGAAGGCTACGACCCGGACAGCGAAGACGAGAGTGCCATCACCGGCGAAGCTTGCCGGGTCAGCTTTGAGATTTACAGCGAACTGACCGCCACGAACCCCCATCTGAGCCTGAAGTTCCACGATCTTGAGACCGCCGAAGGGCAACAAGCCGCTCAGGAGGTCGGGCTGGACGGCACGCTACTGCCGGTCAGTCGTTATCGGGCCGCGTCGCTGGTCGGGCAATCGCGCTTTTTTGGCATACCAAGCGGCTACGAATTTGGCACGCTGGTCGAGAATATTGTTGATCTATCCAAAGGCCAGACCCACTTGACGGCGGCGACCCGTGAGGCACTGGCGGGGGTCAACCGACCGGCCAACATCATCGTCTTTGTTACGCCTACCTGAGGCTACTGTCCGTCCGCGGTGCGGATGGCTCACCAAATGGCAATGACCAGCCCGTTTATCACGGCTGATATAGTCGAAGCCAACGAATTTCAAGAACTGGCCGGGCGTTTCTACGTCTACGGCGTACCCAAAACGATTGTCAACGAAAAGGTCGAATTTGAAGGAGCCGTGCCAGAAGCGACTTTCCTCAAGAATGTCCTCAAGGCGACGGCAGATTAAGAACCTGTCTAATAGTGCAGTAGGCATCAGGTATTAGCCGGGCTGGTTCCTACCTGATGCCTACTAGTTGAGCTATTCCAGGTTTAGCCCTTAGAGCCTATCCACAGTAGGGGCGGATGTCAACTGGTTAGGATAGGCCCTTAGTTAAAAGCAGGAGTTTAGAAGCAATGGAACCAGATACCAGTGGAACCGAGCTATTGATGAGTGGAGCCTTGCCAGTGTTGGTGCGGCGGCCTGCGCCGACCGATAAGCCGCATCCGGCCCTCATTATGCTGCATGGCTGGGGTGCTAACGAAGGCGACATTTACGAATTAGTGCCGTTTGTGGATAAAAGAGTGTTGATCGTGGCCCCACGTGGCCCCGGTCAGGTCAACGATAACCCGCGCGGAAGCTGGAAATGGTACGAATGGACCGAAGTCGGCAAACCTGTACCGGGCTTAGTCGATACCAGCCTCGAAAAGCTGGGCCAGTTGATCGGACAGTTAGAAGATTTGACTGGCGTAGCAGTCGATCCAACCCAGATTTACATCGGTGGGTTCAGCCAGGGCGCAGCAGTTAGCATCATGACCGCCACCACCTACCCGGAACAGATCGCTGGGCTAATCGCCCATAGCGGCTTTGTCAGCCCCCAAGCCGCCGAACGGTTACAGGCGGGGGTCTACCGAGGCAAAAGCGCCTTTGTCGCGCACGGCATCGAGGATCAGGCCCTAAAGCTACCGTTAGGTCAGGCGGCCCGCGACGCGCTGATTGCCGGAGGCGTTGACGTAACCTACCGCGAATACCCAATAGCCCACGCCACCAGCGTCGAAAGCCGCCAGGATTTAGCCAACTGGCTCAACCCGCGCCTACGATTTTGAAAATAAGTAGATTTACGATTGGAACTACTCACCGCAGAGACGCAGAGGAAAACGAGATTAACCCTGCTGTAGGAGCGAGCTTCTGCTCGCGATTAAACACCCAGCCGTATCTCCAATCGCGAGCAGAAGCTCGCTCCTACAGGGTATTGGCTAGGTCAAATGCTTTGCATTTTGCTATCGTACCTAAAATCGTAAATCGGTAGTTCTAATATGTTGGGGAGTTAGGAGAGAGAATGGGAACCAATCTGGCTAGAAAGCTTCTAGCCGCGCACCTTGTTTCGGGCGAAATGCAGCCCGGTCAGGAGATCGCAATTCGGATCGACCAGACCTTGACCCAGGATGCCAGCGGAACTGCCGCCTACTTGCAATTCGAGTCGATAGGTATTCCGAGGGTCAAGACCGAAGTCTCGGTCAGCTATGTCGATCATAATATGTTGCAAATCGGCTTCGAGAACGCCGACGATCATCGCTTTTTGCAGTCTACTGCCAAGAAATTTGGTATTTATTTCTCCCGACCGGGCAATGGGATATGTCACCAAGTGCATGCCGAGCGGTTTGCCGTACCGGGCAAGACCTTGCTAGGCAGCGACAGCCATACTCCCCTTTGTGGCGGGCTGGGCATGATTGCTATCGGGGCGGGCGGGCTGGACGTAGCGGTTGCCATGGGCGGCGGTGCGTTCTATCTGGCGATGCCCAAAATTGTAGGCGTAAAACTGAGCGGAACTTTACAGCCCTGGGTAAGCGGCAAGGACGTTATTTTGGAACTGCTGCGCCGACTGACCGTCAAAGGTGGGGTCGGCAAGCTTATAGAATATACCGGCCCTGGGGTCGCCTCGTTAGGCGTGATCGACCGCACCACCATAGCCAATATGGGCGCAGAACTGGGCGCGACAACCTCGATCTTCCCCAGCGACGAACAGACCCAACGCTATCTCAAAGCCCAGGGCCGCGAGGCAAGCTGGCAACCCTTCGCCGCCGACCCCGACGCGGATTACGACGAAATCGTCGAGATCGACCTCGACACGCTAGAGCCGTTGATCGCCCAACCGCACAGCCCGGATAAAGTCGTTCCTGTCCGGCAGGTGGCGGGGTTGGCAGTGCAGCAGGTCTCGGTCGGCTCCTGTACCAACAGTTCCTATCGTGACCTCTCGGTAGTCGCCCACGTCTTGCGCGGCAAAGCAATTAGCCCCGACCTGAGTATGACGGTCAGCCCTGGCTCCCGGCAGGTTTATGCGACCGTCGCCCGTACCGGGGCGCTCGGCGATATGATCGAAGCCGGAGCGCGGATGCTGGAGTCGGCTTGTGGCCCTTGCGTCGGGATGGGCATGGCCCCACCAAGCGGCGGGGTAGCGGTGCGTTCGTTTAACCGCAATTTTGAGGGCCGCAGCGGAACCCGCGATGCGCAAGTCTATCTTGCCAGCCCAGAGACCTGCGCCGCGACTGCCCTAACCGGGGTTATTACCGACCCCCGCGACCTCGGCGAATATCCCCAGATCGAAATGCCGGAACGGTTTGAGATCAACGATGCTCTCCTGATGCCACCCGCCGCCGAAGGGCCAGAAGCCGAAGCGGTCGAGATTTTGCGCGGCCCGAATATCAAGCCGTTGCCGCGTTTTGCCCCACTCGAAACCGAACTTTCCGGCCCGGTACTTCTAAAGATGGGCGACAATATCACCACCGACCACATCTCCCCGGCAGGCGCAAAAATCCTGCCGTTACGCTCCAACCTACCCGCCATCGCCGAGTATACTTTCGAGCGAGTAGACAAGACTTTCGCGGCCCGTGCCAGGGAAGCCGGAGCCAGTTTTGTGGTTGGCGGTTCCAACTACGGGCAGGGGTCGGCCCGCGAACACGCCGCCCTTGCCCCGCGCTACCTGGGTGTAAAGGCAGTTATGGCCCTCTCGTTCGCGCGTATCCACCGCACCAATCTGGTAAATTTTGGGGTCGTGCCGCTCATCTTTAGCCGCCCGGAAGATTATGCTCAAATTGAGCAGGGCGATCAACTCGAAATTTCCAACCTGCGCGACCAGTTACAGGCCGGTACGGACCTGGTGGTCACAAATATTACCAAAGGGCTAACGATCACATTCAACCACAACCTGAGCAGCCGCGAACTGGCGATCCTGCTCGACGGCGGCCTTTTGAACCATATCAAAACTAGCGGGTGAGAACGAATAGTTATGCCGGACAAACCAGATAAGCCTCAGCCACTGGTAGAAAACCAGCCAGACCCTTCCGATATTCATTTTCTGGAAGAGCAGCTTAACGAATATAATATTGCCAAAACAAAAATTAACTTCGATAGCGAGGTTGCTATTTTTGTACGAGATCAGGCTGGCACAATCGCTGCCGGGTTATATGGGTGGATTTGGGGCGGGTGCATGGAAATTAAAACCCTCTGGGTGCGCGAGGGTTGGCGCGGACAGCACTGGGGAACCCAACTACTAGCAGCAGCTGAAAAAGAAGCCCGCCAGCATAACTGTCATCAAATGTTGCTGGATACACATAGTTTTCAGGCTCCAGATTTTTACCAAAGGCAGGGTTTTGTTATTCATGGAGTATTAGAAGATTATCCAATAGGCTACAAGCAGTTTTATCTCCACAAGCGGCTGTAATGGTTGCTACAAGAGTTACGGAGGGTTAGATGACCGAGCCAGCAGCAGACAATCTACCGGCGTTGACCCAGGCCACCCAACAACAATGGGATGAGAAAGCCGAGTTTTGGGATAATATGATGAAGGAGGGCAACGCCTTTCATAACCATCTGGTCGGGCCAACCGCCGAACGATTATTGGCAATACAGCCGGGCGAAACTGTTTTAGATGTAGCCTGTGGAAACGGTCAGTTTAGTCGGCGGTTGGCCCAGCTTGGAGCGCGAGTACTGGCGACCGATTTCAGTGCCGGACTACTCGAACGCGCCCAGGCCCGTACTACCGAAAACCAGGAGCAGATCGAATACCGCCAGGTCGATGCTACCAGCGAAGCTCAACTTCTAGCCCTGGGAGAACAACGCTTCGAGGCGGCAATTTGCAATATGGCCCTGATGGATATGCCCGTGATCGACCCGCTCTTTAACGCGCTGCGCCGCCTGCTAAAGCCACGAGGCCGCTTTGTCTTCACCCTGATGCACCCTTGCTTTAATTCGGCGGATACCAGACTCGGCCTGGAAGAAGAAGACCTTGATGGCACGCTAGTGGAGACCTATTATGTAAAAATGTCCAACTACCTGCACTTGCCGCCGAAAAGAGGGGCCGGTGCGCCGGGCGAACCTAATCCCCATTATTACTTTCAGCGGCCCTTGCACGAACTTTTCAATAGCGGGTTTAAGGCCGGTTTTGTCCTGGATGGCCTGGAAGAACCGGCTTTTGCTCAGGAGATAAAAACCAGCAAAGCTATATCCTGGGGCCATTATAAGCATATTCCTCCGGTGCTGGCAGCCCGCATGCGGCTAATTTAGATTATTTCGGCAGTAAATAAAGTACGGACAAACAAATGAACTGGTCTTTAGAAGAGGTAATCGGCTGGTTTGAACGGGTTTACGCGCGAACGTTAGAGGTAGCTCAGGCTGTGCCGGAAGCTAAAATCGACTGGCGACCGGCGGAAGGCGAGTTTAGTTGCGGCGATTTGATCCGGCATCTGGCCTCAACCGAAGTGATGAACATGGCTCGGTTGGAGAGCGGTCGGCTGGTCTATCCCGGACACGCCGAAAGGCTAGGCCAAAGTAAAGTCGAAGCAATAGCCTACCTGGAAAAATGTCACGCTCAAGCGGTTGAAATGCTTAGAGAGGGCAGCGAAATCGGACTGACCAACCCAGTTCCGACCAACCAGGGCGCTATAGCAGGCTGGCGGGTGGTAGTCGGGATGCTCGAACACGAGATTCACCACCGCAGCCAGCTTTGCTCTTATCTTACCCAATTGGGTATTGCCCCGCCGCCACTCTACGGCCTCTATGTCGAAGAATTACCGGGCGAGTAATTAAAACCTAATCGGACGATCTATGGGCAAAGGATGAGGGATGAGGCAAGGGATGAAAGGGGATTGAGGACTGAGTAGTCCGGTTGTATGACATTGCTCCGCCAGTGGCTTTGCCCCTTCATCCCTCATCCTTCATCCCTCGCCACTGGATTGTTCAGTCTACTCCCCACTCCTGGCCTGCAACCACTGGCTGTTGGAGGCGAAATGGGCTTCGCGTTGGGCCTCGGTCAAAGTCTGCTTGAACTCCATCATGCCCAGACCAAACCCCATCGCCATACGCTGAACGTGTTGGAACAACTCCAAAGCATCGCTCAAATCCTGGGGAGCAGGCATTAACGCAAGGTAGAAAGAGTGAGACTCTTCAAAGACCAGGGTCGGCGTACCAAATGCACCGTACTTCTCAACCGCTTCGGTATGATCGCGTTCCAGTTTTGTATAGTTAGAGGGGTCGGGATTATCGAGGACTTTCGCCAGGGCCGCAGGCTCCAACCCGGCCGTCTGCCAGGCTTTTTCCAAAGTGGCCCGCTCCCAGATTGGCAAACCCTCTTCGTGGTGCATTTTACCCAGAGCGGCGTAAAAACTATCCAGACTGGCTTCCCCACCGATAGCGTGGGCGGCACCCCCGGCAGCAAAGGCCAAAAGACCGTGAATTTCGCCTCCCGGTGGCTGCTCCCAAATCTTCCAATCTGGCTTGTCTTTGCCTAAATAGTTTTGCTCCAACGAGAAAAACCGCCAGCGAATTGAGATTACTTCTGGCCCCATCAAATTGCTGATCTGGCGCACCCATAACGAAGCCTGATATGAAAAAGGACACAGGAAATCGAAATAAATATCCAGGTCCAAAATGCCATTGTCATTTACATCACTATACGTTAACACGTCGGATTGCGACATTCCATCCTCCTTTTGAGGTTCACGAGATTCTAACACTCTAATCAAAAGCCGGTCGTTTCGGTCTAACAATTCTACGCAAAACTACCAGATTTGTTTCTATCTGGCAAAAATTGAGACAAGCTGGTCTATAAACCACCCTCCCTCGAATTGTCAAAACTAAATCCCTTACTAGGGCCAGGAAGCTGGCTTCCCGTTGCTACCGGGTTTATCCTCGTCCTCATCGTCGTCATCGTCGTCATCATCGTCCTCGAACTCATCGATGTCTTCGTCATTGGTATAAAACTTATACTCTTGCAGGCTCGGTGTAAAAAAGTCGATGCTGTAGAGGGCCGATACTCCGATAGGGGCAGTCGCCTCATCCATCAGGTCATCAATGATCGCTTTGGTGGTATCCTCACCCACCTCTGCCACAAACTCGTTCCACAGCAAAAGGGTCGCGTAAACCATTTCCTCATCGTAATGCAAATCCATCTTGCCGATGTTTTCCAACTCACCCTGGGCATCGCGGCGCTCCGCATCATAGAGCGTCCACTGTTCCGAAGTAGCCGTGCGAATACGGCGCGTGACTCTTAGTCGCATAAACTTTCCTCCTATATATTAAAAGAAAGATTGAGGCTTCTTTATTAGGCCCGGCCAGTGGAACAACCAGGAAGCCGCCTCGTATCGAGCTAGACCTCTACAGGGTAACAAAGCTAACGACACAAGTCAAGGTCAGAGGCGATGGAGGTTCAAAGAATTATCCGTTCATGGCCCATAATTTGCTTATATATTTAAGGTAAGAGATCAGGCAGTAGATAAAATGCTTTGCCGAATGTCTCTATACTAAAGATCGGCAGATAGTCTGATCGCCGGGAAATGAAAATTAGAGGAGGTATATTACAATGGATGCTTTAGAATTGTTACGGAGTGACCACGATAAGGTCAATCAAATTTTTAAGACTTTTGAGCAGGGGGGCAATTCCCAGGAATTCCAGCGGTTGTTCAACCAGCTTTATCAAGAGCTAACGGTTCATACTACTATCGAGGAGCAGGTCTTTTATCCGGCAGTTCGCCAGTCGCAAGAGACTAATGGTCTGGTTCAGGAAGCTTATGAAGAACATGCCGATGCCAAGCACCTCTTGACCGAAATCGCCAGCCTGGATAATACTTCCGAGGAATGGGGCCGCAAAATGACCCAGTTGATGCGGGCTATCCAGCACCACGTCGAGGAAGAAGAAGGCCAGCTTTTCCCGAAGGTACGCCAGCTATTCAGCCCGGAACAACTCCAGCAGTTGGGCCAGCAGCTTGAGCAAGCCAAAACAACCGCTTTTTCGACCCAACCGTCCAACCCTTTGATGGGTCAGACGACCTACACCCAAAACAGTAGCCAAGAATCGATGATGTAATACTCTAGGGACGGTCTATTGGTAGAGCAATGTCTAAGGCGAGATGGGAAATGCTGTTAGACATTGCTCCGCCAATGGATTTCCCCCTTCATCCCTTATTAGACGTTCCTTACTCCGAAATAGAGCTTAGGATTGACGAAGGAGTGAAGGGGATAGCGATGTAAAAAGTGCTGCCTTTACCAACTTCGCTCCGAAGCCAGATTTGCCCGCCGTGTTGCTTGACTATCTCTGAACTAATATATAAACCGAGACCCAGCCCATCGACCCTAGCATTATCGTTGCTGCGAATACGGTGGAACCGATTAAAGACGTGGGACTGCTCTTCCTCACTGATACCATAACCCTCATCCTGCACCCAAATTACTACCTGATCGGGGCGATCTGAGCCAGAAAAGGCTTCAATACCAACCGTAACCGTACTTTCCGCCGGGCTATATTTAAGCGCATTGCTTATCAAATTATCCAAGACCTGCTCTAAACGGTTTTCGTCATAGCTGGCAATAATCGGCTGGGCGGGATTATGCACCACTAATTTGTGATCGGTGGTAATCGACTGGTATTGCTCTACCTTGCGTTTTACCAGTTCGATCAGATTAGCATCATAGAGGTAATGCAATTCCAGCTTTTTATTTTGAATCCGCGAAAAGTCCAGCATTTGCTTGATAAGCTCTTCCATGCGGTTGGATTGACGCACAATTTGACCGAGATTACGAAGTAACCGTTCTTGTCCTTTACGCCGTTCCTGACCGTCTGGGATAGCTTCAAACTGCTTGTTGAGAATATTTTGTAACATTTGAGTATAGCCTTTGATAGCGGTCAAGGGTGAACGTAATTCGTGGCTGGCAACCGATACAAACAAATCTTTGAGATAGTCCAATTCCTTTTGAGTAACCAGCGCTTTTTGAGCTTCCTCATACAAACGGGCATTATCGACTGCTATAGCGGTGCGTCGGGCCACTTCCTGAATAAAGTCTAAATCTGCCGTTTGATAATGACGACCCGACTCGGCTCTTACACATGTAAGTACCCCAATAATACGCTCACGCACAGAAAGTGGCACGCTTATTAACGATTGAGGAGCGAACGCTCGTAACAACCGCAAATGTTCCGCATCGTGAGCCTGGGCCTGAAGTATCTCATCGGTGAAGTGGGAAATAAACACCGATTGCCCGCCGGTCAAAACCCCGGCTAAAGGATGCGGGCCATTTTTAGAGGGTGGATAATGATAATCTATCTCACGGGCCAGGGCCGCCTTGACAGGATCGGCGTGGAAGATCGCTACCCGCTCAAATATTTCTGGGTTCTCTTCATTTACTAAATCAAACAGACAATAATCACCCAGATAAGGAACCATCGAAAGTACTAACTCTTGCAGCACCGTCTCATAATCCAGCGAAGAAGCCAGACGCTGACTGAGGGCTGCCAGGAACTGAAGTTTTTCCTCAGTCTTTTTACGGGCGCTAATATCACGTGTTACAGCTACGAACAAGCTAGTGTGCGGTAACTTTATGAGGGTTGCCTGCCCTTCGGTCGGTACAATAGTGCCATCCTTGCGGCGTAGCTCCAATTCACCCCGCCAGTGACTCTGAGCCACAAAATCCTCGAACATTTTGGCAGTTTGTTCTGGGCTGGTATTAGAAATTTCGGACACGTGCATCTGAAGCAGTTCTTCACGGCTATAACCTAGCAGAGTACTGGCTGCCGGATTAACATCGATATAATTTCCATTGTCATCGGCTACCAAAATTGTATCAGCCAACCCCTCAAACAAGCTCCGATAACGAGCTTCGGTAATTTGAACCTGCTCAAGCAAAGCAAACCGCTGTTCTTCGACTTGCTTGCGCTCGATAATTTCGGCTTCAAGTTTTTGATTGATAAGCTCAAGCTCTGTGGCGCGGTCTAGCATACGCTGTTCAAGAGTTGCTTGCAGTTCACGAGCCTGGGCTTCAGCCCGTACCCTGGCTGTAATATTGCGCGAGACATGAGCGGCCCCGATCTGAGTGCCTTGCTTGTCTCTTAGTAATTTATAGCGAATTTCGTAGTAGAAACGCTCTTTGTCATCAACTCCAAAATCTTCTATAACCGTAAATTCTTCACCTTGCAGCGCCCTGGCCCAAATTTCCCTGACCTTTTTTTGTTCCTGGGTCAAATGAGCAAAAGCTTCTAAAATGTTCATACCGGGCGCAATTTCTTTACCAATTACCTTAGAGATTTCATCCCTGTAGGGCGTATTAAAGGCAATAAAATTATACTCAAGATCAATCGCCGCTACGAGGCTCTCGTTACCTTCGATCAGGCTTTGCTGTATAAAAACAGTTTTAAGAGTTTGTTCAAGTTGGGCTGTTTGTTCACTTAACTCCTGTTTAAGTCGGTCAATTTCGTGTCTTAGCTCGGATACTTCCGGGTGAGTCTGGGCAGATGATCCTTCTGTGAAGGCTTCATTGGTTGTATTGTCTATCATATTTCAAGTCTTTCTTCCTTACACACTAGGGCTAAGTTTTGCCTGTATATTTACAGGATGGGAAACGTGCTAAATGCTCCGGCTTTTGCAGGGTTTACCAAAGGATGTTTTATCCCATTTTTAATTTGAGGAGTTATACCGATCTTTATGAAAGCAGAGTTAGTATCCAACTAAATTATAGTATAGAGAAGTCGCTAAGCTGTGTCAAATCAGCACAGAGATATTGGGTAAAAGCATAGTCTACAAGTTAAGGTTTTGACGAGCTTGTCAAGTACCAAAACGATGCTTTTAAGCCCAATTTGAATCGAATTTGCTCTAAAGGATTGACAATTAGCCCATGACAAGCTGGCTTGCACTGGGCTTAACCACATCAA
>JBBQWM010000089.1:0-18717 GCA_038210655.1 Chloroflexia bacterium
TTTGTGGTTTTACCTGTGGTATACTACAACATATTGATTTAGTTTGGCTATGCCAAAATATTTAATTTGGCCTACTATACCAGATGTTGTATAAGCATAGCTCATCTAATACGATTTTTCAGACTCCCGTGAACGGTTACAATTTTTCAGGATATTGAGCATAGTAATAAATCCCCATCAGCCCTATGATAAGCCAGATTATTCCTAGAGCTTGTATACCCAAATCCATAATATTCTACCCAATGTCAAAATTCACTTATCTACTTCTTATCAGAAATCAGTGCAGCAGCCAGATTGATTAAATCCTGGATATTAAAAGGCTTGGCGATAGTCCGGACTACATTTAGCTCCGCCATCCGCTCCGGGTTAAGCTGATCGCCCCACCCCGTCACCAGCACTAGCGGCAACCCCGGATAATAGCGGTTGACTTCCTGGGCCAATTCCCAGCCACTCATTTCGGGCATACCCAGATCGCTAAAAATCAAATCGAAAGGCAAAGCCTTCTCCGGCAACTTAGCGGCAGCCTGGCTTAATAATTCCAGCGCTTCTGGGCCGCTCTCGGCGGCTTCCACCGTAAAGCCGACCAGCGATAGAGCGCGACGTAGAATATGGCGTAAATTTGGCTCATCGTCCACAATCAAAATCCGGCCCTTAAAAATTGGAAGAGTCTTGACAGCTGGTTTGTCGTTGGCAACGGAGGCCACTTTCTCAACCAAAGCTATCACCGCCGGTAATTTAATCAAAAAGGTTGTACCAACCCCAGGGATCGATTCGACCGAAAGCTCCCCACCAAAACGCACAATAATAGTACGGGCGACCGATAACCCCAGACCGGTCCCGCCCACGCCTTTAGTCGTATAGAGCGGCTCAAAAATATGGCGCATTACCTCAGCAGGCATCCCATAGCCGGTATCCCAGACATCCAAACAGACCATCTGCCCGGTCGGATCAAGATAAGTCCGAAACCCAATCTGCCCGCCCTGGGGTGGCATCGCGTCTATCGCATTATTAAACAGGTTTATAAGCACCTCGCGCATTTCCGCCGCATTGCCTCGTACCGACGGGATATTCTGTAACTCTCGCTCAACCTGTATCTTCATGCCTTTGTGCTGAGCCTCATCGCGCCAACGCGGACGGTTCAAATCAATCGTACTCTGCACCACCGTGTTCAGATTAAGCACATCTAGCGCCTGGGGCATCCGCTGGGCGGTAAACTCCTGGATACGCCGTACCGTCTCAGCCCCATCCAGGGCCGATTGCTCGATAATCTGGATCGTTTGCAAAACCCGGCTATCGCTAGTTTCGATCTTGAGCAACTGAGCATGGCCTAAAACATTCGCCAGCATATTATTTAAGTCGTGGGCTACCCCACCTGCAATCTGCCCAATCACCCGCATGCGTTCGGTTTCCTCGCTGCGCCGTCGAGCGGTAACGTCCCGGCCTATCCCCTGAATACTGGTAAGCTGGTTCTGGCGATACAACGGGCCAAAGCTAAATTCCAGGTTGATCGGCGCACCATCTTTGGAATAGGCCAGTAACTCGTGAAGCTGGTTGGCAGGCCGAATGATTTCCCCAACTTCCGCCTCGGACATAGGTTGGTACCAGTTATGCAAAAGCTCGTTCAAAACAATCTGGCCTTCCGTCATTAGAAATTTGCTAAAGGGCTGGTTTATCATTTCAGAAGGCGCATAACCCAACACAGTCTGTACCCGCTCGTTAACATAGACCAGATTGCCTGCCCCATCCACGCTAATAATCAAATCACTGGCTTTTTCGGCAATCAAACGATAGCGCTCGGTCTCACGTCCCAACTCGGTATAGAGCCGGGCATTTTCAATCGCAATCGCCGCCTGGTTCGCCAGCGTAGTTAGAATATCGATATCAGAAGGCCGAAAATGATTTTCTGGGTCGATTAAACTTACCACCAGTACTCCGATATGGCGATCCCCAATTCGCAAAGGTACGGCGGCAGTTTCCCGACTTTTGTTCAAAACATCCAGCGTTGAAATTCGGTTTTCAAAACTTTGATAATCTGGGATTACACACAAACGACCCAACTTATAAACCATGCCAACCAACCCTACCTCTTCTGGGATAATCATCCCCAAAATCGGATTAGCCTCATTCTCGGTGGCTACAATCCGATGGTAGCGTTGCTCTTCATCCCAGAGCGAAAGCGTAGAGCCATCGGCCCCCACCAATCGAACAGCCGATTGAACGACTGCCTTAACCGTGTCCTCAAAGTTTAGCCGTCTATTTAGCTGCTCTGAAATATGGATTAACTCTTCTAGCTGGCTGTTTCGCTGGGTTAGCTCGCGTTCGGCTCGACGCAACCTGAGCATCAATTGGACGCGGGCCTTAAATTCTCTAAGAGGGAGGGGTTTGGTAACATAATCGTCTGCGCCCACATCGAAAGCCAATAATTTATCTTCGATAGCATCGCTGGCGCTGACCATAATCACTTTAGTAACGTGCCAATCGCTGTGGCTTTTGACCTTACGGCAAACCTCAAAACCGTTCATATCGGGGAGGCTTATATCAAGCAGCAACAAGTCGAAAGGCCGGTTCTGTAATTCATGCAAAGCCCCCTGACCATTCTGGGCCGTAAAAATTTTGACTGGCTCGTTTTCCAGCACAGCCAAAATCAACTCCAGACTCTCAGGCTGGTCATCTACAACTAATACATTTCCGGCAATATCTTCAAAAACTGTAGAGCTATCGTCTTCGGTTGGTTGCATGCAGACCTGCTATCCAGAGTTACCCCCAAAAGAGCTATCGATCTTGGCAAGAGGAATAACTCCATTACATTTAGAGGAGGGCAAATACGAGATTAGTACCTCGCAGAACCGCTTTACTGTTTTTCAGGTGGCACCTGATAAGAAGGGTTAGAGGGTGTTCCAGGCATATTCGGATTACCATAAGGATATTCGGTTCCACTACTATTCGGGTTATACGCTCCCATTCTTCGCATTTCTTCATCAATCATTCGGCGACGAGCGTCTTCGCTGCTAGAACCGCTAAAAACAAACACCCCCAGAAAATGAAAGAGCAACCCAATCCCCCAGCCAAACATCGGCCATACAAACCAGGGATAACTATAAAGACCTGGAATCGGCCCGGTTACAAGATAAATCAGTATCAAAAAACCATTAACTATTACATAAGAAGCTAAATGCCAGTAAAAGCCTAACTTCGCCTTTACCCGGCGCTCGGCTCTTTGGTAAGCGGCTTGATACTGTGGATCAACCATTCCCCCACCTGGATTATACATTAACTTCCCCTTTCAGTAAATACTTTATTAATAACACCGTTTCAATATTTTTATTCGCAAACTCAAATTCTTAGTATAAAATAAGCTTTCGTTATACTTAGTACTTTCGCTTGGTCTTATCGCTTTGAGTTCGTTTTGTGCTTTTAAAGCTAACATTATAGGTTCAAAGCGAAAATCGTGCTACTAATAAGTCCTGACCACATAAGTCCCGGCAATTTTATCGTGCCAGCCCTGTCTTTGGGGGTCGAAGGCGATCCACAAAAAGCCCAGACCGAAAATGCTACTGACAAAATACCCCACCGTCTGCCGCAACAAAGCCCGGCCCAAACCCGGCAAAGTACCATCCTTTTTGACAACCTTGAGGCCAAAAACTTTCTTGCCCAAAGTCGCTCCACGCGCCGTTAGTATTACATAATAAACCAAATTTAACAGTAAAGCCAGACCAAATAGTCCTAGCCCTATTCCAGCGATGTTATCAAACTCGCCCGTTCGTTGAAAAATAGCGTTCAACACATCATTACAACGTGCCGAACTATAACCAACCCGGCTACTATCGCAAACTGGCAAAATCTCGTCCTGATGGCGGCTAATAAACCCAACCAACCAGACTATCACCGGCACCACGAAAAGTAACACCCACATCAAGCCCAAAATAATACTATCGATCAAATAAGCTCCGAACCGCAGCCAGAACCCGGCTTCAACCGTAGCCACCCCCACCCTATCGGCAGGCACACTATAATTGTAATAAGGGGCGTACTGGCTATAGCCTGAATTATAACCCGGCCCATAGTTATAGCTATACTGACTCCCCGGCAACCCAGCTTGAGCGCCTGGGCCAGGGATCGGCCCCCGATTATCGCCAGGAGGCCCCCCAAACGGCCCAGGAACCCCGGCAGGCGGACTAGGCTGCTCAACTGGCAAGACCAATTCGCCAGTTGGCGACAACTGAGGCAACAATTTGCCACACTGAACACATTTCGCGGCCCCCTTTTCGTTGGGAGCGCCACAATTCGGACAAAACATCGTAACCTGACCTTTTTATTCTTTGAGCAGCCTGGATCGACCGGCAGCCTTTACATTGACCTTTAGAGCTAAAAGTTATACAATTGAGGCCGACTTTCGGCAAAACTGTTTAGCTCTCCCTGTTTGGTTAGACCCGCTTAGCGGGCGCTTTGTTTCGCAGCCTCGGTCTAGTCCAGGTTTAAGAGCGTTAAAAATAGTTTCTCGTGTATATATCTAAAGTATTTCTAATTATCGATAGCTCCTATTTCAGGAAGGAGGACCATAGCGTGATTACTGCAACCTGGGCCGATATGGAAAAAGCCTACTTAATGTACAACATTAAACGCCCCCCAATGGTGATGGTGCGCGGTGAAGGCGTGCGATTGTGGGACGATACCGGGCGAGCCTACCTAGATTTTATGGCAGGCTGGGCGGTCAACGCGCTAGGCCATTGCCACCCTGCGGTGGTACAGGCGATCCAGCAACAAGCGGCTACCCTGATCCATACTTCCAATCAGTATTATACTATACCACAGATAGAGTTGGGCAAACTCCTGATCGAAAACTCGGCTTTCGATAAAGTTTTCTTTGGCAATAGTGGAGCCGAAGCTAACGAAGGGGCGGTCAAATTGGCCCGTAAGTGGGGCAAAATAAATAAAGCCGGAGCCTACACCGTCATCAGCACCCTCAAGGGCTTTCACGGGCGCACCCTGGCAATGGTCGCCGCGACTGGCAAACCGCACTACCAGGAACCCTACAAACCACTGCCCGCCGGGTTCGTCAATGTCCCCTTTAACGACATCGAGGCCATCAAAGCCGCCACCAATTCCGAAACGGCTGCCGTGCTGGTCGAGCCAGTTCAGGGCGAAGGCGGGGTCAATCCGGCCTCCCAGCAATATCTGGAAGCCTTGCGCCAGTGGTGTGATGACGAAAAACTGCTGCTGATCTTCGATGAAGTCCAGACCGGGGTCGGGCGGAGCGGCACTCTTTTCGCCTACCAACATTACGGGGTCGAGCCAGATGTTATGACCCTTGCCAAAGGGCTGGGCGGTGGGGTTCCTATTGGGGCATTGCTGGCGAAAAAGCACGCGGCAGTCTTCGAGCCAGGCGATCATGGCTCTACCTTTGGCGGCAACCCGCTGGCCTGCGCCGCCGGGGTCGCCGTCCTGACCGAGATACTCAACCAGAATATCAGCGCCAACGCCGCTCGGCAGGGCGAATATTTAAGTCGTCGGTTGCGCGGACTGATCGAAAAACATCCCTTAGTAATCGCCGAACGTGGCCTGGGCCTCTTGCGGGCGATTGACCTAAATGAGGAGGTCGGCGGCGAGATCGTCAACCGTTGCGCCGAAGAAGGCTTGCTTATCAACATGGTTTCGCCGACCACGATCCGATTGATGCCGCCCCTGATTATTACCGAGGCCCACGTTGATGAGGCTATCGACATTTTGGATCAGGTTCTGGGCGAATTTTAATCCTGTGATAGCCGTCAGCTATTGGCTATCAGCTACCAGCCATCAGGTCAAAACCTGAAAACTGTCCGGCTGATAGCTGACGGCTGAAAGCTGAAAGCTATTTGCAGATGCCACAAAATATTCGTAATCGCTGGCGGCTAATCCTGCTGACGGTCGCCTTTGTTGGGCTGGGTTGGCTGGTCTGGCGCACCTGGCAAGGGCTGACCCCTTTTATCATTGGCCTGGTGTTGGCTTTTGTCCTGATGCCGTTGGTCGATAGTCTCAACCGCTTCATGCCCCGCGTACTGGCAATCCTGCTGGTCTATATTCTGGTAATTGGGGCCGGAGCGGGTTTTGTGCTGTACTTGCTACCGATTATCGTCGAGCAAAGCAAAATCCTGATTAACAATACTCCCCGCTATGCCAACGAAACTCAAAACTGGCTCAACCAGACCTTTAAAGAGCTTCAACAATCGCTGCCCAAAGATTTCCAGCAGCCCTTCAACGAGACGATCAACAGCTTTAGTACCAATGCGACCAATTTTGTACGCGACGCGCTGGTTGGCTCTGCCACCGGGATGATCGGTTTTGTATTTGGAACTATCGGCTTTTTGGTCGGCGTTTTTATTGTACCCTTCTGGCTTTTCTTCGTTCTAAAAGACAAAGCCAAAGGAATGCGAATGTTCTACAGCCTTCTGCCAATCAAACTGCGCGAAGATGCCTACCGGTTGGTGCATATCGTCGTAGATGGGCTGCACGAATACATCCGGGGTCAACTGATCGTAGCCGCTTCGGTCGGAATAATGGTCACAGTCGGCCTTTTGATAATCAACTTTGATGCCAGCACCGCCATTTTCCTGGGCTTTATCGCCGGAATGTTCGAGATACTACCCATCGTTGGGCCGATCCTGGGGGCGATCCCATCGCTAGTAGTCGCGCTCTTTACGGGCGGATTTGGCAATGTCGATCTAGCCATCAAAGTCGTAATCCTCTTTCTTATTATCCAACAGATCGAGGGCAATCTGCTGATCCCCAAAATCGCCGGAGACAGCACCAAGCTACACCCGGCCATCGTTATGCTGGTCATTATTCTCGGCAGCGAAGTAGCCGGGCTACCGGGCGCTATCGTAGCCGTCCCGCTCACAGCCTTAATCCGCGATGTTTACATCTATCTCTATCAGCGTCTGGTGCTGGCCGCCAGCCCGATAGAAGCCGAGGAAAAAGTACCTTCCCGCCGCGACGACATCGAGCGCGAACGCAAACTCAAAACCCAACGCCAACTTACCCGTAGCCCGTCCCAACCTGCCGCCAGCCCCAACGGTACTTCGGCTGACCCAGCCCTTGCCCCGGCTGAGATAGAGATAGAAGCGGAACAGGCCCCGGCAGCCCGAAATTGACCCAAATAGACCTTTAATAAGCAAGGAGTAGTCCAAATGACCGTGCAGTTAGAAACCGAATTAGAGGAAAAGGAGCTAGAAAAAGTGGCAGGTGGCATCGCGGGCGAGCTTGGCATGATATTAGGCTGGCATTTAGCGGCCCACGTTTATCCAAACCAGCTGGGTCGGGTCTTTAACTCCCAGACCGATTTTGAGCTTCCCGGTATTGGCAAAAAACAACCCGATCTGGCCTTTGTTTCGATTGCCAATTTACCAGTAAACACCGAAGATGCCGTCCCGGTCGCGCCTGATCTGGCGGTCGAAATCATCTCGAAAACCGATGATTGGAGCGAGATAATCAAAAAGGTTAGCCTGTTTCAAGCTGCCAATATAAAATTAACCTGGGTGGTCGATTTCTATACCAAAAGTGTTTTCGTTTTTCGGCTTGACCGAGGGTTGGTGTTCGAGACGGTTCGGGACGAACAAGAACTAGATGGCGAAAAAGTAGTACCCGGCTTCCGGCTAAAAGTAAGCGTTTTATTTCAATCCGCTAATAGCCCCCAGAGCCAGCAGGAAAATTTATGACATCAAATTACCGGGTACGAGTCTACAAAGAATATTTCGACTTTAGCGCAGGCCACTTTATTACCTTTGGCGGACAGTGCGAAACCCTGCACGGTCATAACTATCGGGTCGAGGTTCAGCTTACCGGGCAGAATGGCCCCGACCGCTTTGTCTACAATTTTAGCGATCTCAAGCCAGTCGTGCGGCAGGAATGTAACGCGCTCGATCATAAAATGCTGCTGGCGATCAAAAACCCGCTCTTGCAATATCAGCAGACCGAGAACGAAGTCGAAGTCCGCTTTGGGGCGCGGCGCTATCTTTTCCCACTGGCGGAGACTGCCCTCCTGCCGCTCGAAAATACCACCGCCGAAGAACTAGCCGCCTACCTGCTAGGCCGTATCCGCGCTCACCTGACCCAACAGCAGCGCCCCGAACTAAGTGGCTTAAGCCATATTGAAGTGGGGGTCGAGGAAAAGCCGGGGCAGATGGCCTTTTATAGCGAAGAATTTTAATCGCTTTAAAAGCAACCGAAAATGCCGAGGTCGTTTATGTTATACTAGGCCCAGAAATTTCAGGTCTTGAGTATCAAAGATTGAACGCAACTACTCAGCTTACCTACTTTGGGCGACCATAAGGGTCGCCCCTACAACGAATTTTGGGTAGGGGCGACCCTTGTGGTCGCCCGATCTGAGTGGTTACGATTGAACAATCCAAAAGCTAACCCGGAAGAAAACTCTGTGAGTACAATTCAAAATCAGCCTTCCTCCTCAAATAAAGGGAAAGTTAAAATCTTGATCGCCGATGACGAGGAAGCCTTGCGGTTTTTGGTGCATGAGACACTGGGAGATGATGAGGCCGAAATTTTGGAAGCCACCGACGGCCTTGAGGCCCTCGAAATCGCCCGGCGCGATCATCCGGCTATGATCTTGCTCGATGTAGCCATGCCCGGCCTGAGCGGAAACGAGGTCTGCCAACAACTAAAAGCCGACCCCGCTACCCGCGACATTGTAATTGTGATGCTCACCGCGCACGGGCAGACCAAAGACCGCGAACAAGCCTTCTCCAGTGGAGCCGACTATTTTATTACCAAACCTTTTAGCCCTAGCCAACTGTTCAAACTGGTCGCCCAGGTTCTGTGAGACTGTGCAAAAGTCCTGAATTAAAACCTCAAATTCGATTGCAACTCCCTTGCTTATTCCTATATCCTCTTTTATAATTAACTTACGCGATTGCCGGGTAGCTTATGTCTATACCCGGTAGACTATCTGTGTAACACCCACTTGTAATAACCGACTTAAATTTAACTATAACCTTACTATTCCTGTGTCGATAATAATCCGCAAGGTATTATTAGACCAGACGTAACAAAGATACAAGGACACAAATACTAGACCACGAAGTTCCCTGCGTGGTGCGGGTATCTATGCAGCAAAGCCAGCCGAGTTTTGAGCAATGCAGCAGCGGATTTCGGGGACTATTCGGGTTAATAAAAAGGGATTGTAATGAAAACAGCTTATCGCCCCAAACGAGGGCGGGTCAAATTGCTCCACACCTTTTTAACTGTTTACACCTGTAGTTTTTTTCTGGTAATTTTTGCGGCCTCACCAGGCAACGTCCTCTCCGCCCCCACCACTATCAGCGGGACCGTCTACCGCGATTATAACCAGAACGGAACCCGTGAAGTTGGCCCCTTTGGGACGGCTTTTTTTGAGCCAGTTCTCCCCAATATTACCGTTACCGCTTATGACGATACCGGGGCGGCAGTCGCTACCACCACCAGCGCCGCCAACGGCACCTACACCCTGGTAATACCGACCGGGGTAGCCGTCCGCGTAGAATTTAGTGCTATTCCGGCCTTTATGAAGTCCGGGCCACACGGAGCCGCCAACGAGACCAGTGTCGTCTTTGTAGCGGCCAATGCTGGCACAGCTACCGTCAACTTTGGAGCCGCCGACCCCTCCCAGTATTGCCAGACCAACCCGACCCTGGCGACCAGTTGCTACCAGTTCGGCGCGTCTGCCGGGAATAATCAACCGGCGATCTTTTCATGGCCCTATCCTGCCAGTGGGGTTAATGCGGCTTTGGTAGTTCCCCTGGCAAGTACCGCCCAGATCGGCCCTACCTGGGGTCTGGCCTATCAGCGCCGCACCAACTCGCTTTTCGCCGCCGCCTTTATGAAGCGCC
Source organism: Chloroflexia bacterium (assembly GCA_038210655.1). Taxonomy (GTDB): domain Bacteria; phylum Chloroflexota; class Chloroflexia; order Chloroheliales; family Chloroheliaceae; genus 54-19. The sequence continues at coordinate 9,855 of JBBQWM010000089.1, forward strand.
ACGCCGGTTTTGGACCGGGCGGAACCGGGCAGATTTACCGGGTTAATACAGCAGCAGCCTTGCCCAACGGCGCACCCTTCGCCACGATCCCCAACGCCGGAGCCGACCCCCACAACCCCGCCAACTATGACCGCGATGAAAACGCCTTTGGGCCGGTCGGTAAGCTAGGATTGGGCGGGCTGGCCTTTGACGAAGCGACTAATAGCCTCTACACCATTAACTTGAATACCCGCGAGCTTTACAAAGTTCAGATTGACTATACCCCAACCGCCCTTAGCGTCACCTCGCTCGGTTCGGTTCCACTTACGCCGCCCAACTGCACCGGCGTAACCAACGATGTGCGGCCCTTTGCCGTTCAAGTTCATGACGGCTTGGTCTATGTCGGCCTGGTCTGTTCCGCCGAATCAACCGTCGGTACGGTCGGTTTTCCCTTTGGCGACCCCAGCAAACTACGCGCCTACGTCTACGCCTTCAATCCAGTTGGTGGCAGCTTTAGCGGGCCAGTACTGGAATTTGGTCTAAACTACCCACGAGGCTGCCTCGACAACAGCACCTGTCCGCCTGTTACCAGCGTCGATAATGGAGCCTTCTGGCGGCCCTGGGTTAGCACTTTCAACCCGGCTTTCTTTGGCGGCGGTGCTTTCGGCGGGCATCCTCAACCGATCCTGTCCGACATCGTTTTTGATAACGGCAACGTGGTTATCGGCTTGCGCGACCGTTTTGGCGATCAGGTCGGCAACGGCTCGCTCAGCCCTAATCTTGCCGATAACAAAACCTACAGCGGCATTACGGCAGGCGATACCCTGCGGGCCTGCGGCAGCCCGGCTACTAACTGGACAATCGAAAGCGCCGGAGCCTGTGGCGGGTTTACTGGCGGTAGCACCAACAATGCTCAAGGCCCCGGTGGAGGCGAGTATTACAACCAGGATGCCTTCGCCCCGGCAGGGGTAGCGACCCACGACGAAGTATCTTTGGGTGGACTGGCCCAGGTTCCTGGCCTGCCCAATGTAGACCTGACCGTCTTCGACCCCCTTCCACTGGTGGCCTTTACCTCTGGAACACGCCGCTTTAACAATGCCAACGGCAGCCAATCCAACGCCTTTCAAGTTTCCCAATCTACGGCTGGGGTACCTTCGACCGGGTTTGGCAAGGCGGGCGGATTGGGCGATTTACTCGTTTTGTGCAATGCCGCCCCCCTCGAAATCGGCAACCGGGTCTGGATCGACACCAACAAGAACGGTATTCAAGACCCTGGTGAAGTGCCAGTTCCGGGCGTTTCGGTGCGGCTCTATAACGCGGCAAATACACTTCTGGCAACTACCACCACCGATGCCAAAGGCCAATATTATTTCCCAGTGCAGCCCAACACTAATTATCTGGTACGGCTCGACAACCCGGCAGACTATGCCGCCGGTGGCCCACTCTATCTTTACACCCTGACCTTTGCCAATCAAGGCCCCAAACCTACTATCGACTCGGATGGTCTTATTGTCGGCGGCTATGCCCAGGCCAACGTCCTGACCGGCAATCCAGGCGACAACAATCACACCTACGATTTTGGTTTCTTCCTGGCTCCGACCCCTACGCCTACGCCCACTCCTACCAACACGCCCACCGCCACCCCCACCCCAGGGCCGACTCCTACACGGGGAACGCAACCCACCCCTGCCCCTACGCCGACCCCAACCCCAACGGTGGTAGCTTCGCCCTCGCCTACGCCTACGCCCACCGCTTCACCTGCGCCCTCGCCTACGCCTACCCCAATCCCGCCGCCACCTTCGCCCACTCCTGGTGGTAGTGTACCCGGTTTGCCTAACACCGGACGCGCCCCCGCCGAAACTGTCGTCGGCTGGCTGGTTTGGCTGGTCGCCGGATTACTCTTGACTGGCGGAGGCTGGCTGATTTATCAAAGCAGCCGAACTTCTCGCTCTCGACGACGCTAAGAGCCTATCTCAATAGGTGACAAGTAGGAGCTAACCTTAAATAGCTCCTACCTGTCACCTGTCACCTGCTACCTAAAAACTCCCGCTCAACAAGCCCCGCGACTTTATCCTGGACTATTGACCCTTGACACAATATGTATTATACTATAAACAGCTAATCAATTAGCGCTTGGATTGAACCCGGAATATCTGTAATCTATCAAAAGGAGAGTTGAGATGGCGGGCCAAATAAATGATATTATGCCGATCAGAGATGAAAACTTTAACGAAGAATCCCAGGATTTAGAAGTATGGCGCACTGAATTTGATGAAAGTCGTAAACCCAAAACTAAAAAAAGCCAGCCGACCGAGCTAACCGAAGAAACCGATAATGCTGATTATCACGTCCGAGCCGGGCGTATTGGCGGCGAGACCACCAAACAGCGGCATCGCGATAGTAACTTTTATAAACAAATCGGCTCCCTCGGCGGCGCAACTACAATGGCCCGTCACGGTCAGGAATATGATGAAAGGCGCAAAAAAGGTGGACTGACCACCCGCGAACGTTATGGCGAGGATTATTATCATAATATCGCCGCCAAAGCCGCCCGTACCAAGCAGGACGCTACCCGTCTCCGCAACGATGCCATCAAAGCCCTGATGGCCGAAGGCTTTAAAATCCCTACTATCATTAAACTGACCGTCAAAGACCTCGATCAGGACCTCCGCCTTCAACGCTTACGCGAAAGTGGGCCTTTAGCCCTCTATCTGGAAGACCGCGCCACCACCGAAGCCAACAACGAATTCCTATTTGTCTCCCAATCCGGCAAGCAATTATCCCTAGCCAACACCTATACCGTGATGGAACGCCACAAACCGGTCGAATAATCGTCAAAATTGGCCCAAAAGGGTCTTGACAAACTATTAAACCTTTGTATAATACACTCAGGTGAGCAAACAAGTAGCTGACCAATCGTACTAACCCCTGGCCCGCCAGTCTGGGCCGCCAGTAAACAGAAAGGAGTGAAAGCACTATGCAACGGACTGAACTCGGTCACGCCGACCCTGCCTATAGCATCCAACTTGTCGCTAACAAGTGCGGCTTTCACTCTAACGAGTCGAAACTGGCGCGAGAATATCGCCAATCGGTTGCCCTTATTGTAGACGGAGACGGCCTGACCGCTTCTCGTGAGATTGCGGACGAATCACCTGTGCGCCTGTGGAGCGCCAACGCGAGACTGCCCCAACCCAAAATTGAAGATTTGCAGCGTACCTTTCGGGCGCAAGCGCAACCAGTAGAAGGAGCGCACCGCCGGAAATAAAACCAAACGGCCCGGTAAACCCCGGTCGGCAAATCTACAATCAAACAGGGTGGCGGTTCTCGACATTGGAAAACCGCTAGAGGCGCGATAGGATGAGCCATGCAACTCATCAATCGCGTTTTTTGTTGCCCAAAAATGGGCAATCGGCAGCTTGTTTATCACTAAGTCACGGAGCAAATTAAAATGGGCAACAAAACTTCGACCAACCGGTTGGTCAACAGCTGGAACTGGAAGAGCCTGGCAACCCTCACCCCGGAAGGCTATTACGAGTTGAAGACCGAGGACATTGGCGAGGTGCCGGTACGCCTCTTCTTCACTCCGCACCTGCTGGCCGAGGCCGAGGATGTATTGTACGGACAGATCGTCAACGCTACGCGCTTCCCAGGCACCAAAATGGTCATTATTACGCCCGACGCGCATTATGGCTATGGCGTACCGGTTGGTTGCGTCCTCATCACCGATGAGACGGTAGCGATGGGGCCGGTCGGGTTTGATATTGGTTGCGGCATGCTTAGCGCTCGGTCGGATGTTCCCGTAGGGCGGGCCAGCGGCCAGAAGCGGCTCGATTTCAATCAGGCCGTAATCGAACGGGTAGCGATGGGAGCGGGCAATTCAAGCAAGACGAAAATCGCCCAGATTGCCGAGCGTGAATTCGAGGCCCTCATACGGGGCGGAGCCAGCCACTACCGCGCCAAATATAGTACGAGACTCGACCGTAGCCGGGCCGAGCGCGACCGGGTGCCGGTAGACGATAGCTGGAAAATTCCCTGGGGTGGCAAAGGTCGCCCGGAGCGGGGACTATCCCAGCTAGGTTCACTCGGTGGCGGTAATCACTTCATTGAGTTGCAGAAGTGCGAGGAGACCGACACGCTCTTTGTGCAAGCCCACACCGGCAGCCGGGGCTTCGGACACGGGCTGGCGACCAACTACTTTGAACTGGCCCGCCAGGAAAACCCGTCGCTCCAGCACATCGACCTGGGTTACTTTACGCCCGATTCGCCGCACTATCGGGACTACCTGAACGCAGTCGCGGCGGGAGCCAACTTTGCGATCTTGAACCGACTAATCCTGTTCGAGCAGATCGCCGAAGCCTTCAAGAAGGTCTTTAAGGCCGAGCTAGAACTGGTCTACGAGATCAGCCACAACCTCGTCCAAAAAGAATGGCATCCCGACTTTGGCAACGTCTGGGTACACCGTAAAGGAGCTACGCGGGCTTTCCCGGCCAACTACCCGGCCCTCAAGGGTACGTTGTGGGAAGAAACCGGCCACCCGGTCTTGATACCGGGCAGCAACCACGACTACAGCTTTATCCTGCGTCCACAGGAAGGCGCGGTTAGAAGTGGTTACTCGGTCAATCACGGGGCTGGACGGCGGCTTTCGCGGGGGGCAGCCAAACGGATGCTCTCGCAAGAGAAAGTCAACGACCACTACCGCCAGGCCGGGATCGTAGTCAACACCAACGGTAACGTCCCGCTCGACGAATCGGAGGCTTGCTACAAGTCTTCGCAGGAAGTAGTGGACACCGTTGTCGGAGCCGGACTAGCCAAAATCGAGTATCGGTTATGGCCGTTGGCTTCGCTCAAGGGCAGCGACTAACCCTCAGTCCCACTAGGGGCGACCCTTGTGGTCGCCCTCGGAAATCCGGCACGGTGTTCACGGGCGACCACAAGGGTCGCCCCTACCATCAATCGCTTGGGATAGGTGCTTAACCGGGAACTTTAACACCAGAATAGATTTAACGTTTTAAGAGTAATTTATTAGCAAAGTATTCAATTGGATTTATCAGTTCAGAAAGGAACACTCTAATGTCAGCCAAACATTTTGATCTTATGTCGGCAGCCAAACAAAGCCAACAAAGATTTCTTCAGGAAGCCGAACAGGGGCGATTAGTCAAGCAAGCAAAACGTACCCAACCGAACTCTAATCGCAGCTTCAAACAACGCTTCGGTCAACAATTGATGGAGTTAGGGCGCAAACTCGCCCAGGAACCCGAAACCAACTTTAATACTAATTACTAAACTTCACCGTCTTGCCAGATCGCAAGTTAGTTCTAGCCAGCGTTACAGCTACATCGCAAGTTAGTTTTAGCCCAATCAAAAGTTACGTCCTAAGCCAGTTCCAGCCAACGTTACACCTACGTTACAAGTTAGTTTTAGCCCAGTGCCTATCACGGTTACAACACAAGTTAGTTCCAGCCAGCGTTACAGCTACGTTACAAGCCAGTTATAACCCGGCAACATCCTTTTTTAGCGAGTCCCATATAAGGCCGGTGGCTCGTTCGGCAGAATTTCTCGTTTTCGACCGGACGAACATCGACAAAATCAGGGAGGTAAGATTTCCAAGATGAAAATCGACGGAAGTCCCAGCGACAACGGTGAGTCTGGTTGTCCCGACTCACCACCTACCCCGGTCGGGGCAACCCAGGCCGAGGCAGATCACACTATCAGGGACACAAAGGTATTTCAACCTCATTATCACCGCAAACGAGACTTCTCAAAATTTCCACAAATCCCACAACCGGGGTAAGCTTCCTCAGCGCCCCGGCTTTTTGTTTCATAGCCGCTAGGTGCTTTTTAGCATATCGCGCTTTTGAAACCGAACCACCGCCAGTATGATAAAAATTAGGCTCAAGATCAGCATCGGGGAAAGCGAAGCCCAACTCAAGCCATAATTCATTGGCTTGTTGGACTGCTCGAATATCGATAAACTGATTACCCAGTTCGGCAGTTCCAGCGATTTTCCTAACGAAGCCTCGATATAGCTGGCTACCACCAACCCACCCAGCAGCCCAACTGTCCACCTCGGCCCAAAAGCAGCCAGCCCGAACCCACCCGCCAGGATTATCACACAGACGACCCAGCCGGTAAAAAACATGCTAAAGGTCTTGCCCGGATCGACCGTTACATTCGAGGCCCAGGCAGTTAAACCAAAGACCAACCCAATAAAGCTGATCGACACTGCGATACAAATCACCGCCACCACATAACGGCTCACCAAAAGCCGCCAGCGCGGTTCCGGCGTACTCAACACCAGTTCCAACCGCCCACTCGTCTCCTCCCCGATCCAACCCGCCACCAGGACTACCGCGTAAATACAGGGGATTATCAAAGCAACCTCAATTGGCAAACTTAAAAGGTTTTCGTTGGTCGGTAGCGCCAGATAGCCCAGACCTTTATAGACATCGCTCTTGAGTAAGTTTAGCAACTCGCTTCGCACACTAGGGAAAACGCTTAAACCCAGTATCAAATAGAGCGATGGCAAAACACTCCAATAAAAGGCTCCCGGCAACCCTACTCTCAAGCCAAAGCTAAAATTGTTCAACAGCCAAAGCTGTCGCGGTTTTGCCACCCGGTAAGGGTCAGGCCCTACCACCGTCTGCGACCGTTTGAGAAGATGAGAAATATCACCATGATCGCGCCGCTCGTACAATAGCAAAGCCGCCAGTAATAACCCGGTGCAAGCCCCGACCAAAACCGAAAATGGCCCCCAATTTAGCCCGACGCTAGGTGCTAAAGGCTTGCTCAAATTATGGTAATAGAAAGGCGAGAAATAGCGCAACCATTCCAGGGCCTGGTTCTGGCCCGCCAGCGTATCCATAAAAAAGGCGGCCACCAACCCGGCCCCAGCCCAACCACCCGCCCCCTTGCGACTACCACACAGTTGCCCGGTCAGCATTGCAAAGCTACCAAAAACCAGCGCACAAGCCATAAAATTGACGTGGGTCAGCGCGACCGCTCCGCCATCCAAATCGGTCTTAGACAGGGCCACCCCAAGCATTATCCCGGTCCACGAAAAGACCTCGATAGCCAGCAAAGCCACCACCAACCCGGCCCATTTTTGGAGCAATACCGACCGGCGCGAATGGGGTGTACTCAACAGCAAATCAAAATTACCCTTTTCTTCATCGCCTCGCGTTAGCCCCGAACCGGCCATCAGCGTGAAAATCCCCAAAACCACTGGTAGCATACCCAAAAAGCGAAAAGTTACATAACCGCCAAAGGTGTTCAGGTCTGCCGCCTTCCCACCCGGCCAAACCGGAGATTGCGACAAGGTAAAAGAATCCGCGACCAACTGAGCCTTATCCGGCCCGCTATAAATATTACCATAGACTGCCGTCACAAATAGGTTAAACAGCCCTAGCCCCAATCCCCATGACAAAATAGTCAGCCGATAATCACGCAGCGTCTTCAAAAAGATATTACCCAACATACCCGGCCTCCTGCTGCGTCTGGCCTGGCTCTCGATAGTAATTCAAGAAAATCTCTTCTAAAGAGGGTTCGCGGCTGGCAAGATTGACCAACGCATACTGAGCCGCCAGCCTTACTACCCCATCCAGCCCGTCGGCCCGTACCACACACCGTAAAATCTGGGTGTCAATCGCCTCAACCTGCTCAACCCCCGGCAACCGCTCAAACTCGCTTAAAGGAGCAGGCCCGGCAAAAGTCAATTCTAGCTGCTGAGTTTTGATCCCAGTCAGTTCACCGATCCCACCAAGCTTGACCAACCTGCCATCCCGGATGATCCCCACCCGGTCGCAGGTCTTTTCGACTTCGCTCATAATGTGCGACGAGAAAAAGACCGTCCGCCCTTCCTCACGCACCTCCCGCACCAACTTGTAAAATTCCTGCTGGTTCAAAGGGTCAAGCCCACTGGTCGGCTCATCCAAAATTAACAGGCGCGGCTTGTGCATCATCGCCTGGATGATCCCGACCTTTTGTTTGTTGCCCCGCGAATACTGTTTGAATTTCTTGGTCAAATCCAGTTCGAGCCGTTCGGCTAGACTGATAATATATTTCCAGTCCACCCCACCCCGCAAATTGGCGAAATATTGCAAGGTCTGCGCCCCGCTCAGATTGGGATAAAGCGAAAACTCGCCCGGTAAATACCCGATCTGGCGTTTGATCTCGACGCTGTCACGCTGGCTATCCAAACCGTTGACCAGGGCGCGACCGTCAGTAGGAGCGATCAAATTCATCAATACTCGAATGGTGGTCGTTTTACCGGCCCCATTCGGCCCCAAAAAGCCAAAGACCTCGCCCTGGCGTACCTCTAAATCGAGGTCGATCACGCCTCGACTGCTGCCATAGGTCTTGGTCAATTTCTCGGTCAGAATAGCACAAGAAGAACTAGCTAAAGTCTGGTTCAGGGAAGAAGTAGACGAGGTAGGTACACCAACGGTTGCTTTCATGATAATAAAGCCCTCTCGACATAATTGCGTACTTAATAAACACTTTGCCACAGTGTAATACCAAGCAGTTAACACTCCTATGATTGGGCGCACAAAAAACAGCCATAGCCAATTATCGCGAGGCTAATAGGGCTTAATAGATTACTTGAACCCTTGTAGGAGCGAGCTTCTGCTCGCGATTGAACACCTAATCGTCTCTTCCAATCGCGAGCAAAAGCTCGCTCCTACAGACAATTCTAGCGCTCAATAGCTTTGCAGGCTGTTATAATTAAATTGAGGCTCTAAATTAAAGTAACCGTTCACGAAGTTGCAAAGTGAGCAAAAAGTAGTTAGACTGCCCACTATGGAAAAACCAGAGTTGCCAGTTAGCATACTTGAACAGTTGCCCACCGAGGTGCAGGTCTATATTACCTACCTCGAAACACAAATTG
>JBBQWM010000090.1:0-18567 GCA_038210655.1 Chloroflexia bacterium
GTAAAGACCGCCCGCTTAGCCCCCAGCAAATTCGGCGGGGCTTGGCGGCAATTATGGACGAGTTGGGTAGCCCGGCCAAACGGTCGCAAAGTCGCGGAAAAGGGCCTGGTCGGGCCTTGGGAGCTAAAATTGAACCGGCACCGCGATACAAGGTAGTCAAAAAGACCGCTCCTAAGGTTAATTTGGCTTGATTTTGGCAGTCTAGGTTTGTTTTTTAGCATTTTACTTATGAGCGTCCTATCAGCTCCTTACTTTCGTTTGCTCAATTATATCTAAACGTCAATAGCGCAATTGCTACAAATTTACTGAAGTAGGATCAAGATTGGCGGATAAACAAGGCCAATTTAGTTGTTAGGATTTTCTTTGACTTGTTCAGTTAGCAACTTCAACAAAGCCTCACGTTCTTCGGGCTTGAGACCGGAAAGACGCTCTTCGGGTTTAAGACCGGAGAGGCGTTCTTCGGGTTCGAGGACACCCAGAACCTCGCTCAGGTCTTCTGGATGATCCTCGGCAATCGCTTCCAATAGAAGTTGAGCGGATAAGGTTTGATCGACTTCTATCGGCTGATGAATTTCTTTAAGAAATTCTGGATTGTGCAAAGCTTCTTTTAGTTTTTCTTGCATTTGCTGGTTCATTTCAGCGTACTCCTTTGGTCTTATCTGCCGTATAACTTCTAAGAGCGGTTCGTTTCCTTGTAAAAACAAGTTGACGAGATAGTTTTGCCATTTGCGCGTATTTGAGGGGGCAAAAGCCAGCCAGGGATAATAGCGTTGCTCTAGCGGTAACGCCCGACATACCAAAATTATAACCTCTTGAAAGCCGCCCTGTTTGCGCCAAAGCCAGGGTTTGGATGGTTCCTGCTTAAAAATTACGCCGTGTTGCTCGGCATATCTCAGAAAAGTTCGAGGCTGCCGTGACGATATAATCAAATTGAGAATGTTCTCAAAGCCTTGATCTTTCCCCTGCAAAAATTGCAAATAAGTCCGTAAAGCGTTCCGGGCGTATTCACGCAAATCGAATTTATCGTTCTGGCTCTTAAATTCTATCACATTGACGGCCCGGAAGAAATCGAACATCGTATCCGCGAGGGAAAGTCCGGGCGGAACAGCCAGGATTAAATCGGCGCGGGTGCTATATTGAAGCTCGGTTTCGATGGCCTGAAGACCGTACTGCTCTGCTTCTAGCCTGGTTAATAATTTGAAGACTGGATCGGGCCGACTTGATGAAGTAGGCTGGTCAGTATTTTGGTCTGTAGTCATGTGAGATTTATTTCCTGAATATTAGCCGAACAAGTCGGCCTCATCTTTCTTGACCTGCTCATCCCACTCTTTTTCGGCCCACTCGTCAAAAGACTCGCGTCCATCGTCGCTGCCGTTGCCGTTGGCGGGTGCGGTACGGATAATTGGCGGCGGCGTGGTAGGGAGGCCGGTGGTAATAGAACGATAGAAGGCTTCGTCGAAGGGCCGGGTGCGGATCACGACAGGCATGGGCGAGGCATGCCCAAGCAGGAGGGCTTGCTGGCGACTGTCAAGCGAGGCTAGTATTGTTTTGAGGCCGCTACTGCCACTAACCCCGGTAAAGACCGCATCAATGTCGCGCTCGTCGTTGATGAGGGCTACGATGCGCGTCCCGATCTGAGACATCACTTCCGAGTCGATGCTGCTGGGCCGCTGATCTACTACCAAAAGCGTCACGTAATATTTACGCATCTCACGGGCGATAGTGCCAAAGATGGTCTGACCGGCTACTTCGGGGGTCAGGAACTTGTGGGCCTCTTCGATGGTAATCATCACCCGGCGCGGCTCGTCTCCAGCGTTCTGAGTGCGTTTGTATTTGTCGGTTAGGTCGCGGTATTTGCGGTGGATGCGGCGGGAGATAATGTTGGCGACCAGCATATAACTCAACATATCATCGGCATTACCAAACTGGACTACCACGTGACGGCCCGAAGCCAGGGCATCCACCATTTGATCGACCACCTGCAAATTGCCCAGATGTTCCTCGACAAAAGGCAAACGCTGGATCGAGGCGACCAGTTTGCGCTTGAGTGCGTCGATAGATTGGCGGTTCGCGCCGGTGCGTTCGCAAAACTCTTTGATCTCTTCGCTTTCGAGGCTAAGCAGGGTCGCCATCCAGCGATCTTTGTACTCGTTTTGCAAAATGTAGGCCGACTCAGCGGCAGTCGCGTTCAACTGCAACTCGCTGCGTAGGAGCAAAATATCTTCGACATCGATATGGTTCATACCGATCACAATATCGCCGTCAGCGCTGGAGGCGCGTTGCTCGTGGCGGCCTTTCGCGCCCGGTTTGCGGTCGCGCACCGCGTAAACCATCACCCGCGAACCAAACAGGTCGCGCAAGCCTTTGATATTCTGGTTGGCATATTCGCCTCTGGTGCTGCCGCCGTACTCGTTGTGCATATCAAAGACCAGATTGGAGCAAGTGTTGGCTCGGATCAGGCCGGATAGGATCAAGCGGGTCAGGACGCTCTTACCCGTGCCGCTCTTGCCGAAGATGCCGTTCGAGCGTTCTACAAAGCGTTCGAGGTTCAAACAGACATCGATTTCCATATCAAGTGGTTGCCCGACCGCAAAACTCTGTCCGCCATTCTCGGCGATATTGTCGGAGCCAAAGACACGCTCGAAGTCGTCTTCCTCGGCGATAAAGACCGGCGCGAAATGGCCCGGCACTGAGCGTACCGGTTTGGGCTGGTCGTCGCCCGTCTGCAACGAAAGCGATGGCTGTATCTGGGCATCGCCATAGGTGTAAATGCCGTGCAACACCTCGCGCAAGAGGGCCGACCCGCCATCATCGGGATAGGGCGGGTCGAGCAGCACCGAGTCGGAGGTCGCGCCCAATGTCACGTCGGTCAGAAGGCCGAAAAAGCGAATACCGTCGCCCTCGACTGCTATGAATTGCCCGGTCTGGATTTTTTCGAGGGGGGTGAGGGTCCGAATACGGGCTTGCAAGCCTTTCGCCAGTGACCCGGCGGTTACGACCCCCAAAAACTTTTCTGGCTTGCGCTGTAATTTCTTGTCCAACATCTAGGCTCCCTCACATTTTTCGACGATAATCCTGAAGCGGTCGTAATCCTGTTTCAAGTTGCGGCCCAAATAGCGCAGACTATCGACCAGAAAGGCCCGACCTTCCACTCCTCGCGCCAGCGCCGCCCGCCGCAAGATAGCCGCAATCAATTCCTCACCAGGAACCTGAGCCGCTTCGAGTACCGTCCTTAAATAGCTTTTTTCCTGGGTAAAAGCGACCAACGCACTATCAGGACACAGATTGACGCTGTAGTGTAGCGGTGGCGGATAATCCGGGAAGATATACGAGAAACGCTCGGCGGCTTGCCCCGGTTTGTGGCAACCTAACACCAACACGCCGAACTCGGTCCGAAGCAGCTTTGAAAGCTGGGGGTTATCGGTATAGACCTGTTCGTCGTGGGCGGGTGCCTGGCTATTACCACGTGCCGCAGCCCGTCGTCCGGGGTCAAGCCCGCCGGTAGCGCTATGATAAACCGCGCCGTAAATCTCGCAGGTTCCAGCCCGGTCTTTGACCCGCACTAAGCCACCAAAAGGTGGCGGTTCATCCAGTTTATATGCCTGGGCGGTATAGCTGGTCAGGCTAGTCTCGATTACCTCCCCGACCAGCCGTTCAATTTTATTATCCGAACTGGAATTATTCTGAGCCGGTTGGTCTGAGCCAAACGGCGATTGGAATGATAAAAATGATTCGGTCATAGAAATGAAAGCTTTCTTATTTTGTTTTGGCGTACTTAGCTTCTACTTGCTCTAGTAAGTTTATGTTAGCACGATCAGCAATTTTAGTCGCCAAGTTCTTAAAATCCCAGTAACAGCTTTGTACAGCTTGTAAATGAGAGCCGATAGCACCATCTGCGGACCTGAGTAAAAACATCGGTTTTTGGGCTTCCATCGCCAAAGGCATAAGACTACGATAGTTTTTTAGTTTAGCAAGACAATGAGGATCGTTGTCTATAGAGGCTGGTGCTTCTCTTTCATTTCCGTCTAGTACAGCCTTGTTATAAACAGTTGGGATTTTTGTCATCCAATAATCATAAGCTTTAACAGGTCGATCTAATCTCATAGCGTATTGCAGAACAACATAGCCTGCCGGTTGCATTTCACCTTTGGGTAGTTGTAGAGCAGGTTCAGGATTTTTATCTAGTCGCTCTTTCCAGCCCTTGCGCCAACTACGCAAAGCCGGTCCTAAATTTCGTAATCCTTGTAGAGAGAATAAGTCTGGAGCCAGGGGTACAATAACATAATCGGCAGCTAAAAGAGCAGCACGATTAATAGCACCTAGATTTGGGCCTACGTCAATTAATACAAGTTCTGCTCCGTGTTGTTGAGCAGCCTGAAGCAGAATACGATAAAAGGCTGATATAACGCGAAAAGCTCTTTCTTTACCGTCCAGGCAGTCCGGCCATTGAGTACTAAGCTCATCCTCAAAAAAGGATAATCCTAAATCTCCAACTATTAAACCAATATTATCAATGGTTTCTACATGAGGTGAAGCAATATCGCCGGTACCTTTTAGAAGGGGTTGGATTGCTCCTAAGACGGTTTGATTATGATTACCATCCGGCCAAAGTTCTACAAGGCGATCTTCATCGAGAAACATAGAAGTCAAATTAGCCTGGGGGTCAAGGTCGGCAGCGACGACCCTAATACCCATTTCGGCGTACATCCAGGCCAGGTGGTAAACCAGTGAAGTCTTACCGACACCACCCTTATTATTGAAAAGAGCAATAGTCTTCATTTGCGTCTCCTAACCTTGATAGTAGCGAGTACTATGGTAGGTTGAACATCAAAAATTAATTTTGGATTGCGGTTTTTTCTTAACTGTTCTTGAGCCGTTGGAATGCCTATTCCAAAACGTTGGACGAAACCTAAAGCCTTCATAGCTTCCGCCAAAAGTGGATTGCGATAATCAGTTAATCCTAGTTGTCCAAAGTTAACTGTATTTACCATACCATACGGCCCACCAGGGCTGTATATTTCAATTCGGTCTGAAAACCAGTAAATTCGTATGGGGGCATTGGTAGACTCATAAGAGCGGTGCAACACAGCGTTGTAACTTAGCTGTCGCAAAGCAACGATTGGATAATCGGGTTGCCGAATTTCGGTTGGGCCACTCGTTATATCTGTAGCAACTGATATATTAATATCTAGAATCTCATCTAGTTGGCGCAGTAAATCAGGTAAAGGCCCGGATATTTCTCTTTGATTACGAATAGGATCGGTTAATAATTTTCCATCCAGTCGGAGAAATTGCACATAAGCGCCAGGTATCCATTCTCGCGGGTCTTTACCTAAGACCAATATAGCAGCGTTGCTAGGTAGACCGTCTTTGGTCAAGAAGCGTAATGCCGCCAATTGTTGTTCTAATGAGCGGTGATTTTCAGCTAAGACATCAGGGGCTATAGCGGAAGGAAGATAAACCTGTTGAAATAAGTCCAAATCTAAATCAGCTGAAGTAGCACCTTTTACTGATTGCTGGTCAAAGGATAAATTATTAGATTGTTGTTTTTCAATTAATCTACGTTCTTGTTCTGGTGAGGCTATAGCTCTTCGTGGGCCTATTCTTATGTAGGTAACTCCTTTATAACGTACTGGTGGATTATAGCCAGGCTCAACTTGTACTACAGCTACTTGACAGCCTTTGAGATTATGCTTTTGAACGGTCATTGTTGGAAAAGGCTGAATATTGCCATCGGAATACATATTTGACAGTGTTAATAAAAGTTGATCTGTTATAGGTGTATTGGCACAAGTTCCATTATCATTTACTCCAATAAAAATGATTCCGGGTAGCTTATTATCTGGCATATCGTTAGCAAAAGCACAAATTGCCTGTGCAATCTTTTCGCGATCATTAGTTACATTGGCTTTTCGCTCTACTCTATCTGATTCCAAATCTGTTAAAAGAATTTCTAATTCTTGCACTGATAACATAATCTGCCCTCGTGTGGAAGTATCTGCTCGTAGCGAACACCTGTTTGATAGTTAAGGGCATTATAACACACCGAAATTACCGATCAAGCCGTTATCCACAGGCTGGAAAATGAAACCTCGCTAGATACTGATAAGATAATCTTCCGGGCGCAACCTAATGTGGGGTTCGTGCGTTTCTTCTGTACACAGTTAAGAACTGTGCTATAATCCGATCTTAGTTGTACCGGCCTTGCCGTGCAGGGTGATAAGGGGCCGGGAAACAAGTTACAAACTGCTCTACTCAGGAGGATTGATTTTTGTCCGCTGCCGCGCTCTTACCCGTCTGGCTGGCTTTACCGGCCCTGGCCTTTCTTCTTGTCATCCCCGGTTTTTTAACTTTTCAACTGGTCTTATCTTTTGGCAAACCTAAACAATACTTAACATCACCCAAAGGCGGCGAAGCTGTTAGCACTCAGTACCCCTTGAAGGGTGCGAAATCATCAGCCCTTTTGTCGGCTGGCGAGAGGGTCTTTTGGACGTTGGCATTGGGCGTGATGGAGGCGGGCTGGGTTGGATTGATTCTAGCTGAATTGGGGCTATTTTCGGTCGGGCTAGTTGTGGCGATTTTGGTGGGCTGGTCGGGGGTAGCGGGTGGTTGGTTGTGGCGGAGGGGCTACCGGGGCGAATGGTGGCGAGCGCAATTTAGCTGGCCGGGTTGGAAGCGCGATAATTTGGACGGGTGGGTGCTGGCGGCGCTTATAATCGGTACGACCGGCCTTTTCTTTTTCGCCCGCCACGAAACCGTGATTGGTGGACAGGATAGCGGAGTTTACTATAATATCGGAGCTAATATCGCCCGTACCGGCGCGATTATCAGCCAGGACCCTTTGCTAAAGACGATAGGGGAGGCTGCAAAAGACCCGGAGATCGGCCCGAAGGTGTTGCCGCAATTTACACCGGGGGTTGCCAAACAGGAAAACCGCTTTTTGTTCGCCCGTTACTTGCGACTCCCGGCTTTCTTTGTGCGTGATAACCAGGAAGGGTTGGACACGGGCGAGGTTGTACCGCAGTTCTTCCACCTCTACCCGACCTATCTGGCCTTTGGTTACGCTTTGTTTGGGCCACAGGGCGCGATAGGGGTGACACCTTTGCTGGGTGTACTGGCTGTCTTTGCGGTCTACCTGACGGCCCGAAGGCTTTTCCCGAACCGGCGGCAAAAGTGGATCGCGCCGTTTGCCGGGTTGTTTTTGGCTCTTAACGGGATACAGGTTTGGTTCGCTCGGCAGTCGTTGTGGGAGATGTTAGGGGAGTTTTTGCTCTTTACGGCTATCTATGCTTTCTTTTTAATCTTGCGGCCCGTTGCTGCCGGGGTTGAGGAAAGCGAGGATGGCAAAGTTGCGCCCGATCAGGGTCTGGCGATATTGGGTGGGCTAGGGGCGGGGGCCGCTTTTGGACTAATTTGTCTGGCGCACGCCCAATTCCCCTTCTTGATCTGGCCTTTAGTGCCTTACCTGCTCTGGATGCGGCTGACCCGGCGTTGGAGTGCAGCCCAGTGGTGGCTACTGGCGACGAGTGGGGTGCTGCTCTTGCACGCTATAGTCCATATTCGGCTCTTTTCGCTGGCCTATTTCGAGGGCATCTATCATCACAAGATTATCGACTACCGGGCTATTTTGCAATTTATCATACCCCCGGCGGCGGTCGGCTTCTTTGGGCTAATCATTATCGACGCGATGCCGCAAAGGGTGCGGGCCTTCGAGGGTTGGGTGCGGCGGCGTTGGCGTTACATAGCCTGGAGTTTGGCCGGGCTGACTTTGGTCTATTTGGTCTACAACTATTTTATCCGGGTCTATGATATTTCGACCGACGGGCAGGGCAACTATCCTACCAAATTCTGGAGCCTAAGTAGCTATATCGGAGCGCCCACCACCGAAGGGCCGGAACGCAGTCTGGTACGGCTTGGCTGGTACTTTTCGCCGCCCGCCATGCTTTTGATCTTTGTCGGGCTGGCCTGGTTAATCGGGCGCAAGTTAAACGGGCGCAGTGGTCTTTTCCTGGCACTCCTGGCCGGGATCACCCTGGTTTTTCTCGATACGAACTATACCCAGGAACACTATATTTACAGCTTGCGACGCTATGTGGTCGTGACCGTCCCGGCTTTTTGTATCATCTTGTCCTATGCTTTGTTCGAGGGCTTGCCGACCCTGTTCGGTTGGCTGGGTCGGGTGAGGCTATTTAGCCGGGTCAGCCGTCCGGTTGCTTACGCTCAGGCAGCGGGCGCAACGGGCCACAACATCGCCTTCGCTATTGTTCAACTGCCGGTTGCACCATTGCCGATTGCACCTTCGACCCCATCCCAAACGGTAAGTACTAAACGAGGCCAACACTACGGACGTTGGGCCGGTCTGCTGATTGCGCTGGGTTTGGTATTCTTCCTGGTCTGGACAGGCCGAACAATTTTTACACTAGCGGAGTACGGCGCGGGCGATGGACAACCGGGGCTGATCGCCCAGCTAGATCAATTGGCGGCTCGTTTTGGCCCGCAGGATATTTTGCTTTTTGTGGGCGACCGCGACCTGGACGGCAAATTTGCTACACCCCTGACCTATGCTTATGGTCGGCCTGCCTTCGTGTTGCCCGAATCGATCAAGAATGACGAAGTTGCCGCCTTGCTCAACCGTTGGGAGGCGCAGGGCTATCACATCAAGGCGTTGCTGGGTACGAATGGCGGGCGGTTCTCGCCACCGGGCCATCAGCTGAAGCTAGAAAACACGGTTAGTATCTACTTACGTCAGCTTGAAGACCTGACCACTCAGAAGCCCTATAATGTCCAGATGAACGGTCTTAGCTATGCCGTTTATGACGTGCAGAAGGTGGGAGCCTCGGCCAATTTTGCCGGAAGTGCCGGGAACGGCAATGTTACCACGCCTAGCGGTTGGAATCTCAAAATGGGCCAGAACGACTATGCTTCTTTAGTCGGCGGTTTTTACGAGGTCGAGAAAGATAAAGGCGATAGCGCGGCCTACCGTTGGGTCGAAAATACCGGGGTAGTGCGCGTGCCGTGTCTGCCGGAAGGGGCGGGTGGCAAGCTGACGGTAACTTTGGGGGCCGGGATGCGTCCGGCAGCGAAGTCCAACGTCCCGGTAACGGTCTATATCAGCAACTACCGCTATAGCGAGGATACTGGCAAATGGCTCTCACTCGGCCCGGTTCAACTGAAGCAAGAGGCTTCGACTTTTAGCTTTGACTTGCCAGCAGGGGCCGCCGCCCTGTCTTGCGCCAAATCTGAGACCGGCGGTACGGCTAATTCACTAATCGTCTGGCTGAAGGGAACCCCCAATACTATCTTTACGCCGGCCAGCCTGGGCAACAGCCCGGACACCCGCCGGCTAAACTTCAAGGTCTATGGCCTGAGCCTGTCGGCAAAGTAAACTCTACCTGCCGCAAGCCTCAACCTTTCCGTAGGTCATTGGCATTACGCATTGCAATCTATCCCATCCTCATCTAAAATCAAGCTGTAATTATCTATGTTCAATTGGGATTAATAAGCTTCGTTTGGGAGGGTTAAGCTAGATGGCGGGTGAGAAGGTCTCGACCGAGCGCGGGCAGGCGGGCCGCAATTTGCTTTTGGCGGGTGGGGCGTTGGGGGTACTCGGTTACAGCGCGTGGCGGGCCGGACGTACCCGGTTTAATTCCAAGATCGAAGGGACGTTGCGGTTAGAAGGGTTGCGGGCGGTAGTCGAGGTTATCCGTGATAAGTGGGGTGTGCCGCATCTTTATGCCGAGAGTTTGGAAGACCTCTTTTTCGCGCAAGGCTTTGTACAGGCCCAGGATCGTTTTTGGCAGATGGAATTGCAGCGTCGGACGGCAGCGGGTCGCTTGGCCGAGATTTTTGGCGAACCGGCCCTGGTTGCCGACCGCTTTTTGCGCCGGTTTGAACTCTACCGGGAGGGCGAACGAGGCTATCAATGGCTGATGAAGCACGAGGATACGATGCCGCTGGATCGCTTCGCGGCGGGGGTCAATGCTTTTATCGCCCTCAAGAAGCTGCCGCTAGAATTTTCGCTCTTGCGCTACAAGCCCGAAAGCTGGACCCCGGTTGATTCGGTCGCCTGGTCGAACGTGGTGACTTTTGGGCAGTCGAACAATTTCGTGACCGAACTGGCGCGGGCCGAAGTCTTGCGGGCGGTTGGGCCGGAGATGGCGGCAAAGCTGGAACTTTGGCCTCAACCGGGCCACCCCCTGACTATCCCGCCCGATGCAAATTACGGTGGGGCCAATTTCGCCTCTATTTTAGAAGAATACTCCAAGCTGACCGATTTGGTAGGGCTGACCAAAGCGGGTGGTGGTAGCAATAGTTGGGTGGTGGACGGCACGAAAAGCGTGACTGGCCTACCGCTTTTTGCCAACGATCCGCACCTGGCGATGCAGCTACCGGGGGTTTTCTATGCCATGCATCTGTACGCGCCCGACTTCGAGGTGATCGGGGCGACTATACCGGGTCTGCCGGGAGTGGTGCTGGGTCATAACCGGGAGATCGCCTGGGGGGTCACAAATACGATGGCCGACATTCAAGACGCTTATATTGAGCAGATTGACCCGCTCAACCCACGTCGCTACCAGTACAAGGGCGAATGGCTGGAATTTGAGACGCGCTTCGAGGAGATCAAGGTCAAGGGCGGGCCGACAGTACGGCAGGAGCAATTTCGCTCGGTACACGGCCCGATTGTAAGCGAGTTTGCGGCAGGCGGGACGGTCGCAGCGGATGGTGGAAGCGTCCAGGGTGCGCCGGTTTCGCTGTGCTGGACGCTCTATCAAGCTAATTATTCGCTGCAAGGGCTACTCGATTTGAACCGGGCGCAGAACTGGGAGGAGTATCGGGCCGCTCTCAAAAATCGGCCCTACCCGTCGCTCAATTTTACCTATGCCGATGTGAAAGGCAATATCGGCTACCAGTATGCCGGACTGATCCCGATACGGGCTAAGGGTCTCGGTTTGCTGCCCAATCCGGGGCATACTGGCGAGTACGATTGGCAGGGTTTTATCCCGTTCGAGGAATTACCGCATCTCTATAATCCGGCTACCCACTATTTATTTACCGCTAACAATAAGGTCGTCGATGATGCTTACCCGCAATATCTGGGTGGAGATTACTTGCATGGGGCGCGGGCCGAGCGTATTCGTCAGTTGCTTACCGCCAAAGAAAAGCTGACGGTCGCCGACTTTAATGCCATGTTTATCGATGTGTTGAGCCTGACCGGGTTGCGTCTGGTTCCACATCTGACCCGCTTGAACGCCACAGATAGCCTCGAACGCCGCGTTCTGGCAATGCTGGCGACCTGGGACGGGCAGTTGGGTGCAGAAAGCGTGGGAGCCTGTCTTTATGAAGTGATTTTGGGTAAGCTCTTGCGGCTGATACTCGAACCGCAACTCGGTTCGGTCGCCACCAATCACTATCTCGGTGTATCAGAGGGTGGTATTTCGGCTCTGACGGCCTTATCAAGTAAAGCCGGGCCGCACTTGATCGGCTTTTTGGAGCGGGACGATCCGAGTGTGTTGCCGACTGGTCTGAGTTGGGAAGCGGCTTTGCAAAAGGCTTTATCCAGTGCAGTAAGTTGGTTGCGCTCGAAATTTGGCGATGAATTAAAAGGTTGGGAGTGGGGCAAGCTTCATCAGATGGAGTTTAATCATGTGCTGGGGGCCAAACAACCGCTTGACCGGATTTTCAACCGGGGGCCGCATCCCATCGGTGGCGATGCCGACACGATTTTTCAGACCGCCTACGCCTTTAAGGAAGGCCAGTTTACGGCTAATGGTGGTACACCGGGTTGGCGGATGATTGCCGATCTGAGTAATTGGGAAAACTCGCTCATGACCGTCACGGGTGGACAAAGCGGGTCGCCTTTCAGTCCGCACTATGCCGATTTGATCGAACCCTGGCTTGAAGGCGAACTTCATCCGATGCTTTTTAGCCGCGAGACGCTGGCTCGGTATACCGCCGGAACGCTAAAATTGGAGCCGAGTCAGGACTGAGGGGTGGAAAATGCAGAATGCAGAAATCAGAGTGCAGAATGGAAATGCAGAAGAACGTTAAAAGCAAAGCGTGTATTGTAATCGTAAATCTTGTTCATCTCTGTTAATTTTATTTTAAGGAGTAATCGAATGAGTGCTGGTAAGGCTACGATCCTGGTGACGGGCGCAACGGGACAGATTGGGACGGCCCTGGTGCATCTGCTGGCTTCCGATGCCAGTCAGCCTATTGTGCGGGGGGCGACGCGCAACGTAAATTCGGATTCGGCTGCTCTGTTGCGGGCCTTTAATCCCGCGACTGTTCAGCCCATAGCTTTCAATGAAGACGACCCAGAGTCGCTAAAAGCCGCTTTTGAGGGGGTGACCGGACTGTGTGTGATCGCGCCTTTCGTCTCGGATATGGCGGCCTGGCATTCTAAGGTAATGGAGGCTGCCGTCGCTGTCGGTTCGTGTCAATATGTGGTTAAGGTCAGTGTGACGGGGGCGCGTTCACCCGAATCCGACCCACCGCCGGGCCGTATTCCCCTGGCGCACTGGCAAGGCGAGGAAGCTATTCGCAAAAGTGGTATCCCTTCCACCATGATACGCCCGACCATTTTTATGCAGCACTTTTTGACGATGGCCGGGCTTTATACCCGCGCCGATGATCGCTTTTATCTGCCAACTGGCTCTGGCAAGATTGCCTTTTTGGATTGCCGCGACATTGCTACTTTTGCGGCGAAGTTGCTCTGTGCTGCCCCTACCGAGCGTCAGTCCTATGTTGGTCAGGCTTATGAGCTAACCGGCCCAGCAGCCGTGACCGCCGACGAGATTGCTTCGGTTCTAAGTTGGGTTGCAGGTCATAAGGTCGCGCATGTGGATGGTGAGGCGGCTTTTATCGAGCATTGCAAGGTACTCGGTGTCAACGATGGGATCAGGGTGGTTTATGGGGAAGCGGCAGGCGGTTGGTTCTCGAAGGTCGAAAGCGACACTTATACCCAACTAACAGGGAGCCTGCCGACCTCTTTCGCCAAGTTCGCCTTCGACCATACTTATTATTTCCGAGCTTAAAGGTTTCAAGTCATAAATAGGAAGTCTGGTGACGGCTGATAAAATCTCTGCAAGCCAAAAGCAGACCAGCCAGCCGTCGATAATTCAAAGATATATTTATTCGGGCCTCGGCGGGTTATGATAACCAGTATTGCCGGTTTCAGTATCGATTTGCATATCGGCCCCCTTTTTCAACAAATCGTCGCGGGAGACTTTGAGGTGAACCAACCGACTGCCGGTTTGGTGTGAGATCAGATCGGCTGGGATCGTAAATTCTTTATCCCCATTTTCGTTTTCCACAATTAGCTCTGATACTTCGTTAGTCTGGGGGTCGGTTACGATAGCGGTGACTGAGCCGATAAAACCGTTGGTGGCCTGGACGCTTGCGCCAATGGTGATCGCTTGTTCCGACGAATCCTGGGTTTCCATAACGAGTTACTCCCTTCGCTTTTTGGGCCAGTCTAAATAAGATTGATTAGCTCTAAAAGAGCTTTGCAATTAACGTGCCATCCGTTTTCTGTATCTATAACACATCCAGGTTGCATTGCCACTTATAAAGATGGCTTGCTTTGATTTGAATGGTAAGGAGAGCAGGCTAATCAGGCTGAATAAATTGATAGAGTAGGATGTTATAATAGATTTGGCTAATTTCGGTTTAGTTTAAGTAGCACTACCTGGACAAAGAATTTGTGTGAAGCCTTATGACTGCCTGATAATAGCGTGATATAATCCGGGTGGAGTAGTATCGAAACAAAGAGGGAATCATATGGGATTGCGAAAACGAACTTATACTTTACCACCAGATACCCTGGAACAATTTGAA
Source organism: Chloroflexia bacterium (assembly GCA_038210655.1). Classification (GTDB taxonomy): domain Bacteria; phylum Chloroflexota; class Chloroflexia; order Chloroheliales; family Chloroheliaceae; genus 54-19. The sequence goes on from JBBQWM010000090.1 coordinate 13,837, forward strand.
AAAGCAGTTGAGCCGGGCAAGCGTAGCGCTGTAGTTGCACAAGTACTACGTGAATGGTTGGATAAACAGCATACAGAACAACTACGACGCGAAATCATTGAAGGTTGCCAGGCTATGACAGAAATCTATTTAGAAATTGAGCAAGAATATCACCCATTGGAGGAAGAAGTTTATCGTGCCTTTGATACGCAGTCCTAAACGTGGCAATATTGTACGAGTTCGGCTTGACCCGATTGAAGGTTCAGAACAAGCTGGAGAACGTCCGGCCCTGGTTGTGTCACCTGATATAATCAACCAAAATAGCCCGATTATTCTCATAGCATCTATCACCAGTCAGAAAACGGAGCGTGTTTATCCTTTTGAAGTGTTGATTGAGCCGCCAGAAGGTGGATTGAAATATCGTTCTAAAGTAATGCTTATGCACCTGCGTTCAATAGACAAGCAGCGTTTAACTGGGCATTATGGTACAGTTAGTGCTGCTACAATGCTTCGGGTCGAAGCTGCCATCAAAATCGCGACTGGCATAACAAAAATTTGATAAGAAGTTTTAGGGTGAAATATAGAAAGTGTTGTTCAAAACCTCTTTTCATGGGCTGCATGCGGCTTGACAAGTGGGGCGTAAGCCTGTATAATCCACCATTGCACTGAGATAACTGCCGCCTTGATTTAGACAAATGGCTTATGGCCTTTTTTAATGTGAGTCGCAGTTTCGCGGACGGGCCAAAGGCCCGGTACAGAGAATGGCACGGAAGGGTTTTTAGCCCAGGAGGAAGTTTAGTTGCCTACAATTAATCAGTTGGTGCGGAAGGGCCGTAAGGCTACTATAAAGAAAACCAAAGCACCAGCACTTCGATTTATTTTGAACTCGCTCAAGGGTAAGACGACACGCGGGAAGGGTTCGCCCCAGAAGCGTGGCGTATGTACTCAGGTGCGTACTATGACCCCGAAGAAGCCGAACTCGGCCCTTCGCAAGATTGCCCGTGTACGTCTATCGAATGGTATGGAAGTGACCGCCTATATTCCAGGGGAAGGCCACAACCTGCAAGAACACTCGGTAGTACTTATTCGAGGCGGTCGTGTAAAGGACTTGCCCGGCGTGCGTTATCACATTGTGCGCGGGGCGCTCGATACGCAGGGTGTCAAGGATCGTAAGCAGGGCCGCTCCAAGTATGGCACAAAGGTTGCCAAAGGCAAGGGCGCGGCTGCTGCTCCTAAGCGCAAGTAAAGGCCACCTCGGACAGGGTGTCCGAAACGAATGCAAGATTTCAGGTTGGATGGTTTTGTTTAACTCACTACCTTGCGGTTCAAGGGTAGCCCAGGTCGAAACCGTCCGCTAGGCTCGTAGCTCCACTAGCAAGCTTGTAAAAAAGTTGCCACGAGGAACGAGCAGCCACTCCGCCGGTATATGCTATCAAGTAAGGTAGCCGGACTGTTGCGGACAATGGCAGAAGCTCTAGTTTATCGGCCAGATAAGCGAGAGTTTCAACAGGTAAATCAAGCCAACCTCCAACAGAATAGCCCTCTTAAAGTCGGGCTATTTTTGTGCGAAGCAGCGAAAAAAAGAAGCCTTCGGGTGGTGGCGATTTGCGGTAGGGTCATTAATTCAGCGGTAAATCCGCCGGAAAATGCTACTCTACCAATTTTTGCGCGTCTTGAGCAGAACTCGGTTGAAGAGCCGGGTAAAGAGCAAGTTGCGAAAACGAGGGTGGGGCGGGACAACCTGCTGCCCCCAACCAGTCGGTAGAAATGCTGGTGGGCCTGAGCTTAATACAGGCCAAAATAGTGAAGGAGAGAGCAAGAATGCCGCGAAGAGCGAGAATTCAAAAGCGCGAGACGATGCCCGACCCGGTTTTCAAAAGCCGGACGCTTGCCAAGTTTGTTAACAAGATTATGCAAGGTGGCAAAAAAGGTCTGGCCGAGCGAATAATGTACGATTCGCTGGAGATTGTAGGAGAGCAGACCAAGCGGGATGCACTGGAAGTCTTTGAACAGGCCATGCGGAATGCGACCCCGGTGCTGGAAGTCAAACCCAAGCGCGTCGGTGGTGCTACCTTGCAAGTGCCGGTAGACATCAAGGGCGACCGTCGCCAATCGCTGGCGATCCGTTGGTTGCTTCGGTCGGCTCGCGCTCGTACCGGGCGCAGTATGGCCGAGAAGTTGGCTGCCGAGATTATGGACGCAGCGAACAATACCGGTGCGACGATCAAGCGTCGGGAAGACACTCATAAGATGGCGGATGCTAATAAAGCTTACGCTCATTATAAATGGTAGTAAACCTATCAGCTATTAGCCTAAACCGTTGATAGCTGCTAGTTGATGGCTAATAGCTAAATGGAGGTAAATCCTGTGGCAGCCGATACTGCTCTGGACATGTTAAAGAGAACCAGGAACATTGGAATCATCGCTCACATCGATGCGGGTAAAACCACAACCACCGAGCGGATTCTTTATTATACCGGGTTAGTACATAAAATTGGTGAAGTACACGAAGGCGCCGCTACTACGGACTATATGGCCCAGGAGCGCGAACGTGGTATCACTATTACAGCGGCAGCCGTAAGCTGCACCTGGGATAATCATCGTATCAACATCATCGACACTCCCGGTCACGTAGACTTTACGGTCGAAGTGCAACGTTCGTTGCGCGTGCTGGACGGCGGTGTGGTGGTGTTTGACGGGGTGGCCGGCGTAGAACCCCAGTCGGAAACAGTCTGGCGGCAAGCCGATCAGTACGGCGTACCGCGTATCTGTTTTGCCAACAAGATGGACCGCACCGGGGCCAGTTTTTATCGCACTTTCAATATGATTATTGAACGGTTGGGTGCAAACCCGGTCGCGATCCAACTGCCCATCGGCCTCGAACAAAACTTCAAAGGTATTATTGATCTGATCGAGAACAAGGCCATTGTCTATATTGACGATCAGGGCAAGACGATGGAGCAGGCCGAAATTCCTGCCGACATGCTTGACGAAGTCAAGAAGATGCGGGAAACGATGGTCGAGAAGATCGCCGAAACCGATGACGAATTGACTATGCGCTTTTTGGAAGGCGAAGAAATCTCCGCCGACGAACTGCGCCGGGCGTTACGGGCCGGGGTTATCGCCCGCAAGATCGTCCCAGTTCTGTGCGGTTCGGCCCTCAAAAACAAAGGCGTACAGCCGCTGCTGGATGCCATTGTAGCCTATTTGCCCTCTCCGCTCGATAAGCCGCCGGTGGTTGGAACCAACCCGGAGACCGACGAAGAAGAGGCCCGCACCCTTGAAGCCGGTCAGCCGTTCTCGGCCCTGGCCTTTAAGATCGTGGCCGACCCTTACGGTCGGTTGGCCTTCTTCCGGGTCTATAGTGGCAAGGTCAAGACCGGTTCTTATGTGCTAAACAGCACCAAAGATAAGCGTGAGCGCGTCGGACGGATCGTGCGGTTGTTTGCGGACAAGCGCGAGGATGTCGAAGAAGTTACGGCGGGTGATATTGCGGCAATGGTCGGTTTGAAAGACACTTTCACCGGGGATACCCTGTGCGATGTTGACTACCCGATTGTGCTTGAGAAGATTAGCTTCCCTGAGCCAGTTATCGACCAATCGCTGGAGCCTAAGACCAAAGCCGATCAGGACAAGATGGGTATTGCGCTGCAAAAATTGGCCGAAGAAGACCCGACTTTCCGGGTACGCACCGACGAGGATAGCGGTCAGACCATCATCAGTGGGATGGGCGAACTACACCTCGAAATCATCGTTGACCGCATGAAGCGCGAGTACCGGGTCGAAGCAAACGTTGGTCGCCCGCAGGTGGCCTATCGTGAGACGATCCAGGGTACCGCAAAGGCCGAGGGCCGCTTTGTCCGCCAATCCGGTGGTAAAGGTCAGTACGGTCACGTCTGGATCGAGGTCGAACCGCAAGAACGCGGCAAAGGCTTCGAGTTTATCAACGGTATCGTGGGTGGTACGATCCCCCGCGAATACATTCCGGGCGTAGAGCAGGGTATCCGCGAAGCTCTTAAAAACGGCATTATCGCAGGCTTCCCAGTGATCGACGTAAAAGTTAAGCTGGTGGACGGTTCCTATCACGAAGTCGATAGCTCGGTAGACGCTTTTAAGATTGCCGGTTCGCTGGCGATCAAGAGCGCGGTCAATAAGGCCACTCCGGTGCTATTGGAGCCAGTTATGAAGGTGGAAGTCACTACCCCCGAAGACTTTTTGGGTTCGGTATTGGGTGACTTGAACAGCCGACGCGGTCTCGTGTTAGGTTCGGAAAATCGAGGTGGTAATACCCAGGTCGTCCAGGCTTATGTGCCGTTGTCCGAAATGTTCGGCTACGTCAACAACCTGCGAAGTAGCACCCAGGGTCGGGCCAGTTACTCGATGGAGTTCAACCACTACGATCCGTTGCCCCGGACTTTGCAAGAGGAAATCGTTAAGAAGATGCGGGGCGAATAGCCCGCCGCGATCAGCTTGTGCTCAGCCGTTAACTTAAAAGCTCAGGGCTGAGTGCAAGCTGACCGCTATAAAAAGATTTTGAGAGTAAGAGTAATTATATATACAAAGTAGCTAGTAGCTAAGTAGATGGCCTTGCGCCATAGCTGACTGCTAACAAAGGAGGACAAACAGGTGGCAAAGCAGAAGTTCGAGCGAACTAAACCGCACGTCAACGTTGGCACAATCGGTCACGTCGATCACGGTAAAACCACCCTGACCGCCGCCATCACCAAAACGATGGCGTTGCGCAGCAAATCC
>JBBQWM010000091.1:0-18531 GCA_038210655.1 Chloroflexia bacterium
ATTGAGTTCAAAGGCTTAAATCAGTAAGTTCTGGTAAGAGACTGAAACAATGCAACGGTATTTAGTTTTGAGCCTGTACTAGTTATACTCATAATTGGCTTATACTATGTTATTTATAAATTGACGGCTATGGGCGACCACCAGGGTCGCCCCTACCAGCTCAATGTCTTTGCAATTTGCTGTAATAGTTAGAGATCGGCGCGGGGTGGTCGGTTTTGATAAGCGGCGTAGGCTTCGCCAGCGATTAATTTAAGGACATCCTGGGCCGTCGGTAGCGGTTCGAGCCACAACCAGGCCGGTTTGAGCCACAAGCCGGGGAGAGCCTGGGAATGATAGCGGCCTTGCTCGTCGAGTGGTTGACGCTCGTACTGGCCTTGTTGGTTGCGAAGATAGAACTCGGCTTGCTGGTGGTCGGGGTCGATGATCCAATATTCAGGGACGGCTCCGGCGGCGTACTCGATAAACTTGTCGTGACGGTCGCGGGTCTCGCTTTCGGGCGAGGTCACTTCGACCGCTAGGTCTGCCGCACCCCGCAATAGGCCGCTTTCCATGCGGCTCAGGTTTGCCTTCGCCACAAACATCACATCCGGCTCCCGACCTGAGCCTTTTTTGCCCGGTAGCTTCATCTGGAAGGGGTTTTGCAAGATTACACCCAGATCGGACATTTCCACAAAGGTATCGAAGACCTTATAGAGTAAGCCAGCGATTTGCTGATGCTTCCAGTTGGCGGGGCTGCTCATTTCAATCCTTCCATCGACCCATTCGGCGAGGGTGTCTTCATCGGCCCAGTCAAAAAACTCCTCATAAGTAATGTAGGAACTGGTAGGCCAGGGCTTATCGGGCAGGTGATGGGCATAGCCTGCGGGCGGCCCCGACGATATATCGAGCTTTTTTTGCAACTGGTGCATATTGAGAGCCTTTCTATGGGCTAGTTATGGGTAGGCTGACCCTTCAAAATATAGCACGAAAGAGCGGCTTCGGCAAGGCACATTGGGGTAGCGCTTATTTTTTAATTACTTTGTGATCTTCGTGACGAAAATTTAGAGCAGACCGAGTTCACGAGCGCGGGCCAGGGCTTCGGTGCGGCTGGCGACCTCTAGCTTGTCGAAGATGCGAGTCAAGTGTTTTTTGACGGTGCTGACCGCCAGCACCAGGGTTTCGGCAATTTTCTGGTTAGAGGCTCCCGCGTTTATAAGGCGCAACACATCTAGTTCTCTTTCGCTTAGAATTTCGCCGGACGGCTCAGGGTTGGTGATAGGTAGATCGGGCAACTCTTTACTAACTTCCTGCTCATTGGCGAAGACTTCATTTAGCAAGCCGCCAATATAGCCAGAATATTTGCCCAGTTTGGGTAGAGCGGCCTGCAACAAATTTCGCATAGGCAGGCCCTTATTGAGGAAGAGTCGTCGGTAACATTCCGGTTCGGCTACGGTCAGCACCTTTTCCAGCAGCGCAAAAGCTTCGACAGTGTTTCCGGCAGAATAATGCGCCAGAACTATTAAGGTCAGAATTTGCATCAAGTTTACAATGCGCCCCTGCCGCCGGGCAACTTCTTCTAGTCTTTGCAACAAGGTTAAAGCTTTTGAGATTTGCTGCCGGGATAGCAAAATCGCACAGTAGGTCAAATGTAGGGCTTCCACCTGATAGGTCGGGGGGTGGAGAAGTAGCGCTTCAAAATCGGGGAAATGCTCATCGCACCACTGATCCAATTGGGCCTGATCGCCCAAATTTAGCCAGAGCCAACCTTCATAGGCCGCAATTTGATCCATTGCAAAGCTAAAGTTAGCTCGCCGGGCCAGCTCTTGCGAGCGGTTCAGTTTTTCAAAAGCCCTGGCGTAGTCGCCCCGCACCCAGCCCATCTCGGCCATAAACATGTAGCCGCCCGGCAAAGCAGTTAAATCCACGCCCTGTTCGTCCAGGGTTTCGATATGTTCCAGGTACTGCGAAGCTTTATCAAGCTGGTTCCATTCCAGGTAAAGTTGGCCCAGCCTGATCTCAATCATAGCCACAAATTCCGGCTTGTCAGGCAGGAGGCACACAGCTTCATCATAAAGCGGTTTGGCCTCGCGAAAACGCCCTTGCATCTCAACCGCATCCCCCAGCCCGTGAAGACAGGAAAATTCGCCCAGGATATTGTTACTTTTGTGGCATTGAGTACGGCCCTCCGAAAAGGCCAGGAAACTCCTTTTGGCTTCACCATTCATCAGGCAGGCCCAACCGAGTGCGTTGTTGGCATTGCCCCGGTTAGCCAATTCTTTTTCAGGCAGCAGCGCCAGAGCTTGCTCGGCATAAGCAATCGCCGCCTCGTAGAGGCCCTGAGTATGGGCAAAATCGGAGCGCAGGTAAAAAACTTCGCCCAGCCCCACCAGATTATTCTCAGCCCACCAGGCTTTCTCGGCAATTTCAAGATATTTTTCGTGCTGCCCGAACTGCCGCCGCAAGTAAAGCTTCCAGGCGTAATACAGACATAGGGCCGGGCGGGAGTGGAAGATTTCGGCGGGCAGTTGCTTCATCCAGCCGTCCAGGGTGGTAAGTTCGCCCCTGGTAATCATAGTCCAGGCCACCTTTTCGATCAGGTGGGCGGCGCTTTCGTAATCTTGCGAGGCCAAATAGTGATCGGTTGCTTCCGAAGCAAAGCCTTCTTTTTCAAACCATTGCCCAGCCCGACGGTGCAGTTCAAGCTGATGTTCCGGCTGTTCTTGTTGCAGGCGGTGCAGCAGAAATTCGGCAAACAGGCGGTGATAGCGATACCAGTCGCCGGTTTCATCCAGTGCTATTAAAAATAGGTTAGCCGCTTCCAGATAGGCAATTGTGCGCGAGGCTCCCTTTATCCCGCAGACCGATTCTACCAGACTGGCGTTAAACCGCTCGAATATAGAGGTTTCCAAAAGAAAAGAGCGAATATTCTCTGGCAGCAGGCTCAAGACTTCTTCGGCCAGATAGCCCAACACAAAACGGTTGTTACCGGAGAAAGCCTTAAAAAAGCCCCGCATATCGTGCCGGTCTTTAAGCGAAAGGGCCGCCAGTTGCAAACCGACCGCCCAGCCTTCGGTGCGTTGAACCAGTTGGGCCAGTTCTTCCACTTTAAACTCGGTTCCGGCAGCCAATTGCATAAAAGCGGTAGTTTCTTCCTGGTTAAAGCGTAAGTCCGAGGTACCTAATTTTAAAATTTGATCCTGGGCCATCAGACGGTGCAAAGGCAGGGCTGGCTCGGCGCGAGAAGTAATAACCAGATGCATTTCGGGCGGCATATGGTTGAGCAAAAAGGAGACAGCGTTGTTGATAACCTCCGATTCTATTACGTGGTAATCTTCCAGCACCAAAATAAGATTGTGCATTTTGTGCTGGGCCAGATTGTTAGTAGTAGAGTTAATCAGGTTGGTTAGAGCCAGCTTGATATTCTGGGGCTGAGGAGTCAGGATTTGTTCCTGGGTATTAAGAGCGATTTCCGGCAACACGGTCTTCAAAGCCGCCACGATATAGGCCAGAAACCGGGCCGGGTCGTTATCACCCGCATCCAAAGATAGCCAGGCCACTGGCTCGTCCGACCAGGTCATTCGCCACTCGCTCATAAGCGTAGTTTTGCCATAACCGGCGGGAGCCGAAACCAGGGTCAGGCGGCGCTTTAGCCCTTGTTCTAATTGTTGCACCAAACGGGGCCGCGAAACCCGCCGGAAGCGCAATTGCGGGAAATAAAGTTTGGTACACAGAATCGGGTCGGTTTCTTGCAACATAGTATTTACCGGGAAACTTAAAATCTTACTCAGCGTGCTTTATAACTCCCCTTATTATATATGATACTAATTCCTTTGGGGAAAACAATTCGTCTTACAATTATTGACTTTTGATTTTCGGTCTTTAATTGGCTGGGTTTACTATACACACTATGCAAGTAACTACTCAGCTTCAAGGATGGCATGCCTTACGGGGTGTTGTAATCAGGCTCAGATGGTTGATTAGTTACAAATGCAAAGCAATTGAGCGATCCAATATTTTGTAGGAGCGAGCTTCTGCTCGCGATTGAACACCTACACGTTGCTTTAATCGCGAACAGAAGCTCGCTCCTACAAGGGGTCAATATCGCTGCATTTTGCTATAAATGGGTAAGGCGGGCCGGAGATTCTGGAAGCGATTGGCAGGCTGGCTGCGCCCATTCTTGGTTGAGGTTAAGGATGCATACTTCGCCGTTGGTAAGGCAACCGCTGATCGTGAGTGGGGATTATATCTGAAGTATCGATTTAGTCTAACAATTCGGCGGCGGCCCGGTCGGTTAGCAAGGTGACGTTCGAGTGGAGCCGTAAAAAGGATGCCGGTAAAAGGGGTGTAACCGGGCCATTCAGCATAGCGGCCACCGCCTGCGCTTTGGAACTGCCGGTCGCCAACAGTAGAATTTGCCGAGCCTCCATAATAGTACCGATACCCACCGTTAAGGCCGAACTCGGTACATTTTCTAGCTTATGACCGAATAAAAAGGCGTTGGCTTCCCTGGTTTCGGGCCGGATTTCGACCAATCGGGTGCGACTGACGATTTCTGACCCCGGCTCGTTAAAGCCAATATGACCGTTGGAGCCAATCCCCAGCACCGCTAAATCTATACCGCCCGCCGTTCTGATCTGTTCTTCATAACTGGCGCACTCTACCATCGCATCAGAGGCGACCCCGTTTAGCAATTTAATATTACGCTCAGGTATCCGAGCTTTTTCAAAGAGAGCCTGTCGCATATAGGTGTGATAGCTGCCGGGATGCTCCGGGGGCAAGCCGTAAAACTCGTCCAGATTAAAGGTTTGAACTTGTTCAAGGTCAGCTTTGGCCTGCTCTATCAGCTTCACCAGATTGCTGTACATCCTAAGGTGGGTGCGTTCGGTAGGCAAAAGCCAGACACTTTTCGGTTTGTTCCGAGCCTGTTCAGCCAGAAAAGCCGCCGCCATTTCGCCGACGGCCTGTTCCTCGTTAAGAATTGCCAGCCCGATTGATTTGGTCTGACTAGAGGCCGGGCCAATTTTAGATTGAGCCTGGTTAAAAAGAGTATAACTTTGTTCCAAATAAACGTCCTCGCTTATCATTAGAATAATAACTACTCAGCCCTCTTATCGTGATTACAACAACACGTAAGTCATGACAAGGCTGAGTAGTTACTTAAAATAATTACTCTTCGGTCAGTAAGTTTGCCAGGGCCTTCATGGTGGCGGGCGGGTCGCCGTAAGTAGCGATAGTTACTGGCGCATCCTCGAATAGCGCCAGATCGTATGGCTCACGGGCGACCACCACGACCAGCCTAGTTTGGTCGGAGCGCTCCGCGATCAATTGGCGCACCAATCGGGCCTGGTTTTTAAAACGCAGGGCATTGCGTGTAACCACTATCAAAGTGTCACTCCGTAAGGCTAAAGTACGCACCTGCTCTGCCTCGGCTTCGGTTGGGGCGGCGCTTACTTCCAGGCGTTGCAAAGCGGGCCAGGACAGCCGTAACTGCTGCTCTAAAATCGGGCCGGGCAAGCGGCCTTCTTCGACCGGCGACTCCATTTCAACTTTGAAATCGACTAATAAGGGTCGTTTGGCAGCCCTATTTTTAAGGGGCAAAAAGCCGTTTTCGGCTTTTATAATCGTTATGCTTTGACGGGCCGCCTGGGCGATAATTTGCGAATCTTCTTTATCGGTATCAGGCTGGTTTGAGCTAGAGCAGTAAGCACCTCGCCATTTTTCCAGTCGGGCCAAAGCTGCGTCCAGGCCAGAAAGGTCAATTCGGCCTGCTTCCGCCGCCGCCACGACTTCCTCGAAGGCCCGCTTTTGTTCCTCAAGCACCATACTAAAAGTTAAGGTAACATCGGCTCCGGCCTGTAATGCTGCCAGACTAGCTTTACCCAATCCGTAGCGGTCGGTAATTGCCCGCATATCCAGGGCATCGGTGAAGATTAACCCCTCAAAGCCCATTTGCTCACGTAGTAACCCGGTCAGGAAAGTCCTGGAAAAGGTGGCAGGTAGACCTCCTTTTTCCACCATTGGATAGAGGATATGGGCAGTCATAATGGCTGGGACACCCGCCCTAATAGCCTTGTTGAAGGGTACTAACTCAAAATCGAGTAGCTCTTCGAGGCTCTTTCGGACGATTGGCAACCCGAAATGGCTATCTACATTGGTATCACCGTGTCCAGGGAAATGTTTGGCGCAGGAAGATAGTCCGTTATTATGATAAGCTTCGATAGCCAGGGTGCTTAATTCCGCCACTTTTTGGGGGTCTTCGCCATAGCTGCGAGTGCCAATGACCGGATTGGCCGGGTTATTGTTAATATCCAGGGAGGGGGCAAAATTGAGGTTGAAGCCCAGACGGCGCAGGCGGCGGGCCGTCACCCCGGAGCAAGCCCGCACCGCTTCCGGCCCGGCGACCGCCTGGGCCATCGGGCTGGGGGCGATTAGTTCCTGGCCGCGAGCAGGCATTCGGCTAACCTGACCGCCTTCCTCGTCTACCGCGATAATGAAGGGGGGTAGACCTTTGCGGCGGGCTAAATCTTGCAAATCGTGGTTGAGTTCAGCCAGTTGTTCGGGGGTCTCGCTGTTATAACCAAACAGCACTACTCCACCGGCCCGGCAATCTACCAGGAAATCGGCGACAGCTTTCGTCAGTTTAGTAATCCCCGGCAGGCGATACACAAAGCGCTGCCCTATTTTGTCACGTAAATCCATCTTTGCCTCTTTTAAAAAGTAGCCAGTAGTCGGTAGTAAATCGTTAAAAATCCGGCTGCTAACTGGCATCTGATCGCTTTTTTAAGTTGTTAGCCCTTTGACAAACTGTTGGGTAATCCAGTGCGGGCGGGTGATGGCTCCCCCTACCACCACCGCAAAGGCTCCGACTTGCAAGGCTTTCCCAGCCTGGGCCGGGGTGGTAATCCGCCCTTCCGCTATCACCGGGACGGTCAACTTCTTTGCCAAAACTGCTACCAACACCAGGTCAGGTTCTTCCTGGGCCGGACTGTATGCGGTGTAACCCGATAACGTAGTGCCTACCATATCGGCCCCGGCTTGCTGGGCCGCCAGCCCTTCTTCCCAGGTGCTGATGTCGGCCAGCACTGGTAAGGCCGTCGCCTGTTTGACCTGCCGGATTAGATCGGCGGCGGAGCCTTCCGGGTGGGGCCGCCGAGTGGCATCCAGGGCGATAATGTCACAGCCTGCTTCAGCCAGTTCCTGAGCATGACGCAGGGTCGGGGTGATCCGCACCTCGTAACCCGGCAAATCGATTTTGTAAAGGCCAATAATTGGCACCTCCGGCAAAACCCGACGAATGGCGGCTATATCTGCCGGGGTGTTGGCCCGAATTCCGGCAGCCCCGCCCTGGATTGCCGCCAGGCCCAGCCGGGCCATTATTTCAGACCCAAAGAGCGGTTCGCCTTCGAGCGCCTGGCAGCTTACAATAAGCTTGCCGTCTAAACGCTTTAGCAAGCCGGGCCAATTTGCACTATAGAGACTCATTTTGAGCTTACCCTTTGACGCTCCCGGTGGTAACTCCGCTGATAAAAAAGCGCTGGGCGGCTAGAAAGATTACCAGAATTGGCAACATACTGAGGATCGTTCCCGCTGCTACCGAACGGGCGTTGCTGGTAAAAGCGTTGTTCGCCATAGTTTGCAGCGCCAGGGTTAGAGGGTATTTATCCGGGTCGTTTAAGACAATTAGCGGCCATAAAAAATTGTTCCAATTTTCTACAAAGGTGAATACTCCAAGAGTGGCGAGGCTCGGCCCGATCAAGGGCAACATAAGCTGCCACCAGATTCGCCATTCACTTGCGCCATCGACCCGCCCGGCATCTTCTAACTCTTTTGGCACAACTACATATCCCTGCCGCAATAGGAAAATCCCAAAAACGGTTACTGCTGTCGGCAAAATTACCCCAGCCAGGCTGTTTTGTAGACCGAATCCTTTGATAGTAATAAAATTAACTACCAGACTGGTATATAGCGGCAGCATCAAGACCATCAGCAACGCGCCCATTATGATCCGCTTGCCCGGAAATTCGTAGCGGGCCAGGGGATAGGCTGCTAGGGCGCAAAACAGCAAATTTATGATCGTACCGCTTACCGCGATAATCAGGCTGTTGAAAATATTGCCCCAGGTGATAAAGTCAAATACTTTGACGTAGTTATCAAAACTGAGCCGGGAGGGTAGCAGTTTGGGTGGGTAGCTGTAAAGATCATCCTCCAGCGGTTTGAGCGAAGTGGACAAAATCCATAGAAATGGCCCGACCGAAAATAGGGCTACCAGCACCATCAAAAAATAAAGCAGGCTGTTTTTCAAAATCTGTGGTCTGTTTCTGGCGCGGGCTAATGACCGGCCTGGGTTTGCAACTAATTGGCTCATGTGTAGTACTCCAGACCCCCTTTCCCAAAGAATCGCAGGTTGACCAGCGTAAAGACCCAGATGATAGCCGCCAGGATCAGCGATAAAGCGGCGGCGTAACCAAACTCAAATCGTCCACCTATCGCCCCAAACGCCCGACCATAGATATAGGTGCTGGCTACCAGGGTGGATTTGTTCGGATTGCCGGAGGCACCCCCTGACATCACTAGAACTTCATCAAAAACCCGCAAGGCGGCAATAGTAGAAAGGATGGTGCAAAGGGCTACCGTCGGCATTAGCAGTGGGATCGTAATGAAGCGGAGCATTGACCAACCTTTTGCCCCGTCCAGTCGCCCGGCTTCTTCCAACTCTTTCGGGATGGATTGCAGACCGGCCAGGTAGATCACCATGTAGTAGCCTAGCCCCTTCCAGAACGTAACGAAAGCAATCGAAGCAAGGGCTAGATTGGCATCGCCTAGCCAGTCCGGGCCGCGAAAACGCCGGATAGAGGTTTGTTGGATCGCTTCGCTGATCCAGCGCACTCCACTATTCAACAGGCCATAATCGGGAGCATAAATCCACTTCCAGACTACGGCGGCGACCACTAGACTGGTTATTACTGGGACATAGAAGATCGCCCGGAAAATTGTCACGCCCTTTAGCTTGTTATTAATCAGCACAGCCAGCCCAATCGAGGCCAGTTGGATCAGTGGCACAATAATCAGGTAAAGCCCGGAGTGGAACAGGGCCAACATGAAATCGCCATCCTGGAACGCCCGCGTGAAATTATCCAGACCTACAAAACGCGATTGACCGATCAGGTTATTTTCAAAGAAAGCCAGGATTATACCGTAGACCAGCGGATAGAAAGTAAAAGCCCCTAGCAGGATCAACGCTGGTAGCATAAAAAGCCAGGCGGCCAGGTATCTTTTGCGGGTGATGTTCCAGAAGCTGGTTTTGGTAGGTTTTACCGTCTTGTTACTCAGGGTCGAAATTTGCTGTTCCATCTTTTGCTTTCCGTACTTGCGATGGCGCATTTGCTCACCAGGGGAGTAGTCGGAATAAATGTCCCGACCACTCTTTGTATTATTGCTGAACAACTATCCGAAATTGTTTGGTCGAAGCAGGCTGGGCCGCGAGGAGAAGCCACCTGCTCCGCCCTCCATTTTCGGGTAGTTGTTATTATTTGGCAAGCACCTCGTCCCAGGCTTTGGAAGAATCATCCAGAGCCTGTTGAGCGGTCTTGCTACCAGACCACCAGGCATTCAGGTTGTCGTTAAGTAGCTTTTGCAACTGGTCGTAGTTCGCTACGGTGACGGTAGCGTCTTTGGCGTTCTTCAAGCTGTTAGCCGAAATTGTGCGAGCTTGCTGCTTGAGGTCGCCAGGAGCCTGGAAGAAGGGGTCTTGCGACGCTTTGATAGTGCTAGGCAGGATCGTTGCCAGATGGCAGAAGGCTAACTGGTTCTCATCGTTGGTAACGAAGAGCGCCAGGTCGAGGGCCGCTTCCTTGTTCTTGGAGGCTGCCGGGACGGTCAAACCCTGAATATCGACCGGGACATTACCGGACTTGCCGACCGGGGCCGGAGCAACCATAGTGTTTTTATAGACATCTGGGGCATCCTTTTCGACCTGAGAGACCAGCGAGGCCCCCGAAAGCAGGACACCCAGTTTACCGGCTTTGTAGCGAGCCAGAGCATCTTCGTAGGACTTATCATCGTAAGGGCTAGTTTTGGGGATCAGGTCGCCCTTCTTTAAGGTATCGTAGTAATTCAGTTTAGCCAGTGCGTCAGGTGTGTTGAAGGCTGCTTTTTTCTTGTCAGCCGAGAGCATCGAGAAGCCTTCAATCACTGCTTCACCGGGTAGCTGGGTGCTAGGTTGGAACGCATAGCCTTCGGTCTTGTCGTGGAAAGCTTTGGCGGCATCGGCCAGTTCAGCGTAGGTTTTGGGTGGCTTGCTAGGGTCTAGCCCGGCCTTAGCGAAGAGGTCCTTGTTAATTACCGCAATCTGAAGGCTGGTATACCAGGGAACGCTGTAGACCGCATCGCCCACTTTGGTAGCCTCGTAGATACCCTGGAAGTAAACCGCTTTTTGCTCCGGGGTGATAATCTTGTTGATGTCAGCCAGCGCTCCGTTAGCCGCAATTCTAACGGCATAGCTGGTATTGAAATTGACCACGTCCGGGGCGCTGCCGGAAGCTACCGCCGTCAGGAATTTCTGGTCAATTTCCGCGCCGTAATCTTCCCATTTAATAGTGACGTTGGGGTGCAACTTCTGGTAAGCGGCGTAAAGCCCGTTCAGATAATCTTCAAAGGTCTTGTTGCCCTTCAACCCGATAGTCCAGATAGTTAGGGTGTACGGCTGACCGTTGTTGAATTGCTTCACCGTGCCGGCGGCGGCGGTGGTAGCGACGGCAGTTGTTGGGGCGGCGGTAGTAGCAGCGACCGTTGTTGCAGCGACCGTTGTTGCGGCGACCGTTGTTGCGGCGACCGTTGTTGCGGCGACAGTCGTCGGGGCGGCGGTGGTGGCAGCCGCAGTCGTGGCCGCCGCCGTAGTAGTGACGGGAACCGTTGTGGCAGTGTTGTCACCGCAGGCCACCAGTAACCCTGACACAATCAGAAGCAAAGCGAGTGCCAGGCTAAACCGTTTCTGTAAAAACTTCACATTCTCCTCCTTTTAAGATAATGTTTGACTTACAACAGTTAACAGAAAGATGTAATCCTTATAGGGGTCAGGTATTAGTCACCAGCAAGTTTATAGCACAAAGCCAAGCAATTGAGCTAACCACTTGTCTGTAGGAGCCACCACTCGTGTGTAGGAGCCACCACTCGTGTGTAGGAGCCACCACTTGTCTGTAGGAGCCACCACTTGTCTGTAGGAGCGAGCTTCTGCTCGCGATTGATTTGGCAAATGCCTGACACCTCTCACGTAAGAACTCCATAGGTCAGGTCTATATGATTAGATACTAGCCGCGCCCCGGTGCTGTTCCCACTCTCACCGGTTTCGAGTTCCAAATAATACTGGCAGCGATCTCCTCTAACCAGGGCCTGGCTATACTCAATCGCCTGACTATTGGCCCCAAAAGCCGAAATTTGCACCCGCATAGCCGGGCTACCCCGTTCCACCTCTAAAAGTTTACTTTCGTAGTCCCGTAATACTACTGGTTCCAGGGTTTCGCGCAGGCGAACGATAGCAAAACCGTATTCTTCCCGCAAGAAGTGATAAAGCGAAATCTGGTTAAAATCCACCTCCGGCAATTTAGGAAATTGTTCGAGAGGCAGGCAAGCGGTTTCCAGCATAATCGGTTCGCCATCGGCCAGGCGCAACCGCTTTACCTGAAAGACTGGGCTGCCAGATGGCAAATTTAGATGTTCCAGGATCGTATCGCTGGCTTCTTCCAATTGGCCCATACTGATTACCCGACTGCTTGGCACTTTACCCTCGCCGAGCATCCGCTCGGTAAAACCCAGGATATTAGGCAGTTGCTGTCTGAATTTGGGCCGGGCCACAAATGTCCCCAGCCCCTTGCGTCGGTAGAGATAGCCTTCACTCAACAATTCTTCGGCAGCCTGCCGTACAGTTGGACGGCTCACGCCGTATAGTTCGATCAGATCGCGTTCGCTGGGTAAGGCTTCATCAGGTTTAAGATAAGCCTGTTCGATGGCCGATTTCAATTGCTGCTTTATCTGATAATAAAGCGGCACCGGGCCAGCTTTATTCAGCTTGGCAGCCTGCGTTTTCAAAAATTCTATAGTCAATGGAATATCCTCTAGCGAGCAACTGGAAAGGGTTGTGATAGTGATGTTAGCTTATCAGCAGGTCATTACCACCTACTAAAATTTTAGCATCCACCTTTGGTTTTGTCAGTGAACTAAGGTAGTAATCAAGGTAGTAATCGAAGGAGATCGCAAGCGAAAAGCAAATTAGCACCATTGGCATTTACCTGAAGTTTGGCAGGGCCGAGGATACGCTATCGCCTCAAGTGCAAAAGAGCGACAGGCGGAAAATTTGTGATATAATAAACACGCTTTGAGGTTTGAGAAGAAAGAAGTAAACGGGCGAGAGAATGAGTAAAATCAAGGAATATTTTTTATACGTCCTGGCTTTAGTAGTGCTGCTGGCTCCGGCTATTATTTTGGGTTGGATCGGCCTGACATTGCTGGGCTGGGTAGGTCTGGTGCTGGGGATCATGCTCGGTCTAGTGATTTTTGCATTCAGCGTCAATAAGATTGCCGCCGAGGAAGCCGAAGAAGACGCGGACGAAGAAACCGAGGCCGTAGTTCCGTCTGAAAGTGAGCTAGAGACTGCCGTGAATCCTCCGACGCTCGAAGAGACGGTAGCCCCGACTGCCTCCAAAGAAGGGCGGTAGGGCCGGTGCAAATGTTTTCTAGCTTTCCCGGTCTGCCGGTTTTGGTCAATGCTGAGGTTGCGCTTGCCAGTGCCTCGCCCCGTCGTCGTGAATTGCTGGCCCGCTTGCTGCCGCCGGATCGTTTTCGGGTTATTTCAGCCGATGTAGACGAGAGTGTGCTGCCGGGCGAAGTGCCTACCGATTACGTTCGGCGCTTGGCCCGACACAAAGCCGAGGTCGGTACAAAGCTCTGGCTGTCGTCGCGGCCTGCGCCCGGCCCAAAGCTCGTTATCGCGGCTGATACGAGCGTGGTATTGGGCGATGCTATCTACGGTAAACCCACCGATGCTGCCGATGCTGCCCGAATGTTACGCGAACTATCAGGCCGTACTCATCAGGTAATGACTGGCTTCGCGGTTCATTTGCTGGATGCTTCGCACCAACTTAGCCACGAAGAGAGCCAGGTCTGCCAGACCGAGGTGGAAATTCGCCCGATCCAGGAGGATGAGATCGAGTGGTATATTGCTACCGGCGAACCACTGGACAAAGCCGGGGCTTATGCCGTCCAGGGCTTTGGTGGTACGTTTGTATCCGCCGTCCGGGGCGATTATTACAATGTGGTCGGGCTGCCGATCATCCCCTTGATCGAGATGCTACGAAGTTTTAGCCTATAATTTTCATTTGCAAAAAGATACTAAAAAAGAACAAATCGCCACGCCTTTTGAGCGGGTGCGAAGCTCGACCCGGCGGGTGGTGGAGCAGGCCGAACTGGTACACCTGGATCGGGTGCGACTGGAAGAGTTAGCCGATAGGTTTGATCTGCCCCAAATCCGCCAGCGCTATAATTTTGTGGACGAATATCATTTCCTGGGTGGGGGCGAAAGCCAGCTAAATTATGTTTTTACGCTGGACGCGCTCAATTTTGGTTCCGGCTTATCGCCACAATGGAAGAAGCTCGAAGCGGCCCGACTGGTGCAAGGTTCACTCTACAAGACCATCGCCGATAGTTTGCGACGCGAGACATTGGGTGGTAGGGTTTTGGACCCAAAGTGGGCCGCCAGCCTCAGCCCGGCTGATCTTGCAGCCTTTTTTGGCATGCCCACCGACTTTGAACTACTCGAGATGTTCGCCGCCAGCCTGAACGAGTTGGGTCGCTGGGTGACAGCCGAGTACACCGGGAGTTATAGCCAGTTGGTCGAAGCCGCCAACGGCACTGCTGCCGGACTGGTCGAAAGCTTAGTTTCTAATTTGTCTTATTTTGATGATCGGGCGATTTACGAGGGAGACGGACAGCCGGTTTATTTTTACAAACGCGCTCAGATTTTGGCGAACGACCTCTTTCTGGCCTTTGAGGGCCGCTCGTTTGGCGCATTCTCCGGCATTGACCAACTAACCATCTTTGCCGACAATCTTCTGCCGCACTATTTTCGGATGGAAGGCGTATTATCTTACGACCCGGCCCTAGCAGAAACAATCGAGCGGGGCGAGAGCCTGCCTGCCGGAAGTCGGGCCGAGGTTGAGATACGTTCGTGGGCGGTGCAGTGCGTGGAGCAAGTTTGCCAGCGTCTTAACCAGCGGCGGGCCGATGCTGAACCGCCGCTCTTCCCGGCCCAACTTGATGTCTACCTCTGGAACTATTCCCAGAACGCCCGGATCAAGGCCCGCCCTCGCCATCGGACGGTTACTTACTTTTATTAAAGATTGGCCTCTACTATTCTTGGTAGCACCCCAACCCGTTAAAGTTGTTCGTACCAGGGCGGCAAAGGGTCGTCGCTATTGATAATCTCGAAAATCTGGTTATGGGTAACAACTCGGTCGATAGCTTCGACCAGCACTTTGGCGACATCGCTTCGGCTGACCATTCCCCGAATAGTATCGCCCTTTCCGGCCTGGATCGATTTGCCACTAGGGGTATCCTGTAATCCCCCCGGTCGGACGACGGTATAGACCAACCCACTATCAACCAGATATTGCTCGGCCTTTTGCTTGACTTCCAGCACCGCCGTTAAAAATGGAATACTGGGCGGGTTGCTTGCGCCCAGCGAAGAAGTCAGGATAAAGTGGGTTGCCCCTACCTGCTGGGTCGCTTCGACCAGCTTTTTTACACCGAACTCCTCCACTTCGCTAATAGAGATTGGATCGAAGGGCGGTTTGGCTCCCAATGTGCAAATTACAATCTCGCAACCTTTCAGCGCTTCGGCCAGCTTTTCGACCCCATCCTGCCGGACATCGGCCCGCCGGATTTCGACTCCGGCCTCGGCTAAATCTTCAACCTGGCTTTGAGGCCGGGTCAGCCCGATTACCTGGTAGCCCTCCGCCAGTAATAGTTTAATCGTTTCGCGCCCGGTTCTGCCTCCGGCCCCCACTACAGCAACCACCGGCTTCTTTGAACCTGCTGTACTTTCGCTCATACTTGTAATGCTCCTTTTAAGTTAACAGAAATATATGGGATAATTTGCCTGTACTTATCCCCGGTTTTTATTAGCCCTAATACATCCAGCACCAAAGGTTAGCTGGGTAAAAGCAGTAGCTTGCCGGTGGTCAATCGAGCTTCCAGATCGCGGTGAGCCTGGGCCGCCTCGGAAAGCGGGTAGGTCTGACCGATCCGTAATTTGAGTTCGCCTTTGGCAATCCAGTCCAGCACCTCGGTCGCACGGGCCAGCAGCGCGGCGCGGTCGGCGGTGTAGTGAAAGAGGGTCGGGCGGGTCAGGTAGACCGAGCCTTTGGTCTGAAGCAAGTTCGGCTCAATCGCGGGGGCCGGGCCACTAGACGCGCCGTATAGCACCAGATAGCCACGTAATTTAAGGCAGTTAAGGCTTTTCAAAAAAGTAGTCTTGCCAACCGAGTCGTAGACCACCGCTACGCCTGCACCGTCGGTCAATCGCTTGACCTCGGTCTCGAAATCGGTCTGGTTGTAAAGAATAATCTCATCGGCTCCGGCCTGACGTGCCAGGGCCTCTTTTTCTTCGGTTGAGACCGTTCCGATCACTCGCGCCCCACGTCGCTTTGCCAGTTGGGTCAGTAAGAGGCCCGCCCCACCGGCGGCAGCGTGTACCAGCACAGTATCGCCGGACTGGATCGGGTAGGTCGAGTCGGTAAGGTAATGGGCGGTCATACCCTGAAGCAGGGCCGCCGCCGCCGATTGGTCGTCGAGACCGTCCGGGACGGGGATTAGCTTGGATTGCGGAACCAGCGCATATTGGGCATAGCTACCCTGTTGGGAGGCATAGGCTACTCGGTCGCCCGGCTTGAATTCGGTTGCGTCCGGCCCAACTGCTTCAACGACTCCGGCGGCTTCCATACCGGGCGTAAAGGGTAAATTGCCAGGATACAACCCACTCCGATGATAAACGTCGATAAAATTTACTCCGATTGCGGCAATTTTGACCAAAACTTCGCCAGCACCGGGGGTGGGTGTAGGGATTTCTTCGTAGCTCAGGACTTCCGGGCCACCGTGTGCTTTAATACGGATTGCGTACATCTTTAAATACCTCCTTAACCCGTCCAAAAGCCGGGCCTACTGGCCTCTAGTCGAGCAAATTGAGCAAATTTGAATAAGCAGATTTTGTAACGAAGTCAGTCTATCATGCCATCGATCTGATCGCCAATCAGAAGGGGTAGGGGATAGGTATCAGGTATCAGGTTTCAGGTGGATCGTTTTGCCTGAGACCCGACCATTTTCCATGTACCAGTTCTTTGGAAGTTTCCCAAAGCTGTCAGGCGGGCCGTTTTTACCTGACCCTTGACACCTGACACCTATAGCAAGTTGCACAGTTATTGACCCATTGTAGGAGCGAGCTTCTGCTCGCGATGGAAGAGACGGCTGGGGGTTCAATCGCGAGCAGAAGCTCGCTCCTACAGATAATCGGATAGCCCAATATCTTTGCAATTTGCTGTAATACCTGACACCTGATACCTAATACCTGATACCTATTACCTAAAGAACCGCCAGCAATCCGGTCAGGAGATGAGCGCGGCGGGGTAGACTATCGATTTGCATTTGCTCGTGTTCGGCGTGTGCGCCCGCGCCGACTGCACCCAGGCCGTCCAGAGTCGGAATACCAAGCGCCGCCGTAAAATTGCCGTCACTACCGCCGCCGGTCGCCCCTTCCTGCAAACTTTCGCCGGTCTGGATCGCTTCGGCAATTGCGGCGGCTTGCTGAAAGAGATCAACTACGGTAGGGGTGCGCTCGAAGGGAGGCCGATTGAGACCGCCTTGCAGTTCGAGCTTCGCACCGGGAAGGACAGTTTGCAAGGTCTGAAGCGCAGTGCTGATACGTTCGGCCTCGGCCATTGTGCTGACCCGCAAATCAATTTTGGCGGTAGCTTCGGCAGGCACAACATTAGGGCGGGTTCCACCCTCCAAAACCCCGACATTCAGGGTCGTTCCCTTGGGGTAATCGTTGAGAGCGTTGATCGCCAGGATTTGATGGGCCATTTCAACCAGGGCATTAATACCCTTTTCCGGCTCAACCCCGGCGTGCGCGGCCCGGCCCTGCACCTTGAGGGTATACAGCCCGACCCCTTTGCGGGCCGTTTTGACTGCACCATTTTCGAGGGGCGGTTCCAGCACCAGTACCCCGGCAGCTTTGCGGGCTTCTTGCTCGATCAAAGTCCGGGAGGTGTGGCTACCGACTTCCTCGTCGGCGCTCACCAAAAAAGTTAGGGAGCGATTAGGGGTCAACTTGTGTTCTTGCAGAGCGCGGAGCGCGAAGAGCAGCATAATCAGCCCGGCCTTCATATCGTAAACGCCGGGGCCATAGGCCCGCCCCGCCTCGATCTGAAAAGGTTTGCGGACCAGCGTCCCCATCGGCCAGACCGTATCAACATGCCCGATCACAAAAAGTTGGCCCTCTGTAACTACCGGGCCGACCCGGGCCAGCAGATGATTACCGGTCGGGCTGCTTATGATTTCGGTGTGCGCTCCGGCCTCTCTAAACCGTTCGGCTAACTGTTCCTGGGTGCGGTCGAGGGCAGCTTTCGCCCCGCTAGGGGTTTCCTGCTCGACCAACCAGCCCAGTTCCGCCAGCATCGCATCTAACCGCTCGGCAAACCAGTCCTTCAAAGGCCGCAAGGCGGCTACTTTTTGTGTTGTTAGTGCCATGCTTTTCCTCTTGTCCTAAGATGTAATTTGTAAGAGTAGGCTAAAGACCGCCTATTTCTTCACACTGATCGCGCCGGAAAGTGGTGGCTCCCAACCAAGCGCGGCGTGTTTGGCGCGGGCCTTTTCAAGTTGGGCCATGATCTCCGGCTCAAAGGTGGTCGAGCGTCGGGTAGCCATATCGATATACATTATCAACCGCTCGTCGCTCGAAGCCAGTTTGTGGCTCGATAAATTGACGATATAGAAAATAAAATGCAAGCGCTTAGTATCATAATCGACCAGCCCGCCATGCACCGCTATCTGATCGCCCTCTTTTAGCTCGTTAAGATAGGAAATGAATTGCCGCAAAGCAAAAGTACCGTGTTGTCGCTCGGTAAAATGCTCACGCGGTAAGCCCAATTCATCGAAAAAAAGCCGCCAGCCCAAATTCCCGATCAGCGTATAGTACATCATATTGACGTGTCGGTAGGCATCCAGATAATCTTCGGGTATTTCCAGTTCGATACAGCGGGGTAACTTCAGGACTTGCTCTAACAGCCGGGTTTCGGCCTCTCGATGGTCACTCACAGGTTTATCTCGCTTTCCCCCAAATTGGATAAAGGTTTAGTCACTTGTTCGGCTAAAGCCATAGTCTACAAGTTAAGGTTTTGACGAGCTTGTCAAGTACCAAAACGATGCTTTTAAGCCCAATTTGAATCGAATTTGCTCTAAAGGATTGACAATTAGCCCATGACAAGCTGGCTTGCACTGGGCTTAACC
>JBBQWM010000092.1:0-18374 GCA_038210655.1 Chloroflexia bacterium
AGAGCGGGTTTTAACGGTCGAAGCCTGTTGCCGTCAACAGAGCCGGAACTTTGTGGATTATCTGAAAGCCGCTTTAGAGGCCAAATGGGCTGGACAACCTACTCCAGTCCTCTTTCTAGCCTAACTCCGTGAACGGTTACAATCAGCAAATGATATATCATTAACTAATCATCCTGATTTCGGACTTAACACTATGATTAATGTTCAAGCTCACTATTGACTCTATACAGGATAAATCTAGCATGAGTGTCAAAAATTACCAGGTTACTGGGTTGTATCTGCGTGGCGTTTTAGCAGGACTGCGAAAAATCACTGGTCAACACTATCCAACTCTTTTAGAGCGCTGTGGCTTAGGCCAATTTAGCCAAAAATATCCTCCACCCACCCTCGAAATAGTCGCTACAAGTGAGCAACTATTCAAATTGCTCCAACTGGTCTACGAGTTGGTCGGCCCGGTCGTATTCAACTTTTTCTATACTAATTTAGGCCGAGGGTTTGGGCAGGCTATGGCTACCCCTCCCTCAACTTCAGGCTAAAAGCGCTGAACTAATTGATTCGCCGGATCGGATTCCACAGCTGGTAGAATTAATCGGTAATTTACATCGTCAGGCCATTGGCACACCGGTAGAAAATCTATCTGGTCCAGAGCCTCGCAGTTTGAGTATAATCTATCGCGATTGTATTTATTGCGTCGGACAATCCCATGTCCAAAATCCCGTCTGTGCCAATATTCCGGCTTTGTACAAGCAGTTAATCTTTGAGTTAACTGGCAAACGTTGCCAGGTGAGCGAGACCTGTTGCGGAGCAGTCGAGGGTGAGCCGGATTGCCATTTTGTATTAAAATATCCTCTATTTTGAGTCGAACCGGGTTGTCTGTACTCTTACAGCGTTAATACAACAAAACTGATCTTCTTTGTTTGTAATAAAATACAATGTTTAAAGGCGACCCGCACGGGCCGCCCTTACTTAGATTTATAGCAAATGCCGAGATATTGACCACTGTAGGTTCGTAGCTTGTTGAGAGTATTACAGCAAATTGCAAAGATATTGGGCCATCCGATTATCTGTAGGAGCGGACTTCTGCCCGCGATTTTGCCCGTAACTAGGTTTACCTCGTCAGGCAAGGCCAGTGGTACAGGATAATCGCGAGCAGAAGCTCGCTCCTACAGGGTCAATAACCCTGCATTTTGCTATTAGTTAGTGGGTATCGAAGTGGAAAAGGAGCCTGTGCCGACCAGCGCAAAGACCCAGATATGATCGCCTAGCTTTACTACCCCGGTCGCGACCGCTCGGTCAACCGTCGTCGAGGGTGTACCGGAAGTAGTGACGGTTTTGGTGGCGTAGAAAGCGTAAGCGTTTTGATTGCCGCGCTGCGAAGGGACTGCCGTAAAGCTATAGCCGCTTAGATTGGGGAAGGCTTGGGTGAGTTGAGCCAGAGCCGCTTCGCTGCTGGTTGGGTAGGTCGTAGCCGGGAGTTGAAGATAGCCGAGGGAAGCCCGGCTGATCTGCACTTCCAGGCTTTCGTTGCTCAGGCTGCTGCCTCCGCCCAAAAGCAAAATGTTATAACCGCCTCCTTCTACTTTGCCACCAAAAGCGGCTCGACTGGCGTTGATGTTAGCGGTGATAATCCCTTTCTGCTCAGTTGGTATCTCGTAGGTTGCCAGCACCCGATTGGTCAGCCCTTTTGCCTCGCTCAAAATAGGCGTAACACCCAGCACCTGGCTGTCCCAACTGGTCAAAGTTGTTATTGCGGTCTGCTGCGAAACCTGGGTAGGACTGGCGGTACGAGTAGCCACTGGCGTGAGTGGTAGTCGGTTGCGGGCCGGGCCTGCCGCTTCGACCGAGCTTACCGCGCTGCTAAAAGCCACCAGCAACATCACGCTCAACAAAGCGATTGCTCCTAGCCCCAGCAGGAGACCTCGTTTGGCCGATTTTGCCTGAGTAAAATGCTCTTTCACCATGTTAATCTGTCCTTTCTGTTGACTGTCATCTGTTACTCTTTCACGGCAACCGATTTAGGTTGCAGGGTTATCTTAGAACAGCCAGTTCGGGATTTTTTCGAGGAAATGTAAAAAGATCGCAAGAAGCCCCCCAAAAGAAGATTTTTGTGGCAAAATAGGGTGGGTTATAATCTTTATATTATAAATTGGATTGCAAAGAGGGGTACGGGCGGTTTCATGAGCAGGAAAGTATTGATAATCGAGGATGACCGCAAGATCGTCAATTATTTGGAAATGTATTGCGAGGCGGAGGGCTGGGAAACGCTGGTCAGTCGGGATGGGCTAGAAGGCTGGCGAACTTTTCAGCGTGAAAAGCCAAATTTCGTTTTGTTGGATTTGATGCTACCCAGCATGGACGGGTTGGAAATTTGCCGTCGTATTCGGGGGATCAGCCACGTTCCGCTCATCATGATTACGGCGCGGGGCGAAGAAGTTGACCGCTTGTTGGGCCTGGAAGTAGGGGCCGACGATTATGTGGTCAAGCCGTTTAGCCCGCGCGAAGTGGTGGCCCGGATGCGGGCGATTTTGCGGCGGATCGAGAACGCCGCCCAACCGGAGCCAGTTATACCTCCAACCGAAGTCGGTTTGCTTTTTATCGACCACGCCAGCCGCGAAGTGCGTTACGGTGGACAGGTGGTAAGCGAATTGACCGGCAAAGAATTTGAGCTATTGGCGGCGATTGCTCGTCAACCGGGGCGGGTCTATTCTAAAAATGAATTGGAAGAAGCCCTTTACAATATTGACTCGCTGGTCGGCAGTCGGGCGATAGCCGCGCACGTTTCCAATTTGCGTTCCAAGCTGATAAAGGCGGGCGCACCAGATTTGGTCGAGACTGTTCACGGCATCGGCTACAAGCTACGAAGGGAAGGCTAAGTATGCGCCACTCGCTTGCGCCTTACCAAAAACAACCGAAGTCGCCTCTACCGAGAGTCGAGGTTAACCGTCACCCGTTCGCCCCACTCAGTCGCCGAATAGTGCTGGCGATGGTTGTGGTGGCCTTTTTGAGCGCCATCATCGGCGGTATACTCTACCAGATTCAGGTTTCGGAAAGCCTTCGCCAGTTAGACCAGCGTAACCGGGCCGAATTGGTCGATGGCGCGACCGCTCGGCTGGAAAAATCGCGCCTGCCGCCTCGCGTAGTCGATGATGTTAAAGATATTCTGGATGCTCGGCGCGGGTCACCCGGCCCCCGCCCTATCGTGGAATTGGCTCTTGATAGTGCGATTTGGGTGGTGGTTTTGGTGGCACTGGTCGCTTCGTTGCTGGCTTTTGGGTTGGGTTGGCTTCTGACGCGGCGGATTGTCGGGCCGCTCGAACGGCTACGCTATGCCAGCCGACGGGTCGCTGCCGGGGATTTTAGTCAGCGCGTGCCGGTCGGAAGGGAGGACGAAATCGGGCAGGTTGCCTACAGTTTTAATCTAATGGCGGCAGAATTGCAAGGAGCCGAGTCCAAACGCCGCCAGCTTTTGAGCGATGTTTCACACGAGCTAAAGACTCCGTTGGCCTCGATCCAGGGTCACGTCGAAGCTCTACGCGATAATTTGCCCCGCGCTATCGCTAACCCGGAAGCAATTTATACTATCGTGCTGGAAGATGTCGAGGAACTCAACCGCATGATCGGTTCGCTTCGTACCTGGTTAAGCGCCCAGAGTACCCTTGAGAATCTGCAACTGGAAACCCTTGTGCTAGAAGAAGAGTTACCCGCGATGCTCGAACGGTTCCGGCCCCGGGCCGAAGCTGCCAAAATTCGGCTCGAAGTAAAACTCGACCGCCAGGTTGGGACAGTCCTGGCCGACCGCAATGCGCTGCGCCAGATGTTGAGCAATTTGCTGGACAACGCCTTGCGCTATACTCCGGCGGGTGGGCAGGTACGGCTTTTGGCCTGGC
Source organism: Chloroflexia bacterium (assembly GCA_038210655.1). Classification (GTDB taxonomy): domain Bacteria; phylum Chloroflexota; class Chloroflexia; order Chloroheliales; family Chloroheliaceae; genus 54-19. The sequence continues at coordinate 3,888 of JBBQWM010000092.1, forward strand.
TGGGCGAAGGTGAGCAAGCGGCCTCCAGCCCGACCGACCGGGTCACACTGGCGGTGGCTGATACCGGGTGTGGCATCGCTCTCGAACACTGGCCTCATCTTTTTGAGCGTTTCTACCGGGTTGATAAAAGCCGTACCCGCGATACGGGGGGAACCGGCCTCGGTCTGGCGCTCGTCCGCGATCTGGCTGAAGCCCAGCAGGGCCGGGTCTGGCTCAACAGTCAGCCCGGACGTGGCACGATTTTCTTTATTACATTACCTGTCGCCTGACCCTTGTAGCTGGGGGCGACCCTTGTGGTCGCCCGTGAACACCCGGCACGATCTCCGAGGGCGACCACAAGGGTCGCCCATACCAAAGTTCTTTGAAGCCATAAGAAAAAGACGGCTATGGGGCGTAGATCATACGCCCCTAGCCGTCTTTTAAGATTGCTTACCCTACTTACTCCTGGTAGAGGCTTCGGTTGTAACGCCAGAGATAATAATGCTGGCCTACGTTTGCCATCTCGATCCGCCAATCGGGAGAGTTGGAGGGGGTGTAGGTCAGGACGCGCCGCTCAAAGACCTGTACCAGCACATCCTTTTCGACTCCACCGACACGGGCCTTGATCCAGTACGGCTCCGAAAGCGGGTAGCCCATCGCAAAAAGCCAATTGCGAAGGGGAGCCTGCTTGTAGCCATTGTCGTAGACGCTACCGACGCTGTTCATGTAGTCGTAAAAGACCTGTGGCACGTTGTGACCAGTCTCTTTGGCGTAGTAGCCGAACTTGAGGTTTTCGGGCGGTGTGCCGAGCGTCCAGATTGAGCCATCGGCGGCTAACCCTTGCGTGACTACCTGCCCACTCAGATCGAGCGCCCGATTGCTATCACCTTCGGTGATGAGCGCGGCAAAGCGGGCATAGGTCGGCGATTTGTTATCCTGGTTCAGGTCGCCCGCCACTTGCAGATTGGCCGGGCTGCGCTGCTCGAAAGCCGTATCGCCTTTCGCCAGCCGTCCGGTAATCATCTCCCTGACCAGCAGACCGTTGCTGACAAACCAGGGGCTATCCCGGTCGCTCTTCGGGTTGTTGATCTCCATACGGCTCTTATCAAAGTACTGCACCTGCCGCTCGGTACTGGGCGCTTCGGCATACGGTTCGAGGCGCATCACGCCCGGCTTTGGCCCCCATTCCCAGCTACGTTGGGCCTGACTTTGCGAAATCGCCAGATCGTTATAGTACCACAGCTTTTGGAAAGCAGGGTCGGCAAAGCTCAGGTTGAGCGTATTAAAGGCGCTGGTAGTGGCAGTCGCGGCAGGCGTGCCGAGGGCGGTCGCAGTACGCTGCCGGGCGGTCGCGGTTGCGCCTGCTGCCGCCGTTTGGATGCGGGCCAGTACGCTGACAGCGGCTGCCGTCTGGGTCGCCGGAATATCGGGGGTAGTGATAGTCGTGCCTGCTACGGCATAGCTCAACTGGTAATAAAAGCCGGTTTTGCCCACGTCGCCGTTATTCTTGATTTGGGCGTAGTAATAACCATCGACCGGGACGCTAAAGCTTGCCAGACTGCTCAGGTCGGTAGCGGTGGCATCATCATTGGAGGCCAGCAGAATTTGAGAGACTACCTGGGTCGGGTCGTTCTTATCGAAAATAATCGAGAAGACTGAGATATAGGTATCCAACCCTGGGGTCGGGCCAAAAGTGGTTTTCAGGTTGTAGGTGCGCCCGCTCTTAGCGAAGAACTTGACCCAATCGGCATCCCCGGCAGGGCAGATCGTATGGGTCTGGGTTTCGTTTACCAGAATTTCTTTAGAGAGATACTGCAAGCCGTCCGGCTCGTACATGTCAATACAATCGCCCTGATTGGAGCCGGGGGTGGTTAGAGCTAATTTATAGGAAAGCCCCGACAGCCCGTGCCCCGCTACATCCTTGACCATCACATAGTAGCGTTTGAACTCGCCGTTCGGGGTGGTTGGGGTGGACGGCACAATAAAGTCGATCCGCGAGCCTAGCCCGGAAGTTGCGCCAGGGTAATCGTCATTGGAGTAGAGCGCTTTCAAATTTCCGGCGGCATCCTGCTCGAATATAATCATCAGGGTATCCAGACCCCGCGCTAAATCGAAGGTAAAGACCGAATAGGGTTTGCCTTTGACCAGATCGATATAGACCCAATCGAGATCACCCACCGGGCAAATAAAATGGGTTTGGACGTTGGTAATATCCCCGGTCGCTGCCGGTGGCGCATTCGGGATACCTGGTGTACCCCCAAAGGGGGGAGTAGCATCGTAGCTAGGCCGCAACTCTTTGGCCTGGCTCGGTACGCCGTCGTACTCATAAGAGTCGCGACAGGTATCGACCGTAGTCGGGGAACCAATAGCTGTAGATGTATTGGAAGCAGTTGCAGTAGGTGTTAACACACCAATATCAACAGTAGTATTTACACTAATATCGTAACTGCCGACACAGCTAGTATTGGCGCGGAAAATCTTTATATATAAATATTTGCCAATATCAGGGACTGTAGCCTGATAAACAATCCGTGAGCGACGCGGACTGGTTGGATCTACAGGTGTAGCATTATCATTCGAGTCTACAGGGGTATTAGGAAAAACACCTAGACCATCCCATTTATACAGCTCAATAACTGTATCCATAGAGGGGGTATTCGCATCCACAAAAGGCGGTTGTAAATTAAGAGTATCAATAATATAGTACTGATTTGTAGTTACTCCAAAATAGACCCAATCCACATCGCTTTGAGTACTTGTAGCAGTGAGAGTATGATTTTGAGGAACTGCACCAGGAAAACCACCAGGCGATATCAAATTGGCAGTTCCGGGCGTATTATCAACCTCATAACCATCAGGAGCAGGAGGAGGTGTAGTATTGTAACAATTAGCTGGAGGCGCACCGTTAAGTATCGGCCCCTTATACAGACCACTGTTGGTTGGCCTGGGTGTAAGATCATTGGAGGCGCGGGCCGCGTCTGAAGCAGTCGAAGTCGGTTTGGGCGTGATAGAAGGGTTGGTATTGAACAGGTTATAGTCCGGGCCGGGCTGTTGACCAAGCGAGATAGCCCGTTCGCGGCGCAAGCGATTAACTTCGTCGAAGTTGAAAGGAGACGAGTGCTGGCGACTAAACTCGCTGGCTTCCGCTTTGTTCTGGGGCGGGACGAAGCCGAGGCTATCGTTAAGGCGAGGCGGTTGGGTAGCACCTGCCGCCGCCGAATAGCCTTCGCTGGCCGGGCCGGAGCGGGTGCCGCTATCCAGAAAAATTATTTCCGCCAGTACCAGTAAAATTATGATAGCTACTACAATACGCAAGGGGTTTAGCCACCCAAAGCCGGTGGAGGTAGTGCGGTCAATTCTGACACGCCCCCGGCCTGGTCGTAAGGACGACCTATTCAACTTTCTGTGCATCAAAAGTTCCTGTCGAGGTTATAAAATTTCTTTGTAACTACTCAGCCCTTTGTCACCCTGAGCCACAGCGAAGGGTCTAGATTCTTCGGCGGGGAGCTTACTTTAGTAAAAATCTAGGTGATGCCCCGCCTCAGAATGACATGCGCTGAGCAGTTACGTTTCTTTTTAATATTGCAACCAGATTTTTGCGCGGCACATTTCAATTATATACGAACTGTCTTGAGAGTCAACTTTAGCCCTGCCCGTCCGATAGGACTTCGGGCCTATTCATTACTAATTCTAATTTCATATTTAATAACCGGCGAGTTAGTAAAAAGTTTTAGGCGATTAATAACCTCTGATTTTACTTGGCTTAGCTTGTCGGTAAATCGAAAAGTTCGCTTAGGTTGATCGAAAAAGTTGCTAACGAACCTTCCCCGGTCAAAACGTTGTTGTTAGCCAGTTTCAAGACTTGAGAGGGTTGGTTGCTATCTTGCAGATGATAAACCCTGACGGTGGTTTGGTCTTTTTTAGCGGGTGCATTTGGGGGGTAAATTACCCAGATCAGGTTCCAACCTGCTTTCTGATATTCGTCGAGTTTTTTAGCCAGATCAGCCGGTTCATCTTCGGGTGAGATCACTTCCACCGCCAGGTCGGGCGGGAAAGTCGCTGCTCCAACCCCCAACTGATTTAGATTTTCGGCTCTGACAAAAACCAGATCAGGGGAACGAACTGTATCACGGGTGGCTCCCGGCAGTTCCAGTTTAAAGCCAATCGGCGGAACTACCTCACCGGGTTCATCTTTCCCAAAAGTGAAAATCCAGCGGTGCAAAGCTTTGTGCAAGCGACCCGCCGTCCGACCATGCTCTCCACCTGGATGTGACATTTGCTTGATTTCTCCCTCTACCAGTTCGTAGCGTTTGTCAGGGTCGAGTGTTAGAGCCATAAATTCCTCGGCGGTGTATAGCCGGTTGCGCTTTAGTTCAGCCGTTCTTGCCGATAATGCCATAATGTCACACCCCCTTATCAAACCAAGCTGTAGCTAAAGGTTCGCTACTTATCTTAATACAAGTCTTTCAAAAGTATAGCAGATTTGTCAAAGACAAAAGAGAAAATCATTTGCTTTGCTTTGTGCCATAGGATCGGCGGCGAGTAAAGTTCCAGGCTAGAAAACCTGATGCAGCCAGCCAGGTTATCAGACTGACGATAAGGCCGAGGGTGAAAGAAGTGGGCGCAAATTCGAGTGTCAAATTATGCTTTCCGGGCGGCAGGTAGACCGCCTGGAAGGTGTAATCCGCTTTTTCAAGCGGGATTTCCGCTCCGTCCAAGCGGGCTTGCCAGCCGGGATAGTAGGGCTGGTTTATAACTACATATCCCTCGGATACGGCATTTGCTTCAAAACTTAGCCGATTGGCGCTCTGGCTGGTGAGCCGGATTTCTTCGCCAAGTTGGGGGCCGGACGCTCCTTCAAGAGTACGTCCGCCTTCGAGGTAGGCCAGTTCGGTCGGCTTGAAATCGGGCGACAGGAGGGCCGGAAGCGTTTCGGCAAGCGATTTAAGGGCGGTACGGTGCAGCAAAATGGCCCTGGGTAGCGCCTGCGAATTCTCCCAGACGACCAGTTTTAGGCCGGGGCGGTCGTCGCGGTAGACCGCTTTGAACTGTGGGCCGGTCGGGTCTTCCTTGCTGCGGGCGATGACGTAACGTGCGCCGAGCAGATTATAGGCCGGGACCGCCCGAAAATCCTTCTGGGCTGCCGTTACGCCGTTCCAAAAGTTTTCATAGCTGGCGAGTTGGAGCGGATTGAACAGACCGCGCACATCGTACAGGCGATAAAGCTGGGCGGTGTTGGCCTGCCACGCCTGGGTTACGCTGCCGACGCTGGCATCCAGCCGATACTGCCCGGTTGGGTCTTGCGAACGCAAAAAGGTGGCGGTTCCATCCTGATAGAAGCCGTTGACGACATCGCCCGGTGTCGGGTTGAAATTGGCCCGTGCTGAAAAGAGATCGAAGACCAGCAAAGCCAGCGCTAAAAATGCCGCCATATCCGGCCCCAGCGCCCGCCGGTAATACAGCCGTAGCAAGACCGCCCCCAGCCCCAAAATGATAACCGCCAGCACCAGCCCATCAATGCCGCGTACTAACAGATCGTTGATAGTGCCGGGCGTAGCGAGTAGTTGGCTGTAGAGTAGCGGCAACGGAACCAGCAGCACTCCGATCCCGGCCAGGGCCAGCGTGCGCCAACCCCAACGCAAGGTGCGGTCGGCTTCTGGTTCGGGCGGTCGCGCCCGGTAATTGAGCCAGGCTTGCAACCCAAAGGCGGCAGCGACGGCAAATCCAAAATCGAACCAGACCAAAAAGCGCCCTGCTCCCCGTGTCAGGTTGAGGGCCGGAACGAACTGGTAAAACCAGCCCTGAAAAATGGTGTAGCCTGCCAGCGAGAAGATCAGACCTGCCACGCCCAGAGATACGAAAAAAACCGGGTAGAATTTCGACTGGCTGACCGGGGGCAAGAGCAACCCCAGACCGACCAGCGCAAAAGTAAAGAGGCCGATATAGCCCAGCACGTCGGTATTGCTCCAATAGCCGAAGTAGGCTTTTGGGTTGGGGCTAAACAAATTGGGCAAGAAGAGGTCGGCGAGGCCGGTAGGCCAGACCCCAAACTGGGTCGAAGTTTCGTAGCTGATCGCCGACCGCACCGAAAGTTGCCCTAACTCGTAAAAAGGCCAGACCTGTACTAACGTTGCTCCACCCAGCACCCCCAAAGCCAGTCCACCCCGCAGCGCCTGTCCGAGCCAGAAGCGGGGAGGAGTGAGGGATGAGGGATGAGGGATGAGGACTGAGGACTGAGGACTGAGGGCTGGATCGGGTTGGGAGGCGGTAATTTCTGATTTCTGATTTCTAATATCTAATATCTGATTCCTAATATCTTTTCCCCGCCACGCGATTGCCAGCCAGAAGACAGCGGCGGCGTAGAAATTGTAGAGGAAAAGTTGGAAGTGGCCGGCCAGTAAGCTGATCGCCAGCAGTAGCCCGACCGCAACCGCCCAGCCCCAACTTGGATCGGCCTTTTTTTGGATTGCCCGACTCTTTTTGGGGAATGGAGTTTGTGTTTGAATTAAATCATCAGCCTGGGGTAGAGCTTCGGTTCTTGATGGCGCGTTTTCGACGAGGGCGAGGGCTTTTGCCGTTGATAAAGCGGTAGGTCGGGCGGCTTGATTGACGCTTAGTAGAATGAGCGGGAGCCAGGTGGCGGAAGCCAGCATCGGTAGATGGCCCAGGTGCGAGACGGCGAAACCGCTAAAGGCGTAGAGCGTTCCGGCCAGTACACCAGGCCAGCGCCCCAGGCCCAGACTGCGGACGAAAGCATAGGTAAAACAGGCCGCCAGCCAATAATGAACCAGGGCCAGCATTTCGACTTTTTCGTAGGTGATTGGGCGACCTAGCAGCCAGAAAATCCAGTTTAAGGGATAAAATAAGCCGCTTTGAATGTCGGCGGCAAAGGGCATGCCGCTAAAAAGATGGGGGTTCCAGAGTGGCAGTTCGCCCGCCTGGAGCCTTTCGCTGGCAAAAACGTGGATGGGGTAAAAGAAGGAGGCCAGGTCGCCGCCGCCGTTGGGCATCGTCACGTCCCGGTTGAAAAGCGGTCGCCAGAAGAAGCCTGCAACCAACGCCAGCAAAAGGGCCAGGGCTGTTACATCCCGGTAATAGCGTCGATCCGGCCCGTCGGTTGGCTCCTGTCCGGCCCAGCGACGGCGGTAGCGCCAAAGCGTAAAAGCGTAGGCGACCGCCAGCGCCAGGATAAGCCCGACTGCCAGCGCCAGTATCGACCGGTTAGCCAGCATTGGTTATAGCTCCACCAGCTTAAAAGCTTCGGCGTATTCAAAATCGAACCCCTCGGCAAAGTCGCGGTGGCGTTTGTAGATGCGGTCGTAAAACTTTTCGTCCGGCACGAATTGGCTGGGATGGGCGAACATCGACTTAAACTTGGTCTCCATCACCTCCGAGATATTGACATAATAATCGGGCGCGTCAGTCCCGAAAAGCAGCAACCGTTTGGCGCGGTGGACGGTTAGACCTTCGTCGCGCAATTGTTCTGGGTAGCTCAGAGGCATCATCGCTGCCGGGAACGCTCCATCGAGAGCCAGTTGACCGCTGACTCGGTGGTCGGGGTGCATGCGATAGTTGCGGGTAAGCGGGTCCCAACTTAGAATTGTCTCCGGCTTAAAGCGCCTAATTTGCCGGACGACCTCGCCCCGCATCGTAAGGTTATATTCCAGTTCGCCATCGTTGAAGCGCAAAAAAACACAGCTTTTGACCCCCAAAATCTCGGCTGCCGCCAGTTGTTCAGCCTCGCGGATGCGCCTTAATTCGTGCGGGTCGGCCTGTGGGTCGTCCGTACCTTTGTCGCCACTGGTCAGCAACACAAAATTCACTTCGCACCCGGCCTGAGTCCACTTTGCAATTGTGCCACTACAGCCAAACTCGGTATCATCGGGATGCGCCACGATTGCCAGCGCTGAACACGGAACCTCCGCCTCAAGTCTTTTTTCTATAGTCATCTTTTTTACTTTATCGACCTATTTTATTAACCGCCGCCGACCATCCTATACAAAGTCTTTGGGCCTGGGCGGTGAGTATAAGTAATCGCCAATCGGCTGTAGTTTAGCACAGTGGGCTATAAAAGCAAAAAATCGCCCTCAGTTTTCATTACCAATTGGTTTAGCACGTTGCTAATTTATGCTATACTTTAGTCAACCCTACTGAGAAAGGGTCCCAAGTTTCGTTTTTGCACACAGGAAGGCTAGGACTATGAAGTTGCAGTATGTTGTAGAAATTGAGGAAGACGACTGTAATGGTCGTCCTTGCTTTGTTGCGACGCACCCTGAACTTCCCGGTTGTATGGCGAATGGCAAAACACGAGGCGAGGCCTTAAAAAATTTAGAAGAGGCTCGTTCAGATTATATCAGGATTTTGCTAAAAAGAGGTCTGGAAGTACCTCTCCCAAAGGCAGCCGTTTTTGGATAAAAAGATTGATCTTATCTCGTTTTATCTCATCTGTATTACTAATCCGGGTTAGGGCTGACCGCGCTGGCTTCCAACCCGGCGGAGGCTTTGGAGTACCGGATTTGGGAGGTTTGAGCGCCGAGGCGGCGCTGGTAACGTTGGAAAAACAGGACACCCACGACAACCAGCAACCCATCTAGGCCAAAGACCCACCAGCACAACCCGTCAAACCCGATTTCACGACCGAAGTCGAAAAGCCACCCACCCATAAAGTTACCGAACACCCCACCCAGCCCCAGCGCAAACGAACTGAACCCAAAGTAACTTGCCAGCGCATCTTCCGAGGCGTACTCGGAAACCACCACTGCCGATAGCGGTTCGACTACCAGTCGTCCGAGGGCGTAGACCACTACACAGGCCAGCAGCAAAAGATAGGTCGAAACGAAGCTAATGAGAAAGAGGCCCAAAGCCGACACCAGCGTTCCGACCGCGATAATAGTGGTGGAGTTAAAGCGGCGGATCAGATAGCGCACGCTGACAAACTGAAGCACGATAGCCAGCCCGCTATTGATAACATAAAGCAAGCCTACCCCATCTTCGGAGCCAGTTAAGCGGGTGGCGATGAGCGGCAAGGTGATGTTGATTTGCGAATATAATACGAAATAGCCGACCATCAGGCTGCTTATCAACACAAAAGGCCGGTTCTGCCAGACCCGCCCCAGATTGCTAAACATCTGCCGCGCCCCACCCGGCCCGCTTCTGCTTGAAGCAATCGGTGGAATAAAAATCCAGATCAGCCCAAGATTGACTAGATAAATGCTGGCAGCCGCCAGGCCAACTATGCTGAAATCGAATTTTAATAGGGCGACCCCTAATAGCGGCCCGGTAGACATACCGATATTGCCGATAGTGGTCGAGAGCGAGAAAACAGTCTCGCGTTTGTAGCCTTTGGAGATCGCTGCCAGGGCCGCCTTGCCACTCGCCTCGAAGAACGCCCCGCCAATCGCTGCCGTAATCCCGGATAGCAACAAGGTTAGCAGGTCGGTCGCAAAGCCTAACCAGGCGAACCCAATAGCCCGGATGAACATGCCAAGCATGAGCATCTGGCGATACCCAACCCAATCTGCCAGCGCCCCGGTGAACATGCCCAGGCCAAATTGAGTGAACTGACGTACCGCCAGCACTAGCCCGGCAATCGCTGCTCCCATGTGCAGGTCGCGGGTAATATGCACCGCCATCAATGGGATTAACATGAAAAATCCAAACCACATCAGCCCAGTGGTGCTTAGTAGCACGATGATACTGCCAAGTTGTCGGCGATGCGTTAAATTACTCTCGATCATTTATCACTATTCTAGCTTTGTAGCTGATTTTAATAGGCCATTCTCAAAGCAGCCCTTTAGAATTACATGATACCCGATCCAGGCGGATTTGGTGATTGTATTATCTTTCTGGAATGATTACTTTATCTTATCGTTAGGCTTATTTATCTATAACTAAACATAGCAAAAAGCCGCTTCAACTTGTAATGTGAAGCGGCTCTTTGCCAAACGCATCTTCAAGAGTTCTACTATAAGCCCTAAACCGTTCGGTACTAATGTATTTTGAACGCCTCGGCGGACGGCTCTGGAACGAGGTCAGGCCGACTCGAGTCCTGGATTACTTCGTGGACTTCCAGCTTATTAGGGCCACTAAAAGCCTCTTTGGGCAGCGTGCTGGAACGGGCGTGACCTTGCATAAAAGCGTCCGATTTGGTCCAGGCTTCAAATTGAGCGCGAGATTCCCACAAAGTCAGCACGATATAAGGGTCGCCCTCGTTTAAGGGTCGCAAAACTTGATTGTAGATAAAGCCGGGCATACCATCGACCAATCCGGCCCGCGTGCGGAACCGCTCCTCAAATTGGGTGGCGTATTCGGGGCTTACAAAAATGCGGTTTGTTACAGTTATCATAATGATATTCCTCCTTTTGCTGTTTTCGAGCTTCCAGACCAGCTTATATTAAGCCTTTTGCCCGAAAACAGCAAGAGGGTTTTATTGTCGCGTCCAGTCCAGCCCGCCCGCAATTTTATCTTCGAGTTGGATAGTCGGGCCGTCCACCCCTGGCCCGGTCAGATGTTGCAGGTGTAGAGTATAAGGTGCTTTATTGTTTGGTAAATCCTTGCCGATAATAGCAACGGCCCGACCATCCGGCGACCAGGCCACCCTATGCACCTCGCCTCCGACGAACTTTTGACCATCCAACGGGCTTTTTTGGCCCGGTACACTCGTAAAAGCAAGCGACCCACCTGCAATCGCGATTGTTTTGCCATCGGGCGAAATACGCGCTGCCGCATAATATTTATACCCGACATTTTCAATGCGTGAGGCGGCCTTAGCATTGATACTGACCGCTCCCCCACCGTTCAAGTCCGGGTCGCCATAATAAAGCTGTTGATCGGTGTAATCCAGGCCAGCCTGCCAGATCGCATAATCCCCATCCGGTGTCCAATCGAAAATCAGGCTGGGCTGACCTTGAGTAGTTTTAAGCTCGTTATTTATTTTCTTATCAGCCAAGTTACATAACCGAATACTGCCTGGCCCGTTTTGAGTGCCATTAAAGGCGATAAAGCGGTTACGTGGCGACCAGCGGATCAGATCAATCTGAGCGTTACCATCCATCTTGCAATGATCCTGCGGGTTGGAGCCATCCAAGTTGACCGACCGAACGATTACTTTGCCAAAAGGCTCTTCATTCGGGTAGGCGGCCAGGAAAGCAATCCGCTTGCCATCCGGCGAAAAGAGTGGCGACCGACCGTCGGCTACTTTGGTTCGCCCAGTGCCATCCGGGTTAATAACAAAAATCTGGTTGTCGGTCGTATCGTAGACGATTTTACCGGGATAAGTTTTGTTGGCCGGAACCGTGATTGGCGTGATAGTTGGGGCCGGAGTTGGGCCAGGTGCGGCAGTTGCGCTAGGTGCAACGGTTGGGGCCACCGTCGGCGTAGCAATAGCCTGGGTTGGGGTGGCGGTTGGTATAGCCTGGGTTGCCGGAGCGGTTTTATTTTCGATACCAGTCGTGGGAGCCGCATTGGTGGTGGACGGCTGAGTTGTGGCAATCGTCGGGTTGATTGGGGTCGCCCCACTTATAGGAGTTGCTATATCGGTAGCTCCACAAGCCGACAAGCTCAGAGCCAAAATCAACATCACAAACATTGTTAAATATAATTTTTTCGTCATTACTCTACTCATCTTTCGGAGCGGTTTACTTGCTCAACAATATGAAAATTCTAGGTATTTTTACTACATCGGAGACTAATAGTAACCTATAATCTGCTAAATTCTATAAAGCGCATCACACTCTCTCGACGAGTTAAAGTAGATCGTACCAAAACTTATTCGAGCCATAGGCTATCGTTTCGGGTGAGCCGACCTGCCACCGCCGAGGCGACACATTCGGCTAAGGTGCCAAAGACAACCTGCATATCCAACTGACCGGGGGCATAATAAGCGTACTTGGCTGAATTGGTCATCAGCAACCGGGCCTTTTTTGCGATTAGTGGGCTGACCACCACGCAGGTATCCTGGGTGACAATCGCCCCAAACGCTTCCAGTTTTGCCAGTAGCCCGCTTTGTTCCAGGCTGTAATAAACCGCCCGGTTGGTTGCCACAAAAAATTCGAGACCGGGCGCGACCCGACGACCTTCGCACAAGGCGACCAGTTGGCGACATTCTGCCAGCGAAAAATGGGGGCTACCCAGTGCTATAACATCGGGCCGTTCCAGCCCGGCAGGGTTGACCGAGAGTTCACGGCGGGCCTGACGCAACTGGGGCAACCCTAGTTCGATAGTTTCCAGCGGAGCCAGCCCACCAAAAGCGGTTTCGAGATCGGGCGCTTCGGGCGTTACCCCGATGACGTGAAAAAGAGCTACTGAGCCGGATGAGGCGGCTGCCGCCGAAAGTGCCTTTAGCTGATCCTGGGTTACGCTCGGTGGCAGGCCCTCGATCACTGGAATGGCGTTCCCGGCGAGTCGCCCGACCTGATAGCCTAGCACCTGATAGAAAGCATCCTCTTGCAATAACTCGGCGGGTATCTCGTGTAGCCGAAGCAAAAGCTGACCGCGCCGGTTTTCGGTTAGATGCAGGCCGTAGGCGGGGGCGCGTCCGGTTAGGGCCAGACAGATGTCGAAAAAATCACCATATTTATTGGTACGCGCTCCGACTACCGAATTGATAAAGGCGACCGCGTTGGACTCGGCCCAGGCAACCTGTTCGCCAAAGCTGGGGGTAATTTCTTTTAACTGGTAGGGCGCACAGGTAAAGGTCGGTTTGGCTCCCATTTTGAGGTAGGCTTCGGCCAATCGGCGGGCTGGCCCGGCAAAGTCGGCAGGGACATTCTGGTTGGATTGCCAGCGTTCCAGGTCGAGCGACACGACATTCATGCTGGTCGGGACGGCTACCTTAGCGCTCTTATCTAGCAACATCTCGACAAAATCGAGCCCGGATTGACCCTGGTAAATCCCACTATCGATATGGGCCTGACTGATTGGTAGCAATTCTTTGGCTCCGAATAGTTCGGCCATTTTAACTACCACCCGCATAGCGATCTGGGTTGCTTGGCTCTGCGTACCATCGCCATATAACATATTCTTTTCAAATTGAGTTAAATTGAGCATTAAAAACTCCTTCCGTACTGGTTACTATAGTATTATTAATCTAACTACTTCCATAACCCAGGCAAAATAATTTCTCTATTTATGCTTTAAACTTGCAATTGCCGCCAAAATGTTGTAAGAGAGTAGTATAACCTACACATTTTGGTGTAAGAGTATAGATTAGTAGATAACCTATACGGTACCCTGGAAGCTAATCAAATCTAAGCACCTTGATATGGAGCGATTTGATGAAAAAAATCCTGGTGATCGAAGATGAAGCTCCGGTTCGCGCTAACATCGCTGAAATATTGGAACTAACCGGTTTTGCCGTAATTAGCGCCGAAGACGGCTCCCGTGGTATTGAGTTGGCCCGGTCAGAACACCCTGATTTAATTTTGTGTGATATTGCCATGCCGCAACAAGACGGCTATGCCGTATTGAATGAATTACGAAACGATCCCGCTACAGCAACCACTCCTTTTATTTTTCTCAGTGCCAAAACTAATCAGAGTGATTTGCGGCACGGTATGAATATGGGAGCTGATGATTATCTGTTTAAGCCTTTTACGACCCAGGAATTGCTTAAGGCCATCAGCGCTCGTTTAAGTAAAGACGCGGCGGTCAGCGAAGTCTATAGTGCAGGGCAACGCCATACCGAACAGGTTTTACGAGCTACCGAGTACGATTATCGGATGGTGCTAGACCAGGCTTCGGATAGCATTTTTATTTCGGATGAGCAGGGCCGCTATATGCTGGTCAATTCGAGAGCCTGTGATTTGACTGGCTACAGTCGCGAGGAACTCCTACAACTTAGCACCTTTGATATAGTTCCATCAGGCGATCCATATAATAATAACACACCTGATTTTTCTGAATTAGAGGTGGGGCTGACTCGTTTGGTCGAACGTCGGTTGCGCTCAAAAAAGGGTGAGCTTATTGCAATCGAGGTTAGCGCCACCAAACTGGAAAATAACCGCATCCTTGCGCTTGTCCGCGATATTCGGGAACGCAAACGCGCTGAAGAAGAAATGCAGCAAAAGGACGAGCAATTGCGTCAATCCCAGAAAATGGAGATTATCGGACAATTGACCAGTGGTGTCGCTCACGATTTTAATAACATTTTGACCAGCATTTTGAGCTACAGCGATCTGGTTTTGGAAGAACTCCATACGTCCGACCCGGCGACGCTGCAAGCCGACCTGGATGAAATTAAAAAAGGGGCCGAACGAGCCGCCGCTTTGACTTATCAACTTTTAGCTTTCAGTCGTCGCCAGGTCTTGCAGACAACATCGCTGAATATTAATATGGTGATCGAGAATTTAGAGCGTATGCTGCGGCGGTGGTAGCACTACATTAAACGGTGAAAGTTCGGAGGGAAGTTGAAAAAGAGGCGTTCATCTGGCACAATTTGGTTATGAGAAAAATACAACCAAACCAAATGAACGCTAGTGAGCAATATTGCTCTAATCCCTATTGTGCCTT
>JBBQWM010000093.1:0-16928 GCA_038210655.1 Chloroflexia bacterium
CCGAAATTGTTGAAGTATGTTAAAGTTCATTCGAGTAAGGCTCCTTGTTTTTTGTGATGAGAAACACAAGGCTACCTTACTCGTTAGGACCCTCCTTCGCAAGCTGTTTTGCCCTTTATTTTTTTATCTAAACGTCAAATAGTTATGAAACAGACTCTGAATGTATAACATTAAAATCTTATATTCTCTACTTGGAAATTACCATAAAAAGGTCAATAATAAGGTAACACTAGGTAAATAGAAGGTAAATAAGAGGTTTATATTTTAGCTAAAATAGGCGGCACTAAAAAAGCGCTCCAACTTTGAAAGCCGGAGCGCTTTTTCCTCAGTCCTCAGTTCTATTTCACATAAGGCGGAGCGCTAGTATTGAGGCCCTGCATCTGCTCGACCTGACGGCCGTGCAAGGGAACCAGAACGGCGATACAAGTGCCGAGGGTAGGGCCGGTGGTGAGGCTGTTGATGTTCACCATACCGCCAAGCAACGCGGCGCGTTCCTCAATATCGAACAAGCCGAGATGTCCGCCGCGATAGGCTTTGGCGCGGGCCGCGCTCAACTCAAAGCCGCAGCCGTTATCTTTGATGGTCAGGCGCACTTGCTCGGTCGGGTTAGCGGCATCCGGTGCGACCCGTTCGAGCCGTACTTGGACCGTGCTGGCCTGAGCGTGCTTGACAATATTGGTCAAACTCTCCTGGGTAATACGGAAGAGGCAGGTCTCCAGGGCGGGAGCCAACCGCTCCTGCTCGTCAAAGCCGTCGAGTGTCACCTGTACATCCAGGTTAGCCTGTTCCGCCGCCCCTCGGCTCAACCAGCGCATGGCGGCAATCAGCCCCAGATCGTCCAGCATAGTCGGGCGCAGATCGAGGGCCAGCTTGCGAAGTTCTTCGAGAGTCGCAATCGCCAATTCTTTGAGGCTTGCCAACTGGTTCTGCAAAGAAATATTCTCGGCAGGGGCCGTGTTGCGGGCCGCTTCCAGACCCATAATCATAGCGGTTAGCGACTGGCTGGCCTCATCGTGCAGTTCGCGGGCGATCCGCTTGCGCTCGTTCTCCTGAGCGTTGATGACCTGAGCCGTCATCAACTGCAACTGGCGCTGATCTTCCTGAATCACGTGGGCGTTGTCTTCCAAGCGAGTAAGCATCTGATTAAGGGCAACCGTAAAGTGGCGCACGTCCGGGTCGGTAATATGGTGCAAAGCGGCCCTGGCGCGAGGGTTGCCGGTATGGATTTTCGAGAGGACTTGTTGTAGCTGACCAAAAGGTCGGAAAGCGTTGGTCAGGATCATAAAGCTGACTGCCCCGCTAAACAACACTGCCAGGATAATGATAATACTAAAAGTGACCGCATTGAATTGACCAGCGACAGCTAACTGAGCCGTCAACCAGGAGCCGACGACCGCGCCGCCCACGATAATTACCATATTGGAAATAAAAATCTTTTGGAACAAAGTCAGCCGGGAAGCTAATTTGCCCCAACGACTGTTCGGTTTCCTATTAGCAGTCGGGCCGGGTTTGGCGTTGTGCGGATGACCGACCCTAACATAGGGACTTCTCAACTCCTGCATGGGTGAAGTTCCTTTTAACTCGGCTATCTGAGCATCAGTTAAGTTATTCTTAAAGCTGGAAGGTTCGGGTCTTTTTAGAATGGCTTCAAGACGAGCAATTTCCTCGCTTACTGTATGGTAGCCTAGTTCGCTATCAGCGTCGGTAGTTTCTACTACGGAGTTGGATTTTGTACTAAATTCGTCCTGGCTAGTATCGGAAAAATGATCCGCGTGATCCTGGATCGAACGCTTGACTAACATGTGGGCGTACTACTTTCTAATATCTATCCATCGGGAGCAATCTATATCTCTTAGCTGATAATATTCACATTATTATATCGCAAAAAACAGGCCAAAAGTTACTATTGTGGAATATTTCACAAAACTTTAATGCGAAGAAAATTACCAGCGCTCTACCACATCTGCCGGAAGTTGGAAGATCATGCCGTTTTCACCCTCTAAATGATTGGGCATAACCGCTACAACTGTCTTGACCCGCGCCGCTTGACAGGCCGCTTCGATAGTGGAATAACGGCTCAACCACTCCACATGCATAATAGTTGGATAGATCATGCTAAATTCGTTGGCTGCCAGGCGCTCCAAAGCCGCCTGGGGGGTGATCCAAACTCCATCGGTGGTCTCAAAATTGTCGCTTTCGGCTAACTGGTCAAAGGGGGCGGGAGCCAGGAAGAAACGGGTATCAAAGCGGTAGGGTTCGGTAAGGGGGGTAATCCAGTGCGAGAAATAAATTAACTGGCTGAAATCGAGCAGCAATTTCTCCTGTTCGAGCATTGTAATAAAATCGAGCCGGTCGGCCTGCATTTCCTGCCGATAGACCGCGAGCCGAGCGGTAAGCGCCTCATGAGCCTGCCAGTCGGGGGGTTGCCCGGTCGCTTCCTCGACTGCCAGCAATATCCCGGCTTCCTCGAATAGTTCTCGGAAAGCCGCGAAATACATTCCGGCTTCCTGCGCCCGGCTCAAAGTGAGGGCCACTGCGTGCGCCCCCTGCCCCGCCAAATCA
This sequence comes from Chloroflexia bacterium, assembly GCA_038210655.1. Lineage (GTDB taxonomy): Bacteria > Chloroflexota > Chloroflexia > Chloroheliales > Chloroheliaceae > 54-19. The sequence continues at coordinate 2,563 of JBBQWM010000093.1, forward strand.
CGGAAAAGTGGGGTTGCCGACTCCACCTCAAAGCCGTGCAAGCGGGCCAATGCCGCTGGAGTGCTGTCATGCTCCTCCAACCGTCCGCCCGGAAAGACATAACGGTCGGGCATAAAGCGGCTCTTCGAGTGGCGGCGCACCATAAAAAGCTCAAACCCGGCCTGTGGATCAGCCAGGCTCACCGGGCGCACCACCATAACGGTCGAGCTTGGTTTGGGTTCAGGGGGAGTAGGTTTGCTATCCATAATTTTGCCAGTTTCATCCTCTTGTTAACTGTTAAGAATTTCCTCAAGTTCGTTTAATCTAATCCAGACTAGCCTAAAAGTCAAGGTTAGGGGATTTGGGCCATAGACAAACCCGCCCCCAAAAAGCTATAATAAAACCGATTTGCAAATAATAACAAGCTCTTTAATCCCAATATTGTGGAGTCGTCTTGATGACACCCGTTGATAAGCAAAAGTTCGATCAAGCTGTGACACTGGCCCAGGCTGGCAGTAAACAAGAAGCTTACACTATTCTCAGCCAGTTGGCTCCCTCCAACCCGGATGACAGCAACATCTTGCTGTGGATGGCCTTTACCGCCAGCGACCCGGCCCGCGCCCGGCTAATGCTCGGCAAGGTTGCCTTGCTCGACCCGGATAACCCGGCCTTAGAAAGCGCCAAAAACTGGCTCACCACCCAGGACAACCGGCCTCAACCGTCCGCCCCGCCTTCGGTTTTGGTAGCTACGCCGCCGGTTGCCTCGGATGCACCGACCCCGGTAAAACCGAATGCCAGACCAAGCAGCAACGGCTCCGCCAAACCTGAAACCACCGCCACGCCTGCTAAAAGTCTTATTACAATTCGCCCGCCCAAAACCCGCGTAGAACGCATCATGACGATTGGTTTGACGGCTGCTGCTGGGATGGTCGCTATTTTCCTCCTTTTTGTGGTCTTGCTCGTTACTGGCATACTTGGCACTAGCTCACCCACGCAAACCCTGCCGGTCTATGGCAATGGCGTTCGCCTTGAATTAAACAAAGCCGACCGCGATAGTGTGCTGGGTAGCATCAACCTGAACAATCGAAACGCCCTCGATAGCCCCAACACCGATTTTTACGTGGTCAAAAACACCGAACGAAATAAGGTGATGGATTTCTATGACACTGAGTTGAAAAAACAAAGCTGGTTGGTTTCCCCTCGCCTTAGCGGAACGAACGTGACTGGCGGGGCCTATCTCAAAGGTAGTCAAACAATTATCGTGCGACTGGCTTCGGGCAACAATGTACCCCCCAACGTCCTTAGCCGCCTGAAGCCGGACGAGGTACTGATGATCGTTATTTCCGTCGCGTTGGAAAACAAACTTCCCACCCTCAAAAGCTGATTGAGCTATTTTAGCCTGATCCTTTTCTATCTTAGTCTATTCGTCTATTCGGAAATTAACAAGGATAGACAGGATTTACAGGATAAGATTGGCTGTGCTTATCCCGGCTGAATTGGCTAATTTTAGTAACTTTACTGCGCCCGGCACACTTGTTTCGGTTTACAAAGAGGGTCAGGTAAGATTATTGCTCTTACCTGACCCTCTTTGTAAAGCCTGATATAGACTGTAACATAAAGCTAAGTGTCAGGTATCAAGTATCTGGTCTGAGTTATTTACCTGACACCTGATACCTAGCTTTATATATTAGTTGCTGCTAATCAGGTGGGTATAAACTATTACCCGCCTGTCGTAGGTCAACTGTTCTCGGACAAAGGTCCCGTCGCAAGTGACAAGGTTAAGCTGCCGTTCTGCACTCCCCCCAAACAGGCGGGCCAGTGGTACATCCTGGTTAGCGTAACTTTGGACTTCCGAGACTTCAAAGGTTAGCTCATAACCGTACTGATCGGAAACGTAGATTTTATCGCCTGCTTTTAGCTTACCCAGTTCCCAGAAGATGGCGGTGCCGTGTACGCTATCCTTATGCCCATCCAGGACGGCGTTACCAACATCACCTGGACGTGGCCCGCTGTTTAACCAGCCTGCGTTCCAGATGTTGCCGGGTACATCCATTGCACCCTTCCGCAAACCAACTTCCTCGATGTCGGCATCGATCCCCAAAGCCGGTATACGTAAGCGTACCGGTACTATCGGCCCGCTTCCAGGTTTGAGTTCGGCTGAGTCAGCCTGCCCTGACCGCTCAATACGGGCGGCAGAAATTGACTTGCCAAGCATTTCAAAGTCGGATACGCCTTGCTGAATAGTTGAAGACCCTTCACGCTCCGACAGAGGCTTCAAAAGATTCAGCAAGCCCGCTTCCCACGAGCCAAATCCGGTATTTGGTACGTTGGGGAAGGCGACAAGACTGGCGACAGCCGTAGTATTACCGCTCAGGTTAATTACTACACCGCCTTTTTCGCCGACCATAGTAGCGGTATTAACTACTTTACCATTGATCCCATCTCTGGCTTTTGTAGTAACCACAATCGTGACCGACCCACCCGATGCTATCGTACCTATCTCAACGATCACGATCTGACCGTTGATCTTGACAGCACCCTGGGAAGTCGTACCGTCTTTTACCTCCAACATGTTCGGTACATTATCGGTAACGGTCACTTTATCTACCGGCAAACCGGCTGGGTTAGTGACGCTGATCGTATACCTCACAAGCTGACCTGCTACGGCTGTTTCACTATCCACCGTCTTCAAAAGGTAAGGCTCATTTTTGTTGACGGTGGAGGGAATACCTGCACCAGGTGTGCCACCCGCCACTTGCGTTGGGGTCGGCGTTGTCCCCGCACCCGCCGACGGAGTTGGAGTTGTCCCAGCCCCTGCCGACGGAGTTGGAGTTGTCCCACTACCCGCCGATGGGGTTGGGGTTGTCCCAGCCCCTGCCGACGGAGTTGGGGTTGTTCCAGCGCCCGCCGATGGAGTTGGGGTTGGCGTTGTACCATCGCCCACTGCTGGGGTCGGAGTCGGAGTTGTACCGCCCTCCGCAGGTGTAGTTGGTGCAACTACTATAACCGCCGGAGTCGTGATTGCCGGGGTCGTTCCACTTGGGTTAGTCACTGGCGGTGTCACCGGCACTCCATTAGCCGGAGTAGTCGTTATCGCCGGAGTAGTCGTTACACCACCCGGTGTGGTTACGGGCGGAGTTGTCCCATTAGCTGGAGTCGTGACTGCCGGGGTTGTAACCGCCGGGGTCGTTACGGCTGGAGTCGTGGCAGGCGGCGCAACGGTTGTAACCGCCGGGGTCGTCACTACCGGAGTTGTAATCACTGGGGTAGTCACCGCCGGGGTAGTCACTGCTGGGGTTGTGACCACTGGCGTTGTGACCACTGGCGTTGTGACCGCTGGAGTCGTTACAGCCGGGGTAGTCACTGCCGGAGTCGTGACTGCCGGGGTTGTGACCACTGGGGTCGTTACCACTGGCGTTGTTACAACCGGGGTTGTAGGTGTCGGCGGTAGCCATAGCCCTGCATCCCAGGTCAAGTCGTTCTGTCCGGCAGCCAGAGTGGTTATGACAGTCAGGCCGGTGGTCGTATCGGCATCGCTATCTTTGGTCGGGTCACTACCCTGGTTTTTCAACGTAAAGTTGTAACTCGCCGGTAGTGTGAATTTGACGAAATACTGACCAGCCGACAAACCGGAGAACAGGTAATAGCCCGGATTGCTGCTAACATCATTAGCTGTATTGATCGTGGCTACGAATACATCATCACCAGTACCGGCCAAGTTATCTAAGCCGGGTTGGTAAAGGTCTACTTTAACCCCGTTAATCCCGATCTCGCCCGCTTCCTGAATACCATTATGGTTACTATCGATCCAAACATAATCACCTAGCGAAGCTAAAACTGGTGGAAGCCACAGTCCTGCATCCCAGGTCAGATCATTCTGCCCGGCGGCCAGGGTCGTGATTACGGTCAGGCCGGTAGTAGTATCCGCATCGCTATCTTTGGTCGGGTCGCCGCCCTGGTTCTTCAAAGTAAAGTTGTAGCCGGTGGGCAAGGTGAACTTGACGAAGTACTGACCGGGTGTCAGGTTAGGGAACAGGTAGTAGCCCGGATTACTGCTAACATCGTTCGCCGTGCTGGTAGTAGCTACGAACACGTCATCGCCAGTACCGGCTAAACCATCCGCGCCCGGCTTGTAAAGGTCTACCTTGACCCCGTTGAGGCCCACTTCGCCTGCCTCCTGGATGCCGTTGTGGTTGGTGTCAATCCAGACATAATCACCCAAAGAAGCCGGTTGCCATAGGCCAGCATCAATAGTTGGGTCATTCTGGCCCGCTACCAATGTAACTGTGGCCGTTCGACCGTAAGTAGCACCTGGGTTGGGGTCGGGGTTGCTATCTACCGTCGTATCGCTGCCCTGGGTTTGGAGCGTAACAACGTAGCCTGCTGGTGGTGTGAAAACCACATAATAGCTGCCAGGATTGAGGTTGGTAAAGCCGTAAATGCCGCTACCATTGGTGCTAGTAGATGCTCCCACCTGAATATTGGTAGTAGCATCGTAGAGTGTAACTGTCACCCCATTTACGCCCGTCTCACCACCATCCTGAATGCCGTTATGGTTGGTATCCAGCCAGACCCGGTCGCCCAGCGAAGCTAAAGCGGGTGGAAGCCACAACCCTGCATCCCAGGTCAGATCATTTTGACCGACTGCCAGAGTCGTGATTATGGTCATGCCGGTAGTAGTATCCGCATCGCTATCTTTAGTCGGATCGCCACCCTGATTCTTCAAAGTAAAAGTATACCCGGTGGGCAAGGTGAACTTGACGAAATACTGACCAGCCGACAAGCCGGGGAACAGATAGTAGCCCGGATTGCTGCTAACATCATTAGCTGTATTGATCGTGGCTACGAACACATCATCAGGAGTACCAGCCAAACCATCTGCACCGGGTTGGTAGAGGTCTACCTTGACCCCGTTAATCCCAACCTCGCCCGCTTCTTGAATACCATTATGGTTGGTGTCGATCCAGACATAATCACCCAAAGAAGCCGGGGGTAGCCACAACCCAGCATCCCAGGTCAGATCGTTCTGCCCGGCAGCCAGAGTTGTGATAGCGGTTAGGCCAGTGGTAGTATCGGCATCGCTATCTTTGGTCGGGTCGCCGCCCTGGTTCTTCAACGTGAAGGTATAGCCCGCCGGTAGCGTGAATTTGACGAAGTACTGACCAGCCGACAAGCCGGGGAATAGATAATAACCCGGATTGCTGCTAACATCGTTCGCCGTTAGAGTAGTACTTACGAAAACATCGTCAATAGTACCGGCTAGACCGTCCGTACCGGGCTGATAAAGGTCAACCTTCACTCCATTAAGGCCCAGTTCACCGGCTTCCTGAATACCATTATGGTTGGTGTCAATCCAGACGTAATCGCCCAGCGAGGCTAGGCCCGGCGTTAGCCACAGTCCTGCATCCCAGGTCAGATCGTTCTGCCCGACTGCCAGGGTCGTGATAACGGTTAGGCCAGTAATCAGATCGGCATCACTATCTTTGGTCGGGTCGCCGCCCTGATTCTTCAAAGTAAAAGTATAGCCAGTTGGCAAAGTGAATTTGACGAAATATTGGGCCGTCGGTAGGTTAGGGAACAAGTAATAACCCGGATTGCTGCTGACATCGTTAGTCGTGGTGGTCGTAGCCACGAACATGTCATCGCCAGTACCGGCCAAACCATCCGCGCCCGGCTTGTAAAGGTCTACCTTGACCCCATTAAGCCCAACCTCGCCTGCTTCCTGAATACCGTTGTGGTTAGTATCAATCCACACATAATCGCCCAAAGAAGCGGGGGGTAGCCACAGCCCTGCATCCCAGGTCAGATCGTTCTGCCCGGCAGCCAGAGTTGTGATAGCGGTTAGGCCAGTAATCAGGTCAGCATCACTATCTTTGGTCGGGTCGCCGCCCTGGTTCTTCAACGTGAAGGTATAGCCCGCCGGTAGGGTAAATTTAGCGAAATACTGACCGGGTGGCAGACCGGGGAACAGGTAGTAACCCGGATTGCTGCTAACATCATTAGCCGTCAGGATCGTAGCTACGAACACATCATCGCCAGTACCGGCTAGACCATCCGCACCGGGTTGGTAGAGGTCAACCTTGACCCCATTAAGCCCCAACTCGCCTGCTTCTTGAATACCGTTATGGTTAGTATCCAGCCAGACATAATCGCCATAGCTGGCGGCAGCCGAGGCCTGAACCTGGATATTTACCTTGATCGGCTCGGAAGGCAGCAGAGTTTGGTTATTATCGGTACGTGTACCAACATAGCCAAAAGAGTTCCAGGCCAGTTTGCCGGGAAGCGTGCCAACCGGCGCACGCATCGGCCAACCCAGTGTGATACCCTGGGAAGGATTCAAGATAATCGCGCCAAAATCGAACTTAACAGATTGTACGGTAGTAGGGTCGGCAGGTAGCGTAGTCGTCCAACTGGCAGCCGTACAACCCGCCGGGCCACCTGGAACCAGTTCGGGTCGGCAGGGGTTGGCTTGCGTGCTGTAATAAACGGTGATACCAGCCGGGGCGGTTACTACCCCCATCAGATTTGGTCGCCACTCGGTCAGGCGAGCCTGCGGGTCAATCACACCGGTATCCCCGATATAGGGCAGAATATCGATTACCTCGATATTTTTGATCGGGATATTGCCCGTGTTGGAAACAGTCAATTTATAATCTGCCGTACCACCAGGAATGGTCAAACCGGCCAAAGAGAAACCGCCATCCAACTGACCCTTAACCAACTTCTGGGAAGCCAGGGTTGCGACCGAACCGACCGAGATACCGATGTTGCCGGTTTCGCAGCGTTTATCGATAGCACTGCCATCACCATCCAGGTCGTTAACATCAGTAGTGGCGCAGTTGTTCAGACCCACATTGGAAGTCAGCGCCTCGATATTGTTAATCGTGCCGGGAGGCGTTCCGGCCTTAATCTGCACCGTATAATCAACATACATCTCCGTGTTGATCGGCATCGAAAGAGCCGTCCAACGCCAGCGCAACAGGGTGCGTCCGGTTCCGCCGTAGTTAGGCAGATTTTCAAAGACATCGGGAGTGGTTGCACCCGGTACAGCCAGGGCCGCCGCACCATTGGTCCAGGTATAGCCAGGCGCAGGGGTTGTCACCAAATCTACCGCAGTCGGTAATAAGTCCATCAAAATCGGATTGTCAAAAGTAGCACTGGCGGTATTGGCATTACGTACCCGCAAGCGATAAGTAACCTGTGCGCCCGGCAAAAAGCCACCTGGCGGGGTAGCCGTAAGAACCGTCTTGGCCGGGGAAGGGTTGGAGGTCGGTGCAATAACCGTGAAATTGACGCACGACGTAGCAGGCAGAGGCGTAAGCGTAGTCGTCGAAGTCACTCTGCTACAGTTTGGCACTACTGCGCTGTTGGCTACGGCAGTTCCGGTCGGGTCTGGGCTTAATAAACTGAAATTAATCCGAGGAGCGGTACTGCTGCTATTGAACCCAATCGGAACCGTTCCATAATCCCACCGAATACCAGTCAGGTAATCTGCGGCAGGCAACCCGGCTACGTGCAGGCTGGCGATAGTAATCGTGGCGTTTGTATTACCGGCATAAGGATTGGACAGACCAGTAGTAATATAACCGGCGCTACTATTAGTTTTGTAACTAATATTTACCGGCACGGCTGCCCCGGACGAATTTATGCCAGTGGTAAGGCTGGTCAGGGTAATTTGGGTCGGCAGCAGATCATCCTCAAGGACAAAGTTAGCCAACGGAACCGAGCCAGTATTTTTGGCGGTAAGAGCATAAAAAGAACTTCCATTTATGGCGATAGTACTGTTGTTTACCGTTTTGGTAGTGCTGGCCGTAGCAGTAGGATTAGTCAGCGTATGCGTCCGACTGCCCGAACCTACCCCGACTATCCCCGGTTGACCGAAAGGCTGCCCGGTAGCGGTGACATTATTAGTGACACTTTGCCCGACTGTAAAAGTGGGCGTAGGGTAAATCAGAGTGATGTTACGGCTCTGACAGGTCGTTATAGGGGTCGCACCGGTGATAGTCCAGGTGACAGTATTAGGAGCGGTATAGACGGGGACTGGCGCACCCGTAGCGGAAACAAAAGTAGCCCCAATCGGAAAAGTATCAACCATCGTAGCATTGGTTAAACTCAAAGCCCCGGTAGCAGGCGGACACATCTGAACAGTGTAAGTAGTGTTAACGTCCACTGCGGTTATGCTGGGGGCGCTTTTGGTCACGACCCAGTTAGAACCAGAAGTAGCCGTCACGCTGACCGGATTGCTAATAACGGTGGTGGCATTGGTAGCAGATAGGGTAGCGGTATTAACTGCCACTGTGCCGTTAGCGGTAGTGTAGTTAGGAAACTTTACGTTTATGGCGACTGTGCCAGTGCTGCCAGCCGGAAGAGGACTGACAAAAGTAAACAGGGCCGTGCGGGTCGCCTGGGTATAGCTAAAGCTGGCGATGTCCGGGGTGGTCGCTGCCAGGCTTACATCGACAGCCAGACCCGAAAGTTCGGGCGGTAAAATGTCGCTAAGAGTAGTCCCAAGACAGTCCTGCGTAATACTGGCGCAGCGATAAACAAAACTATAGGTAAAACTTTGGCCCGAAGCGACGGTCACAACACTGGCCGACTTGGTTATCTGTAGAATAGGAGCCGCCGCCGGGTTCACTGTACCGGACGGGGCGGTGGTAGGGGTCGCCACCGGGGTCGTCGCTGCCGGAGTTGTAACCACTGGAGTGGTTGCCGCCGGGGTCGTAACCGCCGGAGTAGTTGCCGCCGGAGTTGTGACTGCTGGGGTTGTCGCTGCCGGAGTTGTGACCACCGGGGTCGTTGCTACCGGGGTGGTTGCCGCCGGAGTGGTCGCCGCCGGGGTCGTGGCTGCCGGAGCAGAGGATGACCCTGCCACAAAAGCGGTCGGGGTCGTTGGCGCATAGGTATCCGCACTCACAGGTGCTTGAGGAATTAGACCAAATAACAAAAACAAAACTGCGATTAGTCGCAAAAAATTACTTCTGGTACGGGAGTACGGCACTCGGCGAGAGCGCAAACCAATCTTGGGGCTAAGCACGTGATTTCTCCTGTGTTAGATCAATAGTGGATTGTTGGGTAGGTGCAATCCGGGTTGTGGAGCAATGTTGAGTAAAGCTCAGAGAAATTTATCTTCTATATTAACTTTATTAAATTGTGAAATTAAAGGCTAACTTTCCTTTCCCTCAAAACTTTAATTTTTTCAGATCATCTCGAACCCTTAGCGACAAACTGCCTTTGGCAAAGAAAATTGAACCAATTTTGCTAAGAAGTAAGCAATTAACGTGAGTAGAATGACCGGGCTATTCCCTTGAAGCAAGTGATCCAGATTGCAAAAAGAGGTAACATTCTCACAGTCAGCTTAACTATAACAAGTTTATCTTTTACTTCTACAATAGAAGGGGTACTTGTTTGCACGGCTACTTCCGGGCTATATTAATGTTAATAACGTTCTAATATTACCACACTAATATTACGATCTATGTTACGGGCCTGTTAAGAAATTAATATGGGTATACTAAAATAATTGGCTATTCCACGAGGAATAGACTCGAAGAGTTTTCGACCCTAAAATTGACAAAATGAAGCCAGGTAAATGTAAGAGCAGGAGTGAAAAGAGTTTTAGTAGTTGGTTTGTGGTTTAGGCTCAGTAGGGCAGGCGCACCAGCAGGGTATTGCCCCCGTCGGATTGAATTTCGATAGAGCCACCCAATTCGTGGATAATTTCGTGGCTGACCGAAAGCCCAAGCGCAAGTTCTCCGGCCCGTCCCTCAACCGCAAAAGGGTCGAACAGATTGGCGGCGTGATTGGGATGGAGTGGTTCGGCACTATCGTGAAATGCAACCAGCACGTGACTATGGTCTACCCGTGTGCTGATAATCAGCTTACCATTATGAGGTATCGTTTCCAACGCATTAAGGATCAAGTTCAAAAATACTTGCTCCAACTGATAATCGATCAGGCTAACCGCAGGAAGGTCGGTCGCTAAGTCGAGTTCGACTTCCACCTCGGCTTGGAGCAGCTTTTTACTCAAAAGGTCCAACGCCTCGCCCAAAGTGGCGTTGACATCGGTCGGACGTTTTTGGCCTGGGTTGGGACGATAGAAATCGCGCATCTGCCGGATTACCCGGCTAATACGGGTGATCTCCTGGTCAGCCGCCTGCAAATAAGCCCGCCGCCGGGCCGGGGTTTTGCGCGGGTCAAGGCCAAGTTCGAGCGAGGTCCGTACCGTCTGCAAAGGATTGTTGATTTCGTGAGCGATAGCCGAGATAATCCGCCCGATAGAGGCCAGCCGTACCAGACTTTTGCGCTCCTGTTCGCGGGCGCGAATCTCGTCGAGGCTCCGCAAAGTTGCCAAAGCCCCTTTTAACATGCCATCCTGCCCATAAAGCGGGGTGACTTTGACCCCAACTGGGCCGCGCCGACTATCCTTGACATTCATCTCAACTTCTTCTTCGGGGAAGCTTTGCCCACTCAGCAAACTTTCGCGGAATAAGGGAGGCTTGTCACATTCTTCGCAAAAATCCCATAACGAAAGCCGCCCGACCACCTCTGCCGCCTGGTAGCCCATGATAGTTTCGGCCTGTTTATTAAAAACTACGACCCGCCCGTTATGGTCGGCAATAATCATACCCTGCGTTAGACTGTCAAATACACCGGCTAATAATTCCCAAAAGCCCTGCTGCTCATGTTGAGCTAACTCCTGCAAAGCAGGCAAGACTAGATTGCGTAATTGCGATTGCTGAGTAATTTCTTTGGATAGATAAGAAGTCAATTGGTTAGACATAAAAGTGCCTCAATAGACAAGCGTGGGATACGTCCGTCCTCTATATTTATACTCATAGCCTTAATGGCTCCCAACCCTTAGCTGGGTACACCAGTCCTTTGTATCATAAGTATAGCATTCATAATGGGTATCACAAACCGCCAAAGTGGGATAGTATAGTTGCGGTTGAGAAAGATTTGAGTAAAGATATAGCCGATTGGCTCATCGGCTAATCTCCTGATCTTGATACTGCAATTCGTAGAGGCGATAATAAAAACCACGCCGGGCCAAAAGTTCATCGTGGCTGCCGGTCTCGACAATCTGGCCCTTGTGAAGCACAATAATGCGGTCTACGTGCCGAATAGTACTTAGCCGGTGGGCGATTACGATGCTGGTACGTCCCCGCATCAATTTTTCGAGCGCTTCCTGGATCAAGGCTTCGTTCTCGGTATCGACGCTGCTGGTCGCCTCGTCCAGTACCAACAAGACTTCCGGGTTGAAGGCAATCGCACGGGCAAAGGCGATCAACTGGCGCTGCCCAACCGACAGATTCGCGCCACGCTCTTTTACTTCGTGGTTGTAAGCGTCCTCGAACCGCTCAATAAATTTGGAGGCATTCACAAAGCGGGCCGCTTCTTGCACCTGCTCATCCCCGATCCGCTCGTCAAGCAACCGAATATTGCTGGCAATCGTCCCACTAAATAGCACCGGGTCTTGCAGTACGATCCCGATATGCTTGCGTAACTCGGCCTGCCGCACGGTCTTTACGTCCCGCCCATCCACCAAAATTTGCCCACCCTGCACGTCATAATAGCGGGCCATCAAGCTGATGATACTGGTCTTTCCGGCCCCGGTCGCCCCCACGATAGCCACGCTGGTCCCTGCCGGGATCGTGAACGAGACATTCTTCAGCACTGGCTCATCCTCGACATAGCTAAAGTAAACGTTCTTAAATTCAATCGTCCCCTGGAACGGCTCCTCGAATGATAGAGGTTTGGCGGGTTCTTCGATGGTCGGCTTTTCGTCCATCAGCCCAAAAATGCGCTCGCTAGAAGCCATCGCGGCCTGGAGCATATTATACTTTTCGGCCAGGTCTTGAATCGGCTGGAAAGCCCGGTTGATATACTGGAAGAATGCGACTAATACCCCAAAGCTAACCGTCCCTTCCAGCACGCCCCGGCTACCGAACCAGAGCAACCCCGCCGTCGCCAGGGCCGACAAAAAGCCAACCACCGGGAAAAACAGGGCGAAAACCAGGGCGCTCCGAATAGTGGCGGCGTAGTAATTTTTGCTCAGTTCCTCAAACTGGTTGTAGGCCCGTTGCTCCCGGTTGAAAAGCTGCACGATCAGCATGCCACTGATGTTTTCCTGCAAGAAGGCGTTGATCCGGGCCAGCCGTATCCGCATCTGCCGGAAGCTATCGCGCATAAACTTGCGAAACAAAAACGAGACCAGCACCACAAAGGGTAAAACTGCAAACATTATCAGGGCCAACCGCCAGTCAAGCGCGACCAAAATGATCGAAACGACCACTAGCGTCACCGCATCGCCCAGCATTGAGACGACCCCGTTGCTGACCATTTCTTGCAGCGCGTCTACGTCGCCGGTCAGACGGCTCATCAAACGGCCTACCGGGTTTTTGTCGAAAAAGGCCAGCGAAAGCCGTTGCAAATGGCTGAACAACCCTACCCGTAAATCGTACATCACACGCTGCCCGACCGACTGCATCAAATAGGTCTGGCTATAGCGCAGGGTAAAACCGATCAGCAAGGCCCCGAAATAAAACAGCAAGATTTCCCACAATCGGTCGGCCCGACCCTTTGCAATATATTCGTCAATCGCCAACTTGGTCAAAAACGGCCCGGCTAAATCAGCCACCGAAGTACCCAACACCAGCACCAGGGCCAGGCTGATCGGCTTTTTGTAGGGTCGCAAATAGACTAAAAAGCGGCGTACCAGCCGCCCGTCGTAGACCTTACCCAGGATTTCGTCCTGATCGCCTTCTTTTTCAGTTTGCTTGGGGTTTTGTTTTTCCGCTTTTTCGGCTTTGAGTTCGGCCTGTTTTACATCCGCCGCTGTTTCTGGCTTGCTTTGCTGCATTCCACCTGCCTCCGACTGCTGTTTTGTTGCACCCTTTGTGCTAACCTGTTTGTATTATACCATAGGCTAGATTTTGTGTGTTAAGTCCTGGTATTAATTTAGGATGTTTTCTCACTAACTCTTTGTTTTATCAGACTTCTGAAAAGAATAGTACAGCTTCAAGGATTGACAAGCAATAGGTCATAAGCCTAATTTGCCTTTTTTTTCACAATGAATTGGAAACTCTTCAACCAGTTTTAGCAGACTTTCAAAACTTTTGGCACTCTCTTCCCGTTATAGCTTTTGCGGCTTTTAATCGAATACAAAATAAATAGAATTATTCAGGAGAAAGACAAATGAAAGTACTGGTAACGGGCGGGGCGGGCTATATGGGTTCGGACATGGCCCGTGAACTTTTGGCGCGTAAGCACGAGGTAATATTGCTGGACTCGCTGGCGCAAGGTTCGCGGCAAGCGGTAGAGACGCTGGGCCTGAGCAATAAGCTGATAACAGGCGATATTGCGGACGAAACGCTACTTGACCGGATTTTTACCGAACATCAGCCAGAGGCGGTGATCCATTTCGCCGCTTACAAACGGGCGGGCGAGTCGATGGAAAACCCCTCCAAGTATTTCCGTAACAATTTTGGCGGCACACTCTCGCTGCTGGATGCGATGGTGCGCCATAAAATAAAATACTTCGTTTTTTCATCTTCTTGTGCCATTTTTGGCAATCCAAAGCAGTTACCGGTCAGCGAAGAAAATATTCCCGACCCAGAAAGTCCTTACGGCGAAAGCAAACTGATGGTCGAAAAAGCCCTCAAATGGTACGATGTCGCCTATGGCCTAAAAAGCGTCAGTTTGCGCTATTTCAATGTGGCGGGCGCGTCCTTTGATGGGCAGATCGGTGAGGATTGGAACCTCTCGGCCAATTTGATCCCTTTGGTACTCAAAGCGGCATTGGGAATAATCGAAGAAGTTTCGGTTTTGGGTACCGACTATCCGACCCCGGACGGAACCTGCGTCCGCGATTATATCCACGTAGTAGACCTTTCGATTGCCCACCTCTACGCCCTGGAACACCTGATGAAAACCGGGCAAAGCACGGCCTACAACCTGGGAACCGGTCAGGGTAACTCTGTTCGAGAGGTAATTGCGACTGCCCAGCGGGTCAGCGGGGTCAACTTCAAAGTCAAGGAACTGGCCCGACGACCGGGCGACCCGGCAGCAACCTGGGCCGATAGCTCCAAAGCCGAGCGCGAGTTGGGTTGGAAAACGCAATACACCTTAGAAGATATGGTGCGTAGCGCCTACTTATGGCACAAGAGCCAGTTGCAGGCCTGAGAAAGCTCGTCTCTAAGGGACTCAAAAATAATAAAATATCCCGGTAGGGGCAACCCTGTGTGGTTGCCCATAGCCGTCAATTTATAAATAACATAGTATAAGCCAATTATGAGTATAACTAGCACAGGCTCAAAACTAAATACCGTTGCATTGTTTCAGTCTCTTACCAGAACTTACTGATTTAAGCCTTTGAACTCAATTGCTTT
>JBBQWM010000094.1:0-15811 GCA_038210655.1 Chloroflexia bacterium
AATACCAAGTCCGGTTAGGTAGATGTCATTCTGAACGAAGTGAAGAATCTTTTTCCTGTACCTGGCTCTAGCCCACGAACCCAGACCCTTCACTTCGTTCAGGGTGACATGAGTTTACTACTTAGCAGGACTTGGTATAAGCCTCTCAAGGGGTGAGCATCAGATTTTCGCCTGGGTTCAAACCGTAAAAACAGGCGACCGTGAAAACCCCGCTTCAAACCACTCGAAACTATATCTTAGAAATTTTTCCTGCGAAATTTTCTAAGATATACGCACTCTCCGATTAGGTTATGGTACAACCTGGGGGTAAATAAACTTACCCCACTCAACCCTGATCTATTATAGACAGTGTAATCGAGTGGGGATAAGCAAATCTTTGGGTCAAGATTTTCTCTAAACTTGTGAAACCGACAATTAGCGGAGCAACAAAAAGGCTATCAAACCTACCGCCAGCAAAACTATTATAAGCATCGTTATAAGTAACGTCGGCGAAAGTAAAGAAGGTTTTGGACGGTCGTATACACCGACTGTCCGGTGCAATGGATCAGCTTTATTTTCGTCTTTTGGGTCAGGATTAGCGCCCGGCACAAAGTTAATATTACTCATCAAATTACTCCTGCATTGTTTGGTTTGGAAAGCCGGAAAAGTTATCCATTGGCAAAGCCATTTCGCACAAGAAGTAATCTTGATAGGAAATTATTTGCCAGTTGATTTTTCGCTTAGGCTTCTAAAATGAGAGGACACGATTTAAGCACAAAGAGGTTTTTCGTTATTTTCTATTTTAAGGCGGCAAGCCTCAAAAGCTTGCCGCCCAGAAAAGGAGAACAACGAGCTGAGCAGGATTTACATTCGATCCTGGTTGGACTGGGATACATTATTGACCGTATTGCCTACGGTATTAGTAGCCTTGTCCCAGGCATAGCGCACGCTATCCTTGACCTTTTCCCAGGGATTGTTGGGATTGCTGGTTTCCCACTGCTTGCGGGCCTCTGGCTCGACCTTCGACCAATCGCTGCCGGTATAGCGCTTATCTTGCGAAAGATCATAGCCATAGCGATAGACCGGCGTGTACTGCGCGTAGCTTAGATTGCCACCACTGCGACCATAGGTGGTCTGGAAGTGCTGACGGAAATCGTTATCATACCCCTCGAAGCCCATCGTCTGGCCCCGACTCTGGGTTCCAAGCTGCTCTACATCGACATCAGTCCGACGTACAGTGTCTTTGATCGTCTCGGTGCGTTGCTGTACGTTTTTGTTGATGGCGACTTCTTCGACTACACGAGCCTGCTTCGAGACGATTGCCTCTTCGTCAGTTTCGGTCACTTCAAAGCTGCCTTCCTTAAAGGCTGCCATATCGGACTGGCTAACCGCACGGTTGACCGGACGGCGCTCGACGTTGACCTGCTCTTCGCGGAGTTGAACTTGCTCCTGCACCGGTTGCTCGGTTACATGCGAGTAAACCCGCACACCACCGCGCTGAACTTCGCGCTTGCCAACCTGCAACTCCTCCTGCATTACCGGCAGTACCGCCTCGCCCTGGTCACTCGTCTGGCGGGTCTGGGGTTGGGTGGTAGAAGTGGTTTTGGTAGTGGTAGTCTGCGTCCGAGGCTGGGCAGTCTGCGGGTTGGCGTTATAGCCCGTCCAACCGCTTTTCTTGTACTCAGCACCACGCTCGTCGATGTCTACTGCGCCATGGCGTTGCATAATATCGTAGGCAGTATCAGCCTGCTCGTCAGGTGAATTAACCATTACCAGCGTACCACCCCGGTTAACACCCTCGGCATAGTAGTGAGCATCTTCTTCCGGCACACCCGCACCAGTTAAAGCTCCCAGCAACCCGCCTGCGGCTGCGCCAACCCCGGCCCCAGTCAAGATCGCGACAATCGGGCCTGCGGCAATAATTGGCCCAACCACCGGCACGGCAACTGCTCCGAGCAAGCTCAAAACCAGTCCGACCCCGCCACCAACCAAACCGCCTGTTACAGCCCCAGCGCCAGCACCTTTGGCAGCGTTCTCGCCACTAGAGTGATCTTGTGTGCTACCAGTTTCGTTTGTACCAGTGGCATTGTTGGCAACCAGACTGATGGTGTTGCGCTGAAAGCCACTGTTTACCAAATCCTGAACCACCGATTGCGCTTCTTGGGTAGTGTCGAACAAACCCACTATCGTTTTAGCCATTTTAAGTCTCCTTATATATACTCAAGTCTTTGACCAACGTTGTGATACAACTTGCAACGCGCTCAAAGTCAAGATTACCGTTTTGCAGACAAACGCTTGTATCCACAACCATTTGTCCGACCCGTCAAGTGGGCCAATTAGCCCACCTTTATCAATCGTAATAACTACCTTACCCTAAAACCTGATCGTTCCTGTCGAGACTACCTCTGGCGCTTGCCACGAGCTTTCTCCCAGGAGTAATGGACGCTGTCCTTAAATTGGTCCCAGGTACCCGGATTGGTTTCTTCCCAACCACGTTGGGCATCTGGTTCGACTGTATTCCAATTGCTACCCTGATACCGCTGGTCGGTACTCAGGTTGTAGCCATACTGATAGACCGGCACATATTCGTCGTAGCTGTAACCCGTGTTAGCCAGGTTAGCTTTATAGTGCTGACGGAAATCCTGGTCGAAAGCGGAATAGCCTTGCATATCAGCTTCCGCAGAGTGAGCGGTGCCGATCCGCTCAACCTGTACATCGGTGCGCCGAACCGTATCCCGGATAGTCTCGGTACGGTCTTGCACACTCTTGTCGATCACTACTTCCTCAACCACCCGCGCTTGTTTGGCGACCACCGCTTCCTCGGCGGTAGTAGTGATTTCGATCATACCCTCTTTAAAGGCACTCAGATCAGCTTCACCTACTGGACGGTTGACGGCGTGCCGTTCGATGTTTACTTGCTCTTCGCGCAGGTTTATGCGTTCTTCGACTGGTTGCTCACTTACGCTACTGTTGACCCGCACGCCACCCCGTTCGACCTGCCGCTTACCAACCAATAATTCTTCTTCGACCACCGGCAGCACGACCTGGTTGCCATTTACATCCAACTGGCTATTACCAGTGGTGCGAACATTGCGCTGGGATGAGGTTGAATTCAACTCAGACCAGGGCCGTTTGCTTTCGGTCACTTTAGAAGCCTCATAGCTGTTCAAGAGTTCAAAAGCGCGTTGAGCCGAATTGTCGGGCGCATTAATCGCTATCAGGGTCTGACCGCGTTCTAGCCCATGGGCGTAATATTCGGCATCTTCTTGCGGCAAACCGGCCTTTACCAGGTTAGCGGCCCGGTCGGTATCAGTTTCATCACTCATTATGATCCCAACATCTTCGGGCTGGAAACCACTATCAACCAATTTAGTAGCGACTGTTTCAGCCGTGGTCGAATTATCGAAAAGGCCGACAATCGTCTTTGCCATTTCAATTCTCCTCTCTGTTCAATTTTTACTTCCTGGAAACCTTAGTAGTAGCTTGTAAGTCTAAAGCTGCTCTTGAGCGCTAGACAGAATTGGCTCTACTACTACTTCTTCAGTGCGGAGAGAAACTTGTTGTGGTTTTGAGACGGAAACTTGACGTTTGGTGATCCGCAATTCTTCTTTTAATACCAGCCGCTTTTCTACCACTACCAGTTCTTCTAGCACTGGAATAATCAGCGTCTCGCCTTCATAGCGAGCCTCGACTGGAGCTTGCAAAATCTGGTTGATCGGTACTCGTTCGACCTGCACTTCTTCCTGCAACAACGGTTCGTCCACTATTTCTTGATGTTCGTGTACCAATTTGCGGACGCGCACCCCACCAGTAGCTACCTCGCGCTTACCAACCTGAAGCTCTTCGGCGACCACCGGAATAACCAGCTTTTCAGCACTCGAAGCCGTATTAAGATCGGCCTGTTGTCCTAGTGCGGTAAAATCGAGCGGCAAGTAATAGCTGCCGTCGGCCTGCCTGACCAATGCTTCCACTGGCACAAACGCCCGCCGACCGCCTTCCAACTCCACTAACACTTGCGCGTGATCGGTTTGATCGGCCCCGATTGCATGGGCAAGTGTGCCGCGCAAACCGTTTCGATCAGTTACCACAATGCTTTTTGATTGCTTCATAGCATCGCCTTTCTTGCTTTTACGCCCGTTGGAGTAGCCCCGCCTGGTCAGGCTGTAGCCTACTTCATACGTTCGGTAACGTGTCTTAAAGGCGTAACTAACCTTTACACCAGTACTAAACACACTTGCAACATTTATGCCATCACCCCTGCTTCATAAAGAATTTTTTAAGAAAACCAGGTCAATAGGCTCAACTTATTATATTGATTGCACAGCCCAATTTGAATTACACTACCGAGAGTGTTATGCTAGATAGGTTAAAAGCGCCTAAGTCGTGAAGCGCTAAAGCTATAAAGAAGCCTAACTGTTCACGGGCCTTATGCTAAATGAAAAGTCCTCTCGCAGAGGAGAAAGGGAGCCAGGGAATGGCCTACAAAGTAACTCTGATCCCCGGTGACGGTACCGGGCCGGAGATTGCCGAGGCAACTCGCCGGGTGTTGGATGCTACCGGGGTTGATTTTGATTGGGAAGTTAAGAATGCCGGGATCGAGGAAATGGAGCGCAGTGGCGAGGTGCTACCCAAAGAT
This sequence comes from Chloroflexia bacterium, assembly GCA_038210655.1. GTDB lineage: Bacteria > Chloroflexota > Chloroflexia > Chloroheliales > Chloroheliaceae > 54-19. Next base: position 4,616 of record JBBQWM010000094.1, read on the forward strand.
ACCCTCGATTCGATCCGACGCAACAAGGTCGCCATCAAAGGCCCGATCACTACCCCTATCGGCAAAGGGTTTCGGAGTGTAAACGTGGCACTCCGCAAAGAGCTTGATCTTTACGCCTGCCTGCGCCCTTGCCGCCTCTATAATGGAGTGCGTACCCGCTTCGACAAAGTTGATCTGGTGATTGTCCGCGAAAATACCGAGGACTTATACGCTGGGATCGAGTTCAAGCGCGATACGCCCGAACAAGCCGAACTGATCGAGACGATTGAGCGGCTGAGCGGCGCGAAGATACGCTCCGACAGTGGCATCAGCATCAAACCGATCAGCGAGTTTGGCACGCGCCGGATCGTGCGCTTTGCCTTTGATTACGCCCGCGCCAACAAGCGCCGCCGGGTGACGGCAGTCCATAAGGCCAACATTATGAAGTTCTCGGATGGACTCTATCTGGAGATCGCTCAGGATGTCGCCAAAAGCTACCCCGACATCGAGTTCAATGATGTAATCGTCGATAATATGTGCATGCAACTGGTTCAGAAGCCGGAAGATTACGATGTGCTGGTATTGCCCAACCTATATGGCGATATTATTAGCGACCTGGGCGCGGGTTTGGTCGGCGGTCTGGGCATGGCTCCCGGTGGCAACATCGGCGAAGGCATTGCGGTCTTCGAGCCAACGCACGGTTCGGCCCCCAAGTACGCCGGTCAGAACAGGATCAACCCGCTCGGTATGATTCTTTCCGGCATGATGATGCTACGCTACCTCAAAGAGTTCGAGGCTGCCGACCGTCTCGAACAGGCGATTGAAGCCGTCATCGAAGAAGGCAAAGATGTCACCTACGATATGAAGCTCGACCGCAACGACCCAACCGCCGTCGGCACTAAAGAAGAAGCCGACGCGATCATCCGCCGTTTGCAAAGCTAGAGCTTTTCCCAATCAACAAAAAGGCTGAACCTATTTTAACAAGGTTCAGCCTTTTAAAAACCTACCCGAAAAATCAACTGACCCAGCAGCTTCCTAAAACTGTAATACCATTGGACTATCCCATTACCTGTAGGAGCGAGCGGAAGCTCGCGATTGAACACCCAGCAGTGGCGAACATCGCGAGCGGAAGCTCGCTCCTACAGGGTAATACCACGTGGGCCGAGTGCTTGGGTTGAGAATGTCGTGGCGAACATCGCGAGCGGAAGCTCGCTTCTACAGGGGGCAATATCGCTGCAACTTGCTATAGTTGAAACAAGGTAGCTAAAATCAAGAGCCTTTGTTATAATAATCGAACATAATAGAAATTGTTATCTTATTCAGATTTGGAGCGCTTTCATGCCGGAACCCACGCCCCCCGCTAGACTACAAGTTTTTTTGTGCCACTCGTCCGGCGATAAAGCAGAAGTGCAGGCTATTTATAGCCGTCTGCAAGCCGAAAAATGGATTTACCCCTGGCTGGACGAAGAAGAACTGCTTCCGGGACAGGATTGGCGTGAGGAAATCGAAAAAGCGGTGGAACAAAGCCACGTTATTGTGGTCTGCCTCTCGCCCGACTCGATCACCAAAGAGGGCTTTGTACAGCGCGAAATCCGGGTCGCGGTTGACCATGCCGACTACATGCCCGAAGGGACGATCTATATTATTCCCCTGAAATTAAAGCCCTGCGAACCACCCCGGAAGTTGATCCGGTGGCATTGGGCTAACTATTACGAGGAACGAGGCCACGAAAGGCTCTTGAAAGCTTTGCGACTGCGGGCCGAAAACCTGGGCATAGCAGTTAATACGACCCAGGCTGAAGCGTCCGTAATTACGCCAGCGGCCCCACCTCAAAAGCAGACTCCCCCGGTGCAGTCCAGGGCGGAACCAGCAGTTATACCACCCCGCCCGCCGGTGGCGACTCCAGCCCCAAAACCGGAACAGCTTTTGCGCGAACTGACCGACCTCGCCACCACCCACCAGCGTCGGCGCGACATCGGCCACCGCCTAAACCAGATCGGCGATACCCGCCCCGGCGTAGGTGTACGCCCGGACGGTACGCCCGACATAAAGTGGTTGTTGGTAGCGCCGGGAGGCAGTCTAAAGATTAAAGAGCAAACTTACCAGGTGCAGCCCTTTTATATCGCCCAATACCCGGTGACATACGCCCAATACGAGGCGTTTGTAAAAGCCCCGGACGGTTTCAACAACCCCGAATGGTGGCAGGGTATGCCCGAAAAGTATCAGAGGCAAAAGCTGGATAACCAAAGCTTTGGCGGGCGGAATAACCCGCGTGACGACATGTCGTGGTATCAGAGCGTGGCTTTCAGCCGATGGTTAGACCGACGCTTACAGGGTCTGCAACTATCCAATCCAGATCAGACCGGCGGTAACGATTTGTTAGTGGGCCGGAACGCCCAGGTGCGGTTGCCGCTCGAATGGGAATGGCAATGGGCCGCCCAGAACGGCGGGCAAACCCGAAAATACCCCTGGGGAGAATGGCAAGAAGGCTATGCTAACACATCGGAAGCGGGCCTGAAGCGGGCGGTGGCAGTCGGGATGTACCCGCAGGGAGCGGCCCAATGCGGGGCGCTGGACATGAGCGGGAACCTTTGGGAATGGTGCTTGAACAAATATTCTAAACCCAAAGAGATGGGTGTAGATGATAGTACAAATGATCGGGTGCTGCGGGGCGGGGCGTTCTATTACATTGCTAACAGCGCCGTCTGTGCTTTCCGCTTCGACCTCCACCCGAACGGCCACGACTTCAACTTCGGTTTTCGGGTGGTGGGTGCGTCCCCTATTGCGCCCCTCTGATCTCTGAAATCTCTGATGTCTGATCTCTGCCGCTCTGTCCTCTCTAAAAGCCTGTCTAAAACTGTCATTCTGAGGGACGACCAGTAGCAGGTTTTTACTCTGAGAAAGCTTAAAGCCCCGAAGAATCTGCTGCCCCAGTCGAGCGCTTGAGGTCAAGCCTCGGCGCAGTCAAGAAGATTCTTCGGCGGGATTAGGTGGTTAGTTTCCAATTCGGGTAATGCCCCGCCTCAGAATGACAAGTTTGGCGCTTATTTGAGTGGTTGGTTTCTAATCGGGGTAATGTCCCGCCTCACACCCCGGCTGGGGCGGGACAAGTTTGGCACTTATTTGAAAGCTACTGCATTTAGGATACTTCGCTCGGTAAACTGCTCCCGCTTTCCAAATCTTGGAAAAGCAAATCCAGGCTGTCTTGCATCGAGACACGCATTTGTTCGCTCAAACGGCGGTCGCGGTCGCGGTTGCCCCGGCGGACTTGCTCCAAGATAGTTTCAAGCTCACCAACCGCTCGTTTTGCGATTACCTTGACCATCCCTAGCAGAGCATATTTAGAGAAAATTATGCTTAAAATCCACTGCCCATTGATTTGCTCGGCATAGATACTTTCGCGGTCGCCCTGCTGGATCAGAGTTTTAAACTCGGTCTCTTTCAACACTTTAGATAACTCGCGCGAACTCATAAAAGTCCCCGCCAGCAAAGCCCCGATGGTCATTTCCTCTGCCGGGCTTTTGCGACTGCGAGAAGCGATTACCTGCCCGCTATGATCGAGCAGCAAAATACAGGTTGCGTCCACCTCGGCTCGAATCGAAGCCAAGCAAGCTTTGATCGCTTCCAGTTCCGCCCCTGATACTGTTAAACCAGTTAACTGAGGGTCCACCCTTTTATCCTTTCACACCCACTACCCAGACACCCTACCCGACGACCACAAAGATCGCCCCTACCAACAACCGATGGGGATAGGTTCCTAGCGATATAACCGCATCGCCAGTTCCACCAAACGAGCCAACCGTTCTCGTCCAACCCCGCTATCCTGCGGCCCACCCTCCTGATAGTGTAATTCCAGGCCGGGAGCCAACGCGATTCTGTTCCAACGTCCAGCAAAATTTAGGCCAGCTATCTGGGCCGGTGCGTCCAACAACCCAGCCTCAACCTCGTCTGCCGATTGCCCCAAATTGGTATCGTCGGGGGGCTGAAAAACTTCTAGATCGTCCATTTCAGGGTTGCTAACCGGGTTAAGTACCGGCGCGACCCGCCCTTGTTCCATTCGCTTTTTAGCCGCCCCTAGTACCGGGTAAGTCTGGGCTAATTCACTATGAAATTGGTTGGCGATTTGCTCCAACTCAGCCAGCGATAGCTCGCTCATAAGCTGCTTAATCTGGCTCAAGGGAAGCAAAGCGGCCTTAAAACGCCAGACCAGTGAGAGACGGGTTAAATGTTCCAGACTGTAATAGCTAGAAGGCCCGGCCCCCTGCGGCGGAGGCAAAACCCCCTCCTGTATATAATACCGAATCGTCCGTTCGGTTACTCCGCGAACCTTACCATCCAGGTCTACTATCGGGTAAGCCTGCGATAACTCGTTGGCGGCTTTGACCAACTCTTTTAAGGTCAGCTTTACTTCGCTAGACTTTTCAGAATGGGGGTCTTCTTCGGAGGTGTTCAGAGCTTTTAACAAAGCGGCAGGCAACCGGGTCCGGGTTTCATTCATAAATCATCTAACTTTACTTTATCCGCCATCATAACATAACGTTTGCCGCCATTTTAACATATTAACAGTCTACTGTCAAGTAGTACTAAAGTCTTAACAGTAGACTGCTATTACTCCTACAGCAAATTGCAAAGGACTTGAGCGATCCAATCTTGTGTAGGAGGGATTTCTAATCCCGATTGAAGATACAGCTAGGTGTTCAATCGCGAGCAGAAGCTCGCTCCTACAGATAATCGGATGGCCCAATATCTTTGCAATTTGCTGTAAGCGTGCCAGTGCCATCTGACTATAGCGATCCAGCGTCAGGTGTGGCATAATATAGACAGTTATGATAATAAATCCATTAGAGGACAAGTAGTTATATGTCTGAGAAGCTGATTTTAGTTATAGACGATGATCGCAATATCGTAGAGTTAGTCAGGCTGTATTTAAGCAACGAGGGCTATGCGGTTGAGGTCGCTCATACCGGGCGGGAAGGCTTACGCAAATTTACTCAACTTAACCCTTCGCTAGTACTACTCGATTTGATGCTACCCGAAATGGACGGTTACGAGGTCTGCCGCCAAATCCGCCGCGATAGCACGATCCCGATCATTATGATGACGGCGCGGGGCGATGATATCGATACTATCGTTGGGCTGGAACTGGGAGCCGACGACTATGTTGCCAAGCCTTTTAATACGCGCGAACTGGTTGCCCGGATCAAGGCGGTCTTGCGACGTACCGAAACACCACCTGCTTCTCCAGGCACCGCCAATCCTAAAAGCCTAATCGAACTGGGCAATACGAAAATCGATCTAGCACGGCACGAAGTCGATATTGACGGACAGGCGGTTGAACTACGCGCCAAAGAATTTGACCTACTCAAAGTCCTGGCCCAAAACATCGGCATCGTTCTCGACCGCGACCGACTGCTCAACCTGGTCTGGGGCTATGAATACTTTGGCGATACCCGCACAGTAGACGTTCATATCGCCCATCTGCGCGATAAGCTGACCGGCTCAAGCGCCCAGATTCAAACGATCCGGGGTACCGGCTACAAGCTGATCGTTATCTGATTTACGATTTATGATTGTAACTACAGACCTATGTCATTCTGAGGCGGGAGATAGGCTGGATTTTGCCAAAGATAGCTCCCCGCCGAAGAATCTAGACCCTTCGTGGCCTCACCTCCCTGAGGGGCGGCGGCTCAGGGTGACACGGCTGAGAGTTACTTACGATTTACGATTGTAAGTGCGGATTTAGCATTCTGCATTCTGACTTCTAGAAGAAAAAGATGGTTGTACATCCCCTACTGATACATTTTCCGATAGCTTTGCTGGTGATAGGCACGGTTGGACTGATTTGGGATTTGGTGCGCCCGGTCGGGCAGATCGCTTTCGATGGATTTCTGAACGGAACGTTGGGACTAGGTTATGCCGGACTGCTACTAACGATCATAACCGGGCTGTTCGATATGCAAGCCGGGCCAAAAACGTTGGCCCGCGACGGTTGGATTGTCATCGCCGTTCTGCACATCCTAACGGCGGTTTCGCTTCTGGTCAGCTACGGCTTTTTGCTCTACCGCCGATTTGTAATTTTACCTCCACCAACTTACCAGCCCTCGACTATACCGCCTGCACCTCACCCCTTCGCACAGCATGACAGTCCGATCCAAACCCAGCTAGAAGCCCCCCCATTACCGACCACCCTTCCGAGCAAACTCGACTGGCTATCTTTGGGGCTGGCAATCGTGGGTCTAGTCCTGTTGGTCGGGGCTGGCTGGCTGGGCGGCAGGCTAGTCTACGAGTACCGGGTGGGGATATAAAACCTAATCAAACCGCAGCGATAAAACCGGGAGCGGGCGCGAACCGCCGAGACTGAAGGGCCTGGACGGACGTTCTTAGTCGCCGGGCCGCTTCCCGAAGTTGGGCGGGTGGGATGTCACCAAAGGTCAGCCGTAGCGTATTTTCGGGTGCGTCGGCCAGCGTCGGATAAAAGACCGAACCGGGCAACAAAGCCAACCCACGCTCGGCAGCCTCAACGTGCAGTTCTTCGGCTCGCATCCCACGCGGTAACGTCAAAAGCATGCTAAAGCCCCCTTCAACCCGACTCCACTCGCAACCCGTCCCGGTTAATTCGCGTTCGAGGCTTTCCAAAAGCGTATCGCGACGCTCCCGATAGACTGTACAGGCCTGACGCAATTCGCGCTCGTAGGCCGGTTGGTCGGCGAATTTTAGGACAGCGCGGGCCAATGGCAACGATATACTGCGGTCGAAAGTGGCCTTCGCCTCAACCAGCCTTTCAAATAGCACCCCTTCGGCTACGATCAAGCCAAAGCGTACCATCGGAAAGATCAGCTTGCTAAAGCTTTTGAGATAAATCACCCGCCCTTCGTTATCGAGACTCTTGAGAGCAGGCAGGGGAGAGTCGCTTTCGTAATAAAACTCGTTACAGGTATCGTCCTCAACGATCAAAAAGTTATAGCGCCGGGCCAGTTCTAAAAGCCTGACCCGCCGTTCGACCGCCAGGGTCAGGCCGGTCGGACTCTGGGCTGCCGGGATCACATAGAGCAGTTTTGGGTGATAGCGTTCGGCCAGCCGTTCGAGGGCTTCGATTTGTAGCCCTTCCGCATCCAACGGAACCGGCAACCAGTTTACCCCTCGGTTTTCAAATATTTCGAGGGCCGAAAAATAAGTCGGACTCTCGACCAGCACCGCCTCGCCCGGCCCGCAAAAGACCCGCGCCACCAAGTCAAGCGCCTGCTGGCTACCAGTGGTCAGCAAAATCTCGTCGCGGTCGCAACGTATCCCGAAGCGGGTCAGGTAGTCGGTCAGCCATTCGCGGGTCGGTTGGTCGCCGAGGGCCGTCCCGTATTGCAACTGCCGGTTGGGGTCGCCTTCCGCCTGATCGTCCCACTCGATACTTTCGCCCGCCTTAGTCATTGCAGCCCGCCAGCGCTTGAGTGCAAACAACTCCGGGGCCGGGCTTCCGCTCGACATAGTTATAATCTCGTGGGGAGCGGCGGGGTTAGCCTGATAGCGAGCCAGGGCGCTTTGCAAATAACGCTGCACCTGGGTCGATCTGCTCACCTTCAGATAGGTGGTCAATTCCGCCAATGTCCCGGCCCCGCCTGCTCTCTGGGCCGATGCAATTCGATCAGAGGAATTCGCGCCCGCCTTCGGTGCTAAATACAACCCCTGAGAAGAAATTTCACCTGTTGGTTGTCCGTCGCTACTATAGGTAACTGATGCCTCGCGCAAGGCTATCATCGGATGGATCGGCGGCATACTTACATACGTGCCACGCCCGACCTGCCCACTGGCGTAACCTTCTGCCGCTAATACCTCGTAAGCCTGAGTCGCTGTGACCGGGCTAACCCCTAGAGCATCCTTCCAGGCGCGGATCGGCGGCAGCTTTTCACCCTGGCGCAATTCGCCGCGCTGGATCGCTACTTTCAACTGTTCTGCCATCTGACGATAAAGCGGTTGACTGACTTCTTTGTCCAGTCGAATGTTATTAAAGTCCAAAATTGTTCTCCCAACCTATTGACAAATTGTACTCCTTTGCTATCATTACATTAGCATATTTGCAAGGTGCTGTCAAGATTGTACTTAATGACAATTTTGGTAACAGGTACGTTTATCAAAGTTAAATTAACTGGGCGTAATCGAAGAGACCTCTTTATAGAGGCTCGTGTTAGCTACAAAGCATAATCTGATTATCGATAGAAAGTTAGTGGAAATGGCTTATCGGTTAAAAATTGACCCGCGTATCATCGAACAATATCCAGGCTATAGCGCCTTGATTATCTATGCGACTGATCTGGTCAACCGCCCCAGCGATGAAAGCAGCCAAAAGCTTTTGCGGGCCGCCGAAGATTTGCAGCGAACCACTTTTGGCGAAGAAAAAGCTACTTCGCATCCCCACATTGCCGCCTGGCGGGAGGCTTATAAAAACTTTGGGGTGAAACCAAGCAAATATCCCTGTTCGGTAGAGGCTTTACTGAGCCGCGTTTTGAAAGGAAGTGATCTGCCGGGCATCAACGGCATAGTTGACTTGTACAATGCTCTGAGCATCCGTTACGTTTTGCCGGTCGGTGGCGAAGATTGGGATCGGTTGACCAGCGATCTGACTTTGACCTTTGCCAACGGTACAGAACCATTCGGGACTTATCAAGATGGCAGCGAAATCATTACCTACCCTCAAGCGGGTGAAGTAGTTTGGGCCGATAGTAGCGACGCAACCTGCCGAATGTGGAACTGGCGACAATGCTTGCGTACTCAGCTAACTACCGAAACCCGCAACGCCTATTTTGTGCTAGATCGTTTGGAGCCTTATTCGCTCGACGAGCTTATAAAAGCAGGCGAAGAACTGATGATGCAGCTCAAAACTTTTTCGCCCGGTTGCGCGGTAAATTACGAACTGTTGGGTCAAAAGTAAAAACTTAGCTCTTGGGTATCAACATGGTTTTGCAATTTAAGCTGGCGATCCCGGATCAAGCACCCCTGGTGCATCAAATCGTGCAGAGCGCGTTTGCCCAGTATATCGGCAAGATGCCAATGCCACCGGAAGCCCTAAATGAAACGCTGGAAGAAGTAACACAGGTCATTGGGCAGGGCCAGACTATCTTAGCCTGGGATGGCCCGACCGCCATCGCTACGGTACGCTACCAGGTACACCCGGATAGTCTGTACGCCCGCCGTTTGGCGGTGCTGCCGTCCTATCGGGGTCAGGGGGTCGGGGTAGCTCTCATGGAGTATTTGGAAGAACTGGCTCCCCGGTTGGGCTGCAACCTGATAACACTCAATACCCGTCAGTCGATACGCTACAACCTTGAGTTTTATCAAAAGCTGGGCTACCAAATCACAAAATTCGAGCCGTATCCAAAGGCGCAGGATGTAACAGTCTGGTTTAGCAAACAATTACTATCTTAAATCGGAGAGGATGAAAAGCTATGATGAAAGTTGAACCCGTAACTTTGCAGGGTACGCACGTGCGGTTGGAACCACTTACAATGAAACACGGGACGGATTTGCTGGAAGCGGCCCAGCACGACGATGTATGGCGCTATCTGCCGACCCCCCGGCCTCACACTCCGTCCGATATGCAAAAAATCATTGAATCGGCTTTGGAGCTACAGACTGCCGGAAGCCGCATCCCATTCGCAATTATCGATATGGCAAGCGGCAAGGCTATCGGTTGCACCAGCTATCTGGAAATTCAGCCAGCTAACCACGGGATCGAAATCGGTTGGACCTGGTTGGGCCGCGACTATTGGAGAACGGCCCGCAACACCGAATGTAAATATTTGCTAATGACCCACGCTTTTGAAAGGCTACACGCGATCCGAGTGCAGCTTAAAACCGACAGCCGCAACTACATCTCTCAAAACGCAATTGCCCGGATCGGTGGGGTGCGTGAAGGCGTGTTGCGCCGTCAGGTTATCTTGTACGATGGTTACATTCGTGACACAGTCTATTTTAGTATTATCGACCGCGAGTGGCCCCAGGTCAAGGCTAACTTGGAAGCGAAACTGGCAACCTATGTTCAACCAGTCGGGATGCAGAGCTAGATTATTTAGAGCCTACCCGATAAAAACCGGGCAGAAAGGATTGCCAATAGATGAGCCAGGGAGTGTTACGCCGCAAAGATAAAATGATGAGCCAGACCGAAATCGAGAGCTTGCTCGAACGAACCGCCATCGGTCACTTCGGGACAGTCAGCGAGACGGGTTATCCCTACGTAGTGCCGAATCTATTTGTCTATGCCGAAGGGAAAATTTACACCCACAACGCCAGCATCACTGGGCATTTCCGTCGCAATATCGAACAAGCACCCCGTGTTTGCTTTGAAATAGCCGAGATGGGGCAGGTCTGGCCTTACGGTGAATTCGAGTGTGATACGACCACTAGCTACGCCAGCGCTATCGGCTTTGGCACCATTCGAGTTGAAGCCGACCCTGCTGCCAAAGCCCGTTTCTTCGACCGCTTTATGGCAAAATATGCCGATACCGAATGGGAACGGCCCAAAAGCTTCTATCCCCGGCTGGAACAGGTGACGGTCTATTGTATCGAACTGGAACAGCTAACCGGCAAACAGGGGCCACTCCCGGCAGTTAGCGAACAATGGCCTGCCAAAAATAATACGCACAGCCCGCGGGCCGTCCCACCCGGCAGCACCAGCGAAAAATAAGCCCTCTCACTTTTTTAACCTTGTATATAATACAACCAATGGCGACCGTTTCGGCGGTCGTCTTTTTTGCGAGGATAAATAAGCCAACTCTCCCATTGTCCCAGCCCCGCTCAGGTGCTAAACTGGAAGGCAAGCCGGTTAGATATGGTATAATAGTACCGCGCGTCAAATGGCAATACGCTTGGTGGTCAGAAGGAACGGCCAGCGCGAGAAGGTGAGAAAATGGCGCTACAAGTCAATCAACAAATCCTCTACCCGGAAGAATATATTATCGAGGAAGACCTCAAAGAGATGGGCGAAACCAACCCGCATACCTCCTCCTCCTATTCCCTCCGCTCGGTCTTGAAACAGCGTTACCTGAGCGAGGGTTGGGTGGTCCTTACCAATATGAACCTCTATCACGCCCTAATCCAAAACAGCCAGCACTACATCGTGCCGGACGTGATGTTCATCAAAGTTGCTCTACCACCCGAAGAAGAGCAAGCCTTGACCAGTTGGGATGCCAACAAACGGCCCACCCCGGCAGTCGTCTTTGAGATTAGTTC
>JBBQWM010000095.1:0-15764 GCA_038210655.1 Chloroflexia bacterium
TAGAGCGGGTTTTAACGGTCGAAGCCTGTTGCCGTCAACAGAGCCGGAACTTTGTGGATTATCTGAAAGCCGCTTTAGAGGCCAAATGGGCTGGACAACCTACTCCAGTCCTCTTTCTAGCCTAACTCCGTGAACGGTTACTATTTTTTAGTTTGCTTGACGGATTTATCTTATTTCAAAAAACCTCGTTATGCCCAATCTGCCTTACTTAATCTGACTAGTACAAAGGCCAGCTTTTTCCAGCAGATTTCTTTTGAAGTTAAAGATGCTGTTTTCTATTACAACCGAGGTTATACTTATCGCAACCTCAAGCAAAACGAACGAGCCATCCAGGACTTCGATCAAGCTATCGCCCTTGACCCTAAAGATAAGGATGCCTTTATCAACCGAGGTTATACTTATTGCAACCTCAAGCAATACGAACGAGCCATCCAAGATTTCGATCAAGCTATCGCCCTTGACCCTAAAGATAAGGATGCCTTTATCAACCGGGGTCGGGCTTATGTAGGTCTTAAGCAATATGAGAGAGCTAAAATCGATTTTAGTCATAGCTATAAGTTAGACGATACAAATACAAATGGAGTCTGGATGGCAGAATGGGTTGGCTTCTACAAGATGGAAAATATCCCGGTACTGGTTGAGCGGCTAACGGATCTGGCGAAGGGTGCTGGCGAGGAATATAACTATTCTGGGTTGGTTTGTCAGGGGGTAGCCTTGCTATTGCAAAAAGAATACGATGAGGCTTTAGCCCGGCTAGAAAAAGCTTTAATAATTCATCCAATTGCGCCGGGTTATTGGGATGCTCCTTTCTGGTTGGCAATGGTTCAGGGATACCGAGGGAAGTTTGAGGAAGCGCTGGCAATGCTGGATAAAGCGCTGGAAGCAGATTTGCCAGAAGGCTTGCTATTTCCGTTGAAATGGCTTGAGGAAGCCCAACTGGAGTTTTTTCAAGAGCGCTTGCAACCCTGGCTGGAACAACACCAGCTAGAAATTTGATCGATAAGGAGGACTGAGGACTGAGAGATGAGGACTGAGTGGGGCTGGGTCAATACGAAAACTGATGGCGGGCGTGGTTGTATTGCCGAAGCCGCTCACCTCATGCTATATTTTTAAGGGTCAGCCCACCTGAAACTAGCCCATAGAAAGGGTCAGTATGCGCCAGTTGCAAAAAAAGCTCGATATATCGCCGGGGCCGCCCGCAGGCTATGCCCATCATCTGCCCGATAAGCCCTGGCCTACCAGTTCCTACATTACTTATGAGGAGTTTTTTGATTGGGCCGATGAAGACACCCTCGCCGAATGGGTCGATGGAAGGATTGAAATGAGCAGCCCCGCTAATTGGAAGCATCAGCAAATCGCTGGCTTACTCTACAAAGTGTTCGATACCTTTGTGGAAATGTCCGATCTGGGCGTAATCTTGCAAAACCCTTTCCAGATGAAGTTGCCCGGCAAGAAAGGCTCAGGCCGCGAGCCAGATGTGATGTTTGTGGCAAAGGCAAACCTGAGCCGCATGGAAAGCGGGCTACTCCGGGGTGCGGCAGACCTGGCGGTCGAAGTGACCTCGCCCGAAAGCGAGACCCGCGACCGTCACGCCAAGTTTATCGAGTACGCCGCCGGAGCCGTCCCCGAATACTGGATCATCGACCCCGATCATCAAGCCGAATTCTACCTTCGCAACCAGCAAGGTCAGTACGAGCGCCAACCGCTCGACGAACAAGGCCGCTATCATTCTCAGGCCCTCCCCGGCTTCTGGCTCAAACCAGAGTGGCTCTGGCGGGAGCCTTTGCCTAACGCAGTCCTGGTACTTAAAACCGTCTGCGGCCCGGCCTACCAAGCTTATCTGGCCCAAAACCTCCAAAGCAGCGAAGAACTATAGCCCACCGAAATCGATCTAATTCCGGCGGGACATTGCTGTGGAGGTGAACAAAATACTCCGCTTGGGATAGGCTCTCAGGCAACCTTTTCAGCCTCAAAAGTAGTTACGAGTGGGTGAGTATCGAGGGTTTCACCTAAACCGATTTTCTCTGGAAAGTCTTCTAAATAAAGGTCGGTGGCTTCTTTAAGATTAGCAATAGACTCTTCAATTGAACGTCCCTGACTAACTGTTCCTAGCTCTGGACAATTGGCGACGTACCAATCAGCCTCCTTGTGGATAATTGCAGTAAATATTCTTTTTCCATATTTCCCCCTTTCGCCTGCGCCTAACTATTCCGTCTACTGACTATGTACTATATTATACCAAATCCGGTTAGGTAGATGTCATTCTGAACGAAGTGAAGAATCTTTTTCCTGTACCTGGCTCTAGCCCACGAACCCAGACCCTTCACTTCGTTCAGGGTGACATGAGTTTACTACTTAGCAGGACTTGGTATTATAGGGATTATTACTAAATTAGCAATATGCGCTCAAGCTGATGACCGGGCTATAACAAAGCACTGGCTAAAGCAAAAGGCTGGTTTGTAATGGGTTGAACCCGATGCTATAATGAGGCTATAAGCAAGCAGCAAACTTGCTCAAAATGGCAGGGTTCGCCCAGGCCGGGAAGGGGCAACCCCCCACTCTGCTCGCGCACCCTTTTTGGATGAAAAGAAAGTGTAGGGAAAGCTATGTCAGGACATAGTAAGTGGCACTCCATTAGGCGCGGTAAGGCCATTTTGGACAATAAGCGCGGAGCAGTTTTCACCCGGATCGCCCGTGAAATTACGGTGGCGGTGCGTGAGGGTGGGGGCGGAGATGTCAACTCCAATTTCCGACTGCGGATGATACTGCAAAAAGCCAAAAGCGAGAATATGCCCGCCGATATTACCGACCGGGCGATCAAACGTGGATTGGGAACGATAGAAGGTGAAATCCCGGATGAGGAAGTGATGTACGAAGGCTATGGGCCAGCAGGGTGTGCGATCCTGATCAAAGCCTACACCAACAACCGCAACCGGACTGCCAGTGAAGTACGCAGCGCTTTTACCAAAGGGGGCGGCAACTTTGGCGAAACTGGCTCGGTGGGCTGGATGTTCCAACGTCGGGGGGTTATCACGCTGGCAATCGGCAAGCACGACCCGGAAGAAATGGAACTGGCGGCTATTGATGCCGGAGCCGAAGATGTGCAGGAGGATACCGACGAGGACGAGAATCCAATCCTGATGATCTACACTACTTTCGAGGATTGGAAAAAAGTCCAGGAAGCGGTCGAAAAGCAAGGCTATCACACCCTCAGCAGCGAAGATATCATGCAGCCGAGTACGACTATGGACCTCGATCAGGCCAAGACTTTGCAAGCTCTCAAACTAATCGACCGGTTGGAAGACCTCGACGATGTCCAAAACGTCTATACCAACCTGAACGTCTCGGACGAAGTAGCAGCAATGGAGTGAGGTAAGGGATGAAGGATGAAGGATGAGGGATGAGGGATGAGGGATGAAAAATGCAGAAGTCAGAATGCAGAATAAGAAAGCTGCACTTGCAATCGTAAATCTCTTTCATCCCTCATCCCTCATCCCTTAATAAAGCGGTGTCTTTTGATGGAAAAGTAATGCAAGCAGCGACCAAAGCCGACCCCGATTTGGTGCTGGGGATCGACCCCGGCACAGCAATAATGGGTTACGGTCTGGTGCGGGCAATAAGTGGCCCCGACTCTTTCGGTGATTTTGAACTGGTAGGGTACGGGGCTATTACGACTCCGGTTGGGATGCCGATGGCTCGTCGCCTCTTGAGCATTTATGGGCAGCTTAACGAACTACTAGCCCAGTATTACCCATCGGAAGTCGTAATCGAAGAGCTTTTCTTTAACAAAAATACTACGACCGCTATTGCAGTCGGGCAAGCACGTGGAGTAGCGCTCCTGGCTGCCGCCAGCCATAACCTGACCGTGCGAGAATATACACCTTTACAGGTCAAGCAATCCCTTACCGGCTACGGACGAGCTACCAAAGATCAGGTTCAGCATATGGTACGGCTAATGCTCAACCTCGATTTTACACCCCAGCCCGACGATGCTGCCGACGCATTGGCCCTGGCAATCTGTCATCTGCGGAGCCGTCAATTTTTAGAGCGGCTTGAGAACCAGTTAGAAGAAGATAGTTAGGTAGGATAGGACTAACTAAAGTCATCTCAATTTAACGACTGAGTAAACAGAGGTTTAAGGATGACAACGATACTTCCAAATGATTTTACGGTACGCGCTCCCCACTGGGAAGACCTCGAAAATGTGGCAGCGATAATTATCGCCTGCGACATCGTCGAGCAGAGCGCTCCCGATTATGCGGTGGAAGATGTGCGCGGTGATTGGCAACGACCTGGCTTTAACCTCGAAAAAGATGCCTGGGTTGTCAGCACCTCCACCGGACGGTTGGTGGCTTACGCTAATATCCTGGATTGGACCGGTGGAAACGTTCAGTCTTTTGCTAATGTGCATCCCGATTACACCGAGCAGGGTATCGGTCGGTACTTGCTAACTTTGATCGAAGCACGGGTCAGGCTTTACATAGAGGAAACCGCCCCTCAAACTTCGATCAACTTGCGTAACTGGATCAGTAGGTCTAATAAAGCGGCCCATCAACTTTTGGCGCAGGCCGACTACAAGTCGATCCGTCATTTCTGGACGATGCGAATTGAGCTAAAGGAAGCGCCACCTGCCCCTCAACTGCCTGAAAATATGGTTATTCGTACCTTTGAGCGGGGCCAGGACGAGTGGGCCACCTATGAGGCTTACGAAGAATCGTTTCAAGACCATTGGGGTCATATCAAACATAGCTTTGAGGAATGGAAAGCGCGACGCTTAGCCCGCCCCGAAATTGATACAAGCCTATGGTTTTTAGCCACCGAGGGCGACGAGATCGGCGGGTACGCCCTATGCAGCACGCAAACCGATTACGGTTGGGTTGATACATTGGGGACACGTCGGAATTGGCGAAAACGCGGACTGGGTATGGCTCTTTTGCGCCACGCCTTCAACGAATTTTACCAACGCGGTAAGCGTGAAATCAAGTTGCGGGTCGATGCTCAAAATCCGACCGGCGCAACCCGTCTCTACGAACGGGCCGGAATGAATGTAGTCGCTCAATTTGAGCTTTATGAAAAGGTGATGTGCTAAAAGTGGCTTGAATACCACTAACACGGCTGAATACAATAGCTATAGATAGACGCAGATAGAAAAATATAGCGAAGGTAACTAAAATCCAAAAACCAAAAGCAGTCGCCCCCAAACAAGGGAAAACCCAAAATACAAAAAAACGAGCCGATCAATGGCTGGTCGAACGCAACCTGGCCGAGACCCGCGAGAAAGCCAAAGCCTTGATTATGGCCGGGCAGGTGCTGGCTGGGACCCGCCGGGTGGATAAGCCGGGCGAGATGGTGGACGAGGCCGGGGCTGCCACGCTGACCCTCAAGGCCGGGGCGGCCCTCAAATATGTCAGCCGAGGTGGTCTCAAGCTGGAAAAGGCCCTCGATGAGTTTGGGATTGACCCGGCAGATCGGCTGGTGCTGGACATCGGGGCCAGCACCGGCGGCTTTACCGATTGCGTCTTGCAACGCGGGGCACAATCGGTTATTGCGGTAGACGTAGGTCAAAGTCAGCTTGATTGGAAACTCCGCACCGACTCGCGCGTGGTAGTTCTCGACAAAACCAATATCCGCTATCTGGAAGCCTTACCGGAAGGTCAGTTAGCCGATTTGGTCGTGATCGACGTAAGCTTTATTTCGCTCAAGCTAGTGCTGCCGGTGGCTGCCCGCCTAAGCTTGCCGACCGCGCCGATTGTCGCACTGGTCAAACCGCAATTTGAAGCTGGACGCGAATTGGTCGGCAAAGGGGGTATTATCCGCGACCCCGTCGTACATCGCATAGTAGTGACAGATTTGGTAAAATGGAGCCAGCAACACGGCTTCGAGGTTCGGGGGCTAACTGCCTCGCCGATTCTCGGTACCGAAGGCAACCGTGAATTTTTGATTTTACTGGCCGCCCACCAGAGCGAAGACCCTATGGCCCAATTCGACCCGGCTTTAATTGACCGCCTATTTGAACAGCAGTAAGGAATGTAAGCTTATGAGCATCCAACTCGAAAGACCGCTCGAAAACCCTCTACTAGACTTTGAGCGCACTTACACAGTCGATGAGTTTTTAGATTTAGATTGGCCGGACGATGACGAAACCGAATACGAATTGATAGGAGGGCGGATTGTGCCAAAGGAGCGTCCTGGTGGCCCCAGCGCCAAGCATAGCCGAATTGTAAATTTGGTAGGATATTATTTAGAGGGATATGCCGGAGTTGGGGCCGGAGCCAACCAACTAGGCAAGGTCTACAGCGATGGGCCTACTAACCTCGGTAGACCCAAAGGCTCAAACTATCTCAAGCCGGATGTCTGCTTTGTGGCGGAGGGCCGTACTCAGTCTAATTTTCCAGGCCCTATTCCAGTCGCCCCCGACCTGGCAGTCGAAGTTATTTCACCGACCGATGTTTGGAGCGAGATTATTGATAAAGTAACCCAGTATTTGCAGGCCGGAACACCCTTGATCTGGGTGGTAGACTTTTTCACCAAAAGTGTCTTTGTATTCCACCTCGATCAGCCAATGGCGTTGCTAAATATTGAAGCAGAATTAAGCGGTGAAGGGGTGTTACCGGGCTTCAAATTAGCCGTAAAAGCTTTGTTTGAATAAATGTAACTACTCACCGCAGAGACGCAGAGAACGCAGAGAAAACCTGAAATTTAGTACTTACTCACTTTGGGCGACCACAAGGGTCGCCCCTACCCAAAATTCGTTGTAGGGGCGACCCTTGTGGTCGCCCGCTCTGAGTGGTTATGAATAAAATTATAAATCAAAATCTTAGTAAGGAGCGAGCCTAAGCGTGTTAAAAAATGTGGGCGTGGTATTACGCCCGGCCCCCCCTAAAGAGGCCGAAGAACTGGCCGGAGCTTTTAGCAAAAAGTTGGAAAAGGAAGGCATCCAGGTCTGGCGTGGCACAGTGCCGGATAATGGCGAATTTGAGCAGGTCGTCGCCGGGTTCGATTTAGTCTTTGCCTTCGGGGGCGACGGCACAATTCTGCACGCCGCCAAAATCGCCGCCGCTCACGGGGTACCGATCACCGGGGTCGATTTTGGGCGCTTCGGCTTCTTGGCCGAACTTGACCCCAAAACAGCCCTCGATAAAGTCTCCGGCTTTGTACGTGGCGAACATTGGCTGGAAGAACGCGCTACCCTCCAGGCGACTATCATCCGGCAGGGTGAGACAGTTGGGCAGTATCTGGCGCTCAACGATATTGTGGTCGGGCGCTCTTTCCTGTCCGGTGTGATCGACGTAAAGCTGGACATTGATGGCGCAGCGGTTACGACCTATATCGGCGACGGCGTGATTGTCAGCACCGCGACCGGGTCAACCGCCTATTTGCTGGCGACTGGCGGCCCGGTCATCGCCCCTACTATGCGGGTGATCGCTATCAGTGCTATCGCGCCCCACCTCAGTTTGCTCGGACATTTGGTCGTGCCGGAAACCTCGGCTATCACGCTCTATGTCGGAACCCGCAAGGGCGCATCCGTCACAGTGGATGGACAACCCGACTTCTCGATTGAGGATAAAGATGTGCTAAACGTCACGAGCGGCCCACACGTAGCCTATTTCGCCCGGTTGCAACCCAAGCATTATTTTTACCAGACCCTCGCCAACCGCCTGCGGCGGGCCTGATGGTAGGGATGAAGGATGAGGGATGAGGGATGAAAAAGGATTGAGGAGATTGTGTACACAGGGCGCAAGTGCGTCAGTGAATTAGATAGTTCATCAAGGGGTAGAGAACTTACTTTATTATAAATTATAATTAATCCCGTTTATGCCTGTTAATTTTAAGGAGAACAGCTTATGGCAAGCCAAACGACGAAGTTTCTGCTCGACGAAAAAGAGATGCCGACCGCCTGGTACAACATCCAGGCCGATCTGCCCCAACCGCTGCCGCCGGTGCTACACCCCGGTACCCACCAACCAATCGGCCCGGCAGACCTCGCGCCCTTGTTCCCGATGGAGCTAATCAAGCAAGAAGTTAGCACCGAACGCTATATCGACATCCCGGAGGAAGTTCAGGAAATCTACAAGCTCTGGCGACCTTCGCCGCTTTTCCGAGCCAGGCGACTGGAAAAGCTGCTGGACACTCCGGCTAAAATCTACTTTAAGTACGAAGGGGTCAGTCCTGCCGGAAGCCACAAACCCAATACCAGCGTACCACAAGCCTATTACAACAAAATGGAAGGGGTCAAGCGTCTGACGACCGAGACCGGGGCCGGACAATGGGGGACGGCGCTGGCAATGGCCTGCAACTTTTTTGGCCTCGAATGTCTGGTCTATATGGTCAAGGTCAGCTACCAGCAAAAGCCCTACCGCCGCTCGCTTATGGAAGTCTATGGCGCGAAAGTGCTGGCAAGCCCGACCGATACGACCAATGCGGGCCGCAAGATACTCTCCGAACATCCCGACTCGCCCGGCAGTCTGGGGATCGCCATTAGCGAAGCGGTTGAGGATGCCGCCCAGCGGGGCGATAGCAAGTACGCCCTGGGTAGCGTACTTAACCACGTGTTGATGCACCAGACCATTATTGGGCAAGAAGCCGTGCTGCAAATGGAAAAAGCGGGCGACTACCCGGATATTGTAATCGGTTGCACTGGTGGTGGGAGCAACTTTGCCGGGATTACCTTCCCCTTTATCAAAGACAAAATCGGCGGCAAGAACGTGCGGATTCTGGCGGTTGAGCCTGCCGCTTGCCCCTCGCTTACCAAAGGGGTTTACGCCTACGACTTTGGTGATACCGGGCAACTCACACCTCTGGTCAAAATGCACACCCTCGGTCACGATTTCGTACCGGAAGGCATCCACGCCGGCGGCTTGCGCTATCACGGAATGGCCCCACTCATCAGCCATCTGTACGAACTGGGCCTGATGGAAGCTATCGCCTACCCGCAAAACACCTGCTTCGAGGCCGGGGTGACTTTCGCCCGCACCCAGGGTATTCTGCCCGCCCCCGAACCGACCCACGCAATCCGGGCCGCTATCGACGAAGCGATCCGCTGTCGGGAGGCAGGCGAGGCCAAAACGATCCTGTTTAACATGTGCGGACACGGTCACTTTGACCTGACCGCTTATGATAACTATCTTAAGGGCAACCTGGTCGATTTTGAACTACCCGCCGAAAGGGTCAAAGAAGCTCTCGAACATCTGCCCGTTATGGCCTGATTTAGAATGTAGCAACAAGCTAAACTAGCAGGTATCAGGTATCAGTTAAACAATCTGATACCTGATACCCAATACCTCTAAGCTCTTTTTCCGACCAACCAAACCACTAACTTCAAAAGACATAAAGACTTGTTCATAACAATAGTCTTGGATTCTAATCGATTAGTAATCTGTAACCCGTATAATAACCCAGGAACATAGTCTGCCCGGTAGCGAGATTAGCTTAAGCCGGGGTCAGGAAATTTTATCCTGATAGTTTACTTTCAGGCTTGAGCTTGCTATCTCCCAAACAATCACCTTCAGCCAGGCTATAAAGCTCTAATATGCCGAAGATTATGAAGATATAGAGATTTGAAGATATTATGAATATTTTACTTTCAAAAGAGTTTAACAGGTCAATAATTCAATGAGTACTGCGTTGGAGCAAGAAGTCAGCCCTGAGATGGTTTTTCAGACGGCCAAGCCTGACCGCCGAAAAATACGTCAATATTGGGATATGATAACGAATCTAATCTGGCGGGATGTTCAGATTCGGTACCGGCGGAGTGTCTTAGGTATTTTATGGTCGTTTATCAACCCACTCTTATTCTTACTAATCCTCAATTTTGTTTTCCAGCAAGTTCTACCACTCAAAATCCCCAACTACGCAACCTATCTTTTCTGTGGATTATTAGCCTGGAACTGGTTTAGCACTACTATCCAGGGTGCGAACTACATCATTTTGTCCAACCGCGATTTAGTCCGCAAACCACGCTTTGCGACCGAAACACTGGTGCTTGTCAATGTGACCGCCCAACTGGTTAATTACGTGTTGACTTTGCCGGTGCTGTTCGGGTTACTCCTGATAAGCGGAATTGGATTGCACTGGTCGGTACTCTGGTTGCCAGTAATTATACTGGTACAATTCTTGTTTACCCTGGGGCTGGCCTTTTTATTGGCCGCTTTGAATGTTTATCTGCGCGATATGGAATACCTCAGCAGCCTGGGGATTTTGCTCTGGTTCTATTTAACGCCGGTATTTTATGACCCCAAAGGGATCGCACCGGATTTAGCCTGGGTCTTTGAAGTAAACCCGATGGCCCAGCTTATGATTAATTACCGAGCAATCTTGATCTATAACTCAGCCCCCGACTTCGCTAATCTAGGCAAAACCGCCCTGGTGGCAGGTTTTATCTGCCTACTTGGTTGGCTGATTTTTCGGAAGATCAAGTACGGTTTTGTTGATGAATTATAATCAATTATTTTAAGTAATTCAGACCGTTCAGGAGACCAGCAATGAGTACCCAAGTATTATCAGTTGAGCTAACCGAAGGGCTGCACGATTACACTAACTTAAAGGACTATTCTCAAGTGATGGTCTTGATCCGCAGCCAGGGCCGTCCGCTAGGCCGTCTGGTGCTGCCCGTTGAAAAGGGTAGCTTGAAAGCGACCGACATTTGGGCCGCTATCGAAGCCGATGGGGACTTGAATTGGCAGTTGAGCCAGGCTACCCTAAAAAACTGGCTGCTCCAGAACCAGCCGCTTGAAGCCGATCTACCGAGTTGGAGCGTGATCGTCTGCACCCGTGACCGTACCGAGGATTTGCGGCGGTGTCTTGATGGGCTGCTCAAATTAAAGGGTAGTGGCGGGGAAATTGTAATAGTTGATAACGCTCCTTCGGATGACCAGACCGCCCGTCTGGTAGCCGATTATCCCGTGCGCTATGTCCGGGAAGACCGGCCCGGTCTGAACTGGGCGCGAAGCCGGGGAGCCTTAGCTGCAAGCGGCGAGGTTGTGATCTATACCGATGATGATGTAGTAGTAGACCCAAATTGGGTGATGGCGATGATCGAGCCGTTTGGCAACCCACGAGTAGCGGCAGTCACCGGCCTTACGATGCCACTCGAACTGGAAACCAGGGCGCAAGAATTGTTTGAATTTAACTACGGTGGTTTCGGGAGAGGCTTCCGGCGCAAAGTCTATGACTACACCAATATGGTTCCGGCGGCGGCGGGGCGGTGCGGGGCAGGGGCGAATATGGCCTTGCGGCGCGAACTGGTTAATAAACTTGGCCTGTTTGATGTCGAACTGGATTGCGGCACGATTGCCCAGACCGGCGGCGATGCTTATGCATTCTACCAGCTACTGACCATGGGCTACCAGGTTGTTTATTCCCCCGAAGCGCTGGTCTGGCATCGTCACCGACGCGATTACAAATCGCTTCGCAAAACTATCGCCGGGTATAGTGTGGGCGGCTACGCTTTCCTGGCTCGTTGCTGGTTTTTACACGGTGATTGGCAAGCTGTCAAGGTCGGGGTATCCTGGTTCCGCAACGACCATCTTAAGCAGCTAAAGCGGTCACTCAAGCGTAACCGAGGCCATCTGCCGCTCGATCTATCCCTGGCCCAGATTGGGGCCATTCCAAAAGGCTTTCAAGCCTACTTTACCACTCGCAAACAGGAACGGGCCACTGCCAAACAAAAAGTAGTCGTTGAGCCTCAGCCCGACTCGCTCCCAGCCGAACCAATCGGAGGGCGACGATGAGCAATCTCGAATGTAGTGTGATCGTCCCCAGTTACAACCGCCGTGCTTCGCTGGAAATGGTGCTGGAAGGGTTGGCCCGGCAAACTGTGGCAGGCTACCGCTTCGAGGTAATCGTAGTGCTGGACGGCAGCCAGGACGACTCGGACAAAATGCTGCGGCGCTGGCAGTTGGAAAACCGCCTCCCCAATTTGCGCTGGCATAAGCAAACCAATAGCGGACAGGCGGTCGCTCGTAATCGGGGTGTAGAAATGTCCCAGACACCCCTGGTCGTTTTTTTGGACGATGATGTAGTACCGGAGCCGGACTTGATCTCAGTACATCTCGATTGGCACCAGCGCGAAGGGGGAGCGATTGCGGTGCTGGGTGATTGCGAAATTGTACGCGAGGAAAAAGATAGCCTCTATCACCTGGGGGTCTGGGCCTGGTGGGAAGATAAATATCAATTTCGGGCATTGCCCGGTCATAGTCCCGGCTACCGCGATTTCTGCACCGGCAATGTTTCTTTGCGGCGTGAGGATTTCTTGCGGACGGGCGGTTTTGATACCGGCTTTCGAGGCTATGGCGGCGAGGATTACGAACTGGGCTACCGGCTCCAAAAAGCAGGGGTGCGGTTTATTTCTGACCGCCAGGCACGGGCGCGGCATTATCACCGCAGTTCGGTCTCCGGCGTACTAAGAGCGACCCGGCAGGAAGCGCACGGTGATGTATTATTGGGAGCTAAGCATCCTGAATTGCGAACAGGCTTGCGGTTGATCTGGATACCCGAAGGTGGGTTTGGCAAACTGGTGCGGTTAGCCCTCTATGCGCCCTGGCTGGGCGACCGGATGATGGGTCTGGCCCAACGGGTTTTACCCTGGTTGGAAAGTCGGCAACTGCGCTGGCCCTGGCTAACCCTGTTTAGCTACCTGCGGTTTTATGCTTACTGGCGCGGAGTACGAGATGCCCTTGGCTCCGAGGGCGAAATACTTTGCTACCAGGACGACTCGTTGCCACTCTCGGAGCAAACCCTCGATATTAGCCAGGGTATACCGCCCGAATTACCGCCTATCTTTGTGGACGGGCCAAGCCGGTTGACGATTACCTTTCGGGGTCAGGAACTAGGGCAAATCCGCCTGCACAAGCATATCGAAGAATCCCTGCCAGAATATCTGAGCGAACAAATCGCCCGTCAGCTTGGGCAGCGCCTCTGGCTCAGGTTGAGCGAGGAAGCCAAACCGCCGGTAATATTGAAACAGAATAGGTTGGAACAACTTGCTGAAAGTAGAAATCATGCGAAAAAGTAGTACGATATTACAACGTACAACTTCAGGTAGCATCAAATCTCGTCTACGACCCTGGATATTGTTAGGATTGGCATTGGGTTGGGTCGGACTAATTATAGCAATCTACTACAAACAGATCTGGGATCTTTTTTCAGGTAGCCAGTGGGAACCGCCCTTCGAGTTAGGCGATCCTACTTTACCTTATCTGGGCCAGGCCCTGTCAGGAATTGTTCGGAGTGGGGCAGGAGCCAGTCTCATGCTGGTCAGCGCCATATCGAGCGGTTGCTTTATAAGCTGGCTGACTGGATGGCATTACGCTAACCGGCGCGAAGGCTTGATATTCACAGCAGCGTTGGGCATCGGCTCTTATATCTATAGCGGTATCGCATTAGTCTTTTTTGGCCTTTATCGGTTGCCCTTGTTACGAGTACTACTGGTCTTGCCGATAGTAGCAGCGGTTGGTTGGTGGTTGGCTTATGGCAAGTACGATTATCCGATCAGGCTCCCGGCTCTACGCTGGTCACGACCTCGTTTTAACCGCAACTGGCTTTGGATTGGCTGTGCTAGTCTGGCGGTATTGTTTGCCTTTATCAAAGCATTGGCTCCCGAACAGGAATCAGACGCTCTTTTGTATCATCTAGCCTATCCTCGCCGTTACCTGGAAGTTGGAAATCTGGTAGATTTACCGTGGGACTTTACTTCGCTTTACCCGATGACTTGGGAACTCTGGTTTGGCTTCGGATTGGCCCTGACCGGGCAGACTACCGCGACCCTCATGCATTTTGCCTGTCTGCCCATGACCGGATTGATAGT
This sequence comes from Chloroflexia bacterium, assembly GCA_038210655.1. Classification (GTDB taxonomy): domain Bacteria; phylum Chloroflexota; class Chloroflexia; order Chloroheliales; family Chloroheliaceae; genus 54-19. The sequence goes on from JBBQWM010000095.1 coordinate 13,805, forward strand.
CTACGAAATGACCCGCCGCTACCTACCAAACACGTCGCCCTGGCTGGCCACCGCCTTGTTTGTAAGCGTTCCGACTGTAATGTGGGAGGCCGGTACAAGCAACATCGATTTGGCCTTGACTTTTCACGTTACCCTCTTAATCTACGCCCTGCTACGCTATACCGAAACTTCTAAACGCTCGTCCCAATGGCTATGGTTAGCGACTTTCAACCTGGGAATGGCCCTGGCAACCAAACATCTGGCCCTGCTGGTGTTGGCGTTAGTTATTCCTGGCCTCCTGCTATATTTATGGCGGCTTGAACGGAACTGGCGAAAAGCACTGCTGCCGGTAGTTGTTATGAGCAGCGTAGCCTTACTTTTCCCACTGCCATGGTATATTCGTAATTATATAGCAGCGGGTAATCCACTCTTCCCGGATTTTTACAGTTTGTTTGGTGCTCCTGCGCTGCGTTGGGATGCTCAGACCGAGCGAGGACTAAGAAATTTTTTCGCCCATTTTGGACGCGAACGAACTTTTTTCAACCTACTAACCCTTCCCTGGGATATGTCGATTCACGCGACTCTTTATAATGGTGCGCTTGGACCGCTCTTTTTGATGTTACTTCCAGTATTAACCCTACGCCGTTGGGTAGGGGTATTACCCTGGTTTGTGGCTTTTGTAGTAGGGTTTATCGCTTTTTGGGCATCACCTATCTCCAGCTTTCAGATGCGCTTTATTATGCCAATTACTCCGATTCTGGCAATCCTGGCAGCACTGGCTTTTACACGTCTGACCGCTCTGGCACGCCGAACTGCTGGACGTAACGGAGTCAAATTGTTGGCGGGCGGACTGACTGTGTTGCTGGTATTAAACTTACCACCCTTTATGGCCCTTCAAGAAACGGATCGCAAAGAATGGTCGGGCTGGCTCACCTCGGTCATACGAACTGTCCCAATTGGAGTAGTAATTGGAGGCGAGTCGCGAGAAGCTTTTCTCAAGCGCACGGTAGAGTCCTATGGAGCCTGGAAATATGCCAACCAGAACCTGCCAGAAAAAGCTAGAGTGCTGACCTGGAGTAGCGGTGATCAATTTTATACTAACCGGGAAAGTTTCTCGTATGTTTCGACCTACGGCTATCCGATTGCCTTTGTCGGGGCAGGCGGAGAACCGATGGCCTTAAAAAGATTGAAAGACCTCGGTATTACCGATCTGCTAGTTGACCGGCGACAGGGGGATGCCAGTTCCTATGCTGTTACCGGCCCGTTTGCACTGGCTAATTGGTATGATAAACTGTACGAAGACCGTTATTATATCCTCTATCGGATACGCTGGGAGACGTTGGACGCACAATTAAACCAGACAAAACCATAGCAGCCAAAACAATACTTATGAACAAGTTCAACCAGACGTTGCAGGAAAATTGGGAGGTAGCCACCGAAAGTCTTCGGGCGGGTTGGACGGCCTATGCCGATTATATCCTGGGACGTTGGCAACGGCTGACCGACCGGACGGTCTATCCCTACGAACCACACCGGCTTATCGCAGTGGATCTTGAAAATACTGACTCCGCTCCGCTTCAGGCCGAAGCCGGGCAACACCTTATGGTACTGGCCCGGCTTTTTGGCAAACCGGTAGGGCGGTTCTATTTAGGCCAAGGGCCTGCCAGTTGGATACACGCTGAAATAGTAGAAGCGGCTCTCGAACAAGATGAGCTTATAAGGGTCAGCGCCACTTACTTGAAGAAGGACGGAGGACTGCCGGAACTACCCGACCTGCTACTCCAAGCTAAACGGACTGCCGAACAATGGCCAAGCCTTAGCATAATTATTCCGACTCGCAACCGGGCTGAGAGTTTACGACGCTGTCTGACCTCTTTGAAAGCGATGAATTACCCCGGCCCCCTCGAAATTATCGTAGTTGATAACAAACCTTCCGACGATAGCACCTTACGGCTTACGGCTGATTTTGAAGGAGTACGCT
>JBBQWM010000096.1:0-15361 GCA_038210655.1 Chloroflexia bacterium
TTTCAAACATCTTTCAGGCAAGTTTGAAGTAAAAAGCGGCTTTGAATTGAGTGATTTAAGAGTTTTAGAGCTACATTTAGCCTTGCAAAAAATTAGCGACCTATACACTGCGATTCCACAAACTTTGTACACTGTAAGGAAAAGTTGGAACATTTTGGCAATTTTAGACCGAGGCTGCGGTAGGGTAGAGTGGGCCTGTACTGGCTACATTGGTCATCTTGAGGTATAATTGAGGTCAGGTTAAAGGTAGTCAGGTTGGTTGAAGCGAGGTGGAATTATGACAAGTAAGCCCATAATGGTCAATTTGCCCGATGTATTGTACGAGCGTATCCAGCAAAGAGCCGAACAAAACCAGCATTCGATTGAAACTGAACTGATCGAAGTAGTAACTTCTGCGCTGCCGGTAGTGGACGAGCTTCCAGCCGATTTAGTTCAAGCCATATCACCCCTTTCTTTTTTAGATGATAAAGCGTTAGAACAAGCCGCTAAGAATCCACTAGCCAAGAAAAAATCAGCTAAATTGCAAGCATTGCATTTGAAGCAACAGCGTGAAGGGTTGGATTAGGCAGAAACTAAACTTTTAGCAAGCTTGATGAAACAATACGAACAGGCTTTTCTGGTGCGGGTCCAGGCCATCGAAATTCTGCGTCAAAGAGGGCTGTGGATAGGTGAACCTTGTTGGCCTCATCCGGTTTCATTTCAGACCACTGACGGTTGAAGTCTGGTTTCGACCCCTCGTCCCAAATTTGTACCCTTGCCAAAGGTTCTAATTTGCTCCCGGAAAAGAATGCTCTCTACAGATAATGAACTAAAACAAAATTACAATATTTCGATATACCCTTCTGTTCCATGCACGCGAATTCGTTGCCCATCTTTTATCAGTTTGGTAGCATTTTCTATTCCGACAACTGCTGGTAAGCCATATTCACGGGCGATAACTGCTCCATGGGTCATCAGTCCACCAACTTCGGTGACTAACCCTTTTATGGATACAAACAATGGTGTCCAGCTAGGGTCAGTAAAGGCGGTAACTAATATATCTCCATCTTCTAGTTCAGCATCTTCCATGTTTAAGATGACACGTGCGCGTCCCTCTATAAGTCCCGAAGAAACAGCTAGACCGACGATGGCTTTGGCTGGGAGATTTTCTCGTTTGTACTTACCTATAATGATCTCACCATCAGATGTGATAACACGTGGGGGAGTTAGTTTCTCATATAGTTTGTACTCGTCTTTTCGTTGGCTGATGAGTTGGTAATCAAGCTTTTTTGTGCCTACCACTTCGCGCAGTTCTTCAAAAGTCAGATAGTATATATCTTCTTTTTCATGAATAACGTTGGCTTGGACGAGTTGTTCGGCTTCTTTGAGTAAAGCCTGCTTATAAACAAAGTAGCGATTAACCATGCCGTATTTTGGATATTCACGATAACCGATGAAATTGCGAAGCAGGCTGATCATTGGTTGTGTCTCTTGGGCTTTTTGTTCACCATTCGGTAATTGCTTCAATCGCTCCAATAACTCTTGTTCTTTTTTCAGAGCTTCCTGCCGCCCTTGCTCAAATTTCCGTCTGCTGGCGTTAGGCTCAAAGTTTTTGATGTTATTGAGGATCATCGGGACAAGTGTCGTTGGTTTTTCGCTCCAACGAGTTTTCGTAATATCAATTTCTCCGGCACATCGCATTCCATACTTGTTGAGATAAGTATTGATAGCGTCCTGGGCTTCCTGTCCACCCTCAAACTTAACCAGTTCAGCCAAAAATTTATCATCTTTTACACGTTGTAAATACTCAATTACCTGGGGATAAGGACGAATCACATCTGCTACATCCAATAGTGCCAGACCCATTTCCGAAGTAATATTGTTTGGTACAGATAGCGAAAGCGTGTCTGCTACGTTTTTTTCACCCAACCACTCCTCCATTTTTTCATTGATCCATGATGAGGCATCCATAGCAGCGAAAATCACCCCCCGGTTTTGTGGGTCAGCTAAAAGCTTCTTTAATTGTTGGATATCTTCCAGGATAAAATCAAATAAATCTGCTCCTGATTTAGGTTGGATGTTATGTTTTAACTCTTCTAGGGATGTCTGATTACTCTTAATCAAATCAGAAACGATCATCGGATCATTTTCGATTTGGGTACGAAAACCCGAAAACGAAGCAACTTTATTGCTTTTACTGGAACTCTGCTCGGTTTCCTCATCTGGTAATGATTTTATAAAATCTCCCCGCTCTATTATATTCATAAGTGCGTCTTTTAGGAGCGGATCGTGTTGTCCCATGGCATTTAATAAATCTTCTCTGCTGGCAGATGAAGCCAGTTGAGGGGTGACATCAACAAATAACCTTCCACCAGCTTTACGCATGGGTGCGCGGGTCGTTAGCAGGAAAAAAGACAATCCCAATGGTTTGATGGGGTCGGTCATCATTTGTTGATGACCGACCGATAAGTAGACGTGATTTTCTGAATCATTCGCTTCAGGAATCGGGTATAGCGTAGTGATTGGCCGACTCTGGACAATATAAAATGTATCATCAACCAAACACCATTCGATGTCCTGGGGGCGGCCAAAATGTTCTTCGATCTGTCTGCCCAGGCGCTCAAGCTGTAAAATCTGCTCATCGGTCAGCGCTGGCCTATTCTGCTGTTCAGGCTCAATCTCCTGTTCTTTCGTACCACCATCTTTTAAGGCATAAATAGCCAGTTTCTTGGTCGATATTTCCTTAGCGATAACCTTGCCGTTACGCACTTTATAGTTATCAGCATTCACCAGGCCGGCGACCAAAGCCTCACCCAGTCCGAAGCTGGCATCAATGGATAAGACTTTCCGATTAGAAGTGACGGGATCGGCAGTAAACAAAATTCCTGCCGTTTGCGCCAAGACCATCTTCTGAACCACCACCCCCAACTGGACTTTACGGTGGGCGAAGCCGTTTTGAAGGCGGTAAATTACGGCCCTCTCGGTAAATAGCGAGGCCCAGCACTTGCTGATATGTTTTAGGATGGCCTCCCTTCCGATAATGTTTAAATAAGTATCCTGCTGCCCGGCAAAGGAGGCCGTCGGTAAATCCTCGGCAGTTGCGCTGGATCGTACTGCATAGGCATTTTTCTCACCAAGAGTGGAGAGGCGGCGGGTGATCTCTTCATTAATGTCTTGAGGGATGACTATACCTTCGATGATGGTGCGGATCTCAGCGCTAAGTTGACCGATTTTATCCCGGTCTTTCACCTTTAGAAGCGCTAACTGCTCAAGTAACTGGTTAATCGACGATGTTTGCCCAATGATTGTTTTAAAGGCTTCAGTAGAAATACAAAAGCCATCCGGTACGTGGACTCCTTTAATTTTGGAAAGTTCCCCCAGGTTCGCGCCTTTACCCCCAACAACCATGAGTTTTGTTTTGTCAATATCCCGAAAACCAAGCACAAAAGAACTCATAAGTTTGATAAGATCCTTTCGATAATAATACCCCTCCAATAAATCGCATTAACGTATTATTGCATTATAGCACCAGATCCTTCATCACTCATCCCCTGTTCGACCTTGCTCCGTCCATGGATAACCGATCAAACCTGCCCAATCCAGTCCTGGTCATGCTCCTTAAAGGCCCGGCGAATTTCGGCGACGGTTTCCGCCGGGAGCGGGCCGCGCTTGACCAATTCGAGGTTGTGGCGCAGGTGTTCCAGGTTGCGAGTTCCAACGATGCAACTACTCACGTCGGGCAGATAGGCCACGAAACGCAGCGCCAGTTCTTGCCATTCGTAAGGGCCGGGGTCGATCCCCATCGCCTGCCAGCGTTCCCAATAAACTTCGGCATAATTCCCGACCGGACGACTCGTGAACCGCCAGGGCGCGTTGGCAACCGGTCGCTTGGCGATCACACCTAGACCGCGTTCGTGGGCCGTCGCCAGACTGGTATCGATCACACGCTGATTGCACAAATTGATCGAAGTCTCGATACTGCCAAACTGCCCGCTTTTGGCGGCCCAATCGAGTGGTTCGTTATCGCCCGAATAAGCCGCAACCCGCACTTTGCCCGCCGCAACCGCCGCCTGTAACGCCGCAATCACCTCGCCTTGTTCGAGGACTTCAAGGGTACACGAATGGAGATGGACAATATCCAGGTAGTCGGTTTGCAACCGGCGCAAAGCCTCTTCTATACCGGCTGTAATGGTCGGGCCGGTCCAATCCGGGTAGCCCGGAATGTCGTAACCGATTTTGGTAGATAGCACAAACTCCTGCCTCCGGTGGCTCAGATACCGCCCGATCCGGGCTTCCGAAAGGTTATAACCCCTGGCTGTATCGATCAGGGTTACACCGAGGTCAAGCAGTTCATTGAGCAAAGTTTCTACTTCGGGTTCGGGTAAATCCGGGCTACCAATCTGCCCTGCTCCAAATCCCAGGGCCGAAACGACCAATCCGGTCGAACCAAATGCTCGTTGTTTCCAATCGCTCATCAAAGCTCCTTCTTGGCTATGGGCATACCAGCGGTCGCCCCCAAATTATTATTTAGGTTTGCGTAAATAATAAGAACGCGCCCCGCCCTGTAATGCGCTCCGTAATGTTGAACAGGTATAACTAGAGCATTGTAACAGAATTAGCCTGGAAACGTAACTGGCTAGACTGAGTTGGGTGAGGGTTAGATTTTTGGACAGGTTCAACCAGTAAGAACGGGCGACCGTGAAAACTTCGGTTCAAACCACTCAAAATATATGTTAGAAAAATTTTCGCAGAAGTTTTTTCTAACATATACTCAATCTCGCTTTAGGGAGTGGTACAGACTGGTTGGTTTGCAAAAATCTGACCCTCACCCGATAGGGTTGTACATTTCAAAGAATTAAAGCTAGATAAGACCTATAAATATAGCCTCAGCCTGATAATCCTAAGTGATCGTTATCACTTGTAAAAGTTATCGAATCGGTTAAAATAAGGGTCATGTTATCGGATAAACTCTACGAACTCTGACTGCCTGGGCCGGGCAGTTTATCGGACGTAATTCTACCGCTACATCGGATGGTTTGACTTCCAGCCAATTAGTAGCCTAGCGCCAAGTTTTGAGGAAGGATAGTAATAGTAGATGAACCTTGAAGAAAGCACTCCAGCCCGGAGCGCCGCTGTGGTAGCGGAGCCATCCGGCGGACATCGCGTACCCGACGAACCGAAAGTGGAAACGCTCTCACTCGTCGCCCAGGTCGGGGTAAAGTCTATCGTAGCCAGCATTATCTCGACTTTTTTGATCCGGGTGGCCGCGCGTACCAGCTTTGTAATCTTGAGTTTTTATGTCGGCAAAGAGTCAGAGTCGGCGGCACTGGTAGTGCTGGTGATCGAGGCTTTTTATGTCAGCGAACTGCTGATCGCGCCTTTGATCGGGGTTCTGAGCGACCGCAAAGGTCGCAAACGCTATATGCTCTACGCTCCGATTGCCGGTAGCATTGCCTCGCTCGTCTTAGCCGCCACCGCCTTTGTTTTCCCCAAACCTGAATTAACCGTCTCCAACATCAATATAGAACTGATTACTATCTTGCTTTTGGTCTTGACCGGGCGCTTGTTGGAAGGGACTGCCGCCGCCTTAAATGCTCCGTCTAATCTTGGCTATCTGACCGATGTGAGCGCCGGAAATGAAAAGTTGCGCGTGCGGGTAATGACGGCTTACGAGGTTGTGACGGTTAGTGGTATCGCGCTGGCGATCCCATTTGGCGGGCAAGTCTGGAGTTTGTTTGGTCGGAGCGGCTTCTTTGTCGCAATCGCTATTTACGCCCTGTGCTTTTTGACTATTGCGATCTGGATGCGCGAGAGTCTGGTGCGCAGCCACGAAGGTAACGAACACGGCTCTTTTAAAGAGTACCGGACGATTATTGCCAACAAACGGATTTTCACTTTCGTTCCGGCCTGGTTAGCGGTAATGGCTTTGATCGGAGCCTGGCTGACTCTGACCCTGATTATTCTGGCTTACCCCACTTCGCACTGCCGGATCGAACCGTCCAAAGCGGTCGAAAGCTTGCAGCCAGCCGTGCGGGTCTTTGCCGCCGAAGCCTGTATCGTCGAACCGAGCCGCGATGCCGATGCGCGTTTCCCCGGTCAACTGTTGCACGGCGGATTCACTCCTTCCGAGGCTTCGCTGCTGGTGGGGGCCGAGGGCCTGGTCTTTATCCTGGGTATGGTCGGCTGGACTTTTATCGTGCCGAAACTACGGCGAACGACTGTAATGCTGATGGGTATCGGTGGGTTGTTAGTCAGTTGCGGCGGGTTATTTATGATTAACATTCTGGCGGATAACCCTATGACTATCACTGGGTCCGATCAAACTAAGATTTTGATATTCTTGCCCTTTGTAGTGATTGGTGTACTGATAATGAGCGGGTTCACCCCGGCAGCCCTGACCCACCTGGGAGCTATCTCCGAAACTATTCCGGGTAAACGGGGGGCGGTCATGGGCCTTTACTCGGTCTTGCTGGGGATCGGACAACTGGTCGGGGTCTTTATTGGCGGTTTGTTCGTGGATTGGGCCGGGTTCTCCGGGCTGATGGTCTATTCGCTGGTATTGGCTATGATCTCGCTGGCGAGCGTTCTCTATATGCGCTCCCACAACCACGACATTGATGACCATTTGGTGGGTCACAAAGCCCATTAGCAGGCGAACGATCTAATTTGATCTTCATAAAAAGGCGGTAATCAGACTTTCTGACTACCGCCTTTTTGCTGCCCGCTAAACCGGGTCACAATTACTTATAGCAAGTTACACAGTTATTGACCGATTGTAGGAGCGAGCTTCTGCTCGCGATTGGATTGACGGCTGGATGTCCAATCGCGAGCAGAAGCTTGCTCCTACAGATAATCGTTTAGCCCAAGTCCTTGCAATTTGCTATAATCACATCGCCCCGGCCCAGGCGAAAAAATGTTCCACAAGGAACAGGGTCTCTTGTTGGATATGGCTCCGCCCATAGACCGTCCCCAAGCCGTCCACTGAGAGAGTGGTGTCACACAAATTGATTTTTCGGAATTGCCTTAAGATCTAATTCCATCTGTGTTCATCTGTGTTACCCGCATTTTACGATTTGTGCTATAATAAACAATGTTGGAATTGGAAGTTGGAAACAATCGAATCAAATATGAGTTGAGGAGCTTTGAGAGAATGAGCCTGCGCGTCTTGAAAGAAATAATCTTTATCGCAATGGGCGACGAGAATTTCCGGCAGACCCTGGTCTTTCAGCCGGACGAAACCCTCGGACAGTACGATCTGACCTACGAAGAATTAAAGGCGCTGCGTACCGGCGACAAAAAGAAGATGGTCGAAATGGGGCTGGAAGAAAACCTGGCTCAGTACGGGCAACTTCTTTTATCAAAGAAGCGTTAGAGCGAAAGCGGGGTCGGGTTGCGGCCCGTGCTTTTCAGGAAGAATATTATGAGCGATTTTGGGCAGCCTGCCCCCGACCGGGGCGGTAAAAAATGGCGGGTTAGCGTAGTCAAAAACGTCAATCGGCAAGAGGGTCGGGAGGCCATCGATAGCTATAACGCCGAATTAGCGGTAGTTTTACGCGATAAAAACGTCTTTCGCTTCCGCAATTTTTTGGCGGCGAGTGGCCGGGCCTTGCCCGACGATATGATGCTTGATACGCTCAAAATGGCGACTGTGATGCACCACATGATTTTGTCGCTGCCCGAACTGGCCGAGATGCACGATTTTTCCCGCCAATGGCTCGACGACAATACTATTTTGCAAAGCAAGCGCCGCAGCCTGAACGAAGCCGCTCTCCGCGCTCCCGGTGCTTCCCAGGAGGATGATTTGCCACCGCCTTCTCAGGGTAGTCGTACTATCATTCTAAAGGTTATCCCTCGCAACCCGAATTAGCTTGCTCACATTCATCAATTGCAGGTCAGGCTTATCGAGCGTAAAACTCTAACCAGAGGTATTTTTGATGACGCACCCACTCAGCACGGAAGCTCAACAAATGCTGTCAATTGGTTTTGCCAGAGCCGATACGCCCCATTATCTGCACCTGCGTAGTAAGCTGGTCGTGCTAACCTATTTGCGTATCGCCGACGAAATCAGCCAGCAACTCCCACCTGTAAATTCGCCCCGGTTGCTCGATTGGGGTGCGGGCATCGGTCAGATGAGCTATTTGTTAAGTCGCCGAGGGTTCGACGTAACTGGCTTTAGCTATCTGGAAGAAGCGCCCGACCCTGGCGTAAATCGTACCACCCTGCAATTTGGCGATCAGATTTTACCCCTGGTAACAACGACCGACCCGGTGAAACTTCCTTTCCCGGATGGCTATTTTGAGGCAGTACTCAGTAGCGGCGTGCTTGAGCATGTAAGCGATGAAGTCGGTAGCTTGCGCGAAATCCGGCGAGTTCTCAAGCCGGGCGGTTGCTTCTTTATCTATCAATTACCCCAAAAAGGCTCCTGGCTGGAGTTTTTAATCCGGCTATTCAAGCTCGGCTATTTTCACGAACGGAAATACACTATTGGCAGTATCCGGCGGTTGCTTGCCGCCGAAGGGTTCGAGGTTCGTACCTGGCGGCGGGCCAATATGCTACCTAAAAGCTTTACCGGCCTACCCGCCCGCCTCAAACAAAGCTTTGAGGCTCGACCTGCCCTGGTCCTCAAGCTTGATCGCAGCCTGGCACGTGTTCCACTTCTCAACCAACTTGGCGGCATTTTGGAACTGACTGTCGTCAAAAAACCTGTTTAAACATAACCCTTACAAAGCCAATGTTTTTATTGGACTTTGATGCCCGGCTTAAACTTGGGTAGCCGAAAAGTAATCCGGGTTCCGTCGCTGGGGCGCGTCTCAATTTGAAGTTCGTGGTCGAAGCCGTAGATGCTTTTCAGTCGTTCGTTGACATTGCTCAGGCCGACCCCGTACTCTGTCCCGACATGCCGTTTGAGCGATTGCTGCAATTGTTCTTTGGTCATACCCACGCCATCATCGGCGACCGTTATCAGGCATTCCTCTCCCCCATCTTCGGCGATAATTATAACCTTGCCGTTGCCGACCTTTTTGCCAATCCCGTGCCGCACCGCGTTTTCGACCAGTGGTTGCAAAATCAGCACTGGCACGACCGTCGGCAATACTTCTGGCTCGATCCGATAGACGACGGTCAAGCGGTCGCCAAAGCGAGCTTTCTCGAAAGCTAGATAAAGATGGACATATTCCAGTTCTTCGGCAAAAGTGGTAAACTCACCGTGCTTTTTAAAGGTGCGCCGGGTGAAGTCGGCGAATTGCACGATTAACTCGCGGGCGGTTTCAGGGCGGGTGCGAATAAACGAGGCGATAGTGTTGAGGGTATTATAAACAAAGTGGGGCGAGATTTGGCTTTGCAAAGCCTGTAGTTCGGCCTTTGCCAGCCGTTCAGTCTTGCGGTCAAGTTCGTTCAACTCCATCTGGGTACTCATCAACTGGGCCAAACCACTGGCGATCTTGATTTTACCAGCACTCAGGGGGGCCTGCTCGTTGTAAAAGAGGTTCAGACAGGCGACCGTCCGCTTTTGGAGCTTGAGCGGGGTTGCCACGACTGCCGTCAAAGGACCACCCGGTGTCTGGTAGAGAACGCCCAATTCGCTCATGTTCTGCCCGACCCGGGTGCGGCCTTGTCTGATTACCTCTTTGCAAAGCCCGAAACTGACCGGGATTGCGCCCGGTTCGGCGGCGGCCCCCGACCCCACAAAGGCCAATACTGTGTCGGTCGTAGCAATTGCGACCGCTGCGGCTTTGGTGTAATTATAGATCAGTTCGGCGGTTTTCTCGGCGGTGGCCCGGTTGAGGCCCTGGCGCAAATAGGGCAGGGTGCGGTTCGCCAGTTGAAGCGTCTCAAAGGTCGCCTCTTCTTGGCCCTGTCCAAAACTTTTGTTGCGCCGGATCACCAGGGTTGTAGCGATAAGACCGACTACCACCGTGAAAATCAGTTGGGCCAACAGTATTACGCCGAGGTTAATTTGTTCCATATATAGAATGCAGAATTAAGAATGCAGAATACAGAATAAAAATCCCATATTCTGCATTCTTAATTCCTACTTCTGCTTGTATTGATGCTTGCCACGAAAATCGCTATTAGTTCGTTTGCTTCGCTTATCAGGTCTTTTAATTTTGCTTCGGGTATAATTTCAGCCGCGATTAACAAATCTAACCAGTAAATAGTTTCTTCTAATTCTTGCAAACCGCCGCCTAATTTGCTAACAAATTCGGCATTGGAACGGCTACGATAAGCCTCGTGATAATGTGCGCCAACCGAAGTGCCAGAACGTAAAACTTGCTTTCCGATTACTTGAGCTTCAAGAGACTTCGGTAGTGCGGTGTACACCCGTATAATTCTTAATGCAAAACCTTTAGTCCGCTTTTTTAAGTCGTTATCGTCTTTCATACGGCCTCTATATTATTAGCAATTTGAATTAAAATTCTGCATTCTGCATTCTGACTTCTGCATTAAATCTGTAATCGAGGGTCAAATTCTTCGCGGAGCCAGTCGCCGACTAAATTGATTGCCAGGACGGTCAGCATAATGGCGAGGCCGGGAAAGGTCGGCATCCACCATGCGACCGAAATCTGTTGTTTGCCACGCGCCAGCATTTCGCCCCAGGAAGGTGTTTTGGCATCTACCCCTAAGCCTAGAAAGCTCAAAGCCGACTCTAATATAATGATACGGGCTATCTCGAAGGTAGCGATTACGGTTAGCGAGGTTACGACGTTGGGCAGTATATGGCGTAGTAGTATCCCACTGGTGCGAACCCCGATAGCCCGGGCCGACTCCACAAACTCTTTCTCCCGTAAAACCAGCGTTTCGCCTCGGACGACCCGCGAATAGACTACCCAACTTGTAAACCCGATCACAAAAATCAAAGTAATGGTGCTGGCTCCTATTACCGCCACAACTGCAATCGAGAGCAAGATAAAAGGAAAAGCCAGTTGGACATTTGCCAGCCAGCCGATCAGATCATCCAGGATACCGCCATAATAGCCACTGAGCAAGCCGAGGGTTACGCCTATCGTCCCCGAAATAAGCATGGCGGCCAGACTGACAATCAACGGAACCTGCGCTCCGTGAGCCATCCGCGCCAGCATATCGCGGCCCAGGTCGTCCGTACCGAGCGGGTGGTCGGGGCTGCCGGGGGGTCGCCGAGCGTTTACGAGGCTCTGGGCGTTTGGCTCAGGCCAGATAAAAGGGGCAATAACCGCCAGAATTACTACCAGTATCAAAATAATTACCCCGATCAGCGCGGTCGGGTTGCGTACCAGTCGATGATACCAGCGTTTGCGGCGGCGTATGATTAACCCGCCAGCGTCGTCAGCCGCCAATTGAGCGGCGTTCCCAGTTTTTACAGTGCTTTGCTCAGTTGTAGACACGCTGGACTCCTTATTCAAACAGAGTTTTAACCGGCAACTTAAAGCCGGGTAGTACATCTTCGCCCTCAAGCTCGCCTTTTAGATTTAGAAAGCGAATATCGGGGTTATCCTGGCGATAAATCAAGACATATTTACTCACCATGTAAATCGACCAGATTAAGCGCACACCCGCTTCCAGGTAAGCATCAATCTTGATCTGGATTTTTTCGGTTGTATCGCTAGGCGACCAGACTTCGACGACCAAATCAGGGGCCACCGGGATCGGGCCACTAAAATCATCGGGAGTACGGCCCTTAGCTACAAAGCATACATCGGGTTCTGGGAAGTTCAAACCTTTGGGCCGTCCGAGATTACAGGCTGCGCCGGTATAAACCTTACCGAAAGCTTTTTCACCTGCTCCTATTCCGGCATAAGCCTGTAAATAATAAATTGTCTGGGCTATTATATCGCCATGCTTGGCGCTGGTGCCTCCGCCTGGTTTAGCTATTATCCGGCCTCCTATCAACTCGTACTCGGTCTCATCGTCCTCCGGCCATTCCAGGTTCAAAAATTCCTCGACTGTATAGAGCTTTTCGCTAATTTCGGTGGTTGACATATTTCGTACCCCTTACGCACATCTTTAAGTTTATCTCGTAACTATTCAACCTATCTCCTTTGGGCGACCACATAGGGTCGCACCCTACAACGAATCTTTGGTAGGGGCGACCCTATGTGGTCGCCCGGTCTGAGTAGTTACTTTATAGCTTAATATCTATCGCGAATAACCCCCCAATTATAAGCGGACACGGGGGTTCAGGTAAAGATATAGAAGGTCTACCAGCAAATTTATCAAGACGTAGCCAAAAGCCACGATCAGCACTACCCCTTGTACCACCGGGTAATCGCGCCGTCCGATGCTCTGGATCGCCAGTTGACCGATACCGGGCCACGCAAAAATCGTCTCGGTGATGACTGCACCACCCAAAAGCGTCGCAAAATCGAGACCCAGCACGGTCACAATCGGGATCAAGGCATTTTTGAGGGCGTGACGACGCAAGAGGGTCAACTGGCGTAGACCTTTGGCGCGGGCGGTCCTGATGTATTCCTGACCCAAAATCTCGATCATCGTGCTGCGTACCAGACGGGTGGTGCGGGCGGTGGTGAACAAACCGAGTGCAACGGCAGGCATAATAATATTGTTAAATTCGCCATAGCCGGAGGTCGGGAACCATTGCAAGTTGACCGCAAAAACCAGTATCATCAAGATACCCAACCAAAAAACCGGCACGCTCTGGCCGATTAGCGCAAAGAGCATACCGATCCGGTCGAAGATGCTATTGCGTTTGGCGGCTGAGATAATCCCGATGGGGAAGGCGATCAGAAGCGAGACGACAAAGGCGGCAACTGCCAACTGGATCGTAGCTGGAAGGCGTTCAACCACCACGTTAGTGGCAGGCCGATTCTCGAAGAGCGAGTTGCCGAGATCGCCTGTGACAGCCTTACTCAAAAACCGAATGTACTGGATTGGAAGCGGGTCGTTAAAGCCAAAATCCTGGCGGAGTTTGTCGATTTGTTCTTTAGTGGCATCCTGGGGTAGCATGGCCGAGACTGGGTCGCCTTTTAAGAAGAGTAAAATAAAGACTACAAACGAGACCCCTATTAAGACAAAAATGGCCTGGATCAAGCGTCGGATGATAAATTTTGCCATAGTAAATTTTTCTCACTAGATAGGCTAAAGAAAAGCAGAAAGGATGAAAGATGAGGATAGTTTTATTTATCCGTAACTACTCAGGCTAGGTCACCCTGAGCCGCAGCGAAGGGTCTAAGATTCTTCGGCGGGGAACTATCTCCGGCAAAAATCGAGGTAATCTCCCGCCTCAGAATGACATGGCTGAGTAGTTACATTTATCCTTCATTTTTCATCCTTCGTAGTTATAACTGGTTAGGCCGCTCCGATTTCGTAAGCATTAAGTTGCTCATCGGCACGGGCTTGCCACTTGATCCGCTTGGATACACCATAAATGTCGTTTTGCTGGTGCAGGAAAATCCAGGGCGCATCCTGGTTGAGAATCTTGTTAGCTTGCTTGTAAAGCTGTTCCCGTTTGGTACTATCGACGATGGTGCGGGCTTCTTCGATCAGCTTGTTGAATTCCGGGTTCTTGTAGTAGCTGTAGCGCGGGCCAACAAATTGATCGTAGAGCGTACCATCCGGGTCATAGATCGGGTTGCCCCAACCCAACAGGAAAGCGGGGGCTTGCTTGCGGCTGTCTACCTTCGGGATAAAGACGGTCGCAAACGGTTCGGCGTTAAATTTGACCCTGACCCCGATTTTGCCCCAATACTCGGTGACAGCCTCGCCAATTTCTTTGTCCTTGAGATAACGCCCGTTAGGAGCGGTCAGTTCGAGATCAAAGCCACCGGCAAAACCCGCCTCGGCCATGAGCGACTTGGCTTTGGCAGGATCATAGTTATATTGTGGCAAATCTTCGTAGGCAAAGAAGTAGCTGTTGATCGGGCTGGAAATCTTCTTGCCGTTGCCCAGCATAATATTGTTGATGATCGCATCGCGGTCAATCGCGTAATTAAGAGCCTGACGAACCTTGACGTTCTTGAGGGCCGGAACCGGGCTATCGTCCAGAGTGTTGAGCGTAATAAAGATCACGCGCACACTCGGCACCGAGCTTACGCCAGTCTTAGCACCAGTTTCAAGTTGTTTGGCCTGTTCTGGCGCGACATTGGTTATAATGTCCACTTCCCCGGCTTGCAAGGCGCTGATGCGGGTCTGAGCATCGGGGATCGGGCGGAAGCGCAATTTCTTGACGGTTGGCCCACCGGCCGCCCCCCACCAGGTTGGGTTGGCATCCATATCCAGGTGGTCGTCTTTTTTCCACTCGACGAATTTGTAAGCGCCGGTTCCCATCGCGTTTAGACCCAGGAACTGCTCGCCTTTGTCGGTTACGAACTTCTTGGAGACAATGTGTTCGTTCGCCAGCTTTGGTATAAGCAGGGGAGAAGGTTTGTCGGTCGTGATTTTGACCGTCAGAGGGTCAACTACAGTCACACCTGTCACCATGTTGAGGTTGCCAGCCCGTTTTAAGCGCTTGATCGCATCAGGCTCTTTGAGGGAATTGGTATAGCGGTCGATAGTAAACTTGACATCCTCGGCGGTGAAGTCGGTGCCATCGTGCCACTTGACACCCTTGCGAAGCTTGATTTCCAGGTTGAGTTCGTCCAGTTGTTTCCAGGACTCGGCTAAGCGGGGCTGGATTTTGCCGTTGCGATCAAAGGCGACCAGCGCATCGTAGATGTTGTTAAGCATGTTAAAAGCGGGGGTTTCGTTGTGGTTTTGAGGGTCAAGGGTGCTGGCATCCACTCCTTGAACGATCACCACCCGGTCAATGGCTGGGCCTGCTGCCGCTGCGGTTGTGGCGGCGGGAGCGGCGGTTGTGGCGGCAACTGCGGCGGTCGTAGCACCACTTGCCGCTGTGGTAGCCACTGCCGCAGCCGTAGTGGCGGCACTTGCCGCTGTGGTAGCGACTGCGACGGTCGTCGCGGCAGCCGGAGCGGTCGTGGCGGTCGCGTCACCGCAGGCCGATAACACGAGACCTAGTACCATAACTAGCAGAGCTACCAAACTGCTCCGCTTGAATTTTTTCGCCATATTACTTCTCTCCTCTAAATCTGTGCGCGTGTCTAAAAAAACGCTTGCAAGCTTTTAGACACCTCAGCTTATTACCATTTATAATATGCAAAGCTTTGAACTTAGGATAGCGAGAATCTGATTTAGAAGCCCCAACTTGTCTACAGGGCTATTTTTTGTTATTGTTCATAACACAGATGATTAATATCAAATTATAGGTTAAGCTCTGAGGGCTGTCAAACTTTTGCCGATTTGAGCTAAAGGCATAGTCTACAAGTTAAGGTTTTGACGAGCTTGTCAAGTACCAAAACGATGCTTTTAAGCCCAATTTGAATCGAATTTGCTCTAAAGGATTGACAATTAGCCCATGACAAGCTGGCTTGCACTGGGCTTAACCACATCA
>JBBQWM010000097.1:0-14939 GCA_038210655.1 Chloroflexia bacterium
ACTAGCACAGGCTCAAAACTAAATACCGTTGCATTGTTTCAGTCTCTTACCAGAACTTACTGATTTAAGCCTTTGAACTCAATTGCTTTATGCTCACAATTTGTTAATAGTATATTATTCTTATGTTGACGGCTATGGGGCAACCCTGTGTGGTTGCCCTCATTGACCGCACAAGGTGTTCACGGGCAACCACACAGGGTTGCCCCTACATTGGGACAATATTTTTATTTGCTTCCCTAATCAAAGTCGGGGCTACCACATTAAGGGTAATAGCGGTATAATGAACGCAAGTTAGGTGAAGCAGTTCGATCTACATTACCACTTTCTTTGTTATGCAGTCTGGTTCTAGCTTATTTGAGGTGAAACGACATGGATAGCACCGCTAAATCGTCTATAGTTGCGTCTCAGCCCAAAGTTACCCCAGAACGACCTTTGAAACAGTTACCCCAGATTTTGTGTAGCGTTTTTATCTTTCTGTATTTCCTGTTTTTCGTGTATCGGGTAGGGGTAGCCTTGTTTTACCCTTACCCACTGGAATATGGTGAGGGGCTAGTTTTTTACGAGAGCGGGCAACTCTGGCGCGACGGTTTCAACCCGACCAGTCTCTACCCTTTGAACGATTTGCCGCCCTACCGTTTTGCCAATTACAGTCCGCTTTTTTTCTATTTGCAAGCCCTGATAATGAGCTTGACCGGCCCGACTGCCATCCTAGCCGGACGGTTAATCTCGGTACTGGCCTCCTTCTTTTTGGGCGGGTTACTCTATCGAGTGACCCGCCAGATTGAAATAGCACCCGGCCAAAAGGCTGGGCCAATCCTCGCGCTGGCGGCAGCCCTCACCCCCTATGCTACGGCAGCCCTTTATTTTTGGGGAGTAATTGCTAAGACTGACTTGCTGGCAATCGCCCTCAGTCTGGCAGGCGTAAGCGCAATTTGGAAAGCCGACCTGGAAAGCCGAAGTTGGCAGGCATATGCCGGGGCAGGTCTGCTTTGCGGATTAGCCCTACTCACCAAACAATCTTTAGTGGCGGCCCCGGCTACTATCGTAATCTGGTTGGGATTACGGCGACAATGGCAAGCGCTAATGGCGTTCGGGTTTAGCCTGGGCGGGTTGGTTGGTGGGATAGCTTTATTCTTCCAAATAGTCACTGGCGGCGCATTCTATACCCATCTCGTTCCCTACAATACCCAACCTTTTGATGGCGATTATTTAAGGGTAAACCTACAATATTTCCTACAAACTCACCTGCTGCTGCTAATATTAGCCTTAATTTGGGTTGCCCGACCTCTGATCTGGCGCAAAGAACGGTTCGACCTTTGGAGCCTTTATTTTCTGGTGGCGTTCGCCGCTTCCTTTTCGGTCGCAAAATTCGGAGCAGCCATTAATTACTATATCGAAAGTCTGTGCATCGTAGCGTTACTAGCTTGGTGGCAGCTCGGCAAATTTATAGCCCTGCGCTCGACCTTAAGATTGAAAAAGATAAGTCTAAAACTGTCCTCGCTAATATTCTGGCTAATGGTGTTACAACTTCTCTACTTGCATCATATTCCAAACCTGGATGAGCGGGCCTTTACGCCCACCGGGGCCGATTTCGCGCAAGCTTCCCAGATCGCTACTACCCTGGTCGAACTGAGTCGTCGCGGCCCAATCTTGACCGAAGATAGTGGCTGGCAGGCCGCGCTCGGTATTCAAACTGATATGGATGACCCCTTTACCTTTGGGCAGGCCGCTAGACAAGGGGTCTGGGATGACCGACGGTTTGTGGCAAATATTCAAAAGGGCTATTACCGTAGTGTCCTCTTTGAAATCTATCAAGAAGATCGAAGCGAAGCAGAACTTGATAAGGCTGTAAACAATGGAACCGCCCAACCCTACCCAGAACGTTTCGCCCCAAATGTATTGGGAGTCCTCCTGGATCGCAATAAATACGTTCCATACAAACGCAGCGGGCGCTGGCTTTTTCTAGTTTGGAAGGGTTAAAGTGAGGTTCTAGCGGTCTGAACGGGGATGCCTTATTTAAGGAGTACTAAAATTATTCTTTGGGCTGGCCCTTTTCGCGCTGACTTTGTTCTAATACTTGTCGAGCGATTTCGAGGCGGGCGCGGGCTTGGGCCTGTTGCGAAAGTAAGTATTGGGCGGCTGCGGCTTGTTGGCGACGGCGCAACAGATAGACCACATAAAATACCATCAAGAGCAAGGCCGGTACGCCTAAAAACCCGGCCCAACCATACTCCGCCCCACCGACCAGCCCGATTACGAACGCGACCAAAATCAGCCCTAGCGCAGCGTAAGCCCCATAACCACCCCAACGATCTAGCGTTTGCCAAAAGAAGCCGTCGGTCGGAACCGGGGCAGGTGGGCGCAACGGGTCGCGGTCGGTCGCTTCCGCCGCTAACCGGGCTACTCTTTCTTCTAGCGAAGCTTCGGATCGGTCGTTATTTGCCACTGTTGAATCCTATCGATTTAACCGCTCAGGCGCAGCAGTTAACGAGTTTTATTATTTCCACCGCGCCTTTTGATACCGGGCGGCAGGATCGATTGTTGCCGTTCACGCTCGGCGGCAGCCTCAGCGCGAGCCTTCGCCTCCTGAACGGCGGCGGTATAACCGTCCCGGCTTTGGGCATCGGGTGGTAAATTGCGCTCCTTGCGGGCATTATCGAACAGTTCGAGCAACTGTCGGTCGCGCTCGGCGTTGACCTCGCTCAGAACTTCGTCCCGACGCACTTTGTTAAGCTGGAAACGCTGGTAAGCGATTACAATCGAGACAATCAGGCAAATGGTTATCGGGATCAGCGTTAGCTGCGACAGCAATTTTTGGTCGGCAAAAGCCAACCCAATCGCCAGCACCGAAAATGCAAAAGTCGTATAGGTGATATACCACTGCCATTTATATAAATTACGACGTTTTTCAAGCATACTTCTACCTTTTTATAGGACTGAGAACTGAGGACTAGGGACTGAGGACTGAGAGATACTCCTCTTACAAAGACTCATCCCTCATCCTTCATCCTTCATCCTTTATCTCCCCCTCCATACCCTCGGCATCGCCCTGACCTGCCAGCCGAAGCAGGTGGGCCGGGGTAATCTGGTTGTGCAGTTTGCGCCGGGAATGGGTATAGACCCGGATATAGTTATCGGTCAGGCCGTTCCAGACCTGCTTGTCGGCGCTATTCACGTTATCTTCCCATAAAACAGAACGGGTCTGCCCGACAAAGCGTTCGCGCCACTGTCGGCTCAACTCGTCCGAAAGCAAGCGCAGTCGTTCGCCGCGCTCTTTCTTCAGGGTGTCCGGGACTTGATCGGGCATGGTTGCAGCCAGCGTCCCGGCGCGAGGCGAGTAGGGGAAAACATGAATTTTGGCATAGCCCATCCGGGCCGCGAAGTCGAAAGTCTCGGCGGCTTCCGCCTCGGTCTCGCCCGGAAATCCGACGATAATATCGGTCGTAATCGAAGCGTCGGGCAGTTCGTGGCGGATTTGCTCAACGATCCGGGCATAGCGTTCCAGGTTGTAACCCCGGCGCATCCGTAGCAAAGTCTTATCGCTCCCGGCCTGTAACGCCAGATGAAATTGGCGCACGAGGCGTGGGTCGCGTTGCCAGAGTTCTAGCAAAGTTGGGTCATAATCTTGCGGTTCAAGCGAAGTAATCCGCAAACGCGGGATTTCGACTTCACTTAAGATCGCCTCCAAAAGCGTCTTGAGCCGCAACGGTTGACCGGCCTCAACTGGGGCGCGGTACTTGCCAAGATGCACCCCTGTTAGCACTACCTCACGATAGCCCGCCGCCAACTTGTGCCGCACCCCCTCAACCACTTCGCGGATACCAACGCTCTGCGGCCCGCCCCGTGCGGTCGGCACAATACAAAAGGCACACCCGGCATTACAACCGTCCTGGATTTTGACCATCGCCCGTGTACGATAGCCGGTAAGCGGTTCCCGTTCGTCCGCCGGGATATTCGTCATGCCCCCCGCGAACAGCAAGCGCGAGGGACTAGGCCGGAAGGGTAGCTCATAATTTAGCCGCTCCGAGACCAGTTCGACCAACCGCTCTTCGTCGCTCTTTTGGACTACCAAATCTACTTCCGGCACGGCGGCGACCTGGGCCGGACTGGTATAGGCGTAACACCCGGTGGCTACTACGACCGCCTGCGGGTTGGCGCGTTTGGCCCGGCGCAAAACCTGGCGCGACTTGCGGTCGGCGATGTGGGTCACGGTACAGGTATTCACCACAAAGACATCGGGCGTAGCATTGCCGTCCGGTTCGACCAGGGCATACCCGGCCCGCTGGAAATTATCGGCCAGCGCCTCACTCTCGCTATAATTCACCTTGCAACCAAGCGTCATAATCGCCACACGGGGCCGCAAATCGCTCGGTGCAAGGTGGGGTTCTATGTTGGTAAAATGCTGGGCCGCTTCCTTTTGCTCCAAAAGTTCTTCCAAAGGAACAGTCTCGCGGGTCAGCAAAGTTATGGTTCTTCCACTCACAATTTGTAATTCTAGCTCTTAAAATCCTGACAAAGGCAACCCAAAATTGCCCCGGCAAAACAAGGCTTGCGGCTTCTATTATATTCCCCCCAAGCGGTGACGTAAAGAGTTGCGGGTAGCCAATTCGGGTTTATAGGCTCTGCCGATAAATTATCAGCTTAATTGCAGTGGGAGCGTCAGTTTTTTGCAAACTAGCTAGGTTGTACCAGCCCTTAAACCGGGGTTGATTATATATTAGAAAAGTTTTCTGCGGAAATTTTCTAGTATATAATTTTTGGTAACTACTTAGTCCTGTCACCCTGAGCCGCCGCCCCCAGAGGGGGTGAGGCCACGAAGGGTCAAGATTTTGAGGCGGAGAGCTATCTTTGGCAAAATCCAGGCTATCTCCCGCCTCAGAATGACAACGCTGCGTAGTTACAAAAATTTAAAATCATCCGTGTTCATCCGGCCCATCTGTGTTTATCTGTGTTACTATCCTAATCTTAAACACCCAGGCCAGTAACACTGACTTCGGTCGGGTGTTCGACCGTGAACTGGTAGGCTACTTCACGTTTGGCTTTGGGTGGCAGGCTGATCGTCCACTCCAAAACGCCGAGTTCGCCCGGTTGGATTTGGGGATTGCTCCGAGTGAGGCGTACTTTGATCTGCTCGGTGCGACTGACCGGCAGTTGCTCGGTCAGCTTCAAATTGATCTCCTGGTTGCGCAAGTTGGTGAGGGTCAGGCGGTAGCCATAGGTCGTGCGACGCTGTCCACCAATAAAGCGTTTATCCACCTCGCGCTCGATCAAATCGCGCTCGATTTTCAAGCCCTCGTCGATACCCAGGTTTAGCTTGAACTCCTGGCCCGGTGCGATATTTTCAAGCCGGGTCGTCCCCACGAAAATATTATCCCGAAAGATATTGGCCGCGCCGGGCAACAAAGTCGCTCCGTTTGGGCTGTTCGTGACGGTCGCCTGTAGATAGGCGAAGCTAACCAGCCGAGGCATTGCAATATATTCGGTTCGGCAGGAGTAATCGTCGCTAAAAATCGTGATCTTGTGTGGCGTGCCATCGCTAGGTATATCGCTATCCCGGTCAAGCCGGAACGTCACTACCCCACTCTCGTTCGAGACTTCCGCCGCGACGCTCTGAGCGACGACCGGCGGTGGTGCTGGAGCAGCCTGCATCATCATAGCTCCACCAAAAGAGGTCGGTTCGACACTTAGAGCAAGCGAATCCATTTCAAAATCGCTGGAAGCCGCCGATTTTGCCATGCGTTGCCTGACCATCGGAGCGCTCGCCGGAGCCATCGGATAGACCGGATGCGGAATATCGATATACCAGGGGTCAAGTTTGGGTGGCAGACTGCCCAAACCGGGCTTGGCGGTCGAAAGGGTCAGCCGCACGCTGGGCCAATCTTCGCCCGTGCTTTGCTGCACTTCCGCCAGATAACTCAGGCCAACGGTAGTAACGCCGCCCGTCACCCGCAAGTCGTAGAGCGGTATCCAACCAGCCCGAAAAACGATATAAGAGACTTCAAGCTCGAACTCGCCCGCGCCTGCTGGTTCGATTCCGACAAACAGGCTGTAGCTTTCCTTGCTCTGCGGGACTTTTATTATCTCAAGCTGACGTTGGAGAGCCTGGATTTGGCGGTCTAGCTCGCCCCGTTCTCGTTCGCGCTCGGCGGCAGTTCCAGCCAGATCGGTATACTGCTGGCCCAAAAAGTTCAAAAGGTTGGAGGTATCGTCAAGGCCGATTTGCTGGCGGGCCAAACTTTGCGAAACCCGCTCAACCGACTTCTCGCCCAGGCTTTGGATGAAGGCCCGTCGCAAATTTAACGAATCGATCTGGTCTTGCACCGCCCGACGCTTCTCACCTAGCTCCATGATTTGAAGCACAAGCGCGGCGACCTTCTCGCTGACTGGCTCGGTCGCTACGACCCGCTCGGTACGCACTCCCAACAGCCTGACCCCAACCGTCCCGACTCCGCCTGCCCGTACCGATTCGGCCTCGACCGTCAGAGGTAGCCCGGCAATTACCAGTTCGCGCTCCGCCCCGGTCAGCGTGATCGACCCGCGCCGTGTAACCAGCGCCCGGTTGGTATAGACCGTGACTGCCGTAATCTGGCTCTCGACGGTTACAAGAGGGGATTGTTCGTTAGAAATGGACTCACTCATTGTTTGTTTTCTCTGTATTATGAGGATTAGCTTCCTCTTGTAGGCGGCGACGTGAGCGCTCGACTAGCAGCAAATACTCGCCAGGGTCTTTGCTTATACTCAAGGCTTCCAGGTCGGCTTCGCTCACCCCGACCAGCACGGCGACCGGCTTGCCTCTGAAAGTAACTACCAGTGGATTGTTGGTCAACTTTTCGACATATTCATTCAGGGGAGCGGTAGCCTTTGTGATCGGGAGCTTATTCATCGTTAGGCTAAATTCCCGATAGGAAGGCTGATCGGGCGGGGGAACATCTCGGTCATCCGGCAGCGACTTTGTCATAGACTTCTTCCTTCTCGATCACGCCCTCTTCATCTAAACCCAACTGATGCCGCAGTTCTTCAAGGGAAATATTGTTTTCTCGCTTATTTCTCATTCGCGACTCGTGAAGAAAATCCAAAAATTCGGGGTTGGTTCGCATAGCCAGGTTTTCCATATCAACATATTCTTCAATCGGTATCAAAGCCGCTACTGGCTTACCCTCCAAAGCAAGAATTACTAACTCATCGTTCAACTGCTTCACATATTCGAGCAGTGGAGCAGTAGCTTTACTCAGTTCAAGTTTCGTCATAGTTTTATTACCTCATTTCCTAACCGAACCAAATTACGCTCCTTAACTCCTACCCCTTTAATGTAAACAATCGCCTCTGGTACATCTTCTACATCGTAGTATACTCGAATGTCACCAATCCGCAACTCCCAGTTAGCAATCGGATTAGCCTTCAACGATTTTCGATTCCTGGTTTTTTCGGTTGGCTGATGAAGCAGTTGCTCACTTATTGTAGAAACAACAAGCGCCCGCTGCCAGGCTTTTAGGAAATTCAAATGATCTCTGGCAGCAGATTCTATTTCGATTCGATAAGCCACTAACTTATCTCGATGCGACCGGGTTAGAAACCGTCTCCGGCAATGTCACACTCGGTTCGGGGCGAACTCGGCGCTCTTTGAGAATAATTCTGGTGAAGGGGATACGAAATTCGTTAAAGACTTCGATGCTGATAAGAAACCCGATAAAGATTAAGGTCACACCCAAAAGCGTCGCCAGCGAGAAAGCGTCGGCCCCGTTCGCCAGATGAAAGCGCTCGATAGTTCCGGCAGCACTGGCAGCTAAGGCTCCCCCAAAGATAAAGCCGTTGCTCAATACCCGGTAGAGCTTGATCCGCTTGCGCCAGAAGACCCAGGCGCTTTGGGCCGCGCCAAAGGCCAAAAATCCCGCTCCAAAGATATTAAAGAAAGGCGTTATCAACCGGACGTAAGTCGGAAAGCCGGTTCCCTTGACTTCCTCGGTCGAGACAGTCGGCAGGGCGGTTACTTCGACCGGGGCGCTAAAGACCAAAATCGCCGCCACTGTAAAAGCCAGCACCAACCCTGCCAGCGTTATCACCGCAACCCGGCGCGGCGCGATCAAAAAGATGGTTCCCATTCCCAAGAAAGCGCTGGTTCCAATTGCACCGCAAATATACCACAGCCTGTAGTAATTGGTATCGGATTGCCAGCCCTTAGTAGTGCCTAAAAACTGGGCGAAAGCCGCCAACGCGAACAACAGTAAGCCTATCGTCCACACGATTTGATAGGTTCTACGTCTTTGCAAAAACTGATCGAAAACCATCAGCGTAAAAAGAAAACTGACAACACTCGCCAGCAATGGCAAAATAACCGTGAAATTCATATTGGCTTGTAAACTTTCTAGTTCTGTTCCAAATGCCTTGATCGAGCTAATGTGATGTGGGATTATTATAAGCCAAAAGCCGCCCGCCTGTAATAGGGTTCAGACCCTAATTTAGCAGGAAAGCGGCTTCTTTAAGCAACTATTAATCTTGTATAAAGGCTTGGTTAAAAATTAACGAGCTTACCAGCGATAAACCTCGAAATTAGGCTCCCTAAAAGCTTTTACCAGCCCTTTCTTTAGGTCATCCTCGGTCGAGGGGTGACGTTGTTCTTGCAGGCCAGTGGTTATCAGGAAAACACGGTCGGTTTCCTCATCATATTCGGCCCCGACGCGCATTTGGTTGCGACCGCCCGGAACAGGCCAGCTAAGGCACAATTCGTGGCGACTGGTATAAACCGGCTCAACCCGACCCTGTCCTTGCAACAACTCTCGGTTCATTTCCTCCAGCAGTTCGACTGCCCGTACCCGGTTCATCTCAAACATCAAGCGGGTCATCAACACGTCGCGTTTGTATTGAGCTTGTGCCTCGGCCAATCGCCGGGCCTCTACCTCACGCTTTAACTCGGCCAGCCAGCTTAAGGTGGTTGGAACAGTATCGGTCGTCTCACCCCGCTCCTGCCGTTCGATCAACTCAACCATCTCGGCTAACTTGCCAGTCCAAAAATGTTCTTGCTGCATAAAAATACCAACTTTCCTCACAACACCAGCCCTACTGCATATCGGTTTAGATAGTTGCAACGACGGTAGCCCCAAAAGAGTACAAAAAAAGTACGAAAATACTATAAAGTTGACCCGATGTTCTTACACTATACGCTATACCAGGTATATTTACAATAGGCAAATTATTTAATTCAGGCTGGGTTTACCGGCCCCAAGCCTTCTAACGGCGGTAAGTCTTGCAGGCTTTTGAGGCCGAAATAATGCAGAAAATCAAAAGTCGTCCCGAACAAGACCGGATGTCCGACCGACTCGGCCCGACCGACCTCCTCGATCAAGCCCCGCGCCTGAAGCGTGTTGATAACCCCGCTACTATCGACTCCCCGCACACCTTCAACCCCCTGCCGGGTGATCGGCTGACGGTAAGCGATCAGGATCAAAGTTTCGAGAGCGGCAGCCGAAAGCTTGCTGGCACTTTGCGAACTCAAAAAGCGCTCGATATAGGGTGCGACTTCGGGAGCGCTGACCAGTTGGACATGCTCGTTGTGGCGGTAAATCCGCAGCCCACGCCCTTGCCCCTCGTACTCGGCGTTCAAGGTCGCAACCAATTCGTCCAACCAGCCCGGCTCAACTTCGAGGGCCTTACCCAAATCGAGCAGGCTGACGGCTTCTCCGGCTACAAATAGCAGGGCTTCCAAAGCCGCCAACTGGCTAGTCTGGCTGGTTGGGATGGCAGGCAGGATGGCAGTATTTTTCTTTTTCGGTTCTTTTTCCAGGCTCAATTTTACTATCGCTCCATTTTGAGGTATCAAGGGTCAGCCGCAGTTGTTAGCTTGCTTGTAGCATTCAGCCTTCAGGCCAGCCTATTATACCAGAAGGCCCGACCAGCGTCAGCGCGGCATCAGGCTGATCTAAAAAAGGCAAATGCAAAGCGGCTAAACTATGCTAAGCTTATAGCAAAATACAGGGTTATTGAACTCCTGTAGGAGCGAGCTTCTGCTCGCGATTATCCTGTACCACTGGCCTTGCCTGACGAGGTAAACCTAGTTACGGGCAAAATCGCGGGCAGAAGCCCGCTCCTACAGATAATCGGATGGCCCAATATCTTTGCAATTTACTGTAGGGTATTCCCGTTAATTTATAGGAGATCTGGTACACGGTACAGCAGGGCCAATAAATTAGCCAGTTTATAGAGATACATGAATAGGCAATTCAACTTATCCTGTTAATCCTGTACATCCCTGTTAATTTTTAAGGAGCAATCAATGGCCGGAGCAGTCTTTAGCGATGTCGAGGGTACGCTACTGAGCGGGAATACACCTCGTTTGTATATCAAAATTGGACAACAACTGGGGATTTTTAGCAAATGGGAAGTGGCTCAGGCGGCGGCCCTCAGCTTGTTTGCCAAACCGATGCCAGCCAAAGCCAATCTTTACCTGCGCTTTTTAGCTTTACGTAACTTGATGAAAGGGCATAGTGCTGCCGATTTGCACCGGGTGGTCGAGGCCACTCTCCCTCAATTGTTAAAGAACCTCAAACCGGCCTCTATCGCCAAGTTACGCCAGCATCAGGCCGAGGGGTTGCAGGTCGTTTTGGTCAGTGGCGCTTTGCAGCAATTGGTCGAGCGGTTGGCGGTGGAATTGGGCGCACGTGGTGAAGGAACCCGCTTTGAAATCCGCAACGGGATTTGTACAGGCCGTCAGGATGGGCTAGTCTGTCAGGGGGAGGAAAAGGCCCGGCGGGTGCAAGCGGTCGCCCAGGAATTGCAAATCGAGCTTTCCGAGTCGGTTGGCTATGGTGATACCCTGCCCGACCTGGCCTTTCTGAGCTTGCTCGGCAAAGCGGCGGTGATCGACCCAGAGCCAGATTTGCAGACCGAGGCCGAACGGCGCGGTTGGCAAATCATTCGTAACGACCTCAATCAAACTATAACAGGAGAGGCAATCGCATCATGACTCAATTGGATACCAAAATGCCGGGCCGTGTCACCGAGGTGGC
This sequence comes from Chloroflexia bacterium, assembly GCA_038210655.1. Taxonomy (GTDB): domain Bacteria; phylum Chloroflexota; class Chloroflexia; order Chloroheliales; family Chloroheliaceae; genus 54-19. The sequence continues at coordinate 11,001 of JBBQWM010000097.1, forward strand.
TGCTAACCTCTACAGCTTACGGCTACCAATGCCGCTCGAACTCGATCATATCAACGCCTATTTGATCCGGGAAAATAACCGACTGGCGCTAGTCGATACCGGGCTTGATCTGCCGGATAGCTGGGAAGCTTTGACACGGGCTTTTAGTAGCCTCGATCTGGGCTTTGATGAGCTTACCGACATCTTCGTGACCCACGCTCACCCCGATCATATTGGGCAACTTTCGCGCTTGCGGCAACTCGCACCCCAGGCCCGCCTCTTTTTGCATCAGATCGAGTACGACCGTCTGATCCGCCGGGTGGATCGCGCTGCGATGGAGCAATCTTTTCAGGGCTGGCTTGACCGGCATGGAATGACCGACATGAACGCCCGTCGCTTGTTCGAGAGCGGTATGGAAGTCCCGCCCGATTTGCGCCCCGGCGATATGTTGGTCGAGGGTGGCGAACATATTCGGCTGGACGACCCTTTAACTAGCCTTTCGCAACCGACCGACCCGACTGCCGAATGGGAAATTATTTGGACACCGGGCCACACCGCCGGTCATTTTGTGTTGTATAGCCGGGAGCGTGGGTTGCTACTTTCCGGCGACCACCTGCTAACTTCGATCAGCAGCAATATCGGCAAATATCCCGGCTCGACTGCTGATCCTCTGGGCGATTTTATCAGTAGCCTGGAATCTATCGCGCAGCTTGATTTGAACACGATTCTACCGGCGCATGGTCAGCCCTTTGGCAACTACCGCGAGCGGATCACCCACCTGATCGGTCATCATAAGCATCGGTTAGATAAAATTCATGCCACCCTCGAACACGGCCCCCGGACTGCCGCCGAAGTGGTACATGCGATTTGGGGCGAACGGGTCAAAGGCTTTCATCGCTATTTGGCTCTGGTCGAAGCCCTCTCGCATCTCGAACGGCTTCATCTTGAGGGGCGGGTTACAACCGAGGAGGATAAGGGTATCTTGCGCTACCGGGCGGCTTGATTGTAACTATTTACCGTAGGGACGCAGAGAAGAGGGTGACAGAACTGAATAGTTACAAAATCTATACTTTAAGTTGTTTATTATTATAATATAATAATTAACGGCTAATTGAGTGGCTTGTGGCATAGTTTCTGCAGTATTTGCTACAACAGCTTACCAATCACTGGCTAAGCTTGTAGGGTAATGATTCAAGAAAGCTATACTTGTATTATGGGTACCACTTTTCCGCTCACTCATAAAAAGGAAAAGTGCTGGGGACGCTTTTGGCATGGCACGTTTTATGCTATAGATTGTAAGTTACGTTTAGATAAAGCCTTTCAAGAAGGCCGTTGTTAGGCTTTCCAGACTTTGTTGAGCCATTATATTTACATAGTTATTGGCGAATACTAGCCTTATGTGATAATTAGCCCATTGCAATGGGTATATTGAAAGCGACTTATATAGTATGAAAGCGTTACCGCCGATTAGCTTGGGCGTTCTTCATGCGCTAGAACAGGCAGGTTAAACTTGGAAAACTCGGATAAAACCAATACAGATTTATCAGCACAAGTTACTTCTCTGCAAACCAGATTGGCCCAATTAGAACAAGAATATAATCAGCTTGGAGCTAATCTACAGCAATCAAAACTTGAGCAACAAAATACTGCTATCCTTCTTCAAACTATTATTGATAATTGTTCACCTAACATCTATGTCAAAGACCCGGAAGGTCGCTACCTATGGGTCAATCAGTCAGTCAAAGCTGCTTTCCCTGAGCTAAAGGTGGGTCTTACCGATTATGATGTTTTTGATTTAAAATCGTCCGAAGAGTGGGGAGAAAACGACCGACGGGTATTGCAAGCTGCTACTTTCCTGGAGAACGAAGAAATAGTACCTAACCCCAACGGTAACATCCACTACCTTTCCCGCAAATTTCCGCTTCGTGATAGCGAAGGTAAAGTTTATGCCATAGGCGCTATATCCACTGATGTAAGTCAACAAAGGCAGGCCGAGCAAGAGCTTCGAGAAAGTGAAAGCCGCTACCGAGATTTAGCCGAAACGCTTCCCCAATTGGTTTGGACTACTCAGATGGATGGCAAGGCTAACTACTTTAATAAGCGCTGGTATGAATATACAGGGCAACAGCCTGAAGAGGCTCTAGGTTCTGGCTGGGCCGAAGCCCTTCACCCCGATGATCGAGAGAACGCTTTAGAAGTATGGCAAAGTTCCGTCCGTGACGTTCAGCTTTATCAAGTCGAATATCGTATTCGCCAGACCGATGGTAATTATCGCTGGTTTTTGGCGCGGGGCTTACCGATCAAAAATCGGCAGGGCCAGGTTTTGCAGTGGTTTGGCACCTCGACCGATATAGAGGATCAGAAGCGGGCCGAACAGAGTTTACAATTGTTAGCCGAGTCCGGCAAAGTTTTATCAGCCTCACTCGATTACAAAGCTACTCTACCGGATTTTTGTCGGCTGCTAGTACCCAGTATAGCCGATTGGTGCGTTATTGATTTACTAAATGAAGAGGGCGATTTTGAGCGGTTGGGTGTGGCCCATATTAATCCGTCTAAACAACCGGCCCTTGAAGAATTGGCCCACCGCTTTTGGCGCGATTTCCAAGCCGAAGAACAGATCATACCGCGCGTCCTTCAGACCGGTCAGGCCGAGATGTTTATCGATTTGCCAACTGAAAGGCTGAAAAGTATTATCACCAACCCGGATCATCTGCGGCTTCTTTTAGAATTAGATCTGCGGTCTTTTTTAGTCTTGCCCTTGATCGCCCGTGAGCGCACCATAGGGATTATAATTCTGGTGATGGGAGAATCGGGGCGGCGTTATAGCCAGTCTGATCTGAGTTTGGCCCAGGAATTAGCCCAGCGTGCGGCCCTGGCAATTGATAATGCTCGATTTTACCAGCAAGCCCAAAAAGCGATCCAGCTGCGCGATGAGTTTTTGCTGATTGCCGCCCACGAACTAAGAACCCCTGTTACCAGTCTCAAGGGCTATAGCCAACTGGTGTTGAACCAGATGGATAAAAATACCGAGCTAAATCCAGCCCGGGTCCAACGCGCTCTCCGAGCGATTGTCCGCCAATCCGACCGATTGTCTTATCTCATCACTCAGTTGTTGGATGTTTCGCGGCTTGAGACCGGACGGATGGTGCTGAATCTGGAGCCGACCGATATTAGCAACCTGGCCCAGACCGTTTTGAGCAATTTTCAAAGTAGTCTGACCGAAGTCCCGACCCTGGTACTAGAAACTCCCTCATCCGTGATAGCCTGGGTCGATTATGTGCGAGTTGAGCAGGTACTGACCAATTTGCTTAGTAACGCGATTAAATATACGCCTAACGATAAGGTCGTAAAGATTGAAATATCGGTACCAGAAGATAGCGAGACGGTTCAAATAGCGGTAGTAGACCAGGGGGCCGGTATCCCCGTCGAGTATCGTTCCAGGTTGTTCGAGCGCTATTCTCAGGCTCAGCCCGACAACAATAAGGCGGGAATGGGTTTGAGCCTCTATATTAGCCGCCAGATAGCTGAACTACACAAAGGCCGCATTGAAGCGGAATTTCCGCCCGAAAAGGGTAGTCGCTTTGTGCTACATTTGCCAATAAAGCCACCCTCCGAGCAAAATTCTGTTACCCAGAAAGCGCAATAATCCCCTAATATTCAAAGTTACACCTGGATCACAGGCTGCCGCCGAACAAATAAAAGCCTCTCCTATTAAATGCCATCGGGAGAGGCTTTTAGTATTAACCAGCTTTACTAATCTTTAACTATTCAGCCAACCTCGAATTTGTCACCCTTAGCCGCAACGAAGGGTCTGTCATTCTGAGTAGACAGTCCAGTAAGATTTGTCAATAAAAGCGCTATGTGGTAAAATAGGGCTATGCGAAAAATTAAACCAATCGAACTCAGCCCCTCGGAGCGAGTGCGGCTTGAAAACTTTACCAATTCAGGCCAAGCCTTAGC
>JBBQWM010000098.1:0-14848 GCA_038210655.1 Chloroflexia bacterium
CGATATAGATACTCAGAAAATGTAGGGGCGACCCATGTGGTCGCCCGATTCCGGCCACGCCGGGCGACCACAAGGGTCGCCCCTACTAATGATCTATAATTATAAAAATCGGTCTAAACCTTCCTGCTTGAGCCGTTCTACAATCTTTTTTACTTCCTGATTGTGGCTACGCGGCGCAACCAAAAGCACATCGGGCAGATCGACGATAAGCATATCTTCGAGACCCAGCGTGGCGATCAGCTTACCCGCGTTGCTACCATAGATCAATGAATTGGTTGTACCAAAACCGATATGTTGACCAACTACGGCGTTACCTTCGCTGGAAGTCTGACGGGCCGCGATCAGATCGGCAACCACCGACCAATCACCGACATCGCTCCAACCGATGTCCGCCGGTAAGACCGCCATCCGTTGCGATTTTTCGGCGATCCCAACGTCGATTGTTTCGCTCTTGACATTGTTCCAGATTTGGCTCAGATTGGCCTTATAATCCGGTTCGCTGTAAAGAGCGCCGATCTCTTGCAACTGACCGGCCAACCCAGGCAGATAACGGTTGTATTCCTCGGTAATAACCGATAGCTTCCAGATAAACATACCGCTATTCCAGCTATACAGCCCGGTCGTTAGATATTGCTCGGCGACCTCACGCGGTGGTTTCTCGACAAAGCGGGCCACCCGGTAGACCGGCAGACCATCAATCTCGTCGATACGAGCGCCCCGCTCGATATAGCCATAGCCGATATGAGGGCTGTTGGGAGTAATACCAAGAGTGACAATAAATTTTTGCTCGGCAACCTGGGCGGCAGCCCTCACCACCTTACAAAAATGGTCGCGGTTGGTAATAACGTGATCGGCATGAAAAGAACCGATCACCGGGTCGGTTTCGCCTGCGGCTATCGCCAACCGCCGAATATGTAATAAAGCAAGGCCAATCGCGGGCGCAGTGCCACGTCCGCTCGGCTCAACCAAAATATTGTCGGGCGGTAGAGTGGGCAATTGTTGGGCGACCTGCTCGGCATGGTTTGCGCCAACCACTATCGTAATATTTGCCGGTGGCATCAACTGGCTCAAACGGTCCATCGTCTCCTGGATCATAGTCCGATCCGAAACGAGATCGAGCAACTGCTTTGGATTATCGTTGCGACTACGCGGCCAAAGGCGGGAACCTACGCCACCCGCGAGTACAATAGCATACATAAATGACCCTCACATAATTTAAAATCGTAGCAACCACTTAACAATAACGAGGCTACTTAAGATTTTTTAAGTATACTATATCTTTTAGCTTCTGACCACCGTAATACCCAAACCATCCGTATTTTCGCGGGTAATCGGGACAATTAGCGATTCCAAACGCGGGTTGGTCGCCAGTTCGTGATTGTATTTGGCGATAGCGACCGAGGTCGAGTTGTTTGGGTCGGGGTTTATTACCGAGCCATTGCGGATCAAATTATCGCTCAAAATCAGGCTGCCCGGATGGGAAAGCTTGAGCGCCCATTCCAGATAACCCGGATAGTTTTCTTTGTCGGCATCGATAAAAAACAGGTCAAACGGCCCTTCATTGTTCGCGGCGATTTGGGGCAGCAAGTCCAACCCAGCCCCCACCCGCACCTCCACCCGGTCGGCTAGTCCGGCCCGTGCAATATTGTGGCGGGCGACTTCGGCGTGTTTAGCCGAATACTCCAACGACAGCACCCGACTACCCTCCGGCAAGGCGCGGGCCAACCAAATCGTGCTATACCCGCCAAGTGTCCCAATTTCCAGCACTTTTCGCGCCCCGCTGATCTTCGCCAGCATATAAAGCAATTTGCCTTCGTTGGCCGAAACATTGATCGAAGGCAATCCTTGTCGGCTCATATCCTGGAGGGCCATTTCCAGCGCCTCATCCTGGGGTGTAAACAAACCCTGAATATAATCGTCGATCAACCGTCCGAGGCTTTTTTCACTACTCATATAGAAGCTCCTTTCGGGAGTATCAATAAATAAAATAACACAGCAAATAAAATAACACAGCTAAAAATTAGAGCCGATCACGCCACCCAATACCAGTTGGCGAACCGGGCCAACAACAGGCCAAGCAAAAGGGCCGCGCTCAATAAATAAGTGTAGTGCAAAACTTTCCAACGTGCGCCATAGCAGGCCAGCACCACAAAAGCCGGAAAGCCCAGCAGCGCAAAGCGTGGGAAACTCAGAAGTGGCTCTTTTCCGGCAGGCGAGAACAAAGGCAGTAGCAACGTGATAGCGAAGTAAAGCAGGTAGGCAAAAGGTAATTGCTTGCGCCAGCACTGGTAACAACTGGCTACGAAAAGGGCCGCGCTAAAGAGCCAGAAAACTAAATCTAACTGGTTAGGGTCGTCGCGGGAACTGGCAGGCCGGTCGCGCCAGAAAAGCTCAAAAGCTCGTCCAAGCGTTTCCCAGGGCCAGGCCGAGCGACGGTTCCAGACCGGGTTCGACTGCACCGAGATAAAGTTGAGCGGGTCGCCCAGCGCTATCCCATTATAAACCAGCCAACTTCCTAGCAGCAACAACGGCAGACCGATAAAAGCCAGCGTCCCAAGCGGTTGCCACTCCCGCCAACGCAAGTCGAACCGCCAGCGCCCTAACTTCACATTAGCTTCCTGACCCTGGAATTGCCGCCACCATTCCCAGCCGAGCGGCAGCAAAAGCAAGATGCCAATATTGCGGGTAAGGGCGGCTAACCCGATCAAAAGGCCCGCTACCCACCAGTTAGCATAACGCCGCGCCGCCAAAAATGCCCCCAGCGTCAGGGCTAAAAACAGCCCTTCACTATAACAGGCGGTCAGGAAAAAAGAGGTTGGGAAAACGGCCAGATAGAGGGTGGTGCGTTCGGCGAGGCTTTTGCCAAAGTCAAAGCTGACCAGTTCGTATAATAAGACAAAAAGGATTAGGCTGATCGCGGCACTGAGCAGTACGCCTGCCAGCACATAGTTGCCACCCAATAGCGTTGCGCCTACCCGCAACAGCACCGGGTAGAGCGGGAAAAAGGGGGTGGTTGCTTCGCCGGGCCGGTAGCCGACCTGCGCCACGTACAAGAACCATTCGCCGTCCCAGCGCGTCCAGACCCCCAGTAAGCGGTCGCCCCACTCGCCCAAATTGACCGGACTGTAGGGGGCGGTTCCATTGCGGGCGATGGGAGCGAGTAGCGCCCCGGCCCAGACCGCCAGCAGTCCTAAACCCAACCGCCAGCCGAAAAAAAGGCTCAAAGGCTCGACCCAGCGCCGGAGCAATCCGGTCGCGCCTTCGGCCCATTTCCCCGGTCGGCGGGGAGAACCGGGCGCGGTAGGCTTTAGCTGCGAAGTGGTTGTGCGCTCATCGGCCATACCAGACCAACACTACGGTTTTACGGTAGGAGGAACTGCGCCCCCCTGCCCGTTAGAACCGGTAGCGACTCCTTTATAATTCTTACCGAGATAGAGCATCAAGGGCGGGGCAGTATCGTAGGGTTTCTTGTCGGGCGCGGCAGCTATAATTTTGAGACCGGGCAAGAACTCCTTTAGCTTGTTAATATTGGTCGTCGCTTTACCTTCGCTATAATCATACAAGACTGTCTCATCAATTACCGGGGCCGCTTCTGGTTCGGCTTGCCGAAAACCTTGATCGGACAAAAAGTCAGCCAGATTATTGGCTTTACCTGTTACCCCAGTGGCGTTCAAGACCTGCAAATTCATCTGCTCCCGTCGAACTAGCGCAAAGGTAAAAGCTTTTTTGGCCCAGGTATGAATGTCGGTAAATTTATCTTCACCTGCTTGCGGGATCAAGACGTAACCCAGTTCAGCACCTTTATCCAAATCCTTGAGGAAATTGTTGCCGGTCATAATCTCCGGGTCAAACTTCAAATCGACCGCACTTTGTTTACCTTCACTCGAATTAAAATAGTTGGCAAGCGCGAATAATTCGTCCGGCTCCATGCTAACCCGCAAATTACCCTGCAAAGCATCCATATAACTCAGGGCGTTAGTCAACAAATTCTTCTTAAGAACGTCCTCTTTGATCGCTGCAATAACTTTCATCTGGCGGGCCGAACGTGCAAAGTCGCCTTCTTCCAATCCTTCACTCTTGCGGCTACGGGCAAACTGGATCGCCCGTTCTCCGTTCATCACCTGACAACCCTTGTCGAACTTGACCGTCATAACCCCGGCATCGACCTTGTCATTATCGTTGCGGGGATATTTGTTATCGACAAAAGAGCGCTCGACACAGACATTTACGCCACCCATCTTGTCGATCAGGCTACGGAACCCATCAAAATTCATAGTAATCCAGTAGTCGATCTTGATGCCCAGCACATTTTGGATCGCGTTAGCCGCCAGGTTCGCACCTGCTTCGTGTTGTTGTTTGGGGTTGCTCCAGTGATATTTGGGGTCAAGATCATCCTGATTGGGCTTATCCCACTTCATTATTAAGGAGAAAATCCCGTTGACTTTGGTCTTAAAGGTCTTACCGCCAGGGCCACCCGGCACCGACAAATAAAGATCGCGTGGGATGTTAAATTGGGCGACAGTCTGGGATTTTGGGTCGTAGCTTAATACCAAAATAGTATCAGTCAGGTATTCGCCTTCGTGACCAGGGCCACCATAGCCCATATACATCACGGTAACGCGCTCGCCACCCTTAATGCGCTGTACGACCTTGCTGTTGGAGACATCCGGGGTCGCAGTCGGGGCGAGTGGGGTGACAGTTGGGGCCGCCAGAACTGAACCAGAACCAGGACTAGCAGTGGTGCAATCGGCCACCACCGCGCAGCGTCGGGCCAGGGCCGTCGCCGTCACCTGGGCCATCGCCTGAGTATCGACGGTAGGGGTCGCATCGCTCACCCGATTGGCCTTGAGGTCGTCTACAAAGCTGAAGACCCGTAAAGCCAAAATGCCGATCAGCAACGCAATCACCGCCGCTGTACCAATCCCGAACCATTTCCAGTTTTTCTTAAAGAAAGCACCCACGTTGCAATTTTCTCCTTGTATAACCTCGGTCTTGAAATCATGTTGTCTAGGTATTGCGACCGATTATACCACAGGCTTTTAAAACCCGTGCAACTTTCCACAACCCAGGGGGGTGCGCGTCTTTTTTTGCACGGTTTCAAACATTACTAACACGAGACTGTGAAAACCTCCACCCAAATTACTCGTGAATACATATTAGAAAAATTGACGCTCACCCCAGCCCAGGCTAGTATAAGCAGCGTTTATCAGACCTATTCAATCACATTATCAACTTTTGGCCGGAAAATGTTGTACAAAAGTTGATAATGTGTAAAATATGGGCGAAATAAGCTCGATACAGCTTCAAAGCCGGATAGCTAATATATTCCCTGTCTATTTATATCTTTTGGACAATAGTATATAATGGGCCTATAAATGTATTCGGCTGAAAAAGCTGACTCGCTATTTACCAAATAACGCTGACTTGAAAGGCTATTCGGCCCGAAGTAATAACGGTCATTTACCAAAAATTCAACCCTTGTCAACCCCTGGTCACTTTACTAACCCCTAAAAGTGGCCCTGGTTATCCAATCAAATATGTCGGTTTGGATGGGTTCAAGAATTAGCAGGTAAATAAATTTAAAAGTTCTCAAGGAGGAGGAGACAAGAATGAAGTCTTTTAGACCCGGTTTGGCCGGGCGCACCCCGTTTGAACAGTGGGGCAGTCTGGTTGTTTTGGTTTTGTTTGCCAGCTTGCTATTAGTAGCCTGCGGCGACCCGACCGCCACGACTGCCTCGGCTCCCGCCGCGACTACCGCCGCCCCTGCCGGAGCGACCACCGCTGCCTCTGGCGCAACGACCGCCGCAACCGGCCCGGTTGCGGATGGTGGTACGATCAAGTTTGGCGCACCGCTCGGTTTGACCGGCTCTCTCAACAACGAGTCCAAACAAACTCAGCAAGGGTATGATCTCTGGAAGGATGCCGTCAACGAAAAGGGCGGGATCGTCGTCGGTGGCAAACGCTACAAAGTCGAGATCAAGTATTACGACGACGAGTCGAAGCAAGATAAAAGCGCCGAGCTTGCCAAGAAGTTAATCAACGAAGATAAAGTCAACTTCTTGCTTGGCCCTTACGGAACCAGCGGTACCAGTTCGGCGGCAGCCGTCGCCGAGCAGAACGAAATTCCAATGGTCGAAGGTAACGGTGCGGCAGAATCGATCTTTAACGCCGGTCGCAAATACACCTTCGGGGTACTATCGCCCGCGCCCAAATATCTGCAAGGCGTGATCGACATGGCAATCGCCCAAACCCCCAAACCGACCAAAGTGGCAATCTTGCTGGCTAACGATGCCTTCTCGAAGGAAGTAGCGGTTGCCGCCAAGAAATACGCCGAGGGCAAGGGTTTGCAGGTCGTCCTGTACGAAGAGTATCCCGACAAAGAGACCAACCTGACTGCTCAGGTTACAAAGGCTAAACAAGCCGGCCCCGATATTCTGCTCAACAGTGGACACTTGAACGAAGCCGCCGCTATCATCAAATCGTCCAAAGAACTCGGTTTCAACCCCCAGGCGTTCGCCTTTACGGTCGGCCCAGGCTTGCCGGAATGGAATACTACCCTGAAGACCGACTCCAATTTTACGATGGGCGGTTCGCAATGGACTCCCTCCGTTAGCTATAAGGGCGAGGATGTGTTCGGTACTTCCAAAGTCTTCTTCGATAGCTACGTCAAGAAGTACAATGGCGAACCGTCCTATCAGGCCGCTTCCGGCGCTGCCTGTGGGATCGCTTTCCAGAAGGCTATCGAGAAGGCCGGGTCGATTGACCCTAAGAAAGTCCGCGACTCGCTGGCCGGTCTCGATTTCGTGAGCTTCTACGGTCAAATCAAGTTTGACGAGCGTGGTATCAACATCTTCAAGCCGATGGCGGTCGAGCAATGGCAAGATGGCAAGAAAATGACGATCTGGCCCGCCGATGTCGCCTCCGCCAAACCGCTCTGGCCTACCCCGGCCTGGGACAAACGGTAGGGGAAGGCAGAATAATGAATGCAGAATGCAGAATAGAAATACAGAATTCTGTTAGCTTCTAACAACAGCTAGTTTTGTATCTACCAGATTTGTAACTGCTGACCACTGTCATTCTGAGGCGGGAGATTGTCTGGGTTTTGCCAAAGATGCCTCTCCGCCGAAGAATCTAGACCCTTCGCTGCGGCTCAGGGTGACACGGCTGTGTAGTTAGCCAGATTTTGGATTTTGCATTCATTATTTATTATTCTGCATTCATTATTCTGCATTCTGCATTGTTAAAATGGAGGCGCTCGTGTCGTTACAAGTACTGGTAAATGGCCTGCTGCTAGGAGGCTTGCTTGGGTTGGTGGGGTTGGGGTTTTCGCTGGTGTGGGGTATTCTAAATATAGTCAATCTAGCCCACGCCGCCTTTATTATGCTGGGAGCCTACCTGACCTATAATCTGTTTGAGAGCCTTAGCATTGACCCCTTCCTGAGCCTACCGATTACGATGCTGGTTTTCTTTGGGGTCGGTTTTCTGGTTCAGAAATACCTTATCAACCGGGTTATCAGAGCTCAGTTATTGGTAACGTTTTTGCTCACCTTTGGTATGGAAACTTTTATTGTCAGCACGGGACGGGTGGTTTTTACCAGCACACCCCGGCGGGTCAACCCCACCTATGCCGCCTATGGCTTCCAGATCGGGGATGCGACGATCAACTACATGAAGTTGGCGGGGGTCGGGGTAGCTCTTTTGCTGACCTACCTGCTCTATCTCTTCATGGCTAAAACCAAAACTGGCAACGCGATCCGGGCGGTCTCGATGGATTTGAATGCCGCCCGGCTAATGGGGATCGACATCGCCTATACCTATTGCCTGACCTACGCCATTTCGACCGCTATCGCGGCGGCAGCCGGGACGCTACTCTCGGTCTGGCTGGGCGCGTTTACACCCGACGAGTTTGGGATATTTAACATCCGGGCTTTCGCGGTCGTCGTATTGGGCGGGTTGGGGTCGGTTCCGGGAGCGCTATTGGGCGGGTTCGTCTTTGGTTTGCTCGATCAATCGGCGGCGGGGGTCAATCTGGGCGGGGTCAGTCTGAGCGGCTGGAAAGAAGGGCTGATCTTTGTCGCTATGATACTGGTGCTGATCGTGCGGCCCACCGGGTTGTTGGGCAAGGAGGGTTACAAATAATGAGCCTAAACTTGCTGATAATGTTGGTGGCGATTGCCGTCAGTATTGTCGCCAGCCAGCGCGGTAATCGCCAATTAGCGATGGGCGGGTTGGGCTTATTGGTCGTGCTGATGCTGGTGGCTCCTTTTATCTCGAACAACCGGGACGGCTTGACCAATATTTTTATTATCGGACTGGCTGCCGCCGGTTGGAACATTATCGGCGGCTTTACCGGGTACGCCGCTTTTGGGCAGGTCGCCTTCTGGGGCCTGGGAGCCTATGTCGCGGCGGTAGTCGCCTCCGAACCCCGTGGCTCCCAGGTGACGTTGGGCTGGCCGATCTGGATGGCTTTTATTTTGGCGGCGGCGATCTCGGCCCTGGCAGCGTTGCTAATCGGTCTGCCAGTTTTGCGCCTGCGCGGTCACTATTTCGCTATCGCTACCCTCGGCGTAAGTATTGCCATACGCGAACTTTTTAAGAATGTAGACTGCATCGGGGATAAGCTGATCTGTTTGGGTGGGTCAAGCGGCCTTCAAATTTATCCGCCGGTTTCTAAAGCCGACAAAGACTTTAACTCAAACTTGCTCTACTTTCTGACCCTGGCGGCTTTTGCGGGCGCGGTCGGTTTTACGTGGTATCTGAGCCGTTCCAAATTCGGCTATGGCCTGTTTGCGATCCGCGAGAACGAAGATGCCGCCGGGGTATTGGGAGTCAATACGACCTGGTTCAAGATTGGGGCTTTTTGCATAGCCGCCGCCCTGACCGGTCTGGCAGGAGCCTGGCGAGCGATGGTCAATGGGTCGGTCTATCCAACCGTCGATAGCGTTTTTGATACCAATATCAGCCTCTATGTAATTATTATCTGTTTACTAGGGGGAACCGGGACGGTCTGGGGGCCGTTTATCGGAGTATTTATCTACTCGGCTATTCAGGAGTTTTTGGAAGCGATCCATGGGGTGAGCGGCTTCGAGTGGGTCTTGGATTGGAAAAACGTAATTTTCGGGGCGGTCGTTATTTTGCTGGTGCTATTCCTACCCAGAGGCGTTTTGCAACTGGTGCGGAACAAAGGCGGTTTCACCTGGCGCATATTCCTACGTAATGTCAGGGAGAATAGTATTTAGAGATTAGAGATTAGAAATCAGAAATTAGTTGGTAGGGGCGACCCTTGTGGTCGCCCCCGTGAACATCCGGCACGGTCTCTGAGGGCGACCACAAGGGTCGCCCCTACCAATCCAGGACTGTGTATAATTTGCTATAAAGTTTGATTTCTAATCTCTGATTTCTAACATCTAACATCTCCCACTAACAACGAGGCTAAAATGAATGAGAATGTTTTGCTGGATGTACAAGGGGCGACTAAACAATACGGGGGTGTAACCGCCGTAAGTGATATTAGTTTCCAGGTGCGTCCAGGCGAAATTTTGGGGCTGATCGGGCCAAACGGGGCCGGTAAAACTACGCTGGTCAATATGATTAGCGGCACTGCCGTCCCGACGCATGGTACGATCACTTTCAAGGGGCAGTTGCTCAACGGTAAGAAACCACACGTTATCGGCAAAATGGGGGTCGCCCGCACCTTCCAGGTCGTCAAGCCTTTTCAAAACCTGACCGTATTGGAAAACGTGGCAGTAGGCGCAATGTACGGCAAGGGCGGAGCGAAACGCAATTCGGCCCAGTCTTTCAAACGGGCCGAGGAAGTGCTGGAACTGGTCAATTTACACAAACGCCGCAACGATGCTTCCGAGTCGCTCAACATTGCCGGACGAAAAAGGTTGGAACTGGCAAAAGGGCTGGCGATGGACCCGGAGCTTTTGATGCTGGATGAGGTTATGGCGGGATTGCGCGGGGTCGAGATCGACGAGGCGATGGACTTGATCCGTACTATTCACGCCAGTGGTATTACGCTCCTGGTGATCGAACACGTCATGAAGGTCATCGTAGGGGTCTGTCAGAGGGTGGTAGTACTCGATTACGGCAAGAAAATCGCCGAAGGCACCCCGGTTGAGGTGACTTCTAACTCGGCAGTTATCGAAGCTTACCTGGGCAAGCGTTTTGCCAAGAACCAGACCGGAAACTAGGGAGTGTGATGTTAAATAATGAGTTTGAGGGGCGAACAGCCGCCCAAAATGGAATAATCAGAACCCAAACCGATCAACCTTTGCTCCAGATTCAAAATCTCAATGTGGCCTATGGCGACGTACAGGTCTTGTGGGATGTCAATTTGGAAGTCCAATCGGGTGAGATTGTTGCGCTGGTCGGCTCGAACGGGGCGGGCAAATCGACCCTCCTGGCGACTATTAGTGGGCTGGTCAAGCCTCGGCCCGGCAGTAGCATCAAATTCCTGGGGCAAGAACTGGCCGGGGCAGATGCTCGGCTCATTGTAGAGAGCGGGATCGCCCATGTGCCGGAAGGTCGGCGGTTGTTTGGGGCCATGACGGTGCAAGAGAATTTGCTCCTCGGAGCCTTCCGCCGCAATGATAAGGCTCAAATCGAAAAAGACCTCGAACGGATTTATGGGTTGTTTCCACGGGTTCAGCAGCGCAAAAGCCAGTTAGCCGGTAAGCTTTCGGGCGGCGAACAGCAGATGGTCGCTATTGGGCGCGGCTTGATGGCCCAGCCTAAATTACTCATGATCGACGAGCTTTCGCTCGGTCTGGCTCCGGTCATTATCGAGAATTTGATCGAGATTCTAGATCAGGTCAATAAAAGCGGCGTAACTATTTTGATCGTCGAGCAAGATGTACAAACCGCCCTCGAACAGGCCACTCGTGGCTACGTCCTTGAGACAGGCCATATTACTATCAGCGATAGCGCCAAAGCCTTGCTTCAGGACGAGCGGGTCAAGCGGGCCTACCTGGGTATTTAGAGCCATAATCGATATCTAATAAGGGATGAGGGATGAAGGGGGAAATCCATTGGCGGAGCAATGTCACACAAAAGGGCCGAGGTATTTTGTTGGATATGGCTCCGCCTATAGACCAGTCCATTTGTTTTATTGTTATTGGCATATTTAGAGGGTGAAGTAACATGACTCAGCAAGCACAGCGCCTTATAACAGTAGAAGAGTTTGAAAGCTTGCCCGAAAGTTCTGGGCGCTTTGAGTTGATTGACGGAATGCTAGAAGAAAAGCCCATGCCAAAGCGTAACCATAACCGAGTATCCCGGCTTCTTATGCGTGCCTATGACCAGTTTGACCCGGAGGAAAAGGTAGGGATGCTAGAGCAAGAAACCAGCGTACAGATCGGGCCGAATTATGCTCCATTTCCTGACTTGTCCTACTGGATAGCCGACCGAAAGCCTGCCATAGATGTCGGGGTTGCGCCTTATCCAGACCTTGCCGTTGAAATCCAATCCGATAATCAACCTGTCAGCCAGTTACTGGCGAAGGCTCGGCGCTATTTGGAAGCCGGGGTTAGAATGGTCTGGATTATCCAGCCGACCAAGCAGATAGCGGCGGTACTTCGTCAAGGTCAGACTGACTACACTACCGTCCAACCGACCGGAGAACTTGACGGCGAGGACGTGATACCAGGCTTTAAGCTGGCAATCAGCAAATTATTTGAATAAGCTATCCGATGAAGCGCTTCTCTTCACACACAATTTTCGCGGGAGGCTTGCTTAGGCCGACCAGCGCCAACTTACAAGACCCAACCCGCCCCCGCAGCCTGCAAGCTCAATATTGGTAACTACTCACATCGGGAGACCACATAGGGTCGTCCCTACCCGAAATCGGTTGTAGGGTGCGACCCTGTGTGGTCGCCCAAAATCGGTAAGCTGAGTAGTTACCAATATTGAGCTATTCTTTGTAAAACATGTTTCAACCAAAATGGTGTACAATCTAGCCGGATAAAAGCGGAGACTAACTGGTAAGGCATAAGAGAGGAGCAAATAAAAATGGCGGAACGGCCCAAACCTGTTGTGCTAATGGTGCTGGATGGCTGGGGATATAGCGCTGTCCACACCGGTAACGCAATCCAGGGGCATACCCCCAATTTGGAACGACTGTACAATACGTATCCTCATACCTTCTTGAAAACCAGTGGCGAATCGGTCGGATTGCCGGAAGGCCAGATGGGAAATAGCGAAGTAGGTCATATGAACCTGGGAGCGGGTTTTGTGGTCTACCAGCAATTTGTGCGGATCGACCTGGCGATCCGGGACGGTAGCTTTTTTCAGAATCCGGCCCTGACCGGCGCTATCGAACATATCCGGCAAACTAATGGCAAACTGCACCTGATGGGGCTGACCGGGCCGGGTGGTGTACACGCCCATTCCCGGCATATGTACGCCCTGCTTAAGCTGGCCCACGATGCCGGGGTTGCCTCTGAAAAAGTCTTTGTGCATGCTTTTATGGACGGACGCGATACGGCTCCCACTAGCGGTCTCGGTTTTATGCAAGAACTTGAACAACATTTAGCCGAGTGGGGCGGGCGGATTGCGACTGTGGCGGGCCGCTATTATGCAATGGATCGCGATAATCGGTGGGAGCGGGTTCAGAAAGCCTATCTGGCCCTTACCCAGGGCGAAGGGCCGACAGCAGCGTCGGCAGAGGCCGCTTTAACGGTCAGCTATGCCGCCAATGTCACCGACGAATTTGTACTCCCAACTGTTATCACCGGGCCGGAGGGCGGGCCGCTTACCACGATCCAGGATGGCGACGCAGTGATTTACGCCAACTTCCGGGCCGACCGCGCCCGCGAACTGACCAAAGCCTTTGTGTTGCCGGATGATAAATTCGGCCCCTTCACCTTACCGGACGGCAAGCCCGCCGGGTTCGCCCGCGAAGGCCAGCTTCAAAATCTTTATTTCGCTACTGTGACCGAGTATCAGCAAGGTTTGCCGACCAAAATCGCCTTTAACTCCAAAGATGTGGAGCATCCTCTGGCGAAAATTGTTAGCGATGCGGGCTTGCGCCAATTCCATATCGCCGAAACCGAGAAATACGCCCACGTCACCTTCTTCTTTAATGGCGGGCGAGAAGCACCTTTCCCCAACGAAGACCGCTTGTTGATCTCATCGCCCAAAGTGGCTACCTACGATTTGAAGCCGGAAATGAGCGCCAACGAAGTAACTGATGCTTTGCTCCAACGGATTGCCGCCGACGAGTACGATTTTATTATCGTCAATTATGCCAACTTTGATATGGTCGGGCATACCGGTATCGTTGAAGCGGCCCTCAAAGCGGCGGCAACGGTTGATAGTTGCGTCGGGCGGGTCGCAGAAGCGGTATTGGCAAAGGGCGGAACGCTCCTTATCACCGCCGATCACGGTAACGCCGAGAAGATGATCGACCTGGAAACCGGCGGCCCCTTCACCGAACATACCACCACCCCGGTCGAGTGCATGTTGGTCACGCCCGACGACTCGCCCTATCGACACACGACCCTCAAAGAAGGCATTTTGGCAAGTGTTAGCCCAACCCTGCTCCAAATCCTCCAACTGCCCAAACCGGCAGAAATGGCGGAAAGTAGTTTGATTCAGTAGCTTGTAGATATTAGTTATTAGTTATCAGATATCAGATTTTTAGCTTTCACTTCCTAAACTATCTTATACCTGAAACCTGAAACCTGAAACCTATAAAATGAAAAGAGCGTCGCTGCTCATCGACGCTCTTTTGTATTAGGAGGAGTTTGAGAGAAGAATATAGAGGATTGCTGTAAGCTTTATATTCGTATCTGCCTGCTTACACCTGTATTATAGCCCGACAGCAAGCCGGACATTATGCGCTACTTCACAGCTTATAGGTGATGTTTTTCGCAAACCACCGACCTGCTGTTACGTACTCGCTCAGATGATTACCAGTTCCACGAACTAAAGCAAACGAGGTAACGTAATAAGAGAAGGATCATTTTCGTAAGGAGCCGCCTAGCAGCCCGCTAAAGGTTTCGCCGGAAAAGTCAGCTATTAAGAAACCTTTAGGTTAAACTTTTAGTAGTACCAGGAGAAGCCCGGTAAGGCATACAACTCAGGATCATAGCGCAGTATAACAGAACAATCGTAGAGAAATACTTGTAAGTTAAAGTGAGCTATTGCAATTTAATTGGGCCTGAGTTGGTAGGTTTCGGGTTAGGTTTGAGGCTGTTTCGGTCTATCGAACCGAATGCCTGCTGATCTTTAGAACCTGGAACCTTTGCTCTTTGCTACTGATGCTATTGTAGCAAACCTAGATTACAGTTAACATTACGATTTAATCCTAAAACGACCAATTTTTGAAGAGATTCTTAGTGGACAACGGAATAGGATGAGCAATTTCAAAAGTTGGCCCAAATTCTATGAACCTTTTGGCAAACCAGTCGTTTTGAGTGCGAGTGGAGAATGAAGTGGAAAGGTGGGGCAAGTAGGGTTGTACACTGATAAAAAGTTAGCCTTGAAGGTTTTTTTCAAGCGTATATGCTCATTACGGCTCTATTGCTATTAGAGCCTGTTTCATAATGTTCAAGTACGAGCCTAGAGGTGGTCTGAGACAACCTATTTTGGAGGCTAGGTTTACAGTTATGAAACAGGCTCTTAGTACCAATTTGTTTTCAAGTATGCTAAAATAAACCCAGCTTGACCAATCAAAATAAAATTCATATTATTTCGATAATATACACGCAGTCACTTAAGTTTGTGTAAGTAGCCGAGGAAGTTGCCAAAAGCGGTCTTCCTGCTTAAATTAAATCGAGTTTGTTGACAGCAGACCGATTTAACTAGACAGGAAGGCCAAGAGTATGATACCGCTTATGCTTGC
>JBBQWM010000099.1:0-14648 GCA_038210655.1 Chloroflexia bacterium
TTGCACCGGCTCTATCCTAAACTGACATGACTTACTGGACTGTCTACTCAGTAGACAGTCCAGTAAGTCTTGTCAGTTATTTCTCGATCAATTGACCTTAAAATGGCTAACCAATTGGGACAAGACTTACTGGACTGTCTACTCAGCCCGACATCTCTTTCTGGACGACCAAGACCAGGCCCAAAAAGCTTATCAAAGGGGCGGGGCCTCGGCCTGACCTGGCGGTTGAAGTGCTATCGCCCCACGACTTAGAGACTAAAAAACGTCGCGCCGAGGCTCAGGACAAGGTTAAGCGTTATCAGGCTGCCGGGGTGCGCCTAATCTGGCTTATCAACCCGGAGGATAAAACGGTCGAGGTTTATTACGCTGACCCAACGAAATTATCTCAAATCCTAAAGCTGGATGATACGCTTTCCGGGGAAGATATAATACCCGGCTTTAGCTTAGGCGTAAAAGCTCTTTTTGAGTATGAAATTGCAGACAACGAGGCAACCGCTTTGGATGACCAAAAAGAAATTACCCCTTAATCATTGGAAATTTTATGCCAAATTTCAAAGTTGTACGTATCACCGACTCTAAAAACAAGAGCCAGGTCGAGCAGTTTGTGGCAATGATGAGCCGCATGTACGATTTCCACGCCACCCTACATCCCGATTGGCAGGCCCGTCCCGGTTGGGAAAAGGGTAGCGAAGGCTGGATCAAGCGGGCCGCCAGTGGCGATGAATTCTATTTTGCAATGGCCTACCGATTGGACGAAAACGGGCAAGAAACCCTTGAACCACCCGCCGGATATGTAATCGGTTCTTTTCATTACGAAGCACCGCTTTTTATTCAAAACCGCTTTGGCTACATCGCCGATATGTGGATCGAAGAGGCTTTCCGGGGGCAGGGAGCGGCCCAGGCGCTACTTGTTCAGACCTACGAATGGTTCAGAGAACAGGGCGTAAACCGGGTTCAGCTTGAGGTGGATGTTAATAACCGGGCCGGTCAGCACTTTTGGGAGAAAGCCGGGTTCGAGCCTTTTGAGATTGTGATGCGAAAGGATATTTAGACCTTGATGAGTGAAAACGAAGAGCGGTTGAGCGGGATAACTTATCATATGGTTCCGCGCGAATATTACGAAGCGCAGCCTGCCGACCGCGATTACTTGCCGGAGCCAATGGCTGCCGGACGGGAAGCCTTTATTCATTGCACCGATGGAGCGGCTAATGTGGCGGCAACCGGCAATCGCTTCTATACCGCCGACCCCCGCGACTTTATAATACTCGTGCTGGATTTGGACAAGCTGCGCTCCCCGGTGCGCTACGAAGACCCCGGTCGTATCTTCCCGCATATCTACGGCCCGCTCAACCGGGACGCGATTATTAAAATAATCCCCTTCCCCCGTGATCCAGCGGGCCGTTTTCTATTGCCCGAAGTTTAGAAAGGCTGTTTATGCTACTGGTTACGGCTCCCGAACGCCCGATCAGCTTCGAGCGACCCGCGATCTTCCTGGCCGGCGGTATTACCGATGCTCCAGAATGGCAGCCGATAGCGGCGGAGTTATTAGGCGGCGCTTTCGCCACCTGCTTCAACCCCCGCCGAATAGACGGTTTTGCACCGCCCGATGACCCTGAATACGTGCAACGCTATAAGGAGCAAGTCGAGTGGGAACATCATTATTTGCTGGCGGTAGATATTGTTTTGTTCTGGCTACCCAAAGAAGCACCCTGCATTACTACTCGCTTTGAGCTAGGTTGGTGGTTCGGACTGAATTTTGGGCTAGTAAACGAATTCAAACGGCCTTTTGTGGTAGGGGTAGAACCGGGGGTCAACGGCGAAAACTACTTCAGGACGGCTCTGCCTGCGAGTGGTATCCCCGTCCATTCCAGCCTCGAAGCGACCTGCGAATGGGCCTGTCAACTTGCTTTACAATCGGGCAAGCCCTAGATTTTTGTACGATTTCAAGATTGCTTTGGTTGGTCAAGACTTTGTTCCAACTCGGCACGGCTATTGGTTTTCTGGCTACGTCGCTCGGTGATAAGCGTCCAAAATTTAGCATTACTACCAAGTTCCAGTTGTTCGGCATCCAAGCCTTCAAGACCTACTATAAGTGCAACTGGCTTTCCCTTGCGGGTAAGCATCACCCGTTCGTGTTGAGCTTCATCAACACAATTAACCAGGGTTGCTTCTTCAAGATTAATCATCTTCATAAAAACTCATCCGATTTGAAGAAGTTGGGCATTTGCGACATCTTTTACCACCTGAAGTATAAAACCAACCTGCCGCTAAGTCAATCAAAAGTGAGGTTTAGAACCCTATCCGATGAGAGCGTGGCAATGGCACGGTCAGAGTGAAAGGAAAACGAGAGTGAGTAGAGAATTAGAGGGGCAGATCGCGCTCGTGACGGGAGCCGGGCAAGGCATCGGGCGGGCCATTGCGGTCGCCTTATCGCAGCGGGGAGCGCAATTAGCTTTGTGCGACCTAAATCAGGCCAGCCTGGACGAAACCGCTCTGCTGCTGCAAACCGAAGTGCTAACGACTAGCGTAGATGTAAGCCGGGCGGCTGCCGTTTCTGCCTGGGTAAAAGGAGCCGCCCAACGCTTCGGGCAGATCGATATACTGGTCAACAATGCCGGGATATTCCCGCGCAAACCTTTTATGGAGATGAGCGAGGACGATTGGGATGGAGTGCTGGACGTAAATCTGAAGGGGGCTTTTTTATGCGCCCGCTACGTCGCGCCCTATATGAGTACGGCGGCAGGTGGCTCTATCGTTAATTTGAGTTCGAGCGCGGCCTTTGAAGGCACTGTACGTGGCGCACATTACGCCAGTTCCAAAGCCGGACTGTTGGGCCTGACCCGCGCTCTGGCCCTCGAACTGGCCCCCCACCGCATCAATGTCAATGCCGTCGCGCCCGGCATGACCGATACCGCCCAACCTCGCTACGGTCTAACCGAAGAACAAATTGCTGACCGCGCCCGCGCTATTCCGCTCGGTCGGATCGGCAGGCCCGAAGAAGTTGGAGCGCTGGTGGCATGGCTTTGTGGCCCCGATGCGGCCTACATCACCGGGCAGACTTTCCACATCAACGGCGGCGCGTATAGGACGTGAGAAATGCAGAAGTCAGAATGCAGAATGCAGAATATAAAAGACAAAATAGATCAAGTTTGAAATTGGTTAATCTATAGCCGAATGCAAAGCAATTGAGGTATAGAATTATCTGTAGGAGCGAGCTTCCGCTCACGATTGAACCCCCAGCTGCCCTTTCCATCGCGAGCAGAAGCTCGCTCCTACAGGTGGTCAATTACTCTGCATTTTGCTATAATAAGTAAAATGTCAGGATTGTAGCTTGCCCTTCGTTATATTAGCAGAGGCTAAATATCTGGAAAGTAAGAAGGAGGGTTGCAAAATTGGCTAATCTGAAAAGACCGATCTCGGCGGGGCTGGCCCTGCTACTTTTGACTGCTCTGGTGCTGGTGGCCTGCGGCGATAGTACGACGATCCCGGCGACAGTTCCGCCGGTGGCAGCTACGACAGCGGCACAGACGACCACGCTAGTAATTCCCTCGGTTGCTGCGACTACGACGGCAGCCAGTACTGCCCAGACGGTGGGTGGTCGCCTTTATGTGCGGGACGGGTATGGAGCAACTGGCAATCAGTTGGTAGCCCTGAAAATACCGGGCGGAACAGTCGAACGGCAATTGCCCTTTGGCACACCCAACAACGAATGGACAACCCTTTACACCGCCGTAGCCGGGGCCAACCGCACGACCATAGCCGCGCTCGACTTAAAGAGCGGCAAAACCCTGCGCTCGACAACGTTGGAAGCCCGTTTTGAGTTGCCGGAGATTGACGCTAATACTAGATTGGGTGGCCTATCCCTCAATGGTCAGACCCTTGTCGTGGCTGAAATACTGACCGACCAGCAAAAACAGAAGTTTAAGGACGAAAAACGCTGGGTCAGCCGCTTCGCCATTCTCGATACGGCTTTGCAAAACCCGGCTCGAACGGTCGAACTGTCCGGTAATTTTGCTTATGATGTACTCTCGCCGGACGGTCAAAAGCTCTATCTGATTGAGCATTTGTTACCCTACGAAGAAGGCCGTTACGTGGTGCGGCTCTACGATCTGACCCAGAATAAGCTATTGCCGGGCGCGGTTGTAGACAAAGGCAGCAGTCCGACCGAAACCGAAATGGAGGGCTACGGACTGTCCCAACTTACCAACCTTAAAGGCGATTGGGTCTTTACGGTCTATCGCAACGCCCAACATGGCCCCTTTGTTCACGCCCTTAATACTACTGCTGGAATAGCAGTCTGCCTCGATTTGCCAAAAGCCGGTAAGGAAAACGAGAAAGCCGCCGCCCTGTGGGGACTGGCGATGAACAGCAACGCCACCCGGTTATACGCGGTCAATAGTTTGCTTGGGCAAATCGTCGAATTTAATATTTCCGATTTTCCCACACAAATCCGCCTCAAAACCGATCTTACTGTGCAGGGGGTAGTTCAGGCTAAACCACAGCGTCCGGCAGGCGTAGCGACCCTCTCGCCCGACGGGGCGACCCTTTATGCTTTGGATGGGGCCGGGCTAGTGATGATCGATACGGTGAACCTTAAAGAGCGGGGCCGTTTGGCGACCAGGTGGACTTTCGATAGCATCGCCGCCAGCCTCGACGGAACCAAACTCTATGCCACCAGCACCGACCAGCCTAAAATCCTGGTGCTTGACGCGGCTACCGGCGCAAAAATCGCCGAACTAACCGGCCCAACCCGCCCCTGGGGTCTGTTAAGAATAGAGAAGTAAGAAAGGCAGAAGGCAAAATACAGGAAAGCTTCAAAGGTGATTTTATTCTGCCTTCTGCCCCACCTCTGGCGACGACGCGCACGCAAACCGCGACGGTTCGTAGCACGCCACGAACGCTTCAAAGGTGATTTTATTCTGCCTTCTGCCCCACCTGCCAGATTGATAGGTAAAAATAACCGTCCCTGTCCCTATAATTCTGCATTCTGTATTCTTAATTCTACCTTCTGCATTCTGCCTTCCCCTACGCTTTGGTCTTGAAGACCGAGTTGCGGCGGGCATCTACAATGTATAGATTGCCCGTTGCATCGAAGGCCAGCCCAACCGGGTTGATAAGAGGCAGACCACTGGCAGGCCCGATGCTGTCGAGTGGCTTGCCAGTCGGATCAAACCGCAAGATAGTCGCGTTGGAAGGGTCGCTGGCGTAGAGGTTGCCCTGGGGGTCGAAAGTCAGATATGGCTCGGACAGTACCGCTTCTTTCCAGCTTGGCACCGCGATCTGACTTAGATAAGTCCCTTGCTTGTCCAACACCTGAATCCGATTGTTGCGGGCATCGGCAACATAAACCTTACCGTCCGGGCTGATCGCCAGGCTGACTGGCTCGTTAAATTGGGCCGGGCCATTCCCACTACTACCAAACTGTCGCTTGAACTGGCCCTGCTTGTCATAGACCACCACCCGCCGGTTGCCGGTATCGGTGATATAAAGCTCCCCAGCAGCACGGTCGTAGACAATCGAGCGGGGGCCGTAGAAACTGGTCGCGTATTGCTGGTTTAGATCGGGCTGGCCTTTGGTGTCTTGCCCACTGCCCCAGGCCAGCAAAAATTTGCCGGTCGGGTCGAATTTCTCAATTCGATAGCGCCAGGTATCGGTCACATAAATGTTGCCGTCCTCGTCTATAGTGATGCCGCCCGGACCGCTTTCGTATTGGGCCAGGGTGAACTGCCCGTCGCCCGTCCCGATAGTCCCAAACTTGGAGACGAATTTGCCATCCTTATCGAAGCGCTGTACCCGCCCATTGAGGCTATCCAGCACCAAAACGTCCCCGTTAGGCGCGATTGCGATATTACGCGGAGTGCGGTACTGCCCGTTGCGCGTGCCAGCCGTATTAGAGGCGGTCAAATCAAAAGCAGGCAGGCTGTCGGCAGCGCTCTTGCTCGGTGTAACGCTGGTGTTGTTACTCAAGGCAAAATCCGGCTCCAGATCGTTTCGTACATAGGCGATCATATCAAACGACTGTAAAGGCTGCCATATCTCGCGATAGGCCAGATAACGCCAGAGCCTTCCGGCATAGGGCTGCTCGGTAAAGCTACGCAAGATGACATCCCAGCGTGTGTTGGTAATATCTTTGGAAGCGATACGCGGTTCCCGGTAATCATCGGGCGGAGTGTAGCCCAGCCCACCATAGCCCGAATCGTCCTCTGGGAAGTGCCATCGGAAGCGGTACTGATGGGCGGTGTACTGGCCCGCCACCTGATCTTGCAATTTTTGGGTGTTCTCGCCGGTCGAGACCAGGATCAAGGCGTAATTGTTGCCTTTAGCATCGGTCAGTCGGTCGATCACGTTGGGGCTGTTCGGGTCGGTATTGACCGCACCCCAGGTCACATCGCTATAATCGCGGAAGTACCAATGCAAAGGCCAGGCGACCTCGCTACTGGCATACAGCGGAATAGATTTGGTATCGGTCGGGTCGGGGTCAATCGGCAGCAACTGTCCAGTTTGGGCCGGCGCAGGAGCCGCTTTATAAAGGGCGCGTAAATCCTGACTCAACCGACCGGCTCGCTCCGCAAATAGCGACACTTCCGGCGCAGTCTGGGTATAGATCATCGGCTCGACCGACACATCGGGATGCAAATAGTTGAGTGCAATCGTACTTTTGAAACAATACGCAAAAACCAGCGTACCCACCGCCAACACAATCACCGCCCGCGCCGTCCGCCCGGTTAGCCGGTCAGTCCACCATAGCCACAAGCTCAGGCCGAACAATCCTAGAATCAACGCCGCCACGATCAGCAGCAACACAATCGCCTGGGTTCTATCCTCATCGGTCGCCAGCCGACCCAATCCGGCATTTATCACCCCGACCTTTGGCAAATTGATCGCCAAACCAATCAGGGCCAGGCTGAGTACAAACATCGTCCCAAACATTCCGGCAAACAACAGCCCTTCACGAGGAGCAAGCAATCGTCGCCAATTAATATCGCGCAAATAGTCGTTGAGGAAGGCGGCAGCCGCCAGGCTAAATGGCAAAGCGATTTGCATATTAAGCCAGGGGATTTTCTCGCCCGCTACCGAATAGATTATCAGGGCCAGGGCCGACCACCAAAAAGTCAGACCGATAAAGACCCCCCGCACCGTGAAAATCAACCGACCGCGCCGGGCCGTCCGCCGCCACCAGCTTACCGGGAAATAAATCAAGGCCATAAAAGTAAAAATCACGGCAAAGGTTTCGTACAAAAGCATGAGCATTGGGTAATAGAACCAGGGCTGATCCAGGCGACGCTTGCCGTGTTGCTCCCCCCAATACTCGATCCCCCGGTAAAAACCGTCCGCCAGACGTTCGGGCGAGAAAAAGAAGTTGCTAAAGATCAGGATATACAGGATGCCGAACCCAAGCAACCAGGCCATTACCGACCAGGGCTTACGGGCAAACCGCAATATCGGGCGCAACACCCCCGAACCACGTAAGCTGTTATCGTCAATTTGCTCAGCCAGCGACACGAACCAGCCCGCCAAAACCCCGGTTATCAGGGCCAGAACTGCCCCACCGATGATATAGGCCAGCCATTTGTCCATCGTACCCAAAAGTGGCAAAGTCCCTTTTGGTAGCTGGGTGCGGTCGGCTACCAGCACAAACCGCAAACTCACCAGCGAAGCGATCAGCAGCACAAAGAAGGACGCGATGCCAAAGCCGTACCAGCCCCGCTCGGTGTAGACCAGCAACCGCCGCTCCCATAGCCAGCCGATCAACGCACCTGCCAAAAGCGCGACTATAATTACCACGACCAGTTGCGGTAACAGCGAAGGCCATTTCAGCCCGACATAGGCAAACTCGCTATAGCCGATAAAGCCGTCACTGACCAGCTTGTCGATGGCTGCGGTAGTGTTGCCGCTAAACTGCAAATTGACCGCCGTGATAAACCCGGCGGGCGACCCACTCCGCAAAAAGAGCAGCCCCGCCACTGCCGCCATCCCCAAAAACACCACCACCGCCGTCACACGCGCGATAAAGTTAGCCTCGCGGCCCAATCGGTTATAGCCGTAATTGATAAGCAGGGCCAACGGATATGCCGCTGCCGCCGCACACCCAAGATATAACGGGATCAGCACAAAATAGGAGTTCATTCCGAACAGCTTTTGGAGCGTCCCTTCGGCGGTCGTGTCTACAAAAAGATGGATCGAGCCGACCACTACCAGCAGGGCCAGCAAACCGAACAGGGCCGGGTAAACCAACCCGAACCGGCCTAAGAGCGAGTCTTGTCGCTCCCCATTCTCCTGGGTATCCAACGCTGCTTCAAGCTCCGGCTGAATTGCGGGCGTTTCCGGCTTAACCTCGATCTCATCAAACCCCTCTAGCTGCAATTGCGAGACGGGCGGCGCTGCTATATTTTCCGGCTCGTCCAACTCGTCATCATCCAGGGGCTTGCGACTGAGCGCCAACGGCTGACTCTTGAGGGTTGAGCGCTTCCAGCCAACCGTTATATCCCGCCCGCCGATCCTGATCCGGCTGGGCAGAACGATAAGCTCCAATAAAAAGACCACCCCCAGCCAGCTTAACACGATGCCAAGTGTGAAGAAGGACATTTCGTGGCTGCCAAACAGGATAAAGAAACCCAACCCGGAAAGGGCCATCCAGCCCAAATGTCCGCGCTTATTATCGCGGATTTGGGCAAACCGAAATAATCCCACCACAAATAGGAGTGTGCCAAAAGTCGCAAAAATATCGTGGCGCAACGACCGCGAGTAATACATAATCGAGGGCGAGACCAGCACCAAAACGGCGAAAACGACCGCCCCAATCTTGCCGATCAGGGGCCGTAAGAAATAGCTGATCGCTATTATGCCAATCCCAAACATCGCCGGGGCAAACCGGGCGCTAAATTCGTTGGCTCCACCCAATAAAAAATAGGAGAGCGTCACCATGTAGTACAACACCGGGCCGTGCCAGGTCGGGTCATAGCGGTAAATGTTCTTCCCCGTGAACATTTCGTAGCTAAAGACCCCGTGAATACTTTCGTCGTGATGGAAAGCGCGTGGCGCAAGGTCCCACAAACGGCTGACCACCGCCAGGGCGATAATCACCACCCAGACCAGCGTTTCACGGTGCAGCCAACCCGCCTCTAGCAGCCTACCCACCATCGTCGGTGGCGAAGGCTCTTCCGGCCCCGACCCGCCCCGTTGCGCTCGAACGGAGGCGGGCGAGGTCGGGCGCACCGGAGCATTTACGGGCGGGGCATCCAGCGTCTCAATCCGATTTTGGGTTTTCTTAAACGGTCGGGCCTGTTCAGTCATTCCTTGCTACCTATCTAAATAACCTGCCTACTATGGGCTAAACCTGAAATAATTCAGGTATCAGGTTTCAGCCGCTTCCTACCTGCTAACTACCTGCTACCTACAAATCTAACTGGAAAATCTATGGACAGAGCCATATCCAACAAAATATCTCTTCTTGTAAGACCTTGCTCCGCCAATGGACGGTTCCCTCTTCATCCTTCATCCCTCATCCCTCATCCCTCCTACTGTGGTCGGCTGATCGGGTAATCAACCAGGTCGGCGTACTGCCTCCACAACCCGGCGATGTCCTTCTTAATGTAAAGCGACCATTCGCGACAACCGAGCGGTTGGGTCTGCTCCCGGTACATCACAAAACGCCACAAGCGCGTAAAGTCGCCCGGCGTGCGAAGTTGGTAGAGCGACTTACCGGCCCACTTTAAGTGCAACAGGGCCGAATTACCGCCATTAGCGTTATAAACCCGGTCGAGAACGCCCGGCAAAGTGGCCCACTGTTGCAAGCGTTCGTTCGTCATCACGTCGTCCTTGTTGACCACAACCTTGCTACTAGCATCCCGGATCGTGGCTTTCGAGGTCTTACCTTGCAAGAAAGCAATCTGATCCTGGGCCGAAAGATCGAGATTACGATACTGGCTCTCGTCGTACCAACAGTTAAAGGTATACTGGCGACGCACAAAATTATCGTTCAGAGCTTTCTTCTGGGTCTCATCCAGCCCGGCGATTTTATCGCTATAGATCATCACAACCTGATAATCGTTCAGGCTCAGGGCGCTACCGGTGGCTGCCGTCAAAACCTTGAAATCTGTTACCTTGCGCTTGTAGCTGTAATTGCGGAGATAGAAATCGAGCGGAGTTTGCAACTCGCTATCGTACAAAACCGGGGTACGCTTCAAGTCCGGCAGGATCGTTGTAACCGTATCCAACTCCTTAACTACCCGGTACAAATCGGGGGTAGTTTGGACAAATACGCCCGGTTCCAGGGCCACATCACCGTGATCGAAAGCATAAGTAAAGCCGGTATGTATTAAGAAGAAGGTCAGCAGCCCAAAGGCAACCGCCAGCGTCGCCTTGATCGCGACTTTCATGCCAATAAAGCTAAACAGGGCTGTAAAGAAAAGCAGCGCGATCACCGGCGGAACCCAGACCAACATCCAATCGAGTCGCCCAGTCGCTCCCGTGTTCAGCTTGAGTTCGGCGGCGGTCAGGTTTAGCATGGTCATATAGAACAGGAAAGCCGAGCCGATCAGCCCTCCCACCTGTAGCCAGAAAAAAGTCTGGCTCTTAATACCCCACAGCATGACCTCACGATGCTGCCCACTCGTGAAATATTGCTCAAGACCGCCCCACACGCCATCCATCAGATAGGCCGCCAGTACGATAAAAGGCAACACCAGTTGGACTGTCAGCCAGGGCATCTTCTCGCTGGCCCAGGTATAAAGCGCCAGCGACCCAAAAGCCCAAACGACCATAAAGAGCGGCGCAAAGTAGGGATGAACCTCCCGCCGTCTTCGTCCGGGCCACAGATCATTCCCCGCCGGGCGCAATGTTACCTCGACCTCGACCAGGGTTTCGGAGGAGGGGGGAGGGGGTAAGACTGAGGACTGAGGACTGAGGGGTTTTTGGGTAGGGGCGTTTTGCTCTCGATTTGAAGCCTCTTTTTGGGAGATGGTGCTTTGCGCTTGGTTAGAGGGATCATCGAGTTCGTCAAATTCGTCGTCATCTTCGTCGAGACGGGCGGGGCGTTTTTCGGACTGCTTTTTAGCCGGACGCTTTTCCTCCAACTCGGCGATAGGCATCAGAACAGTACGGTGCTGGCGCTGCAAGCCATAACGAAAAGCTTTGAACAAAATAAAAACACTGGCAAGCGTTCCCATCATAAGGGCCAACGGCTCGTAAAGCGGCAACATCAAAAAGTAGTAATACCAGGGCTGATTGCCACGCGCAACCCCTTGTTGCGCCATCCAGTACCACAGACCGCTAAAAAGACCGACCGAGCCTTGCGGTATATCGGTGAAGAAGCCAGTAAAGAATACAAAATAGAATGCAAAAGCAAACCCAAAGCCCAGCAAGGTTACTTTCCAGTTTCGGCCCAGCCAGCCAACCGCATAAGCCACCGTCCCTTCCTGGCGATAGGGCGCGAAAAGAGCCTGAGCTAAAGTTGTATCTGGATCGGCCCAGCCTCGGTCAAGCATAAAACGGCGGCGGTTGACCGCCACTTCCCGGAAGGCGAACCAGGCCACCCCTAGCCCCACCAAACCCAGGATGATAAAAGCCCAGAAAACCGGGTGGGTTAGCAACCGCTCCAAATAGCTGTTGAGGGTTGCGCCTGTCACCTGCTCGAAAGGAATCGGCGGGGGCGGATAGAGCGCCATCAAAAAGAAAAAGACCACCAGTGCCACAACCGCGTAACCGCCCAACACCAAAAGCAAGCGAGGAGCCAGTTGCCAGCAAAGCCAGCCAAACAAAAAGCCGCCAAACAGGGCTAAATAGAAGAAACTGACTTCTTTGGTGCAAAATAGCAAGCCGAGCGAAAGCATGCTGGCGTACCACCACCCGGCGCGAGGCCGGTCTATAAACCGTACCAGCCCTATAAACAATCCAAAAGTGGCGAAAGCCGTAAAAATATCTTCGCGCAAAAAACGGCTGAAATAGAGGAACATCGGCGAGACCAACAGCAGGAAAGAAGCGGTCAAGGCTCCCCAGCGGCCCAACTCCTTACGCAATAAGGCCGGAAGTGGAATAATCAGCACACCGAACAGGGCGGTCGAGACGCGGGTAGTCTGGTCGCTATCCCCAAAAATCCAGAAAACAAAGGCCGTTATATGATATAGAAATGGGCCATGCTTCCAGGGTTCTTGCTCGTAGCCCTGCCCATTAAAAAGCTTCCAGGAATAATAGGCGTGTACACCCTCATCGTGGTGCAAGGCCCGGTAGCTCAGATCGTAGAAGCGCGTGAAAATAGCCAGACCAATAATCAGGCCATACAGGGCCACTTCGAGGGTCAGGGCATAGCGAAGCGCACGCGGCAAGCGCCAGTGTGATTTTCGGATTTCGGTGCTGCCCCGCTCAGAAACAGCGGGAGTTTGATCGATTTGGGCTTGGTCCCATTCCGTCGCCTCGTCCCACTCGTCCTCATCTGAATCAATTGACTCGATGGAAGGCAAAGGCTCGACCGTAGCCCTATTGTTGGAAGGCCAACCACCCTCGATAGTCGGGGCTAGTTGGGGGTCAAGACCCGCATCGGCCCCGCTTTCGGTCGGTTGGGTCAAGGGGACGCGAGGATTATGCTGCCGTTCTTTATCTATCGCCATTTATCCTGAAAATTCTTTGCTAAAATAAACCAAAGCCTGCTATTTCTACTAACAAGACGCAAGGCTAGGCCGAAAAGTTACCGCTCGATTGTACTATAAAAGCGGTCATGCGTCTATTTTGCAAAAAGTGCGTTATTAGTACATTGGCCTATTGACAAAAGAATAGCCCAATGTTACCTTGTTTTTTAAGACCAATCGGTCTGTATTGAGAACAAGGTCGGGATGGCCTTTTTTTAGAGCATAAAAAAGACCGTTCGGTCTGAATTTCGGTCAATCTGAAGATAGAAGGCGAACATTGGCAGTTATCAGAAAGGAGAGGCAGTGGTTTTCCAGGTCGGAGTGAGACTTAGCCAAACACTGCAAAGCAATCCGTGATAAGTGAAAGTGAAACAGTCGTTAGAACCCGTACCGTTAGCTGGGACGACCCGCTAACCTCGGCCAAAGCAGTCCCGAATATGAGCGGGATCGATTACTTACGGGCGATAGTGGCAGGCGACGTGCCACCACCACCTATTGCAATTTTGCTAGGTTTGGAGATAGTCGATATTCAGGAGGGGCAGGTAACTTTTGCGGTCAAGCCAGCCGAATATCACTATAATCCGATTGGAATGGTTCACGGCGGGTTGGCCTGTACCCTGTTCGACTCGGCAATGGGCTGCGCGGTACATTCGACCCTCCCGGCAGGCGCGACCTATACCACCCTGGAAATAAAGGTGAATTTTCTGCGTCCACTTTCCAGCCGAACCGGGCGTGTGCTATGCGAAGGTAAAGTAATTTACGTGGGTGGTCGGACAGCGACTGCCGAAGCCCGTCTGATCGATGCCGACGGCAAGCTTTATGGTCACGCCACGACCACCTGTATGATCTTCCGGCCTTAGCTTAATCCTGGTGGTCAACTTCTTGCTATGGTCAATGTAGCGTTGCAACCGGGATAGCAAGGCTTGACCAATAATAATTTTTGCAAAGGTAGTAATAATGAATATAAATAATATTAATGAATCACAAACTAAAAAAACAGACGTGCTTGCACCCGGTTTGGAACTACAAATGTTCCAATCTCGGCGCGGCCATAACATGTTAATCCGGCAACTCAACTCGAAGGATACTGAATTGGTCGCAGACCTGGTTAGCCGCATTTCCCTACGTACTCGCTGGTTGCGCTTCATGTTGCCGGTGGCAATGGTCTCGCGAGAGGCCGCCTGGCAAGAGGCGCTACGAGTAACCCAGGCTGACCCAATCCTGCATCCCTCGTTAATTGTCACAATCGAAGGGCAAGACCAGGAACAAGCCATTGCAGTAGGCGAACTGGTCTTTGATCGCAAAGGGGGGGCCGAAATAGCCTTACTGGTGCGCGATGATTACCAGGGCGAAGGTCTTGGCAGCAACCTCGCAATGCTATTGACCAGCTTTGCCATGCAAAATGGGATTTCCACCCTACAAATCGAAACGCTGGCCGAAAATACCGCGATCCATCGACTGGTACGCAAGCTAGGCTTTCCTTATACCTCCAGAACTCGCTACGGGCAAACCGAGATGAAGCTAAATCTTCAAGCTGGTTGGAATTTCTAAAGCAAAATACCAAGCAATTGAGCTAAACCCTTATTTGTAAGACGGAGCTTCCGCTCGCGATTGAATTGGCAACCGAGTGTTCAATCGCGAGCAGAAGCTCCCTCCTACAGGGGTCAAGAGACCTCTGTAAATTGTTGGGTATTGTTAATGTCATAGTCGGATCAGAAATCCCCGCTTATAATCACCTAGACTGAGTAACTAAGGGTTGCCTTTGATTACCTTTTTAGCGGTAATCAAAGACCTGCACAGCAGCCTTGCCGATAGAGGCTTTCACCTAATCACAAAAGGCTAAGAAGGCTTACCCTGGCTATAAATATCCCCTACTACCCTGGCGATAACGTATGGTTCATTAAGGGTTGAGAAAGGAGTAAAAGGGTGCTAAGCAAGACCTGAATACACCCAGGTGGTATAGTTACCTAAATTTCGCGTCAAAATAGCGGTGGGGCTGTTTTAAGCGCTTTAAGAAGTGAATTG
>JBBQWM010000100.1:0-13795 GCA_038210655.1 Chloroflexia bacterium
GCAAGCATAAGCGGTATCATACTCTTGGCCTTCCTGTCTAGTTAAATCGGTCTGCTGTCAACAAACTCGATTTAATTTAAGCAGGAAGACCGCTTTTGGCAACTTCCTCGGCTACTTACACAAACTTAAGTGACTGCGTGCCAAAGCAAAACTCGAAACTGATATTGAGCAAATTAATAAAACGATTGCGAAATTTGAAACTGACTTGCTGGATGTAGAATTAAAAATTGCTAACTCTCAACAAAGCCAGCAAAACTCCAAAGAATCTACTGCCCAGGACCCGCTTGACCAGCATTATGATCGGCTGATTGAAGCGGTGCGCGAGGGCGAGTTGGTGTTGGTGTTGGGGCCGGGGATCAATCTGCCCGGTTCGCGCTTGCTGGCAAAGCAACTGGCCGAGAAATTTAACTATACTATTAAAGAGGTTTACAATTTGGCTCAGGTTTCGCAATATGTCATGCTGATGGAAGAACCCCGGCGGCTTTACGACCAGATGCGTCAATTGCTAGGAGGCGACCGTAAGCCGACCGCCCTCCACGAATTTTTGGCCGAACTGCCGAGGATTTTGCGGGTGCGGTTTGCCGAGTTGCGCCGATTTCCGATTATAATCACAACCAACTACGACGATTTGCTAGAGCAGGCTTTCAAAAAAGTCAAGCAACCCTACCACCTAATTTCTTATGCGATCAAGGGTGAGCCACCCAATCGGTTCTGGTATTGTCCGCCCGGTGGTGCTAACGAGGATTGGAGACCGATTTTAGATCAGAACAAAGAGAATATCCCGCTTGACCAATACCCCTTGATTTTGAAGTTGCACGGTGCGCTTGACCGTTCTCATTCCGGCTTGGTCATTACCGAAGACGATTTTATCAACTATCTTTCGCGTAAAGGTTCGGAGACGGCCAGCCCACTTCCGGCCAATCTGGTCTCGGTCTTGAGCGAGGCCAATTTGCTCTTTTTAGGTTACGGGATGGATGATTGGAGTGGGCGGGTTTCGCTCCACCGTATTTGGGGACAACGACAGTTCCAACGGGCCAACAACAAAGCCTGGGCGATTGACCCCGATTGTACCGACCCTAAGCTGGAACAGGAATTTTGGAAGACCTGGGATGTAACGATGCTACAGATTGGTTTGGAAGATTATATCAGCGAATTGCGGCAGCGCCTTCAGGCCCGCCCACCAAACGGAAATAGCCTATGAGTGATACTTTATTTTCAACCGCGCCACTTGGTCAGACCGCGACGGTCTCACCCTATAAGGGATTGGAACCTTACCTGGAAGAGGACGCGCCGTTCTTTTTTGGGCGCGAGGACGACCAGGAGCTTATAATTGCCAATTTGCGGGCCTGGCGGCTGACTTTGCTGTACGGTGCGAGTGGCGTGGGCAAAAGCTCAGCGCTGGGGGCGGGGGTCACGCACGAGTTGCGACGGCAGGCCCAGGAAAACCTGGAACGACGTGGCAGGCCAGAAATGGCGGTGGTCTTTTTTAATAGTTGGCGGGACGACCCGTTGGTTGGGTTGCTCAAACAAGTGCAGGATGCCGTAGCCGATGCCTGGGGCTTGCCGCCCGACGAGAGTTTGCCATCAACGCCACTTGAGTTGGCCGAAGCCTTGCAGGATTGGTCGGAGCAAGTGGAGGGCAAGCTGTTTATCATCCTTGACCAGTTTGAGGAATATTTTCTCTATCATGGTCACGAGGAAGGAGCCGGGACGTTCGCTTACGAATTCGCTCGCGCCGTTAACCGGCTTGATTTGCGAGTAAACTTCCTAATTTCGATCCGCGAGGATGCGTTAGCGAAGCTCGACTGCTTCAAAGGCCACCTCCCTGGCCTGTTTGATAACTATTTGCGAATAGACTATCTCGACCTCAAAGCCGCCCGCAATGCGATTGAGAAACCTTTAGAAGAATATAACTTCCGTTTCGCACAGGGAGAGATCCTTATCAGAATCGAGCCAGAACTGGTCGAAGCAGTTTTGGAGCAGGTCAAAACCAGCCAGGGGCTTGGCTTTGGCGAGACCGGGCGCGGCGCAATTGCTGAAATTCCTGTGATGGCTTCTGCTTCTGACCGGGTAGCCACTCCGTTTTTGCAACTCGTTATGAAGCGGTTGTGGGAAGAAGAAACGCTTGCCGGCTCACACACTTTGCAACTGCAAACCCTGGGAAATCTAGGTGGCGTTGAAAAGATTATCCGCACTCACCTCGATAGCGTAATGGGAGAATTATCTGAGAGTGAGCAGGCTATCGCGGCTGACATTTTTGCTTATTTGGTTACACCCTCCGGCGCTAAGATTACTTATAGCGTGCCTGATCTGACCACTCTTGTTAAACGAAACCAGGTCCAACTTTCACCCTTGTTGGAAAAACTTTCTTCTGGTTCTGATCGTATTTTGCGCCGAGTAGACTCTCCGCTTAACCAACCTGATGTAGACCGCTATGAGATTTATCACGATGCCCTGGCAAACGCTATTCTTGATTGGCGACAACGGTATAGTGCCGAGCAAGAACTACAAGAGCAGCAGCATAAAGCAGAACAAAAATTACGAGAACAGCGGCAAATTCTTCAGCAACGCCAACGTCAGCTTCGTCGAACACAAGCCTTTGTTGGATTACTAATACTTCTACTACTTTTGCTTTTAGTATCTAGTCTAACCGCACTATTTCAAGCTAATGAAGCTGGACATCAATCTAATATTGCCGGTACACAGGGAGCTGAAGCTAAATCCCAAGCTGATATTGCTAATACTCAGAAGGCTAGTGCTCAATATCAGGAGGAACAGGCTAAATTTCAGGCTAATATTGCCGGTACACAAGGAGCCGAAGCTAAATACCAGGCTAATATTGCTGAGGCGAAAGGAGCTGAAGCTGAACGACAGGGGCGCATTGCTGAGGCTCGAACTATAATTAGTTATGCAACGCTCCAACTCAGAGTTGATCCTGAACGTAGTATTTTATTGTTACTAGAAGCAATTAAAATTGCACAACAACCCGGTGGAGAGGCCGTCTTATTACAGGCCGATGATATTTTACAACAAGCTCTTCTGGGTACCCAATCACCACTAATTTTGAGAGGTCACATCAGCTTTGTCTATAGCGCAGTCTTTAGCCCAGATGGAAGTAAAATCGCTACTGCCAGTAATGATAAGACAGCCAAAATCTGGAATGTTCCATCAAGCCTATCCATCACTCCTACTGTATCCATCACCCTCACAGGTCATACCGGTTCTGTTAATGCAGTGGCTTTCAGCCCAGACGGACGTACAGTTGTAACCGCTAGTAGCGATACTTTAGCCAAAATCTGGGATGTTCCATCTGGTCGCGAATTAAAATCCTTCAAAGGACATACTGGCCCTGTTAACAGCGTAGCTTTCAGCCCAGACGGACGTACAATTGTAACTGTTAGTAGTGATACTTTAGCCAAAGTCTGGGATGTTCAATCTGGTCTGGAGCTTAAAACTCTTAAAGGGCATACTGGCCCTGTCAATAGTGTAGCCTTTAGCCCTGATGGACGGACAATTGTAACTGCTAGTGATGATACTTTAGCTAAAATCTGGGATGTTGAGTCTGGTAGCGAATTAGCATCTCTCCAAGGGCATACCGGTCCTGTCAATAGTGTGGCCTTTAGCCCAGACGGCCGCACTATTGTAACTGCGAGTAGTGATACTTTAGTCAAAATCTGGGATTTACAGTCGACAAAAGAGACCAATATTCTTATAAGCCATATTAAGGGAGTACGTAAAGCTCGTTTTAGCCCTGACGGGAGTAAAATTGTAACAGTCGGTGATGATCGATTAGCAAAAATATGGAATTCTCAAACTGGTCAAATACTTTCTAATTTTACTTTTTTAGAGGTTAATGAAAACCTTACTGATGCATGGTTTAGTCCAGATGGACGTATTTTACTGGTTGCCACTAATAATGGGACAGTCAAACAAGTTACAGTCCGTAGCGATGATTTGTTGAAATTAGCGCAAAAGTCAGTAACCAGACAACTAACAGCAAATGAACGAAAACAATTTGGGTTAGGCCCGCCTTCTACTATTGCACCTACGCCAACCCCCTTATCCACACCACCTATAACCCCTTCTATTGATCCGAACGAAGCTTTTTTTAACGCGGGCAAAGAAGCCGTTGATAAAAAAGATTGGCAGGCGGCAATTGCTAGTTTTGAGAAGATTCCAACTGCATCACCGATCTTCGCTAGAGCTAAACCACTGTTGGTAACGGCTTACACCAGTGCTGCAAACAGTGCAATCGATATGGCGACCACTACCCAGCAGGGTAATACTCTGGAAGCGGCCCAGAAAACCGCCACGCTTTTTAAAAAGGCTCTCGATTTGGACCCGGATAACGCCGAACTAAAAATTGCCTCAAATCGGGCTGAAACCTATTCGCAAGCACGGGCGCAATATGATAACCGTCAGTGCAACTTTGCGATCACCCCGCTTGGTGTTCTGTATAGCCAGATCAAAACGGGCAGCCCAGATGGTCGTTACCGCGATACGGCGGAGCTTTATTATAACTGTTTGGTTGGGTTAGGCGATGAGCAATTTCAGCAAGCTAACTTGTCGGAAGCCAGAGATTGGTATAGCAAGGCGCTGGCGATTACCGTAGCCAACAAATCGGCGGCTCAGACCGGTTTGAATAAGACCATTCTACCCCCAGACCTGCCGCTCCCGACTGCGACCGCGACTCCTAAGCCCCCACCGGGGTCGTGCGAAAAAGGCGGAAGCGGCAGCAACTTCTTTGCCTTCTCGGTTGGACAGCCAGGGGTTCCAGATGTCGCCGACCGGGGCAGCAGCGCGATCCAGGGCCGGGTACTAAACCGCAATCGGCAACCGATAGCAGGCGCGACCGTCCTGATCTTTACCAACGGTTACAGTTTCTCGGCTACCACCGATGGCGGGGGCAATTACTATCGGGGCGGGTTAGGTCGGGGTGTTTGGACAGTCCAGGTCGTCGGAGCGCCAGTCACTAAAATCTGTTATACCGCCCCGGCTTCTGTTACTTTGAGCGGACAAGCTGGTTTTGTCGCTACAGTTGAATTTGCCGAGTCAGTGCCGTAAATTATTCTGATAGCTCAAATTACGTCGCTTAAGGTTTTGGGGTATAATTTTGGCCTGAGGTTGTTAAGATTGTGCGATAGGAGCAAAAGGAAAGATTGTGAGCGAACCGAAATATAAGTTGCTGGCCCTCGATCTGGACGGCACGCTGATTAGGGACGATTTGATTATTACGGACGAGGCGAAGGCTGCGATTTGGGCGGCGGAGCAGCGCGGGGTGGTCGTGACGCTGGCGACGGGTCGGATGTTCCGGTCGGCGGTGCAGTTCGCCCGTGAGTTGAACTTGAGTGTTCCTTTGATCTGCTATCAGGGGGCGATGGTGCGCCACTCGACTACCGGCGAGACGATCTATCATCTGCCGATCCCCTACGAACTGGCCCGCCAGTTTATCGCGCTCTGCCATCAGAAAGGCTATCACGTTCAGGCTTACGTGGACGATAATATTTATGTGCCGGTGATGAACGACGAGGCCCGTTATTATTGCGAACTGGCCCGCGTTCAGGCTGAAGAGGTTGGCGATTTGCTGGGCTTTATCGACCGACCCGAACGCTCCCCCACCAAGTTAGTTGTGATTACCGACGAGCAACGCAACCCGACCGTGCTGGCCGAGATGCAGGCCGCTTTTGAAGGCCCACTGTATGTTACCCGCTCCCACCCCCGCTTTACCGAAGCCGTCAACCCGCAGTGTAGCAAAGGGGTGGCCCTGGCAGCCCTGGCCGCGTCGCTCGATATTCCCCGCGAACAAGTCATGGCTATCGGCGACAACTTGAACGATCTACCGATGCTCGAATACGCCGGATTGAGCGTGGCAGTCGCCAACGCTGGTTCGACCGTCAAAGCAAAGGTCGGCTATGTTACCACCGGGGAGGTCGCTCAGGGTGTGGTTGAGGCTATCAACCGTTTTATTTTGTAAGGCCCAAATATTATAAGGCAGGTGCTAAACCGAGGTCTGATTTATGCAAAGCTAAGCCAGAGTACCTGGATAAATAGAACAAAATAAATCGAAAGGAAGCAGGAAAAGTATGCTAAAAGCGTTGGGCCGGATTTGTCTGGCGGGAATTTTCGTGCTGGGTGGTTACGAAGCTTTTATGGAGCCAAAGCCCCGCACCAAGCGACTACCCAATATCGGGATGGAGGAGTCAGAAATGCTGGTACAGGTCAACGGAGCCGCAATGGTGGTCGGCGGGGTCGCATTGGCACTGGGGATTCTGCCCCGGCTGACGGCTTTAGGTTTGATCGGGTCCTTGCTACCGACTACCCTGGCAGGCCATCCCTTTTGGAAGGAGACCGAAGAAGCAACGCTCAAACAGCAGCGCCTTCAGTTTGCCAAGAACCTGGGCTTGATGGGTGGTCTATTGTGGGTTCTGGCCGAGTCGGGCAATTCTTCGTCCGAAACCGACTAAAGTTAGAACGCATAGTACTTCATAATTAGCTGAGTGTAGTTGTGACTACAGACTACCCTTTAGGTAAGCCTCTATACTGAATGCATGAGCATAATTTTTGACCGTACTGCTGAAAAAACTAATAGAGCACCCAAAGTAGGTAGCGAAGGTC
Source organism: Chloroflexia bacterium (assembly GCA_038210655.1). Taxonomy (GTDB): domain Bacteria; phylum Chloroflexota; class Chloroflexia; order Chloroheliales; family Chloroheliaceae; genus 54-19. The sequence goes on from JBBQWM010000100.1 coordinate 6,616, forward strand.
GCCCGACTATTAAGGCGCTCGAATATGCGGCGGCTTGCCAGACAGAACTGGCAAACCGCAAGACAAGTGCTGTCCGGCGGGCTGAGTTGCAGGAAGACCTGGGCAAGTTGGAAAAGGCCCATTTTGTCGTGCTAAATCAGGTTAACCATTACTATTTGGACGAAGGCCCTGCCGATGGCCCGGTCGTTGTTTTGATCCACGGCTGGGATTGTTCGAGTTTTTGGTGGCACAGCGCCACTCGTACCCTGAACGCAGCAGGCTACCGCACGATCAACTACGATTTGCGCGGTCACGGCTTTACCGACGACCCGGTACAGGACGATTATAGCGTTGCGACGATGGTGGCGGATTTAGCCGCCCTGGTCGATCACCTCGGTCTTGAGAAGCTCAATCTCTTTTCATTCTCGGTCGGGGCAGTGGTTGCGACTGCCTACGCCTCCCAACATCCTGCTAAAGTCGCCAGTGTCGCTTTCTTCAATTACGGTTTGTTCGGTTATAATCCGACTGTCGAGAAAGTCGGGCCACGCGCCTTAAGCTTTATCTTTAGCCGGGTGCTAAAAAAGGTCAAAGCCTGGCAGCCGGTCTACGGCTATGTCCGCTTGACGCTAGTCAAGAACCCGGTCGCCCGGCGCGACATCCAGTACGGTATGTTGAGCCTCAAAGATATTTCGACCAGAGCCGCCTATCACGCCGCCCGCTCGGTAATGTCCAAAGAAGTCTTGTCGCAATTGCCTAGCTGGGCTGGGTCGCTCCAAATGCCGGTTTTGCTGGTAGCCGGTTCGCACGACAAAGTTATTAGCCGCAAAAGTGCCGATAAATTGGCGGCGCTGGTTCCCAATTGCACTTATTTTGTGATGCCCCACTGCGGTCATCTTATTCTAGGCGAACTGCCCGACCAGGTGTCCGCGCTGCTCAAAATGCACCTGGAACGAGCAAAATAGCCAGGACTAGATAAATCTAATTGTTAGAATTTGGTGGAGAAAATGACTGAAATCCTGGAAACAACCGTAGTAGTGGAAGCACCCCCAGCCGCATTAAACGGCCATAACAAGCCCAAAACTGCCCCTCAATCCAAAAACCCTCACGAGAGCCTCCCAACCAAAAAGAGCCAGACCAAAAAGGCCACCTCATCGGACGAACTGGAAGCCCGTTATGTCTATCCCTTTGCCGCTATCGTCGGGCAGGAGGAGATGAAAAGATCGCTTTTGCTCAATGTGGTTGACCCCCGGATCGGTGGGGTCATGATTATGGGCCACCGGGGAACTGGCAAGAGTACTATCGTGCGGGCATTGGCTGATTTGCTGCCGCCGATCAAAGTGGTACAGGGCTGCTTTTACGGTTGTGACCCCGATCCGGCCCGACGAGGGGCGCTCTGTCGGGATTGCCGCGAGAAAGTGTCGGCAGGTAAAGGTTTGACCGCGCAGGTCGGGCCAGTTCCGGTCGTGGATTTGCCTTTGGGTGCGACCGAAGACCGGGTCTGCGGGACTATCGACATCGAGAAGGCTCTTTCGCAAGGGATCAAGGCATTTGAGCCGGGGCTTTTGGCGCGGGCCAACCGGGGCTTTCTCTATATCGACGAAGTAAATTTGCTGGAAGATCATCTTGTAGATGTCCTGTTGGATGTGGCGGCGGGTGGGGTCAACACCGTCGAACGCGAAGGAATTAGCGTGCGTCACCCGGCCCGTTTTGTCCTGGCCGGTAGCGGCAACCCCGAAGAAGGCGACTTGCGGCCTCAGTTGCTCGACCGTTTTGGGCTGCACGCCCGGATCGTCACGATCCTTAATCTGCAACAACGGGTCGAAATTGTCAAGCGTCGTCAAGCTTTTGAGCTAACCCCCGCCGCTTTTATGGCTGAATGGGAAGCAGAGCAGGAGCAGTTACGCGACCAGATCAGGAAAGCCCAGCGTCTCTTGCCCCAGGTTCACATACCCGACGAAGTGTTGATGAAGATCGCCGAATTATGTCTGGCCCTCGGTATTGACGGACATCGGGGCGAACTGACTATTGCACGGGCCGCGACTGCGCTGGCCGCTTTGAACCACCATAAAAAGGTTACTCTCGACAATGTGCGGCAGGTCGCCGGTCTCTCGTTGCGGCATCGCCTTCGCAAAGACCCGCTCGACAATACTGATAGTGGGGTTAAAATCGAGCAGGCCGTCGAAAAGCTCCTGGCCTGATGTGATTGCTCAACGAGGTTTTGGCTGGATTAATAGCCAAAGCGGAAAGTCTATGGACGGAGCCATATCCAACAAAATATCTCGGCCCTGTTGGACATTGCTCCGCCAATGGATACCTAAATTATAGCCATTTGATGATGTACTTTCGGAAGGGCAGTCGGAGGGTCAAAAGGCGGTTTTTATCTTCGGGGTCGAAGCCGCCCAGCCAGCGGAAAACCGCGATAAAGATAGTTACCCCCAACGCAGCGGCCCCTATCGTAATAGGCCAGTTGACCGGCAAGCTGATAATTGCCACCATTACCGGTACACCAAAAGCCAGCGAAGCCTTTAGCACCTTCCAAAAGAATTTGATCGGGTAGTAGAGGCCCAACGACCGGCGCAAAGCTATCAAGGCGATTATGCGCGACCCGACCGCCATTCCGCCCATCAGACAGACCGCCACGATCACGTTCCAGTGTAGAAAAGCGGCCATTATCAGCAGTGGCCCGACCGTCAAGGGCAGGATACGCGAAATCACTACCAGTTTGTACTTTTCGTAGACTTGCAAAACGACCATCGGTAAGCTGATAAGAGCCTCGCTAAAAGTAAACAGGATCGTCAGAACGGTGGCCCAGGCTGCCAGATTCAGATCGGAAGCCGGTAAAACGGCATCCTGGCTTTTCCGCAAGAACAATAGCTCGGTCAGATTGCGGGCCAGTACGATAGCCCCGATAGCGCTCGGCACCAGAATAAAAATCTGGAGCTTGCTCAACGAACTATAGGCCGCCTGAAGCTGTTCGGGTCGGCCCTCGGAATGGATCGAGGAAAAGAGCGGGGTCTGTACGCCCTGAAAAGGGGTCAGAAGCATCTTTAACAATTGCTTGATAAAGCTATAAACCAGCCGGATCAAGGTAACGGTCAAGGCTTCGCTATAGACGGTAAAGACCAGAATTGCAAAAGAGGCATCGTAGAACCAGGCCGAAATGTTGAAAAAATACATCAAGGCAGCATACTTGGTAAAGCGTCGCCAGATATTCTCGGTATGTTTTGGTCTGGCTTGAGTTGCCGAGTTGTTTGGTCGGGAGGCCGCCAGGTCGCGCTCTTGCTGGGCGATCTGGGCTGCCTCTTTGGAAGCAAGCCAGGCTTGCCAGCCCGCCATAAACACGCTGATCGTGGTCGTGATGAGCAGCGCCAGCATAACGCCGTAGACTTCCAACCGAAAAGGCCAGACAATCAGGCCGAGGGTCAAAACCGGGTTGAGAACCGTTACCACAATGTCGAGCAGGTTAGTCGCTTTTTGCTTGAAGAAGCTGTAAAGCACCTGGGTGCAGATGTCGTACAGAGCGCCCAACACTAGCAAGACAGCGATCAAGGCTAAATAAAGACGGCCTTGCGGCCCCAGGTCGAACCAATTGGTAAAAGAGTCGGCGAGGGCCGTCAATCCTACGATCAAAAGAGCCAGCAACGCCAGCTTGATAAGGGTGATCGTAACCAGAAAGCGGCGTAAAGCTCCTCGACCTAACTCGCGCTCGACCTGTCCGACAAAGCGGGGCAAAGCACGTTCGATACCGAGGTCTACAAATAGGCCCAGACTGGCTAACATAGCGGTAACAGCCGCCAGGTTTACATAAGAGCTACGGGGAAATAGTTTGACGATGACCAGCGCAACGAAAAGCGATAGCCCGGCCTTGAGTGGCAAAAAAAGGACGTTCCAAAAGAGCGCCCAACCTGCCCGTCGTCCTAGCGAACGGCTTTCCTTGATAATAGTCGGATTTTCCGGAGTGGGGGGTGCTTTATCAACCTTCATAAGAAATTTTGAAATCTTTATTTGCTGAAATCTATCGCTGCTCGACTGCCAAGCGGCTCGAAGCAATTGTAATTTTGAAAGAAACACGTTGCAAGAAAGTATAGCACGCTGTTCCAAGTGGCGCAAATATATACCTGAGACCTGGAAAAATGACTAAAATACTCGAAAAAAACAAAGAGCAAAGCCAGCACTTGCCTTTTGCGGCGGTGGTCGGACACACTATGGCGAAGCAAGCTTTGCTGTTGCTGGCGGTTGAGCCGCGTTTGGGTGGGGTGATATTGGCGGCCCGGCCCGGTACAGCCAAGACGACTTTGGCCCGCAGTTTCCACGCTCTACTGCCCGATATTGAGGTTGTCGCAGCCTGTCTGTCACATTGCGACCCGGCGCGGTCGGCCCATTGGTGTAGCGATTGCAGAGCGGCTTATGCTAAGCGCCTGCCGAACGAGCAGGCAAGCCGCCCCCCTTTTATCAATTTGCCGCTCAACGTGACCGAAGACCGCTTGCTCGGCGGGTTGGCTTTGGAGGCGACCTTGCAGCAGGGGCGGCGGGTAGCAGAGCGCGGTGTGTTGGCCGAGGCTAACCGGGGCGTGTTGTATTGCGACGAGCTAAATCTGCTTGACGACGGGCTGGGCAACTATTTGATGGATGCGATCAGCCGAGGGCGGTTGGCGCTCGAACGGGACGGCTTGAGTGCCGAATATCCGACCGAGTTTGTGCTGATCGGTACTTTCGACCCGGCGGAAGGTGAGATCAGGCCCGGCTTGCTGGATCGGGTCGGGATTATAGTTTCGGCTAATCCGCTCGACAAGCCGGAAGCGCGGGTCGAACTGATGAGCCGGGCCTTAGCCTGGGATCGCAACCCGTCTGACCTGGAAGATCGGTTCGCCGACGAAACCGCTTTGATCCAGGCGGTGATCGCTGCCGGGCGCGAACAATTGCCCCAGGTTAGCATCAGCGAAGAACAGTTGATGGCTTTGTGCGAGATTGCTTTACGGCTGGGTGTGCCGGGCAACCGGGCCGATTTGTTTGCAGTGCGAGCAGCCTTAGCTTCGGCGGCCCTGGAAGGTCGCAACGAAGTGGACGAAACCGACCTAAAGCTGGCGGTTCAACTGGTCTTGCTGCCACGGGCGACCCGTCTGCCGGAACCGGAGCCACCTGAAGAGGAAGAAGAGCCACCCCCACCGCCGGAAGATCAGCCGCCACCGCCGGAAGACGAGCAAGATAACGATCCTTCCCAGCAACAGGAGCAGGAGCCACAACTGGAAGACCTGGTGTTGGCCGCGCTTGCGACCGAAATCCCGGAGGATATTCTTTCGTTGGTACAGGCTCGGCAGGTGCGGGCCAAGTCGGGTAGCCGAGGCGAAGCTTACAACTGGAAACGCGGTCGCCACGTTCAGAGCGTCCCCGGTAAGCCCGGTCAGGGCCGGATCGCCATTATTGACACCTTGCGGGCGGCAGCGCCTTTCCAGACCGTCAGGGGGCGCGGGTTGGATGCCAAACCGCATTCTTCAGTCCGCCCGTCCCCGAATGGGGGCAGTACTCAGCCCACGAAAATCGAGATTCGGTCGGACGATTTGCGGCTCAAACGCTACAAAGATAAGGCCGGGGTGTTGTTTATCTTCGTGGTAGATGCCAGTGGTTCGATGGCTCTCAACCGCATGCGCGAGGCAAAGGGAGCCGTAACCCAACTTTTGCAGCAAGCCTACGTTCATCGTGATAAGGTAGCCCTGATTTCTTTTCGAGGGCGCGAGGCGGAAGTTTTGCTGCCGCCCAGTCAGAGCGTTGAGCTTGCCAAGCGGTCGCTGGATGTGTTGCCGACGGGTGGGGGTACTCCATTGGCCTCAGCCCTGATAACCAGCCACCGTCTGAGCCAGCAGGCCCGCCAGCAAGGTATCAACAAGACCATGATCGTGCTAATCACCGATGGGCGCGGTAATGTGCTGTTGCGTGAGGATGAGGAGTCTGCCACGCTCTCCAAAGAGGCCCGCAAAACTCGTGCTGCCGAGGAAGTTACCCAATTGGCCGGGCTGCTGGCAAGCGAAGGGCTTTCGGCGGTTGTACTGGACACCCAGACCAGCTTTCTTAGCAAAGGCGAGGCGGCGGGATTGGCCCGCAACCTGGGCGCACGCTACATCTACTTGCCCCGCGCCGATGCCAGGTCTATCGCTGGCAACGTTTCGAGTGCGGCGGAGGAAATGCGCTAGATAGGTGTCAGGTGTTAGGTATCAGGTGTTAGGATCAGGTGTCAGGTAAAGTAGGGTGGTAGAGAATTTATTCTCTTTCCTTTTGCAAAAGGCGAAAGAGAATAAATTCTCTACTACAAATCTTGCCTACTTATTAGGACCTGGTATTAGGTAAATAGTCCAGCCTGATAGCTGATACCTGACACCTCTTAATTTAATCTGCCCCAAATCGCCCCTCTGTAGACCTACCTTCTATACTGTCGGTAGGGTACTATTAAAGCAATCTTGAGCTAATCTAGTGTTCAGCTGTCGGCTGATAAGGGAGAGGGCGGGCGCGATGTCAAAGCTTTTTAGCAGTTTAACCTACTACCAGCTTATCGGATGGGTCGGTTTTGTCGCGACTGTCAGTATGTTCGGCAGCCTGTTTGCGGACTGGGCCGTTATTCTAGGTTGGCTGACCATCTTTTCAACCACGATCTTCTTCTACACCACTACTATCGAAGCCGAATATGTCGAGTGCGAATGGGCCAGTTTTATCACAATTCCGTCCGGTCTTGTCATGATTTTCGCCAGCTTCGAGCCGATCAACTACTTTATAGCCGTCGTCGGGCCGTTGGCCCTGATCTATGCCCTGGTCGAACAATATGCCCCACGTTACCCAAAACTGGCTCAGTTGCTCCATACCGAAGAACGTCGCGCCCGCGCCGCTGCCAAACGTGCCACCCGTCTCGAAGAGATCCGCCAGGAGCGTCAGGCTTCCGCTTCTAATATTTGGAATGAGCCGGAACTGCCGGAGCAACCTCCCACCCCCAAACGCGAAGAGCAACTTCTCCCCTAAGCGCATAGGTTACAAGTTAAGGTTAGAATGAATTTGTCAAATCGATTGCGATGTCCCATTCAGCAATCAAAAACGGTCTGGAGAAGTTATTGATTGCCAACGCTTTAAGTTTTGATGTGGTTAAGCCCAGTGCAAGCCAGCTTGTCATGGGCTAATTGTCAATCCTTTAGAGCAAATTCGATTCAAATTGGGCTTA
>JBBQWM010000101.1:0-13751 GCA_038210655.1 Chloroflexia bacterium
TGATGTGGTTAAGCCCAGTGCAAGCCAGCTTGTCATGGGCTAATTGTCAATCCTTTAGAGCAAATTCGATTCAAATTGGGCTTAAAAGCATCGTTTTGGTACTTGACAAGCTCGTCAAAACCTTAACTTGTAGACTATGGCATTAGAGGTTAGATTCTTCGCTGCGGCTCAGAATGACAATGGGTCATCCCTCCCCCTTCATCCCTCATCCCTCATCCTTCATCCTTCATCCTTTCCCCCTCAGTCCTCAGTCCGCCTCCATGCCGTAAAGCAGGGCCTGAATAGTTTGGGTCAGTTCGTGATAAAAATCGATCTCGAACATCTTCATGCCCGGAACCTCGGCTAAGACCCGGCGTGTGACCGGCCCCGGATTGGACAAATGTTGTAGTCCGATAATAAAAGCGTCAATCCGCAGCAAGACCTGACTGCCCTGTCCTTTGGCTAAAAAGGGTAAAGCCTGTTCGAGCAACCGACCCGTCCGTAACAAATGCGTCCCTAAAAACTGCTTAAAGCGCAAAGTAGAGTCAAAGTCCACGTTCTGTTCGAGGGTCGTGTGCAAAATCGCCAACAGGCGGGTCAGGCTGGCCCGACCTTGCAACGACTGGCCCAACAACCGAACGACCTGTTCCACCCGCTCGGCCCCGCTTACGCCCGCCAACAGTCCATCGATCTCGGTAAACCAATCCTCTAAAAGCTGCTCCTGGACGGTCAGAAACAATTCCTCTTTGGTTTTGAAGTAAAAAAAGACTGTCCCTTTGGCAAGCCCGGCTTTTTCGGCTACGCCCGCCATCGTGACCGCTTCGTAGGCGGTCTGCTCGAACAACTCGCGGGCAGTCTCGATTAGGGTTAAACGTCGCTGCTGCTTTTGATCTTCATTTCTGGCCCGGTGTTTTTCCATGATAAGCCAAATCGCTTTCTAGTGAGGTGTAGACTCCTGCATATTCCGCACGATTTTAGTCACCATCTTGCGCGGGGTAAAGCGTATACTTTGAGCCATGAGGCTGTTTCGCAGACCGGGAATAACGACCGTCTTGCCCTTCTTCATCGCCTCGTAACCGATCTTAACGACCGTCGCAGCGTCCATGATCTTTTTACCGCTAACCAGTTTCGAGTCCTCCATTGCGGCCCGTTGCTGAAAGCCAGTCTGACTTGGGCCGGGGCAAAGCGCTGTCACGCTTACGCCGGTTCCCTCCAACTCGTTCGCTATCGCCTCCGAGAAAGACAACACAAAAGCTTTGGAAGCATAATAAACCGCCATCAATGGGCCGGGCTGAAAGGCCGCAGTCGAGGCTATATTCAAGATTTTACCTTCGTGCCGCTCGACCATCTGGGGCAGGAAAAGCCGGGTCAGGTGGGTCAGGGCTACTATATTGACCTGCATCATCTCTAGCTCGCCCGAAAGCTTGAGTTGGACAAACGGCCCATAAGTCGCAAACCCGGCATTGTTGACCAGCGCCGCAAGCTTGACCCCCGCCTCCTCCAACTCGTCGAAGATTTCCTGCGCGGCGTTTGGCTGTGAGAGGTCTTTGGCAATCACCCGTACCTCCACCCGATATTTCTTACGATATTCCTCGGCCTGCTGCTGCAAAGCCTGCTCGCTTCGGGCAACCAGTACCAAATTAAACCCGTCCTGCCCGAACCGCTTCGCAAACTCGATCCCAAATCCGCTCGATGCCCCGGTTATCAAAGCCGTTTTTCCGTTCATTTAGCAAATCTCCTGCTCTCTTTTATTTTCACAAAATACTTTCTAATTGGCCCACACTTTATAGCTGACCCTCGGTCATTGACCCCCGGTCAGTTATCATTATAATTGACCCTCGGTCAATTGTCAAGAGGCTCAACCCCTCTCTTTATCCCCACCACAAAAATTCACCACAAAAAAGAGGACAGCCTCTCGACCGTCCTCCCTTTATAAACTCAGTCTTCAACCTATCGCGGGCAGAAGCCCGCTCCTACAGTCTTCAGACCATCGCGGGCAGAAGCCCGCTCCTACAACTCAGTCCTCCCTACGCCACACCTTCGCTCATCGACAGGTGTTCTATGCTCGGCTCTTTGTTGTCAGTGCCGGTTACGCTGGTTGGAAGCGCTTTGGCGCGATTAGGTAGGGCCAGGGCCAGCAGCAGCACAAAGACCGTCCCAACCGTGACAAACAAGAACACATCGTTCATCGCGCTAGTTCCGGCATTTGAGCGTAGCGTAGCCAAAGCCGCTTGAGCCTGTGGGCTGTTAGGGTTGAGGGTCGCGCCTGCCGGTAGACCGCGCTGGGCGGCATCACGCAACTCGCCTACATGCAGACTGGTCTGTTGCACAAAGAGCGTCGCTAGACCGGCAATGCCGATAGAGCTAAAAATCTGGCGGCAAACGTTGAACAGCGAACTAGCTTTGGGCAAATCCGGGCCGCTCACCGCTTGCAAGGCCAGAGTTTGCACCGGGATAGCTGTCAGACCGAAGCCCAGACCGCGCAAGATCAGCCAGGGCATCAGGGCGACCCCATCGGTGGTGGGGGTTAGCTGGGTCAACTGCCACGAGCTAAATATCAGCAGCACCGACCCGATTATAACCAACGTGCGTGGCCCTAGCTTGTTGTAGAACCGTCCGCCCAGGGCGACCGCGACGGCTGCCGCCAGACCTTGCGGCATCAAGGCTAATCCGGCATCGAGGGCCGATAGATTTGGCGTGCGTACCTGCTCCAAGAAGATCGGAAGCATGAACAGACTGCCAAAGACTACGATAGCGGTAAACCAGGTCAGAATGCTGGCAATCGTGAAGTTGTACTTCTTGAAGAGCCGCAAATCCAGCACCGGGTCTTTGCTGACCTTTAACTCGTAGAAGGCAAAGGCCGCCAAAAGTGCCGTTCCAACCCCGATCAGGACCCATACCAGCCAGTAACCCCAGCCATAGATGTCGCCACGCGGGTTGGCCGGAGTTTCGGTACCGGGCTGGCTCTGGCTAACCAGACTAAAGGCGTAAACGACCGCTAGTACTCCCAAAATCGAGAGAGATAGTCCAACGTAGTCGAAGTTGCCGCGCCGCCGATTTTCGGCCAGATTGTCCGCCGGGAAGACCCGCCAGGCCAAAAAGATCGCGATTATCCCAATCGGGACGTTGACAAAGAAGATATACTCCCAGCCAAAATTAACCGTCAGCAAACCGCCGATAGTCGGGCCAAAAGCGGGGGCGAGTAGTACCGGAATACCGACCACTGCGCTGGCTCCGGCCCGTTCTGCAGGTGGGAAGGCCGCAAAAGCAATCGCCTGGGCCAATGGGAACAACGCCCCACCGCCAAGACCTTGCAAAACCCGGAAGATTATCAACATCGTTTCGTTCTGGGCCAGCCCACACATCAGCGAACCGAGCGTGAAGAAAGCCAGACATAAAATAAAGACCCGTTTCATCCCAAAGATATTGCTAAAATAACCTGCCGCCGGAATAATGGCAGCCTGGGCCAAAAAGTAGCCGGTTATAACCCATTGAATCGAGCTAAGACTGGCATTGAGGCTCGTCGCCATCGGGGTCAAGGCCACGTTCACGATAGTATTGTCCAGTACGGCCATAAAAAGGCCCAACGCAGCGGTTAGGGCCACCGCATATTTATTAGGTGGTTTCATTGTACCTCTCTTCTCAAAAATACCTACAAGCTTTATTAATACTAGAAAACGCCTATTAACTTTCCGGGTCTACTTCTTTGTTTTTTCGCTCTTCGTTGAGGACATTAAACATGGCTAGGACATCCGCCGGACACCATGCCTTACCCTGCTTTAGCAATTCGCGCTTTGCGAGCAACCGTCGATACCAGTTACCAACGTGTTCGATCATATAATCGAGGTCGATCTGGTAATAGCGTTCTTTGCCATGCCGCTCTACTTTTACGATGTTTAATCGTTTTAGCTCTTGCAAATGATGCGAGATAGTCGAGAGCGAAATATCCTTATCCTGCAAAAGCCGGAACCGTTCAGCTATATCCGATACGGTATAGCGGTTAAGCTGACCGTCCGGCGTGCCGCCAAACATCAAGGCTACAATCAAGTCCATCCGGGTTTCATCCCCGAAAGCCCGGAAAAAATCAACCTGCGAACGGAGGAAAACCAGCTTTTGAGCGATCAGGGCCGGGGTTAAATGTGTAACCTGGTCGTACCCCAGTACTTCCGCCGCAATTGCGATCCGCTCTTGTTCGAGTTGTTCAGCCGCGGTGGCGAGGCCGGAGGCTGTTCCTAAAATCTCGGTTGCCATTTTAATCCTCTTTAGCTGTGATGTTTTATGAACCTAATTCATTACGACGTTCATAAGAATGTATTGTGGTATGAATGTACCATCGTGCTACCAACTTGTCAAGTATTTTGAGTGAAGACACTGTGAAAATAGGCCAAAAGGCGGAGTAAAAGCAATGTGGATAACTTTGGCAAAAAGGCTCTCATGGTCTTGCATGTCGAAAGAGGTTGTGCTATATTATTATGGAAAGTAGATATATCCCAAAATTGCTAGTTGCCAGTTAAGCGCATATTCGGAACGGAGGAAGTCGAGCTATGCCTCGTCCACCCGCGTCATTACGTAATTCCGGTGGTTCCAGCCGCCCACGCCCGGTTGAGCCGGAGCCAGCCCCAACCGAGACCGAGGCCCCTAAATCGCCCGCCGAGCCGGAAATGGTTCCGACCGCCCTTTTCCCAACCGACCAGACCGAAAATGACGCTGCGCCCCAACCGACCCCGCCTACTCCGATGCGCCGCTCCCGGTCGCAACTAAGCCCCAATAGTACCCAGGCCGCCTCGGTACGGGCGATCCAACCTCAGCTTTTTAGCATCAATAGCAAGGGCGATCTGATCTCCCCGGCCACCGAGATACCGGCCCTCATGACCAATAGCCCACTTGATGTCGCGCGTTGGTGGTTCCGTAGTTATTTGGAACAGCTTAACCGACCGCGCAACACCATTGCTTCATATATGTATGATCTGGCGGGCTTCGAGGAATATTCGGGGCCAAAGAGCCTTGATAAAGTCACGTCGGGCGATGTGGCGGCTTATCTAGCCCAATCTCATAAGAAATCGACCCGCAAACGTCGCTTGACCTCGCTGGGTGCTTTCTTTAAGTATCTAATCCAGATCGAGAAGGTTTTAGACCGTGACCCGACCGACAACTTCTTTGCCGATTTTATCCCCCTCAAAACGCCCGTCGTAGTCAACCACCCCGAACAGGCCGCCCTGCTGGAAGCCGCCCTGCGCGAAAACAGCCGCACCTACATGATGATCTATTTTATGCTCAAGCTGGGCCTGACCCGTACCGAACTTTTGGCAATCCAGCCCGAACACGTCGATGTCTCCGACCCCCAAAACCCGCAAATCTACGTCGCTTACGACGATAAACGCTGGCAGAAGAAAGAGCGCAAGTTGACGGCAGTCGCCGAGTTTACCCCGGAGTTCAAACGCTATATCGAGGAATTCCAGCCCAGCCGTAAGTTGTTCGAGATGCTGCCCCAGTCGGTCAATAAGCTGGTCGAGCGGGTCGCCCGTGATGCCGAGATCAACAAAAAGGTCACGCCTCAATCCTTGCGCGACACCTTCGCGGTCGAGGAAGCCCGCAACGGCGCAAACACTATCGACCTCCTCAAAATCCTCGGCCTCGCTCCCGACCCCCGCAACCGCATGAGCGTCGAACGTTATCTCAAGCTGGCGACGGCAGCGTAATAAGGGATGAGGGATGAGGGATGAAAGGGGACCGAATTGTAGGAGCGGGCTTCCGCCCGCGATAGGCCGAAGACTGTAGGAGCGGGCTTCTGCCCGCGATAGCTTCCGCCCGCGATAGGCCGAAGACTGAATAATTCGGTTGCTGGACATTGCTCCGCCAATGAGTTAAACTTTGTGGGACACCGCTCTGTCGGTGGCTATGGATTTATCCCGATTTAGATCAAGCTAATTTGCCAATTGCCAGGAGCCAGCATGCCAGCCTCCCTCTCACCCCAGGATTTTGTCGCAAAGTGGAAGAAGATTAACCTGACCGAGCGTTCTAGCGCTCAATCCCATTTTATCGACCTTTGCCATATGCTAGGGCTGCCGACCCCGACCGATGCCGACCCGACCGGCGAGAACTATGCTTTCGAGCGGGGTGTCAATAAACATAATGCCGGGCAGGGTTGGGCCGATGTCTGGAAGCGCGGCTTTTTTGCCTGGGAGTATAAACGCAACTGGGCCAGCCTCGAAAAAGCTTATGACCAGCTTTTGCAGTATCGCGAGTCGCTCGAAAATCCCCCGCTTTTGATCGTCAGCGATAATTTGACCATCGAAATCCACACCAATTTTAACAATATGGCGAAGCGGGTCGAGCGATTGACCCTCGACGATTTGCTTGACCCCCGCAAGCTTGAGATGCTCCGCAACGTCTTTGTTAAGCCGGACGCTTTCAAGACCACCCAGACCGTTCAGGAAGTAACCGAGAAGGCCGCTACCGAGTCTGCAAAGTTGGCTGACCTGTTGCGAAAGCAGGGTATTGAGCCAAGCCGGGCCGCTCACTTCCTGATTCGGCTACTCTTTTGCCTCTTTGCCGAGGATGTGCGCTTGCTGCCCGAAAATATCTTTACCCGGTTGGTGCAGAAAACCTACCAGCGTCCGGCCTCTTACTTTGCAAACGAGCTACGTCAATTGTTTACTGCCATGCGGTCGGGCGGCTTATATTTGTTGGAGAATATCCCTTACTTTAACGGCGGTCTGTTTAATGATGATGACGTGATCGAGCTTGACAATCAAGCAATGGAAATCTTGCTCAAGGTTTGTAACCTCGATTGGTCGAATGTCGAGCCTGCCATTTTGGGGACGCTCTTTGAACGCTCGCTCGACCCTTCCAAGCGGGCGCAATTGGGGGCGCACTATACCAGCCGTTCGGATATTTTGCTGATCGTAGAGCCGGTGTTGATAGCCCCACTCCGTCGCCGTTGGGTTGATCTACAACAACAGGCCCGCGACTTATCCCAACGCCGCGACGTTGCTACGGGTGGCCCACGTACCAACCTTAATAAAGAACTGACCGCCTTGCTAACCCGTTTTCACGACGAGATTGCCCGCCTGCGCGTGCTTGACCCGGCTTGCGGGAGTGGCAATTTCCTCTATGTCGCCCTCAAGCAGTTGCTCGATTTGCAAAAAGAGATCGCTATCTTTGCCAACGAGGTTGGTCTGCCCCGCTTGCTCCCCAGCGTCTCGCCCGAACAGCTTTACGGCATCGAGATCAACGAATACGCTCACGAACTGGCTCAGGCGACCGTCTGGATTGGCTATATCCAGTGGTGGAAGAATAACGGCTTTGGCGACCCCGCCGAGCCAATCCTCAAGCCCCTCCACAACATCCTACAGATGGACGCAATCCTGGCCTACGACGATCAGGGCCGCCCCACCGAACCCCCCTGGCCCGCCGCCGACATCATTATCGGCAACCCGCCCTTCTTAGGCGGTAACAAAATTCGGCAAGAGTTGGGCAATCACTATGTTGATAACCTGTTCAGCCTCTATGAAGGCCGCGTTCCCGCCTTTGCCGATCTGATTTGCTACTGGTTTGAACGGGCGCGAGAGCTTATTGCAGCAGATAAGATCAAGCGGGCGGGCTTATTGGCAACTAACTCTATTCGAGGTGGCGTAAACCGGCGTGTTCTCGAACATATCAAAGAAACTGGCGATATTTTCATGGCATGGAGCGACCGGGCCTGGATATTGGATGGAGCCGCCGTTCGGGTTTCTATGATTGGTTTTGACAATGGTTTGGGCAACGAGCGTATGCTTGATGGCCTGCCAGTAGCAACTGTGAATGCTGACTTAACAGGGTCGCTTGATTTGTTAAAGGCAAGGAGTCTTGGCGAAAATAGTCATCTTCAGTTTGAGGGTACGAAAAAAGGGGCTGACTTTGATATACCAAATGATCTTGCACAAATAATGCTCAAAGCTCCGGTAAATCCTAACGGTCGTCCAAATTCAGATGTTATCCATCCCTGGGTAAACGGGTTTGATCTTACACGTCGCCCACGTAGGATGTGGGTCATAGATTTTGGTGTTAGCATACCACTTGATGAAGCAGCACTTTATGAAGTGCCATTTGCCTATATTGAAAAGCACGTAAAACCAAAATATGCACAGACGCGGAAAATGTGGTGGCTCCACGAACGTACTAGACCAGATATGAGAATTGCCCTTGCTCCACTCTCTCGCTTTATCGGAACAGCAAGAGTATCAAAACACCGTATTTTCGTTTGGTTGTCGAAAGCTACGATTCCTGACTCGGCAACTATAGCTATTGCCCGCGAAGATGATTACTTCTTTGGCGTACTTCACTCAAAGCTACATGAAATGTGGTCACTTCGGTTATGTACTTGGTTGGGAGTAGGTAACGACCCGCGTTACACCCCGACCACCACTTTTGAAACATTCCCGTTTCCCTGGTCGCCAGGGCAGGAATCGACAGGGGATAAGCGGGTCGAGGCGATAGGGCAGGCCGCCCGCGATTTGGTCGAAAAGCGCGATAACTGGCTAAATCCGCCCGGTGCGGATGAGGCCGAGCTAAAGAAGCGGACGCTGACCAACCTCTACAACCAGCGCCCGACCTGGCTTGATTTGGCCCATAAAAAGCTGGACGGGGCGGTGCTGGCGGCTTATGGCTGGCCCACCGACCTGAGCGACGAACAAATTTTAGAGCGACTACTGACCCTCAATCTACAACGTGCCGTCGCTCAGGGTCAGGCCCTACCCCCGGCCCCTGCCGATGACGAACAATAATCTATTGGTAACAAAGGATAAAGGGTGAGGGATGAAGGGGAACATCCATTGGCAGGGCGGAAGCCATCGCGGGCGGAAGCCATCGCGGGCGGAAGCATCGCGGGCGGAAGCATCGCGGGCGGAAGCCCGCTCCTACAATTTAGTCCTCAGTCCTCCATCATCCCTTGCTCGATAAGTCTTAAAAACAGGTAATTATGTACAAACTTCTTCTAGCTTTCGTCTGTGGTATATTGCTGGCTTTGCCTGCCTCGGTTAGCTACTCACAGCCCACCCAATTAAATAGTGCTGCCCCGACCGCGACCGACCGACCGTCGGCGGGTGGCGAAATCAAGCTGCGCTATGCTCAGTTCGACCCGCTTGTGAAAACGCCTGCCGCGCCTGCCGCCTTCCCGGTCAAGTCGGGCAGTAGTTCCCAATCGGCCTTATACATCATCCAGTTTAGCGGCCCGATTATGCTTCAGTGGCAAGCCGGGGTTATCGCTGCCGGGGCGCAGCTTTACAACTACCTGCCCGATTACGCCTACCTAGCTCGGATGAGTGGGGCCGAAGCCAGTGCGGTCGGGCGGTTGTCCTATGTGCGTTGGGTGGGGCCGTTCCAGCCAGCCTACAAAGTAGACCCGGCCCTGTTTGGCAAGAGCGGTTCGGCTCAACTGAGCATTCAAGCCTTAGCCGATGAACCGCTCCCCAATCTAGCGGCAGAAGTCGCTGGGGCGGGTGGCAAGCTGACCGCTCAACCGCCTACGCCCGCGCCGACCCGGGTCAAACGGCAGGGCGACCGTTTTAGCGGCTTTCAGACCTTGCGGGTCGAGGCCGATTTGGGCGATTTGCCCCGACTGGCGGCGATTGAGGCGGTCGTGTGGGTCGGGCGGCGTTTGCCGGTCGCGCCGGACAACAGTACCGCCGCCTGGATTATCCAGAGCAAGCAGGCCAACCAGTATCCGATCTGGGCGCTTGGTATCACCGGGGCCGGGCCGAACCCTTCGTCCGGGCCGACCATCGGCACCGAACAGATCGTGGCGATTTCTGATACCGGGGTTTACCTCAACCATCAAGATTTTGGCGGGCCGACCGTCCCTAATGCGACCGTGTTAGGTATCACCAACTGGGGTACTGGTCATGGTAGTGGCGAAGCGACTGGGGCCGACTCGTTTGGGCATGGTTCGCACGTGGCAGGGACTATCGCCGGAAGCGGGGCCGCCAGTGGTGGCGAAACGCCCATCAATAACGGCTCCTACAAGGGGATGGCCTATGGTGCGCGGCTTTATGTTCAACAGTTAGGGCCGGGTCTCGACTATCTCAATGACCCCAACGTAACACATGGCATCATCCAGCTTATGACCGAGGCCAAACAAAAAGGAGCGCGGATACAGAACAATAGCTGGACCGCTCCTGCCTTTGGCGAGTACGATGACTTATCGGTGGATGCCGATCAATTCATGTGGGATAACCCGGACTTTCTGGGAGTGTGGTCGGCGGGCAATTCTGGCTCTAGCTCCAAAACAATCGGCTCTCCCTCGACCGCCAAGAACATTTTGACGGTCGGGTCGGGTTCCAACAGCCTCAACTTTGATAATCTGTCCGGCTTTAGCAGCCGAGGGCCGACCGCCGACGGACGAGCCAAGCCGGACATCGTTGCGCCCGGCGAATGCCTCATGTCAGTGCAGACCAACACGACCAACGGTTATACCTGCAAAAGCGGAACCAGCATGGCCGCACCGACCAGTGCCGGGGCTACTGCCCTTTTGCGTGACTGGTACGCCAACCAACTCGGCTACACCGCGCCCCAGGCCGCTTTGCTCAAGGCCACCCTGATTAATTCGGGCGACTACATGGGCGGTGTCGGCGGCAATCTGCCCAGCAACAACCAGGGTTGGGGCCGGATTTTGCTGCAAAGCGTAATTCAGCCGCCCGCCGGGGTCAAACTGGCTTACGCCGATAACCTGCAAGGGCTTTATACGGGCGAAAGTGCCTATTACACCTACGATGTCAGTGATAGCTCCAAGCCGCTCAAACTCTCGCTGGCCTGGACCGATGCGCCCGGTTTTGTCGGGGCCACCCGTCAACTCGTCAACGATCTCGATCTCTATTTGACCGCGCCGGACGGAACCGAATATAAGGGCAACAACTTTAGCGGTCAATACTCAACTGCTGGTGGTTTCTCGGACTCGCTCAACAATGTCGAAGGGGTTACAATTCAAAGCCCGGCGGTCGGAACCTGGAAAGTCCGTGTTCACGGTTTTAACGTGCCGCGTGGGGCGCAACCCTTTGCCCTGGCGACTCAGGGCGCGGTCGATTGTGCGCTCCCGCTCAACTTTGTAACCGACACGACCGACAACACCGTCACAAACTGTAACAACAGCTTCCGCAAGGCCCTTACTTCGGTTACTTCCGGCAATCTCTACCTGACCAAACTGCCCGTCAACAGCACGATCTATCCGCGCCAGCCCTTGCCGCCGGTCAATCCGGGCGTGTCTTTAATGGCATGGTGTTTGGTCTCGACCACTAATGCTCCCTCGGTACGGCTGGATGGAACCTACCTTGCTCCGACATATCCCAATGCGCCGGGCTTGAGCCTATCGCAAAATAGCCTGATAAAAGGGCTGGCAATTGGTGGCTTTGGTGGAAGCGGGCTTGAAATTAGTGGCTCGAATAATAACCTGCAATGCAACTGGCTCGGCAGTCTGGATGGCAATCTCCCGGCTCCCAACCAATTTGGGGTAAAACTGCTGGCGGGAGCCACCGACATCACCTTTGGCAAGCTCGCCGACCCGACCGCCGGAAATCTGATTAGCGGCAACCGGCAGGGCGGGGTCTGGGCGGTCGGCCCCAACTCTAATATCTGGTTCTACTATAATCTTTTTGGCTACAAAAGCGGCGGCAATCCCGGCCTACCCAACGGCGGGCCGGGCCTCAAAATCGGGCCGGGCGCGAGCCTTCACTTCGGCCTGGGCAACCAGGTCTCGAACGCTCCCTGACCCGGTTTACCCTTTTACGCTCTTCAAGAAGTCGTTCATTTTGGCGGCGGTGTCTGGGTCTATCCGTTCGGTCTCATACAGGAAGCGGACAAACCGCTTGAAGCTAACCGGGTTGGCTTTATTGGCAGGAGTGTTCAGGTAAGCTTTCAGGTCGTCGCTGCTAATGTCCAGCAGACCGAGCGGTGGTTCCTGGGCCAGCATGTAATTTTTGGCAAAAAGAGCCAACTGCCCGGAATGTTGCTCGATCATTTTGAGGCTCAAGCCACTTGTCGCCAGATGCTTTTGAAAAATCTTTAGTAGCTTATCGTTGCGGGCCGTCAGGTCTTGGCGGGCTTTATCAGGGTCGTCTGCATCATATTCGGGGAGTAGGCTGGTTAGGACGTTACCCCGTTCCTGGGCATCCCGGTAGGCATCTTTCAGGCTGCTCCGAATCCCGCCACCAAACGTGACCGAGTAGGGAGCCATCAGGCTATCATAGATGATCTGGTTCTCAAAAGGCAGCAAAACAGTCTGTACCATAATCGGCAGGTAGGGGCCAACAATATCTTCAATCGGGCTGACCAACCCGACCACTGTGTAAGCCGTCGCGGGTGAGCTATCGTCGAGGAATATCGAATGCTTTTTGAGGTGCTTAAAAATAAAGAAATTTCCGGCCACCCGATATTGCCAGCTTGCTACCAACCCTAAATCCTCGCCCGATAACTCAGCCGGATTTTCAGCAATAAACGCTTCACGTAATGCGTCGTCTTCCCACAGAGCGTCACGCAGCTTTACAGCATCGGGGAGCGGGATTGTAATCTTGCCCGGTACGGAAGTTGTACTAAAGGGAGCCACCAGCTTTCGTTTCTGGTTAACAAACTGAAGCAGAGGAGTCCAGATACGGTAAAAACGTTCGGTTTCGTGAGGCGCTAAGATCATAAGCCTTACTCCTTCTACCCGCAAACTGCCGGGAATTTGTCCTAATGATCTTTAAAACTCAATCCCTTTTTGAGCCTGGATACCCTGGCGGTAAGGGTGCTTGACCTCGGTCATTTCGGTCACAAGGTCAGCATATTCGATCAGTTCAGGTACGGCGTTGCGCCCGGTGATAACAACGTGCATCCCCTCCGGACGCTGCTTCAAGAACTCGATCACCTCGTTTGCGTCCAGCCAGCCATAGCTAAAGGTATAGGTCATCTCGTCCAGTATAACAATGTCGTATTCACCCGAAGCGATCTTCTCCTTGCAAAGCTCCCAACACTGGCGGGCCATCGCCTTGTCCTTTTCAATATCCTCAGAAGTCCAGGTAAAGCCGTCGCCCATCGGGATCATCTCGATCCCCAAACGTTTTGCGGCCCGTTCCTCGCCATAATTGGAAGTGGTCGCCTTGATAAACGAGAGCATACAAACCCGCATACCCCGTCCCCAGGCCCGAAAGAGAACCCCCAGCGCGGCGGTCGTCTTGCCCTTCCCGTTGCCAGTATTGACGATGACCAGCCCTTTAGTAGTCCGCTTTTGCTTATTGGCGCGGCGCTGCTTGTGGCGGGCGACCTGGGCCTCGTGTAAACGCTGGGCGAAGGTTTCGCGGGTCTCGCCTGGCAGGGGGCCTGCCGCCTCGATCTTTTCGAGTTCTTCTAACTCAAGCGCTTCTTCGGCCTCCTCTTCCTCCTCGGTTTGGACGGTTTCCGGCTCAATCTCTGCCGCCTCTTTCTCAGCCCGGTCGCTCATAAAGGGTTCCTCGCTTCTAGCTTTGTTTGACCACCAAATCTTGATTTTTTCGGATAAATTCTTCAATAACAGTTTAGGTTCCCAGAGTATAGCACGGCCTCTTTGAGTGTCAATTCTTGAGAGGAAACTTGATTGCTTCAAGCCGCTAAATATGCTATAACACAGGGGCAGGAGGTAACATCACATGTCAACCCAGGACTTGAAAAGGCTCGAAGAATGGCCCGGCTATGCCGAGTTTCTCTTATTCCTTGAGGAAGAAAAAGTGACTGAAAGCGACCCTCACTCATCCTTAATCCGCTATCTGATGGCTGTCCTCGATTGGCTT
>JBBQWM010000102.1:0-13603 GCA_038210655.1 Chloroflexia bacterium
CAAAAATATTAAGAGACAGATGTACGGTCGGGCAAAGTTTAAATTGTTGCGAACGCGCATCTTAGCCGCCGCCTAGCTCCCAAAATGGAGCTGGCCGATTTAACGATTGTCCGGCCTTTTCAGCAAAAGCCGGTCAGAACCAGTCTGGCACGCTTCCTGCTCATGACCGTGTCGAAGGAGCCAAGACCAACAGAATCTCGGCGGCATGACAAATTTAAGGAGGCGTATATGAGTGAACAGTACCCACGGGCAGCCTTGTTCGGCACGGAAGAGCGAACGCTCTTCTCTACTATCCGTGGTCGGGAATATCACCTGTCCGTCGCTCTTCCGGACAGTTACAAGACATCTACACAGGCGTATCCCGTGATTTATGTGTTAGACGGTGATTTCAACTTTGGTGTGGCGGCTGGGTTGACGCGCTTTAGCAATTGGTTCAGGAAAGTACCTGAGCTTATCATTGTCGGCATTGGCTATGACATGGAAACCGCTGATGAATTCGGTGCGTTACGAGACCTTGATTTTGACATTCCCGGGGTACCCGGCGCCTCTAGCGAGAGTGTGTCGCACCTCTTTTTAGATGCCCTTACGCAGGAGATGATCCCTTTTATTAATGCAAACTATCGCACCATTCCCTCGGATCGCTGCCTGCAAGGCTATTCGTCGGGTGGCTTCTTTGTGCTCTATGCGTTGTTCCAGCAGCCGGATGCCTTTCAGCGCTATATCTCCGGCAGCGCTATTCTGAAAGACACGTATAATTATTGGATTCAACACGACGCGCAGTTGGCCACGCACAATCCCAGCAATCCGATTCAGCTTTACCTTTCAGTAGGCCAGTTGGAGGAGGATGACATTCCTAACTTTCAGCAATTTGTTGCCTTCTTAGAGCAGGGCAACTACCCTGGTTTGACGGTTAGCAGCGAAATCTATGCCGGTGAAGGTCACGGTTCCGAGGGGATTGCGCTTACCTACCTGCATGGAATCGCCATGGTGTACCCACAAGTTGAACGCTAGCAACTTGATGTAGAATTCGTTTGTTAAGCGAAGGGGGCTGCCGTCCAAAGGCAGCCCCCTTGTATAAGGGACCTAAAAACAATAAAACATTCCAGTCCCTTAGGAGCTGTTAAGAATTAAGATGCTGGTAGGAGCGACCTTCTGGTCGCGATAAGGGCGAAAATTAGGCTCGATTTTCAATCGCGAGCGCAAGGCCAGCCTACGCTCGCTCCTACCCAAACCGGGAAGTTAATTCTTTACGCTCACTTAGTATTTTGTTAGACATTGCTTTGCCAATGGACGGAACCCTATTCAAGAGCCGACCACTGACAGCTTGCCGGTTTTGCTGTATAATGACCATCACAGATAAGAAAGAAAAACCGTTACCAACCGACAAACAACGGGGATTTTAGATGACCACTCAAAACGAGAAAACCGGGGCGCGACCGGGCGCAAGCCAATCTGCGCCAACCGCCGAGATTATTCCAGCCGGACAGCGCTCCCAGATGCTCTACCGCAAATGGCGCTCTCAGACTTTTGATGAACTGGTAGGGCAAGATGCCATCACACGCACCCTTCAAAATGCGATTACTGCCGGAAGGGTCGGTCACGCCTATTTATTTTGCGGGCCACGTGGGACGGGCAAGACCTCTACCGGGCGGCTACTGGCAAAAGCGATCAACTGTCTTAATCCTGACCCCAAAGCGCGGCCTTGTGATAAGTGCGAAGCCTGCCGCTCGATTACCGAAGCCCGCGCCCTTGATCTGATCGAGATCGATGCCGCCAGCAACCGGGGTATCGACGAAGTACGTGAGTTGCGCGATAAGATCAACTTCCAACCTTCTTTTCTCCGAAAGAAAGTTTATATCATCGACGAAGCTCACATGATGACCGAGGCGGCTTTTAACGCTTTGCTCAAGACCCTGGAAGAACCGCCCCCGCACGCCGTGTTTGTGCTGGCGACGACCGACCCACAGGACATCCCGGCAACGGTTGTCTCGCGTTGCCAGCGTTTTGATTTTCAGCGGATCAGCCTCGACCAGATTGTCGCTCGGCTGGCTTTTATTTGTGGCGAAGAAAATATCCCGGTGGAAACTGCGGCGCTGGAAATGGTCGCACGACAGGCGACCGGTTCGCTACGGGATGCCCTTTCGTTGCTCGATCAGCTAATCGTCTTTAGTGGCGGCACGATCACCCTCGAAGCGGTGCGGCTCATGCTGGGCGTAATGAATATCGAGGCGGTGGCGGACTTTGCCGATGCCCTGGCGGAAGGCGATATTGCAAGCGGTTTGGAGCAGATCAATCGCTTGATGCAGGCTGGAACCGACTTAAAACGGTTCAACCGCGAGTTGGTCGAACACTTGCGTAATTTGATGCTGCTCAAGGTCAACCCGCACAGCCGCGAACTGGCTGATATGACTGCCGAAGCCCAGGAGCGTTTGCAAGAACAGGCCGCAAGAATGGAACTCGGCGCGATTGTCAATTTCTTGAAGGTTTTTAGCGGGGTGGATTACAACCTCAAGGTTTCGCCTTACGGTCAGTTGCCGCTCGAAATCGCCCTGATGGAGTGTTTGTTGCGGCCTGCGGCCCCGGCAGTTGCGCCCGTCCGGGAGCAAAGCGCCGCTCCACGTCCGGCAGCGCTCCGAGAACAAAGTGCGCCCGCCCCCGTCAGCCAACCGCGACCAGCAGTCGCTCAACCGGCCCGTACCGTCGCTCAACCGTCGGTTCCGACTTCAAACGGAACTGAACCGAAAACTAAAGAAACTGCCCAACCACCTGCCGAAACTCAGCCAGTGGCGGCCCAAAGTACCGACGGCGAGGAAAAAGCGGCCCTCGAACTACCCGCCGTATTACAAGCCTGGAAACAGGTTCAGAAAAATATCGAGGCCAAAAAAGGTAAAACGACTGCCGCAATCCTCAAAGAGGCCAACCCGGTCGAAATCAAGGGCAACCGGATCATGTTGGCGTTCAACTACAACTTTCATTACAAAAAGATTAGCCAGGATATTGAATGTATCCGGCTCATGGAAGACGATTTTGCCAGTATCTTCGGGCAGGTAGTGACGATCAAGTGTCTCGATCAGTCCGCCGAAGCCAGTAGCGCCCGGCCAGCCGAAGCTACTAACGGCTCGAAATCGGCTTCCAAAGACGACGAGCGCACACGCCGGGCGGCCCAACTTTTTAACGCCCGGATCGTCGATTAGCAAAGCACTCTTCTTAAAGATGAAGTAACTACTCAGGCTATGTCATTCTGAGGCGGGGGATTGCCTGAATTTTGCCAAAGATAGTCTCCCGCCGAAGAATCTAGACCCTTCGCTGCGGCTCAGGGTGACACAACTGTGTAGTTACAAGATGAAATAGAAAATGGCGGTTGACTGGTTTTCCAGGTCAACCGCTTTTGTTATTCCCGCTAGTTTGCAAAGCCCCGTAATTTAAAAAAACGATTGACAGCAAAGCTAGGTTGAGCTATAATCAGAACATAAAAGCGTTAGGTCAAATAAGCTAACCGAACTTTTTTTCTTACAAAGCCTACCCAAAGTGGCACAAAATCGAGTTAGTGAAGATATACTAATAGGGCGACGGCCCCCAGGCGTTAAGAGAGAGTAAGGCGGATTGAACCGCCACAAGTAAGGAGTAATTCAAATGGCGATGTCAATGAATGACCAAAAAATGACCGCCCGTCAGTCAACCGGTAGCCGCCGCCAAACGGCCAGGCCGGTAGTACCTGCCGTCAGCCGGGAGGCGACCGCCCGCAAATTGGAACCGGAAATGCTGACTGCTGAAGTTGAAGAACTGGATTTTGAGACCGAAAGCCCGGTCGCCAGAGCCAAAGCTGCTCGTGAAGCCGAAGCTCGCCACCAGGAAAAAGTCCAGCTAATTGCAAAACTATCCGAAAAGCGCGATGAATACGTCGAGCGGTTGGATGTCGGAGCCGCCAAAATCGAAGAAGCTCGCGGTCAGGGTAAAGATGTTACAAGCTGGGAAGATTACTGGATTCAGCTTTTGCATCAATACGAAGCCGTTTGTGATAAGTTGCGCGACTTGCACGCCGAAATGTAATGTAAGGGTATCGGCTGTCAGCCCCTCAGATGTCGGCTAAAAACGACGGCTGAAAGCTACATCTGGAGATTTGGATTCGAGCAATAAAATAAAAGAGAGCAATTCCGATTGGCGGGAATTGCTCTCTTTTATTTAGAAGATTAGTCTCGTTCGGCGGCCTGGGTAGCTGGAACCACTCCCGGCGTGATCGAAAAGACCCCGCTATATTGATTTAGAACCGGAGTAGTTTTTAAGCTGGGTAATTCAGCTTTAGCTGGTTCGTTATAAGCTTTGGTATTGGCATAGCTGAGACTTAGGCTTGACCGAGCAACCGAAGGGGTCGCCGGAAGCTGAGTTGAGAGGTTATTTACCGTCACAGGGCTGACGACCGCGACCGTAGCAGGCAAGGTGGCGGTTGAGGCTGCCGGAGCCGACCGCAAATCGGAGCCTGGAAAAGCGGTCGAAAAGCATACACCCAAGATCGCCACTAGCACGGCAAAAGCCGCCGCTATTCCACCCAACGCCAAACCAGGACTACGCTGGGAGCGTTTTAGTACCGGGCGCTCTGGCTGCAATTCGACCGCCAGCCAGTTTCGCGTCTGGTCGGCAATCGCCCGTGCGATCCGCTCAAGTTCGACATCGTGGGCAGTTTGGCGTACAAGGCCAGTCGCCTGTCCCCAACTTGCCAGTAGACCATTACAGGCTCGGCACTCCGCCAGATGCCATTCAGCCATCGCTCGTTCCGCAGGATCGGCTTCTCCATCCAGGTAGCTGGAAATCGCCATTTGCGCTCGTTCGTTACCGCAGCCGACGTTATCCAGAGTACCCGCCGCGCTGCGTCCTCCCCATCTATCTTGCATCCCAATCACCACCGTCTCTACTGGTAAAACTATCGCTCTCTTCCGCTTTATAATCGCCACTTGCCTCGGCAGTCTCGTGCTGATAAGCCTGTTGGAAAGCTTGCCGCGCCCGGTAAAGCCGCATCTTGAAAGTCGTCAGGGGTAGCCCCAGAATTTTCGCGGCTTCTGCATAAGAAAAACCTTGATGATAGTGTAAAATCAGGCAGGCAGCGTGTTCCTTCGCCAACCGGCCCAGCACACGCCCGACCACATCACCCAATGCGACCTGCTCGGCCAGGTTTTCCTCGCCTGCCTCGCAATAGCCGCCGGTCGCACTTTCGGCGCTACGTTCCTCGACCAAGACTGCCCCGCTTCCGGTACGGAACCGTCCGACATCCAGCCAACTAAAAGCGACTACTGGCGACCCGCGCCGTTTATTGCGCCGCAAATAGTCCATCGCGTTGTGATGCGCGATAGTAAAAAGCCAGGCCGAAAGGTTAAAGTCCGGGCCGATCTCGCTCGGCGGCAGCTTCATCAGGCCCCGGTACGCCTTCAGGAAAGTCTCCTGCGATAGATCGCCCGCCGCCTCCCGGTCGCCCAGCAACCGATAGAGGTAGCCCGCTATCGGCCTGCCATATTCCTCGAAGATAGCAGAGAAAGCTTCGTGATCGCCCTGTCGCGCTCGCTCTACAATATATTGATCGAGTTTCTTGATTGCCATAAAATTTTACTATCGCCTGCCAGGTCTTTTAAAACTGTCGGACTGATCCAGGTACGCTATCATGTTAAACGACGCTACCTCCGGCAATGTTACATGTCTTTTGTCGCTTGTAGTATAATTCATACGCTGAGGTTTAGAAATCTCTTTGGATAATAATTTGATGAGGAATTAGCACAAAAATGAATCTGTTTGAAGATCTGGGCGAATCGTTGCTGTTGACCGATAGTGGCCCTGAAACGTTGGTAAGTGAAGGTCGGGCGCGGCTCGACTTGCGACGTGAGGAGCGCAAAGGCGTTCCCGAAATTATCTATGCCGAACGCAAAACCCCTGCCGATAGCCTGCTAATCGCTCGGCGCTTTCTAAGCGAACCCGGTGGGCCAGGTCGGGCGCTGATTAGCCGAGCGCAACCCGAACTGACCGTCCTGGTACGGGCCGATCTGACCAGCGTCGAATATGAGGGCCGGACGCTACCGGTTACGCTCGAAGAATATTCCAGCAGTGGTATGCTGGTCTTACGGCGGGAGGGGGTTTCCCGACCTCAAACCGGCGGTAAGATCGGGGTAATTACGGCTGGAACCAGTGATGTACCAATCGCCGAAGAAGCGGCGGTCGTGGCGCGGGAAATGGGTTGCAGCATTACCACGATCTATGATGTAGGGGTAGCCGGACTACACCGCCTATTCAAGCCGCTCCAACGGCTCCTAGACGAGGATACCGACGTTATTATCGTGGCAGCAGGGATGGATGGGGCCTTGCCTTCGGTCATAGCGGGACTTGTTAGTGTGCCGGTGATTGGCCTACCGACTTCGGTTGGGTACGGCATGGGCGGCAAAGGGGTAGCCGCCCTGCTCACTATGCTCCAAACTTGCGCCCCCGGCCTGACTGTCGTCAATATCGACAATGGCGTAGGCGCAGGCGCAACCGCCGCTCTAACCGCCAACCGTATGGCGAAGATGAGAGGGAAAGGACGAGGGGGAAAGGATGAAGGATGAGGGATGAGGGATGAAGAAATGCAGAAGTCAGAATGCAGAAGGCAGAATATAACATCCGTTCCGACAATCGTAAATCGTAAATTGTAAATTGTAAATCGTAAGTAACTACTCAGGCCGGTCGACCACATAGGGTCGCACCCTACAACAGATTTTGGTAGGGGCGACCCTATCTGGTCGCCCAAAAGATGAGGCTGTGTAGTTACTATCGTAAATCTTAAATCGTAAATCGTAAATCCTATTCATCCCTCATCCCTTCCCCCCTAGTTGGTGTGAGAGACCGGTGCTACATTCGAGGAGGCGGAGGGCGCAGGCGGCTTGCTTTTCGGGGGTGAAGCGGGAGATCGGCCCGGCTACACTCATCGCGCCGATTACATGCTGGTTGTAATCAAAGACTGGGGCGGCGACCGAAGCGGCATCTGGGGTGCGTTCGCCTCGGCTGGTAGCGTAGCCGTTGCGGACGATTAGGGCCAATTCTTCTTGCAACTCCCGCAAAGCCCGACCTCGTTTGGCAAGATCGGTCTGGGCCTGCCCCAATATAACGCTCTGTTCCTCGGCGGGCAGAAAAGCCAGAAGCGCCTTACCGGTTGCCCCAAAATAAAGCGGGTAAGCCCGACCGAGTTCAATCGTTTGGCGGATTTCCTGGTGGCTTTCGACCTGGAGAATATAAATCCGCTCCCGGTTGACCTTTAGGCTAAAAGTAGTCGTTTCGTTGGTGGCATCCCGCAACTGTTCAAGCCAGGGCAAGGCTAATTCACGTACTTCTAGCTGGCGCAACTTAACCAGACCCAACCGCATTACGGTCGGGCCTAGCTGGTATTTTTTATTGACCTGGTTTTGCTGGACATAGCCCCGCTTTTCCATACTGGTCAAGAGCCGATGTACCGTACTCTTACCCAGGCCAAGCTCTTTGCCGAGATCGGTAATACCCATCTCGGTCGTACCGTTGCCCAGCACTTCCAGCAAATCAGCCACCCGCTCGAAAACTTTTACCCCAGGCTCACTGTTTATTGTCATAGTTTGTCCCACTACAAGGAATAGTGTTCTGTTATTTGATTTACGATTTACGATTGTAACTGTTCAACTCCAAGAGGTGATACCAAGTCCGGTTGGGTAGATGTCATTCTGAACGAAGTGAAGAATCTTTTTCCTGTACCTGGCTCTAGCCCACGAACCGAGACCCTTCACTTCGTTCAGGGTGACATGAGTTTACTACTTAGCAGGACTTGGTATGAGACCTGGCACGAGTAGCGTAAATCGTAAATCGTAAGTAACTACTCAGCTTACCCATTTTGGGCGACCACACAGGGTCGCCCCTACCCGAAATCGGTTGTAGGGTGCGACCCTATGTGGTCGCCCGGTGTGAGTAGTTACAATCGTAAATCCCAAATCCCTCTATTGTTTGACCACTGGGTCGAAGTAATTAAGCGAACTGGTCTGGGCCTTGAAGCCGCTTATTTTGGTCGAGTGTACCCACAAATCGAAGCCGTAGCTGATGGGGATACAGGCCGCATCGTCGTCCAGAACTTTGGTCATCTGCTGCAAAATCTTCTCGCGCTTGACCGGATCGATCTCGCTGCGCTCAGTGGCAAAGAGTTTTTCTAGGTCATCGTTCTTGTAGCGCGTAATCCCCCCGGCAGCCACAAAGCTTTCCATTGCCAGATCGCCATCCGGGGCCGGAAGATAAAACACCACGCTCAAGGGGGATGCACCAAGTTCGCCTTTGGCTGACTTATCAAAGAAGGTTGCGCCGTCCAAAGGATTTGGTTCTACCTTGACTCCAACTTTGCCCAGGTATTGCTGTACCAATTCGACCGTTTCTTTGCGCCCCGCCCCGGTGATACTAAAAGTAATTTTCAAGTTCAGATCGCCATCTTTTATTCCGGCCTCTTGCAGGAGTTTTTTGGCTTTGTCCGGGTCGTAAGTGTAGCCGCTTACCTGCGGGTCATAACCAAAAGCGCTGGTGCCAAGTACCTGACCGGCAGGCTTGGTTACATCGCCGAACAACCCTTCGACGATAGTTTTGCGGTCTATGGCGTAATTCAAAGCCTGACGTACCCGCTTATCAGCCAGTGGCCCACCTTTGGTCGTCTCCAAAAAGATGACGGTGGTCGTGCCGATAACGGTATTCACGCCCTTAAAACCCTTGCTAACCAGACTGTCGTATTGGTCTTTGGTTTCGATCTGGATCAAATCGACCTCGCCGGTTTGGAGGGCTGCCGCCCGGCTAGTGGGGGCCGGAATAGCCTTGATAACCAGATCGCTATTTTTGGGAACGCCCCGCCAGCTATCGGCCCGCGCCTTAAAGACAATTTGCTTGTCACGTTCGTAGGTGGTCACGACATAAGGGCCGGTTCCAACCGGCTTGGTCGCAAAGTCCTTGCCGCTTTCGGCGTGATACTTGGGCGGCATTACAAAAATCTGCGAGAGTTTTCCAGCTAACACCGGGTCAGGGGTCTTGGTCTTGATCGTGAAGGTGTTAGCGTCGGGCGCGGCCCAACTATCCACCGTTACAAGCCGCTGCGGTGGTCTTGGCTGCTTTTTGATATAGGTATCAAAGGCATATAGCATTGCCGCCGAGTCGAATTTTTCGCCGTTGGAGAAGGTTACACCCGGTCGTAATTTAAACTCCCAGTTCAGCGGGTCGGTCTGCTTCCAGCTAATTGCCAGACTGGGTGCAACCTTGCCGTCCGCGATGCTGGTAATCGTATCATTGTAGGATAGATAGGAGAAGGCTTCCGGGGTTTGACCCGACAAACCCGATACTGGGTCGAGCGAGGCCGGTATCCGGCTCAGGCCCACTATAAGCTGTTTACCAGCCACCGCCGCGCCGCTGGTTGTAGCTGCCACTGCGCTAGTTGCAGATGCCGCAGTCGTTACGGATGCGGTGGTCGCAGATGCGGTAGTGGCGGCAGCAGTGGTTGCGGCAGCAGTGGTTGCCACTGTGGTTGCGGCTGAGGTGGTTGCTACTGCTGTAGTCGAGGGAGCGGAAGTAGCCGTATTATCGCCACAAGCCGCCAGCATCCCAGCAATCACTAGCCCAATCAGGGCCAACCCCAACCATTGCCCGATCTTGCTTACTCCTTTTTTCCTCACGCTTCTTCTCCTCACTAAAACTTGACTTCCAACCTGTTAAAGTTGTCCCAACCTATGTCCAACTCGATCTAATGAGAAATCCAGGCTCATACAGTTACTTTTGGTGTTTGCTAGTTTGAAAGAAGGTTATGGCGACATCAATGGCGTTCCATAATAAGGAACGCCATTTCATTTTTTGTATGGTACAATAGCCCTTGCCGAATGTCAACGTCTATCCCCAACTAGATTTTGCGGGCCTCACAATACCATAGCCTGAATAGCTATTATTCTACTCTTTTAGCGCGACCAGTTTGCTGTTTCGGCTTATTATTTGCAGTTTTAATAAGTCGATGAGGTAAGAAGAAATGAGAGCTCTGCGAAAAAGAGGGGAATTATCCATTGACAGAGCAATGTCTTACAACGCCGCCGGAGTATTTTGTTGGATATGGCTCCGCCCATATACTAGCCCCAGACCGTCCATTGGCGGAGCAATGTCCAACAAGGGGCCGACGTTTTATAAAATAGTGGTCAACTGGTTGATGCCCAGGTTTTCCTCCGAAAGCTCGACCCACCGCCCGATATTGCGATATTTTTGGTAACGCGCTTCGAGCATAGCCTGGATGCCCGGCTCACCCCGCTGGACATAACGTTCTTCCAGTTCGGTCAGGTCGTCTGCCAGCGTTTTTCGGACGGTCGCCATCAGGGTGGTCGGGTCAAGGTGAGCGCCTCCGGCGGGTTCCGGCACGACCCCATCAATAATGCCGAACTCGAATAGATCGGGGGCCGTAATCTTCATGGCCTGGGCGGCTGCCGGGGCTTGCGAAGCATCCCGCCACAAAATAGCGGCACTGGCTTCCGGGCTGGCGACGCTGTAAACTGCGTTTTCGAGCATGAGCAAGCGGTCGGCGACGCTGATCGCCAGCGCTCCACCACTACCGCCCTCACCCGTTACCAGGGCGATGATCGGAACCGGCAAGCGGCTCATTACCATCAAGTTTTCGGCAATCGCCATTGCCATACCGCGTTCTTCGCTCTCTTTACCGGGAAATGCGCCAGGGGTGTCGATGAAGGCCAAAATCGGCAACTTGAACTTGGCGGCGTGCTGCATCAAGCGTAGGGCCTTGCGATAGCCTTCGGCGCGAGGCATCCCGAAATTACGGTAGAGGTTTTCTTTGGTGTCGCGCCCTTTCTGATGGCCCAAAACCAGCACCGCCCGACCCTCAAACCGGGCCAGCCCACCCACCAGGGCCGCATCGTCCCCAAAGCGGCGGTCGCCATGCAGTTCTACAAAATCTTCGGTCAACAGATTGATAAAATCAAGCGCGTGAGGACGGGAGATATGACGCGCTAACAAAACCCGTTCCCAGGTTGGCGAGATTTTTGCGTCCTTGTCTTTGTCTTTGTCCCGTTCGCGCTCTTTCTGGTTCGGCTTGCGCTCTTTATCCGGCATAGCTTACCTCGCGCTCTAGCTCGGAGATCAGGAAAGTTGGATTGATAGCAGCCGACCGACTTACCGCCAATTGATAAAAACTTAACAAATTTAGCAAAGTTGCGCGTAATTCTTTGCGTGGCACTACCTGATCGATCATGCCGTGGTCGAGCAAAAATTCGGCAGTCTGGAAACCGGGCGGCAGCTTTTGCTTGGTAATCTGCTCGATTACTCGTGGCCCAGCAAAGCCCAGCAAGGCTCCTGGTTCAGCCAGCATTACATCGGCAACTGAGGCATAGCTGGCGATTACACCGCCGGTGCAAGGGTCGGTCAGTAGCGAGATATGGGGCAAACCGGCTTCGCTCAGCCGCGCCAGGGCCGCCGTCGTTTTCGCCATCTGCATCAAGGAGAACATCCCTTCGTGCATCCGCGCTCCACCACTGGCCGAGACTGTGAAGAGCGGCAACCGTCGCGCCATTGCTTCTTCCACCAAGCGCACCAGCTTTTCGCCAAAAACGCTGCCCATTGAGCCACCCTGATAGGAGAAATCACAAATGGCAACCGCCACCGCTATATTTTCGAGCGTGCCGGTTCCGGTGATAATGGCTTCGTTTAGGCCGGTTTTCTGGCGACTTTCGACCGCCTTCAGGTGGTAGGGGGGTTCGGCTAGACTGGTAAATTCTAGCGGGTCGGACGTAACCAACCTGCGGTTGATCTCGACAAAGCTACCTTCATCCAGAAGCAATCCTAGCCTCTCCCAGGCTCCCAGCCGAAAATGGTAGCCGCACTTGTGGCAGACTTTTTTGTTATTTTCCAGTTCTTTGCTATAGAGCAGTTCTTTGCAGTGGACACATTTTATCCACAGTCCATCCGGAATCTCTTTGGGGACGATGGGTTGGTTCTTGGTCTTACTATCATCCTGAGATTTGATACTCCAGGCAAATTTAGGAGCCGGGCCATCGGTCGCTGGCCTGGAGTCTTTGGGTTGGCTGTCGGTGGTAGGGGGCGGTGGAGCAGCGTTGTTCGTTTCGGCTTGTTTTTCTTTTTCTCGGTCAGCCGTACCTTTGGGGATGCGTTTAAATATTTTCTCCAAAGTACTTCCTCTCCCCTGTTAATGCAGGGCCAGAACGGGCTAGGACGGCGCACACGCACCCAACCTAACTAGGTTGGAAAACCTTACCCGACCTGGTTCTTAGCTATCAAATCCTTCATCTATCGCCTACTGCTTGGAATTTGACATCTTTGTCCTCGCCACACTTTACTTCGGCGATCAGCGCAGCTTTAATTGTGCCGATTATAGCACATTACGCGCTATCCGACATCCCTTTATTCACTCTTTTTTTACCTTTATTTACCTGGATTTTTAGGAGAGGCTTTTATCTCGCCTTGCTCAGGCCGAAATTAGATCAGTCAGAGGTGTTTTACAGGCTCGCTCCAGCCAATTTATCCGCCAGCCGAGTCGGTTCTGGTAGCCGATAACCTCGCAAGCATTTTGTAACTACCTCGATGGCTATCGATAAATCTATTTTATGTCCAACCGAAACGAAAAGAGGTTTGCTACCTTGCCGGGTACGAAGGGCGGCTCCTAGCGGTTCGGTTTCCAGCTTATCAGGGTCAGAAGGTGCAAGAAAGCTGCTCTTAGCGGCAAAGCAAAGATCAGTTAAAAATAACGTTGGGATGTTATAAAGTATAGGGCGGCAAGTTCGGTTGGCAGCAGGGTTGAGGGCTAGTTTTGGAACTGATGATTACTGTTTTCCCAACGTCTTAACCTTGATACATCGGGCGTAAAAATGTTTGCGATCATCCCCGGCATTCCCTTTCCAGTTAGACGACCCTTAAGACGGGCCTTAACCTGCTCGGCACTCAGCCACGGCTCGGTAAAATTGCCGTATTGAAAGCAATCACTGCAATATTCCTCGCTCCGGCTACCGTCGGAATTTGTACCGCCACCTTCCAGGTCTTTCGATAATAGCAACCCGCAACTTTGGCAGATATTATTAGCTTTAGACATAGTTTCCTGTCCCTCCTTAGACATAGTATAGCAGCAACCCAAAGCTAGTGAAAGTCTCAAAGACAGGAAAAAAGTAACGTTTTTGGTTTACCGAGGCCGTTATCAATCCGTGAAGATGATTGACAATAGCCGCGCTTTTCTGTATCATCTCTTACGGAACGCTGTTCCATATTGTAGAACGCAATTTGCTACCATCTTTTAGCAAAAAGGCATTGTAGGCAGGGGCAGTGGGGCTGCTAAAGAATTAGCCAGTTCAGCATGGATAAAGATCAATGTAACTACTCAGGTCGGGGGGCCCCCAAGGGTAGCCCCGCCCCAAAAAACAATGTTTGGGCGACCCACAGGGGTGGCCCCCAAGGGGGCGCAGTGGAGTTTAAAATACAATTTATATTTTTTTTTTCACACCACCCCCCGCCCCCGTGGCCCCCACCACCTCGGGCCCCCCCTCTTTTGTTGTGGGGGGGGGGCCCCCCCCGGCGCCCCCCCCGACCTGAGTAGTTACATTGATCT
>JBBQWM010000103.1:0-13443 GCA_038210655.1 Chloroflexia bacterium
ACAGCGGGGCCAGGTGTTAGCGAAGCCCGGGTCGATCAAGCCGCACACGAAGGTGAAGGCGGAAGTGTACGTCTTGTCGAAGGAAGAAGGGGGACGGCACACCCCGTTCTTCAACGGGTATCGACCGCAGTTCTACATCCGAACGACGGACGTGACGGGATCGATCACCATTCCGGAAGGGATGGAGATGGTGATGCCAGGGGACAACGTGCAGATGGGAGTGGAGCTAATCACACCGGTCGCCATCGAGGTCGGGTTGCGGTTTGCGATCCGGGAAGGTGGACGGACGGTCGGTGCTGGTGCTGTTACCAGCATTATCGAGTAACCCTCTAACTCCAAAACTTCAGAATTATTTTAGGTCAGACAGTGAGTCAGTTAAAAACTGGCTCACTGTTTTTATATCTGTATTACCCGGCACGGCTCTTGCTTCTAGCTTCATGATAACTTAAAAATCAAAAGAAATTAACCTGATCTAAAATCGGGAAACCTAACCCAAATCTTTAAAAATAGGTAAGGTAGCTATAATGTCAGATAAACTAATTCTAACCAAACAGCAGTCCGATTTACTGGCGGCTGAAAAAGATTTTTTCGGTAGATTACAACAGGCCGTCGAACTGTTTGGGGCGGCCCCCGAAGATCGTGCGTTGCTGACAAAGGTTAGCATTGGGTTGGACGAGCTTTTTTTGCTGGTGGTAGTGGGCGAATTTAATAGCGGTAAATCAAGTTTTATCAACGGTTTACTGGGTCAAAAAGTATTGGCGGAAGGAGTCACACCGACTACTAGCCAAATTAATATTTTGCGTTATGGGCCGCAGCCAGTTCAGCATCCCGGCAGTAAAGATACAGAGCTACTCGAAATATTTTACCCTGCCGGATTTTTGCGTGAAATTAGTATTGTTGATACGCCTGGAACCAACGCCGTTATCGAGCGCCACCAAATTTTGACCGAAGAATTTGTGCCTCGTAGCGATCTGGTTATATTTGTCACTTCCGCCGAGCGACCTTTTACCCAGAGCGAACGCCAATTTTTAGAAAAAGTAAGCGGTTGGGGTAAAAAGATCATAGTAGTCATCAACAAAGTGGATTTGCTGGGTAATACGGACGAATTTTATCAAGTGATCCGTTTCGTGCAGGATGGCTTTCGGCAACTGCTCGGTCTCGAACCGCCTATCTTCCCGATCTCCGGGCGGATGGCAATCCAGGCTAAGTTGCAGCCTGGCCCCGAAAGCGCACAACTATGGCAATTTAGTGGCTTTGGCCCGTTAGAGCAATATATTTTTAATACACTCGACCAGGCCAGTCGGCTTCAATTGAAATTACTCAGCCCCTTGTCGGTAGTTAGTCGGCTATTGGGGCGTTATCAGCAAGCCGTCACCGAACGGCTGACTTTGTTGGAGCAGGATAGCCGGATTATAGAAAATATCGAGCGACAACTGGCCCTCTATCAGGAGGATATGCAGCGCGATTTTAACGGCAGGCTGGCCTCGGTCAACAATTTGCTCTACGAGTTAAACGAGCGGGGCGACCGCTTTTTTGATGATGTGCTAAAACTAACCAGGATTTTCGAGTTGGTTAAGACCGACCGGATCAAGCAAGATTTTGAGCAACGGGTGGTTGCCGATACACCTCGCCGGATCGAGCAATCGGTGCAGGAGATGGTCGAATGGATGACCGGGCGGGAAGAGCGTATCTGGCACGACATTAGCGAATATTTGCGGGAGAGGCGGCAGAGCGGGGGCGACGATGAGTTGCTTATAGGTCGTCCGAACCCCAACGCCTTTGAGCAGTTTAATTACAATCGGCGGGCTTTGCTCAAGCAAGTTGGGGAGCAAGCTTATAGTATTATGCAAAGCTTTGACCAACGGGCCGAAGCCGAAAAGCTCAACCAAATTGTGCGGACGGCTCTAGGTCGGACTATGCTGACTGAAATCGGGGCGGTTGGGATTGGGGCGGGGCTGGCAATTTTGTTAAGCAGCGCCGCCGCCGACTTTACCGGGTTACTGCTGACGCTGGTAGTGGGTGGAATTGGATTTTATATTATCCCGGCCCGTCGTCGAAAAGCCAAGTATGAATTTCGGCACAAGTTAGAGATTTTGCGTGGTCAATTAAATGGTGTACTGCGCGAGGAATTTCAAAACGAGTTGGTAGTTTCGACCGAGCGGGTGCGGGAAGCGCTGGCTCCTTATACCCGCTTTATCCGGGTCGAGCAAGAGCGATTGGGGCAGCTAAATATACAGTTTCGAGATTTGCAAAAAGAGATGCTAGGCTTGCAAAGTGCTATCAAGCAGGCTACCTCCGGCGCTCAGGCTCCGCTCGAAGCCGCCCGACCAATTCTCGGCCCGCCGCAGTCTACAACGTCTCGTTGAGCGGGTAGTTACGCTTAAAAATGTGAGCTGGATCACTAAGATAATGTGAGAAAACGCATTCTGGATTTGGAGGTGGCCCGGTACAATATCGGTGTAAGCGAATTAAAAATAATAAAAAAACAAATAAACAAAAAACAAAAACGCTTACAAAGAAATTCGTAAATCCTCCAAATTCTTCTCTCAAACTCCTTCAAGAGAGCGTCGATGAGCAGCGACGCTCTTTTCATTTCATATTATTTTAGCAGCTTATTCTAATATCCTAATAACTAGCGCAAAGTCAGGCGAGTTTCCTCGTCCATTCCCACAAAGAAATAGGTGGGTTGGCAAGTGTGGAGGCCAATTTGGGCTTTGCCTTTCCACTGGTCGGGGCCGCAATTCCGTTCGCAAGCCCATTCCAGAACGACCGAAACGCTAACTCCCGTTCGGCGATTATAAAGAACGCCGCTTTCGTTCTCGAGGCCGGTGCTGGGACACATATTTTTCTCGAACCCAACCGCGTGAAATTCGATTTCGGTCGGGTTAAGCCCTCACTCGCGCAACTGTTCTTCAAGCTGTCGCACTTGCTCATAACGGTAGACTATCTGCAAGGAACGTAAATGCTTGGGGTTTTTGTTCACGCATTTCAGGGTTGCTAGTTACAACGGTATCGCCAAACCTTGAATTGGTTGTAATAGCCATTTTTCTTACCTCCGGGTACTACTTCCAGCCGTCTGGCGGTCATTTTAACCGCCTTACTTCGACAAGTTAATAACATAACCTATTCAATTTTTGGACAGCGTTTGGGCCGAAAACCAGATTTGAATATTGGGTATTGAAGGTTGTAACTAAAGGCCGGTTAGAAACATTAGTAACTACTCAGGCCATGTCATTCTGAGGCGGGGAATAACCGGGATTTTTCCAAAGATAGCTCTCCGCCGAAGAATCTAGACCCTTCGCTGCGGCTCAGGGTGACACGGCTGAGTAGTTACAAACATTAAAGAAAAGTATCTTATTAATCCTATATATTTTTGTTAATTAAAGGAGCTAAAATGTCCCTCGAAAGCTATTTGCAAGCTGCACCCAAAGCAGAACTCCATCTACATCTGGAAGGCTCGATCCAGCCTGCTACTTTGCTGGAACTGGCCCGCCGCAACAATGTGAAATTACCTGCCGTCACTATCGAAGAAATACGCGAATGGTTCATTTTTCGTGATTTTAACCATTTTATCGAAATTTATGTTGCGATCTCAAAATGCCTCAAGACCGAAGCGGATTACGAGCTAATTACCTGGGAATTGGGCCTCGAACTGGCTCGGCAACATGTACGCTACGCCGAAGTAACTTTTACACCGAGCGGTCATTATGCGCGTGGTATCGAGCAGCGGGTTTATTTTGGCGGACTGACGCGAGGCCGTAGCCGGGTTCGGGCCGAACTAGGCATAGAAATCAATTGGGTTTTTGACATCAGTCGTGGGCTTAGCCCTGACCCGGCCATTCGTCAGGCCCAGGCCGATTATACAACTCAGGTCGCTATCGACGGTAAGTATGAGGGGGTGGTCGCGCTTGGTTTGGGTGGTAAAGAAGTCGATTTCCCGCCGGAATGGTATGCCGTGAATTTTGTCCAGGCCCGCGTCGCTGGTCTGCACAGCACTCCTCACGCAGGCGAAACGGTCGGCCCCGCCAGTATTTGGGGCGCTCTAAAGGCCCTGGAAGCCGAACGGATCGGACACGGAGTACGTGCTATCGAAGACCTGGCGTTGGTCGATTTTCTGGTAAAAAACAATATTCCTCTGGAAATTAACCCCACCAGCAATCTTTGTCTGGGGGTTTACTCTGATTTACATCAACATCCTTTGCGTCGCCTGTACGAAGCCGGAGTTAGCTTTACGATCAATTCGGACGACCCGCCTTTGTTCAATACAACTCTTAACCAGGAAATAGCCTTGCTAAATAATGTCTTCGGTTTTGAGCTAGAAATTATTGATGAAATCCTCTTGAATGGAGCGCGACATAGTTTCCTGCCTGCCGCTCAAAAGCAGGCCCTTGCCACAAGCTTCGAGGTCGAAATGGCCCGCTTGAAAACGATCCATTTATAGCAAAATACCACGCAATTGAGCTAAACCCTTCTCTGTAGGAGCGAGCTTCCGCTCGCGATTGAACACCCAGCCGTTACTTCCAATCGCAAGCAGAAGCTTGCTCCTACAAAGAACGGATCAGTATCTCTACATTTTGCGGTAGGTTCTTCAAATCTTGAATTTTAGCCGCGAATATTGTATAACCAATCTAGCAATATCAGTATTACTTTTACGACTTTTATTTCTCTTTAAGGGCCGGGCGTGTGGGTGAGCGTCTCTGCTCTGTAATCTCATCGAAAATAGAATAAGAATAGAATAGAATAGAATAAGTCCTACAATGAAATATATAAACCGGCCTTTGCTGGCCCTGGCCCTGCTACTTTTTTTTGTAATTGTTGGGAGTGTTCTCCAGGTTGGGCCATCCCCGGTGGCGGCAGTAGCCGGGCCAGATCGGATATATTTTGCCGAGACCGGACACAGTCTGCAAGGCAAATTCTTGCAGTATTGGCAAAGCCGGGGCGGTCTAGCGATCTTCGGCTACCCTCTGACTCCCGAATTCTACGAGCAAGGCTATTTGGTGCAATATTTCGAGCGCAACCGCTTCGAGTTACACCCCGAAAAGGCCGGAACACCCTACGAAGTGCTGCTAGGACTGCTGGGCAGCCAGCGTCTGGCAAGCGAGGGGCGCACTTTCTCGCGCCCGGAAGAGGCGGTTTCGGTTAAAATACCCGGCAAGCTTAGCTTTCGGGAAACTGGGTTTAGCCTGAGCGGGGCTTTTTTGGACTACTGGCAAACCTATGGTGGATTGGCCCAATTCGGCTTTCCGATCACGCCAGAGTTTGAGGACAACCTGAATGGGCGGGTAGTCCAGTATTTTGAACGCGCCCGCTTTGAGCTACACCCTGAAAACCGGGTAACCCGCTACGAAGTGTTGTTGAGCCTGTTGGGAAGCGAATTGGCCGCTCGGCTTGACCCAGCCTTGCGCGACCGTTGGGCCGCGAACCCACCCTCTGTCAATTTGAAGTTAGAGGGCGCTAACCAGCCCGTAAGCCCACTCGCGCCCCTGATCGTTACCAGCGACACTGGCGGGGAAGTGCGGGTGTTAGACGGGGATAATCGCCAATACGCCCGCTATAACCTGGAAGCAAACAAACCGCTGACCTTCTTTGCGGCAGGTGTATCCGGCCCCCAGAGCCTGCTTTTTTACCGACAAGGGCTGGTCGTGGCGGCTCGTTGGGGTAGCTTTACGGTCAATGCCCCGGAAGTCGGTATTAAGACCGGCGACCCGGTTTGGGATGGCCTTTACCCGCGTGTCAAAGGCTTTTTGGAAAAGGACGCGGTCGTCTATTATTCGCCGGAAGATAAAAGGCCGGTACGCGGCTATCGTTCGCCCGATACCCCTTTTATCTGGCTGCGCGATCACGTTCATCAGTCAAAAGGCTTTAAGTTTTTCGAGCCGGACATGAAAAGCACGCTCGACTATTTCCGTACTACTCAGCGTCCGGACGGCAGTTTTGACGATTATTTTCTGTATTTTCCCGGCTACGATATTTATAAGGCTCAGATTGAGGTTGAGGCTGACCGGGAATACCTGTTTGTAGAAGGGGTTTGGACGGCCTGGCAAGCCACCGGCGATGACGAGTGGCTGCGTTCGCAATTGACAGCGCTGGAACGCGGGCTGGAACACACTTTTAGCGACCCGCGCCGCTGGTCACAAGAGCTAGGACTGGTCAAGCGAGCTTTTACGATAGATACCTGGGATTTTGAGCAGGGCAGCAACGGCCTAAATATCCGGCGAAGTTTCGACCCCCAAACGCGCTGGAGCCTCATGCACGGCGATAGTACCGGGTTATACCAGGCGGCCCGACGCTTGGCCCAGATCGAGCGTTATTTTGGACGGCCCCAGGCGGCGATCCTGTGGGATAACCGGGCGGACGCGCTGCTCCAAAGCCTGAACCGTTACGCCTGGAACGGTCAGTTTTACACCCACCAAATCCACCTTACCCCGGTAGACCCGACTGGGGTGGACGAAAAGACCCAGTTAAGCTTATCTAACGCTTACGCTTTAAACCGAGGAACTCTTTCTCAGGCTCAAGCTGCCAGCCTGCTACGGACTTATCAGGCCCGTCGCGTGCAAAACGGCGGGCGGATTTTCGCCGAATGGTACAGCATCGACCCGCCCTTCCCGCTCGGTTTTGGGCCGGTCGGCGAATATGTCAACGGCGGGATAATGCCGTTGGTGGGCGGTGAACTGGCGCGAGGGGCGTTTGAATACGGCTTTGAAGCTTATGGTATTGACATTTTGCGGCGATACTGGCAATTGCTCGACCGGGTTGGCGGTTCCTACCTCTGGTATCACCCGGACGGCAGCCCCGGTCTGGGTACAAATGATACCCTACCGACCGATGGCTGGGGGTCGGCAGCCATGCTAAACGGCCTAACCGAAGGGCTGGCCGGGATTGTCGATACGGGCAAACTTTACCGTCAGATCACACTCGCGCCACGTTGGGCCGCCACCGACCGTAACACGGCCCAGGTCGCCTTGCGATATGGAGCCAGCCGCGCCTATTTCGCGTATAACTGGCAACGTCGGCCCGATAAAAGCCTGGCGCTGACCTGGGGGGGCGCTCAGACCCAAACTGTGCGGCTCCACCTTTTGCTGCCAGAGGGTTTTACTCCCAGGCAGGTTTTACTTAACGGCGCTTCGCTTCCTTTTACCCTCTCCAAAGTTGAGAATAGTTTTTATTTGGATGCGAATCTTCCAGGGAATGGACAACTTGAAATCGCTTAAAACATGACAACTATACTACCACTATTCTCACTCTACTAGACCCACAAAAATTCCACGATAGATTGATTACTTTTCCACATCCACTGAACTTAGGGAAAGTCTATTCAGCTACAATTGAACTCAAATAGACCTCACACAATCGTCTTTTAGAACATGAACTCTAGCCCCAAAGTACCAGTTCAACGAATTTTCGTAAATAGTACTCTTTGGTCGATTTTGGGTATTGCATTTATAAAAGAATGTGGTATTATTCTAATCAAGAACGTGACAACAATGTTGACACATTCTAACGGAGTAAAAGGACTTATAAATTATAACATCCATTTGATACAAAAGAGGCGAGAACGATGGCACAGAAAAACACAGAACACATATCCGATTACGTCAACGATTACGAACAAGCCTGGCAAGATTATTCCGAGATGGGGCCGCTGTGGGCCGAGATGGTCTTCGGGGACGATTTTGAGGCACTCAAGGCAATCTATGGCGGACGCGACCAGCACGACAACCAGGGCAAGCAATCTGGCAAGAACCAGGACAATCGCGGGGGCAACAAACGGCGCTAAGTTATAACTTATAGCCCCCATATAGAAATTTATCCACCACATCATCCACAGGGGTAGGTAGAAGAGGCGACCTTGCACGAGGGTCGCCTCTTTTCTTTAATCAAATATTTCCAGCAAATTAGGGATACGCTCGGATTACTTATAAAAAGCTTTGGCAATTTCGGCAGCAACCGAAACATTGTTCTTGAGCAAAGCAATATTGGTTTCCAGACTGCGCCCATCGGTTTCGAGCCGGACTGCTTCCAGCAAAAAGGGTGTGACAGCTTTGCCGCGTACTCCGGCTTTTTCGGCGGAGGCCAGAGCGCGAGTGATAGCCCGTTCGATTTCGGCGGCGGGTAAATCGGCTTCGGGTGGGGGTGGGACTACTACGACGATGCCGCCCGTCAAGCCCAACTCCCACTTGATCCGGGCAATTTCGGCAATTTCGGCGGCGCTATCGGCCCAGGCTTCAAGTTTTAGGCCACTATGACGGGTGTAAAAGGCCGGGAGTTCGTCCGTGCCATAGCCGATCACCGGCACCCCCTGAGTTTCGAGGTATTCCAGGGTGAGCGGCAGATCGAGGATCGCTTTAGCTCCGGCACAGACTACAATAACCGGCGTGCGGGCCAGTTCGGTCAGGTCTGCCGAAATATCGAAGGTGGTGGACGCGCCTCGATGAACTCCGCCCAAACCGCCTGTCCCAAAAACGTGCAGCCCGGCTAGATAGGCCGCATACATTGTAGCTGCGACGGTGGTCGCGCCCGTTCCCCGCCGAGCCAGCACCACTGGCAAATCCCGCCGACTGACTTTTGCTACTCCCTTTTCGGTCGCCAGTCGCTCCAACTCGGCCCGGTTCAGTCCTACGTGGATTTTACCATCTAGCAAGGCTATCGTCGCCGGGTTTGCCCCATGTTCGCGCACGACCGCTTCGAGGGCCAGCGCCGTTTGCAAATTAGCCGGGTAGGGTAGCCCATGCGATATGACGGTCGATTCAAGGGCGACCGAAGCCTGCCCGGTCTGTAGGGCCGGGTCAATCATCAAGTGGTCAATCGGCTGACCAAGCCGTTCAGAAATTTGGTTTGGCAAAGCTCTAATCCTATCTAATCACGACTTTCGCTTTGAGCCTATAAAATTAGCCCTAAGAGTTAAAAATAAACTCAAACCGACTGTGCCAGGCGAAAGTCCTATCTAATGTTGTAAGCCGCGTCTGACCCGCAGCGTCATAGCGGTCGTGCGGCCCAGGCCCTTGACCCCTTCCAGGCGGCGTATATAGCGGCTACGTTCTTTTTCGTTGGCAGGGCCAGCTAACTCTTGTTCAACGATTTCGTGAATTTTCTCAAACATAACACTGCCTGCCGTAAGCATACTATCCAGCGGATAGCCCTGGTCAAGCATAGTTTCACACACTTTTACAAGATATTCGCGGTATTCGCTTGGATCGCCACTGCGGGCGTAGCGGGCCACCATTTCAACATTGGGTGCTATGCGCGTACTCATATTTGCCACGTTCTGCCCGCTATATCCAGGCATGTTCAGAGCCAGCAGGCTTTGGGCGGTATGCTCGGCAATGGTGTTTTTGTGGGTTTCTATCAAGACGGCTAATGGGTCGTAAAGGTTGCTCAATGTATTATACTCCTTGTTAAAGTAGTTAAATCCATCTCATTCGGGCAACTTCAGGTCGTCTCCACAGATGACCTCGATGTCGATCCCGGCAGGGCCACCAGTTTTAGCTTTGATTTGGTCGGTTTTTATGCCAAGCAGCCCGGCCAATTCATTAGCGGTTTGTTGTTTGCCATTGTACACGTTGATAATCGTGTGGGGATATTTCCCGGCATCGGGGTCCTGGTCGATCCCGGTGATAGTGACGCCTTTGGTTTCCAGAAATTTCTGGGTACGCGCCGCCAAACCGCCGGTAAAGGTCCCGTTTAGGATGTTAATCCGGGCAGTTTCACGCGCAGTTGTCGGCGAGGCCGAAGTTTGGAACTGACGCAAAAGCTGGTTGAGCGCGTTCTGATCGGCAACCAGTACGTCATTGCCGTCGATATTGGTATTACGGGTAATATTCGCGTCAATCGAGAATTGGCGGATCGTCTCACGCTTCATGCCAACCGCGATCTGACCAAGCGCAACCATATCGCCGGGTGTAAGATCGGTCTTGATCGCACCTTGAAGGGCGGTTTGGAGCTTGGTGTTGGTCAAAAGGTTCAAGTTGATACCCTGCTCACGGACGGCTAACAAAACCTCTTGCTGGCGCTGGTTGCGCCCCAAATCGCTATCCGAATGACGGCTGCGGGCGTATTCGAGGGCGGTCTGACCGTTCATTCGCTGGAGTCCGGCGGGAATATAAATACGCTTGATCCCATAATCTTCGGTTGGATATTCATTATCAACCAACGGCTTTTTTACGTCAATAGTGATACCACCCAGCGCATCCACGATGGAGCGGAAGCCTCCAAAATCTATCTCGACAAAATAGTCGATCTGGATGCCGAAGTTT
The DNA here is from genome assembly GCA_038210655.1 of Chloroflexia bacterium. Classification (GTDB taxonomy): domain Bacteria; phylum Chloroflexota; class Chloroflexia; order Chloroheliales; family Chloroheliaceae; genus 54-19. The sequence goes on from JBBQWM010000103.1 coordinate 10,254, forward strand.
TGCCGCAGAGCCTCTTTAACCAGTGGTGGGCCACCCTGATTGGGGCGTTCCTGGTCGCCAAAGAAGTAGGCCGTATTGATCCGGTTGTTGCCGTGACCGGGGACTTTGACCCACAAGTCGCGCGGAACCGAGAGCATGTTGGCGGTTTTGTTATCCTGATCTACACTCAAAATGAGCATACTATCGCTGCGCGTACCGTCCTGGTCGTTCGGACGGCGGTCGAGACCGAGTAGTACAATATTGACCCGCCCACGTCCGGTGACGCTGCTACCTGAAATAACGTTACCGTTGGCATCCTGCCGCTCGACTGAGATGCTGCCCAGCACGTTAAAAATGCGCGTCGCTATAAATAAAGCGATCAACACAACCGCTATTATCGCTATCAGTATGCCATAGCCAAGTACAGCCTTGATGGGGATGCGAATGGGCGGGCGGGACGGTTTGGGTTTACTTTCTTTTTGACCCTCTCTTTTACCCTCTTTATTATCCAGACTATTGGCAGGGCTAAAAAATTGGTTGGGCGGTGGTGGTGGGCCGCCCCGGTTGCGCGACGATGAAGCCGAAGGGCGCGAGGTCGGCAGTGGTTGATAGGTTCTTTCGGACGGCGGTTTAGCACCGTTAGAATTGGATGAAACGGGAGGGCCGGGACTGTTTTGTTGCTCCGACCGACGAGAACGTTTATCTTCAGGTGGGCGCTGAGAGGCCATCGTTGTTTCTAAGTCCTATGTTTGGCTTGAGCTATATATAGCTATTGAGCTACCCCGTAGCCAACTAATTGACCAACCAAAAGTCGGTCATTACAGTTTTTACCACGTTGATTTGATTATAACATATCCCTTTAAAAACTTCTCCACAATTACCTCTAATAGTAAGGCTGTTGCAAAGTCGTGAGTTTGACAGAATCCAGTAGGGTTGCAATGGACGACAAAAGCAGCCAGTCTAATATATAGTTTTAGTGGTTTGGAGCAGGGTTTTCACGGTTGCCCGTTTTTATTGTTTGAACCCGTACAAAAATCTGACGCTCACCCTATGCGGATGATTTGATTGAACAAAAGCGCCCGACATGTTACAATTAAAGATAAAGAAGGCGCAATTCGGTCGGTTTGGGGAGCAGTTGGCACGTCGGAAAAGAGCAGCGCATTGGGATTTTGTGGTTAGCCAGCGAGCGGCGCTCCTCGCGTTTGCAGTCTTGGCGTTGACGGGGTTCTCTGCCCACGCTGAAAGCGTATCGCCCGCAAGCCCATCCTCCACACCCTCCGAAATCAAAAGCCAGTTAGCGGTACAGCCACGCGAATCCGTTCTGCCCTGTAAGACGGATGTGCCGTGTGAAGAAAGGAAGTGCTATGGCTAAGCTCGTGTTCGGAATGAACCAGTCCCTGGACGGCTACGTGGACCATCTGGCGTTTGCGCCAAGCCCCACGCTCTTCCGCCACTTTATCGAGGAGGCTCAAGGGCAGGCGGGCAGTGTCTACGGTCGCCAAATGTATGAGGTCATGCGTTACTGGGATGACGATCATCCTGAATGGGATGCAGAGGAACACGCTTTCGCGGCGGTGTGGCGGAACCAGCCGAAATGGGTCGTCTCGCGCTCGTTGAAGTCGGTCGGCCCCAACGCCAGGCTTGTTGAGGATGATCTTGAGGGCGCGATCCGTAAGCTGAAGGCCGAGCGTGATGGGGAGATCGAAGTTGCTGGCCCGGAGTTGGCGCAAAGCCTCACCGAACTTGGCCTGATCGATGAATATCGCATCTACCTGCATCCTGTCGTGCTTGGTCACGGCAAGCCATATTTCGCCGGACCCAGGCCGCCGCTCCGCCTTATTACTAATGATCGGATTAGCGAGGATGTGATTAGGTTGACCTACGTTCCCGCTTAATCTCGCGACTCGCCGGATGGAAATCGCCGTTGAAGTCTGGTCTTGGGTTGGGACCAAAGCGACGGGGACGGCCCACTTTGGTGGCGAACCCCGTCTCCAATAGTCAAGAAAGCACAAATCAGCCACTCCTGATCTTCTCTAGCGGAGAAAAGCTAAAAGAGTTCCTCGAACGAGTTGCAGTTGATGACCGATTTGTAGGCCGAGCCTCAACAGGCTTTTCGCATAGCTATAATTTGCTCTTATTGCACCTGTTTTCTAAAGCGGAGGGTGGCGATAGTAAGGGTAATCGCGGCCAGTACCCCTAATACTAGCACCCCTAGCCCGACTATGCCCAGCACGCCTTCACTGTTGGCGACCTGGCTGGCGCTCAGGCCCATATCGGAGATTTGTTTGGCGTTGAGGCCGGTTATAATGACCCGGATTCCATCAATTGCATAGGTTAGCGGGTTGATATGGGCGACAGTCTGCAACCAATCGGGCAGAAGCGAGACCGGCAATTGAGCCGAACTGGTGAACAGGAGCGGCAGCGTAAAGAAGTTGACGATCAAAAAGGTCGCCTGGGTGTTGCGGGTACGCAAGCCGATATAGAGGCCCAAACCGCCCATCATCAAGCCAAACAGGGCTGCAATCAGGAAAACCAGGGGCAATAGTTCGAGATGCTTGACGCGCACCCCAAACAAGATACCCACCAGGATTAAGACCGTTACCTGCATTAACATACGGGTCAGATCGGAGAGTAAGTTGCCAATCAGGATCGCAAAACGGTTGATCGGAGCCACCCGCAGTTTGTTAAGATAGCCGCTCTGGTCGTCCAGAATGATACCGAGGGCCGAGTTGGTCGAGCCAAACAGCAACATCTGGATGATAATCGCGGGCAGGAAGAAAGCCGAATAATTATCGGTAGCAAACTGGGCCGTAATCGGGTTCTGACCGCCGGTGGTCGGAGCGGCCCCAAAGCCAGTTGTCAAGCGGCTAAAGAGTTGCCCAAACAGCAAGAACCAGATTAAAGGTTGGATCAGCGAAAAATAAAGCTGAGCCGGAGCGCGGGTCATCCGAATGATCGACCGACGATAGAGGGTCAGCGTATCTCGTACCAAATTGGCGAGACTGTTGGAACCGGCCTGAGAAAGCGGAGCCGCCAGGGTACGGGCAGTAGTGGTCATTCCAAAAAACTCCCTTCATAATCATATAATTCGGTAAGTAACTACTCAGCTTACCTACTTTGGGGCGACCACAAGGGTCGCCCCTACAAAGAATTTTGGGTACGGGCGACCCCTGTGGTCGCCCCGGCTGCATAGTTTCGTCGATAATTCCAA
>JBBQWM010000104.1:0-12806 GCA_038210655.1 Chloroflexia bacterium
GAGTTTGCAGCAATGTAAGATAATCCTGGGCTTCTTTGGGCCAGGATTGTAAGACTTGGGCTGGAATGTGAAGTATTTCTAACTCGTTCATTGCTTTATTTTACAACATTTTGGCTCTTAACGCACCCCGTGAACGGTTACGAAAAAGTTTATCATGCAGCCCATATTAGAGGCAAATCCATTAGGTTGTGGTCTTAACAATTATATAAATAACCAGGTGTCAGATTTGGGCGATCTACCCATACCTGACACCTAAAGGTGTGGTTCAAACAGTTTAGAAATTAGGCTTTTGAATATCGATGGGGTCGTTAAACTTGGAGAAGGTCAACACCCAGAAAGCCGGGTCGTTGCCGATTTCTTTAAGGTGCATCTGGCGCAATTGTCCGTCCGACTGTCCAACCCACACATCGAGGGTTACATCGCGCTTTCCTAGCGTGTTGAGGGTCAAGGGGGCGATGTCCGGCCCGGCGACCTGCCCCTGGATGTGATAGGTATCGACTCCATTTACGACTTCGTTACCAATCAGGCGCGGACTACGCATCTTAAGCAGGGCTGGTCCGACTCCCGCTTTGGGGTCAAGCAGGGCTGCCATATTCAAGATTTCGTTGGGTTTTGAACGGCTCCATCTACCGCTCAAGGCATCGGTCATGTACTGCTCTTTATTTAGCCCGACCACTTTTACGGTAAAATCGCCCACAAAAACGTGGACTTTGACATCGGCCTGATAACGGTCGGGTTGTTGTAGATCGCCTTCGGCCCGCCGCAATTCAGCCCCATTGACTTCGATTTTGCCCTGGCGAACTTCCAACGTAAAGTGGAGGCTTTTCAATCGCCCAAAAGTATCGTTCGCCGTTCGCAAGGTAGCGATTTCAAATGGAACGGGAGTCGGCGAGGGTGTGGGGGTCGCGGTCGGCGTTGGGGTCGGCGAAGGAGTGGGCGTGGGAGTTGGGGTCGAGGTTGGGCTTGGCGAAGGCGTAGCAGTTGGGATTACAATGGCGGTTGCGGTCGGCGCGAGATTAACAATCGAACCACCACCCGCTGTCGAGGCCGGGGTTGGGTCGGTGCAGGCTCCCAATACTACCGAAAGCATTAGCCCGATTACGACTAACCTTAAAAAACTGGCCTTTTTAGCTCTATGATATTTTGTCTGGCCTCTTATAATAACTTTGCTCAAAAAATTACTCCTTTGATAAGTCCAGCAGGGGCTGAATAGCCTGGATCACCTGTGCTTCAAGGTCTGGGCTATCGGCCTCCAACCACTGAATTGCCGGGTCGCGTCGGAACCAGGTGTACTGATGGCGGATATAGCGATGAGTCGAAAACCGCATACGGGTCTGGGCTTCCTCTAGCGAAAACTCCCCGTTCAGATAGGCAATCACCTCTTTGTAACCGACGCTACTCATACCCGGTAGCGCGGGCGAATAGCCTGCCGCCAGCAAAGCGCGAACTTCTTCGACTAGCCCGCGCTGAAACATTGCGGCAATCCGTTGGTCGGCTTGCTCATAAAGCTTTTCTCTTGCAAGAGTCAGGCCCACTTTCACAACCTGATAAGGGGGAGGGGCCTTACCCTGAGCCTGGGAGAAAAGCTGGCCGGTGGTTTGGTAGACTTCCAGGGCGCGGACGATCCGCCGCAGATTAAACGGATTGATCCGTTTGGCGGCTTCCGGGTCGAGTTGCTGCAACTCCTGGTAAAGGCTTTCCAGGCCGCGTTTGGCGGCTTCCTGCTCCAATTCCTCGCGCAAACCGGGCCGGGGTGCGACTTGCGGAACTTGCCAGCCTTCGACCAGCGCATTGATATACAAAACCGTTCCACCAACCAGCAGCGGCAAGTGGCCTCTGGTTTGAATATCGGCGATGGCGGAGGCAGCCCGGATTTGAAAGTCGGGTAGGCTAAATTCCTGGTCAGGCCGTACAATGTCGATCAGGTGATGGGGGACGCGGGCGAGTTCTGCGGGCGACGATTTGGCTGTCCCGATGTCCATACCAATATAAACCGTGCGGCTGTCGGCGCTGATAATTTCGCCGTTCAACCGCTCGGCCAGCTTTAGAGCCAGTCCGCTTTTACCGACGGCCGTCGGCCCGGTTAAGACTAAAAGGGGTAAATTCATGGGTTAGGGATACTCGGCTAGAAAACCATCTTCATCATATTCGGGTTCGGGTGGCAGCAAGCGCGTTGGGCCAGAGCGGGGATTGAGCCGTTTGTAGCGGGTCGCCCGCAAGCTGATAAAGGGCAAGTAAAACTCCATTTCGGGAAAATGGCGGACTGCGAAATCTAGCGCCAATTCTTCGCTATCAGCCGTTTTCGAGAAACCCGCATCGGTTAGGTCGAAAGCGACCCGCCGGTCGGGAGCAAGCGGGTGTGAGAGTGAGATAACACCGTCCTGCTCGTGCCGCACAAAACCCAATTTGCCCAATAGCTCAAGCGTTTCGACCAGACGGGGGTCGGCGGTTTGATCGGTCGTTCGCCGGACAAGCAACTGAAAAGCCCGCTCCAATCCGGCCCGGTCTCCCCCGCCCAGATTTAGGAGCGGACGACGGCTGCTCTCACCTGCTTTTACAACTCGCTTTTCAGTCATGCGCCTGCTTTTTTAATAATCTATGGGCGGGCCATATCCAACAAGGGATGAAGGATGAGGGATGAAGGATGAAGGGGAAATCCATTGGCGAAGTAATGTCCAACAGAGGCGGGGTATTTTGTTGGATATAGCTCTGCCCATAGACCGTCCCCCTTCATCCCTCATCCCTCATCCTTCATCCCTTATTAGCTCCGCTTATTTCTCGTCGTAAGGTTTATCGGCATCCGGCTTAGGGGTGTCGGTTTTAGGTTTGTTAGCCGCCATGCGCTGCTTAAGGGCCGCCAGTTCGTCATCTAGGTTAGATTCGGCCTGCAATTTGTTCAACTCGGCCTCGGCAGCGGCGGACTTATACTGCTGATCGGTCATATCGGCCCGAACTTCTTGAGCCAGAATTTTCTGCTGCATACGAGCATAATCGCTCTGTGGTAGGCCGGTCGCGGGGTCTTTCGTACCCATCACCTTTTCGCTATATTTTGCCATATTATAGCGGGCGATCAGATTGCCCTTATTCTGTTCGGTCTCGGCAAATTTGCGTTTGAGTTCTTCGAGTTGGGTACGCATCTGGACCGTAGCCGCTTTTTGATCGCGAGCCTGACCTTCCAGAGTTTCAACCTCCTGCTCGGCGACAACCTTCTGGCGTAGGGCCTCAGTCGCCAGGTCGTCCCGACCGGCCCGGACTGCTGTTTGGGCCTTCGCGTCCCATTCCTGCGCCCGCCGCCGATAATCGCCTGCGTTCATTTCGTAAACCTTCTCGCGGGCGACCGCATTCAAAATCTCGTTCTCGACTTCTTTGACCCCCTTTTGCATATCCATCAAATAGAGGTTCAAATCGGCTTCGGGATTGGATGATTTCTCCAACACGGAGTTAACATTAGAGCGGACAATCGTCCCAATTCGGTCGAAAATACCCATCTTCTTCTCACCCTTTCGCTAATTATCCAAATTTGTCTCTAGCTAATACGGCTAATCGGCTGAAATGTTTCAGGCCATTCGGCAAGGTTCGGTCTGTGTTAATCATAGCATAATTCCGGCCATTTAGTTACATCAAAGCTGGATTTGGGTGAGCTTCAGATTTTTGCACAGCTTCAAACAATAAGAACGGGCCACCGCAAAAAACCGCCCAAACCGCTCAAAAGTATGTTTTAACTACTCAGCCATCTGACCTGATTACAACAACACGTAAATCGTGACATAGCTCAGTAGTTACAATATATATTTTGTTTTATCTAAACGTCAAAAAATTGAAAACCAACCGAATTGAACCACCTGGTCAAAATTTCTTTAACTAACGCCAAAATTATGTAGCCTAAATTACTGCTCCTAATTTTTAATTTCTTGTACAATGCTTATACACATATAACATATTTCTTAAACAAACCCAAAATATAGAGAGCTTTTGGATAGCAAATTGTATTTGTATTTTCTTGATAGACTAGAAGGGAAATTTAGAAATATGACCGCTTTCTCAACTGTTTTGCTGCTTTTATTGGCAGAACCCGCTCCAAATGAAAGTGTAGGATTTGGAGAATTTAGTTTGCGAGTGGGATTAGGTATGACCCTGTTGGTTGTATTTATTGCGCTGTGTTGTCTGGCCTGGCGCACTGTTCCAGCCCTCAAGCAAATTATCCCGGACTTCATTGCGAGCAGATCGTTAGCCAGGACTGGTTCGGCACTTCCCGATCCTAAAGCGACAACTAAATCTAACGCCATTAATCGTGACAGGGATAGTTAAAAGTTATTGGCAGTCCAAGCTAATCAGGAATACTTTTAAGGGAAGCAAATAAAAATAATTGTCCCAATGTAGGGGCAACCCTGGGTGGTTGCCCGTGAACACCTTGCGCGGTCAATGAGGGCAACCACCCAGGGTTGCCCCTACCGGGATATTTTACTATTTTTGAGTCCCTAATAGGTTTTTCTATAATCCAAACACTCTGTTAAATTCAAGAAGGAAAGCAGTTTTATGGTGTCTAAAGCTATCGAAATAACTCGTTTTGAACGGGTTAGGAGCAACCGGATATGGTGGGTAGGGATATTGACAATGCTGGTTGTTACAGTGGTCAATAGTTTGTTAGACCTGGCGGCAGTCGCTCTATTTGTCGTTCCAGCCCAGTTTGAGCCACTTCAACTGTGGGCGGTTATTTTCACCAGTTTGGTAGTAGTAATCGGAGCAACGGGGGTTTTTGCTACAGTAGGTCGTTTTGCACGCCGTCCGCTCAGTTTATTTCGGTTTATATCCTGGACGGTTTTGATTATATCGCTTTTGCCCCTTATTCCTATGTTTGTAATAGAGCCAGCCTACTATCCCGGCACCAATTTGCAAACTATCGGCACCCTGGGGGTGATGCATTTGGTAACTGCCGTAATTACTATTGGGCTGTTTACGACGTTGGCAAGTGAGCATTAGCAAATAGAATGAGTACTAATAGTCTAGGAGAAGAGATTTGAATAAGATGTTGCGGTTATTGACCGATTTCGGGGCTGGATTGAGCGTTACAACTTGGATTAGTGGCCCCCTATTTGAAGAATTTGGCTTACAACCAGCAATCGCCGGAGCCAGTAGCCAGCAGCAAAAAAAGGCGCTGTTAGCGGTGTATAGTTCTTATAGTAAGATTGCTCAAACCGGGCTGGTCGGACTCGTATTGACCGATACTATCAAGTTCTTTTTTGACGGTTTACGCAAAAAAGGTACCGTTGGCTACCAGCGTTGGGCTACTATTGGTGATTTAGTTGTACTTACCAGCCTGGTATCCGGCATTGTAGATGACAATTTGAGAAAAAAGCTTGCAAACGAGGCACGCGGCGGGGCGGAGGCTGAAGTGACTCAAAGCCAGATAGGTCTTACCCGGCGGATAAGTCTGGGGCTTTCTTGCCTGCTGCTATGGATCAGCGCTCAGCAATACTGGGAAAGGATTCGATCTAAGGCCGATTAAAGCTGAAAATGGTTTGTAGCGCAAGCTCAGATTACTGTGTAAGGAGATGGTTGTAAACCTTATGAAGAAACTTTCAGCCAAGAGTAGCTTGGCAGTTGAGGCAAGTCGGCGGGAACGCTCCATTTTTATTGTTCTAGTTATTTTGCTTTTAGTCCTTAGTATGGTACTGGTTTTCTTGTTTTTTCTCTCAAATGGATTTCCAGTAATATAAGTACGATTTTCATTTATGGTGTGTAAGTAGCAACGGAACCGGCTTCTACATATTGAACATAAAACCTAATTTTAGCCAAAAGTAGGCTGAGATTAGGTTTTATGTGTTAAAAAAGTCTGAATAAGCTGCTTTACTATTACCAATGGCGCGACGGAAATTCGTTTAGCTCATAGCAGGTCTTAAAAGCAGTAACCTTTGTAGTAGAGACATTAGTTTTTTAGGTCTAGCACCTGGTGGCTATTTTGTAACCAGTTCTGGTATTATATTACCAGCAGTTACCCACTGGTCAAAGTAGCTACCACCCGTATTAGTGGTCTGCGCTTTAAAGATTAAATTTTTAGGTATCAGGTATTAGGTTTCAGGTTTCAGGTAAGGCTTAGCTCGGCTAAAACCTGATACCTGATACCTAGATTATCTCAGGTTTAGCCTTTTGTGTTCAGGTCAGTAAATAGACCGCATAGCTGGACAAGGAGAGAAAGTTTGGACCCTTATAAATATTCCGCGGTCTCACACCGCGAATTGCTCTATTGCAATCCGATCAATTCCGCCAAAATGGAAGAACTGATCGAACTGTTGCAGTTTGCACCCCAGGCCCGGATAGTCGATTTTGGGAGTGGCAAGGCCGAACTGCTTATTCGGCTGGTCGAACGTTATGGGGTAGAGGCGGTCGGGATCGACCGGTCGCCCTATTTTACGCAGGAGGCGCGAGAACACGCGGCGGCGCGTATCCCGGATGGCAGACTGACTTTACTCGAAACGGATGTGGCTGACTTTCAGGCCGAGCCGGGCAGCTTTGATCTGGCGGTCTGTATGGGCGCGACCGAGGTTTTTGGCGGCTATACTGGGACCCTTGAGGCGTTATCCGCGCTGGTACGACCGGGCGGTTATGTAGCGGTCGGCGAAGGCTATTGGAAGCGTGAGCCAGCGCAGGCTTACCTTGACCTGCTGGGTGCTACCCGTGAAGAATTTGCCAGCCACGCCGAAAATGTCGTTGCTGGGGTTGCTCGCCAGCTTACTCCGCTTTACGCCTGGGCCAGCAGCGAAGATGATTGGGATCGCTACGAGTGGGTGCATTGCGGGGCAGTCGAACGCTACGCCCGCCAGCACCCGGACGACCCGGATGTACCGGCCCTACTCAACCGAATCAGAAGCTGGCGCGACCTTTATCTCACGATGGGCCGCGACACGCTTGGCTTTGGGTTGTATCTCTTTCAGAAATAGCGGAATTTCACCTCAATCCAAAATCTAAAATCCAAAATCAATAAGAGCAGAGGCCCATAGGTTTTCAAGCTAATTTCTGCTAAAATCAAGGCGAGTTATAAAACGTAGAGATTGGTTTGATGGCCGGGAGGCGCTTTTGAAAAAGATGGCGAGATTCAGGTATTTTCAGTTTTCCTATTGGCGGTTTTTGTATATAGTGCTGGGTGTGATGTTGTTGGCGGGGGCGGTTTTGCTTGTGACGGGTTGCTCCGAAGCGGCGACCAAGACTAGCCCGACCGGGACGATTGCCGCTTCGCCAAGCGCGTCTGCCCCGGCCCCAACCGGGACGGCGGGTGCCTCCGTCAGCCCGGCTTCTAATACGACTGCTTCTGTGACGGCGACCGCCCCTGCCGCTTCACCCTCGCCCGACGACATCCCATTGGTCTCGCCTCAGCAAGCCGGAGCCAAACCGTTTAGCCAGAACTGGAAAACGAGCCTGGACGGTAACGCTGTGCAGGTCTTTGGGGAAGCCGATGGGCTAGTCTTTGCCAAAACTCGGCTGGGCGGGTTATATGCTTTGGATGCTAAGACTGGGCAGGTGATGTGGAAGCAAGTCCCGGTTGCGCCTGCTGGTTCAGTTTCGGCGCTTGGCCCGGTGGCGGTAGTTGCCTCCGGCATCGTCGTGATTGGCGACGCGCCTGCTGAAAAAATAACGGCCTATGACACCAAAAACGGTCAGAAAAAATGGGAACACAACCTCAAATTCAATGCGCCCAACCGTGACCTGGGGTCGCGCTTTGTGGGCGGCAAAATCTACGATACTACGCTGGTCGTAGCGGTCAGCAGCAAACAGGACCCTTTTACCCTCCAAAGCCAGACCGACAAACCCGAATTTATGTTGATCGTGGGGGTCGAACTGGCGACCGGTAAAGAGGTGTGGAGCGCCATCACCGACCCGCCCGACCCGGATACAAACCGGGTTGGCAACGTAATTTTTGGTAGCAAAATGGTGCTTGTCGAAAGCCCCGATCTGACGGTTGGCGCTATCGAAGGCAAGGACGGCACCCGGCGCTGGCGGGTTGTTACCCTCATTCTGCTCCGCTCCGACAACCCCGATCTGCTTTATAGCGTCGTGCCGGAAGGCGGCGCAATCCACCAACCCCACCTGCGTCGGACTGATCTTGAAACTGGCAAACTCTCCTGGGAAAAAGTCTTGAATATCAAAAGCCTGAACGACCCGCCGATGGTGATCGCGCCCGACGAGAGGCTAGTCTATGTCTCGGTGCTGGTTTCGCCCAAAGAATCCTACGTGTACGCCGTCAGCCTGGATACAGGCGAACCGCTCTGGCGCTATACTACCAGCACCTACGGTGCGTATAGCCTGGTGGCCCAGAATAATGGGGTGCGACTTCGCAACTATGGCAAAAATTCGGGGGTCGTCTTGGTGGACAAGGACAACCCGACCCCTGTAAAATGGGCTGTCGGCGGTATTGAATTTATCGATGATACCGAGGCTCCCGAAGGGTTGTATTTGACCGCCCGCAACGACAAAGGTGGCAGCTTCTTTTTCCTGGTCGGCCTCGAAAAAGGCGAGATACGCTTCGCCTCTAAAACCGATCTGCCCGCCGCCGAGCCGTTCATGGGTAACGGTCAGGTCTATTTGCCCGCGACCGATAGCGCCGGTAAGCCGGTCATTTATGCTTTCGCCCGGCCCTGATCCAATCAGCAACCTATAACTGAAAGGAACCTTATGTTAGGTGAGAAACTTGAGTTTGTTTACGGAGCCGAGGTGGGTCGGGCTACTCTTGAGAAGCTCCAAAAGCTGATCGAGAAATACGCCTATCTCAAAGAGCGTGCGCCAATCTTACCGCCCGACCAGCGTGTGACCGAACGCGATGTAGTCTTGATAACCTATGGCGATCAAGTTCAGGACGACAGTGGTTCGCATCTTCAGACCCTGCACGGCTGGCTAAAGAATCACCTGCATGGGATTATCAACACGGTTCATATCCTGCCGTTCTATCCCTATACCTCGGATGACGGCTTTTCGGTGGTCGATTATTGGGAGGTAGACCCGGCCCTGGGTAGCTGGCCGGATGTCCAGGCTTTGCGGGCCGATTTTCGGTTGATGTTCGATGGAGTTATCAACCATATTTCGGCCAGCAGCAGTTGGTTCCAAGCTTTTTTGAAGAGTGAAGCGCCCTACCGGGATTATTTTATCGTGACCGACCCCAGCGCCGGCCTTTCTCAGGTGACGCGCCCGCGCACCCTCCCGCTCTTGACTCGCTTTCAAACCAGCGAGGGCGAGAAATATCTCTGGACGACTTTTAGTGAAGATCAGCTTGACCTTAATTTTAAGAATCCCCAGATGCTGCTAAACATCGCCGAATTGCTGCTGTTTTACGTCAGCCAGGGGGCCGATTTGATCCGGCTGGATGCGATAGGCTATTTGTGGAAAGAGCTTGGTACGAACTGCATCCACCTGCCGCAGACCCACGCTATCGTCCAGGTTTTCCGGGCCGTGCTGGACGAATGCGCCCCGAACACGCTGCTTATCACCGAAACCAACGTCCCGCACCGCGACAATATCAGCTATTTTGGGGATGGCTCGAACGAGGCCCAACTGGTCTACCAGTTCCCGCTTGTGCCACTGGTGCTGCACGCTCTCCAGACTGGGACAGCCCGCTACTTGCAGACCTGGGCAGCGGGGCTGGAAAAAATGTCCGATACGACCACCTTCTTTAATTTCCTGGCCTCGCACGATGGGATCGGGGTCGTCCCGGCTAAGAGCATTTTGAATGAAGCGGAGGTCAACGGGCTGGTCGAGCGGACGCTGGCTCGTGGCGGGCAGGCCTCTTATAAGAATAACCCAGACGGCAGCCAGAGTCCTTACGAGCTAAATATTACCTACTTCGACGCGCTTTCCGACCCTTACCATAATACCGAAAGCGATCAGACAAAGATCGACCGCTTTATGGTCTCGCAGGCGATTATGCTGGCGATGCAGGGCGTGCCAGGGGTTTATTTTCATAGCTTGCTTGGTTCGCACAACTGGCAGGCCGGTTTTGAGCAAACCGCCCGTAACCGCACGCTCAACCGCGAGAAGCTGAAGCTGAACGACCTCGAAAAAAAGCTCTCCGACCCGCAAAGTCATACCGCCCGCGTCTTCCAGCGTTACACCGATCTAATCCGACTGCGTATCGCGCATCCGGCTTTCCATCCCAACGCACCCCAATCTATCGAGCAGGCGGCAGGTGAAAGCCTGTTTGTTATCTCGCGCACCGCCCCCGATGGCCGCGAACGGGTGCGGGCAATCCATAATGTTACCGACCAACCGCAACAATACGCCACTTCCGGCCCAGCCTGCACCGACTTGCTTACCAACCATCCCTACCAGCCCGACCCCGATGGCAAGCTGACCATTGAAATCGGGCCGTATCAGGTATTATGGCTTCAGGAGGTTAAATAGCAGGTAGGCTAAAATGGACGCTGGTTCCCTGTCCTAGCTCACTTTCGACCCAGATGTCGCCGCCCTGGGCCTCTAGCAGACGGCGGACGATGGTCAGGCCAATCCCGCTACCCCCAGTATTGCCCTTGCGAGAACGGGAGCGATCCACCCGATAAAAACGCTCGAAGATATGCGGCAGATGTTCGGGGGCAATCCCAATTCCGTTATCTTGTATTGTAAACTCTACCCGGTTGGCTATGGGCCTCGCCGCAAGTAGCACCTTACCACCCATATTGGTGTAATGCAGGGCGTTTGCCAAAAGGTTGGTCAAAATTTGTTCGAGGCGATCACGGTCGGCCCTTATCTGTAGCAGGCTGGCAGACTCAGGGTTGTTTAATATTTCCAGGTGAATACCCTTAAATTCAAACTGAGGACGGACTTTTTCGGCTACCTCTTGCATTGTTTCGAGTGGAGATAGCTTTTCCAGCTTGAGTTTGAGGGTAGGCGAGTCCAGTTCCGAGAGAGTACCCAATTCCTGGGCCAGGCGGTGTAGCCGCCGAGCCTCACGCTGTACCCGCCCAAAGGTCGCCGGGGTTGGTTCCAACACCCCATCGATCAACCCTTCCATATGACCTTCGATAGCAGTGAGCGGGGTTCTCAATTCGTGGGCTAGATCAGCTACCATCTCCTGACGTAGTTTTTCGTGGTGTTCCAGACTGCTTGCCATCTGGTTGAAAGCTGCCGCCAGTTCCGCGATTTCCTTGATAGTGGGAGCGTGTACCTTCTCCTCATAATGGCCGGAGGCGATTCGGTTGGCAGCACGTACCATTTCGTGTAACGGTTGGGCCAGCCTGCCGCTCACAAAGATTGAGATTGCAATCGCCGCTACCAACGAAGCCAGGACCGCTACCAAAAGCGAGTTCTGCACCCCATTATTGAAGGCGGTGTTAAGTGCTTCGATCCCGGCTTCACTGTTGCCTTTTTCGGCCAGAATAGTCCGAATATCGGCCCGGAAAAAGGCGTTGGCAATCCAACTAGCCGCCCCAAATAGAGTAACTACTCCAACCACGATAATGATAAAGTAGGAAGCAAAAAGCCGCCAGCGTAAGCTTATCAGCATATTCGGTTCCTCATGATTTTTCTGGGACCGGGGCAGCAACCGGGTGGGGTTGCGTTTCGGTTGGTTCAAAACGATACCCCACTCCCCAGACGGTTGTGACTGGCTGACCGCCGCCCGCTGCTTCGAGTTTTTTACGAAGTTGACCGATATGCACGTCTACCACCCGCTCATCCCCGAAATAATCGTAGCCCCAGACGGTTTCCAACAATTTCTCGCGGCTAAAGACCCGGTTGGGCATCTCGGCCAGGGTCAGAAGCAAATCGAATTCGGTGCGGGTCAAATCGAGCAGTTGGTGGTTAACCCAAACCTTACGGGCCTCTGGTTCGATTAGCAGGGCGGCAAATTCGAGGTGTTTGGGTGGTGCTAAACCTCCCGCTTCGGCAGTACTGGCGTTATGGCTGGTGCTGTCGAGGTGTTGGCGGCGTAAGGCGGCCTTGACCCTGGCAACCAGTTCGCGGGGCGAGAAGGGTTTTGTGACGTAATCGTCCGCCCCCATCGTGAGGCCGACGATTCGGTCTATCTCGTCGGTGCGGGCGGTCAACATCAGGATATAGACCGCCGACTCGCCCCGGAGAATACGGCAGATTTCCAGCCCATTCAGGCCGGGCAGCATTAAATCCAGCACGATGAGGTCGGGTCGGTGCTGGCGGGCCATTTCGAGACCTTGCCTGCCCTCGGTGGCTACTTCCACCTGGAACCCTTCTCGTTCCAGATAGCTTTTGACCAGGCTCCAAATGCTCTCTTCATCCTCAATTATCAAGATTTTGGTGGTGTCAGGGCCGGTCGGTTCTGCCATTTTAGCTACCCCTCTCTTATAACCTCCTTAGCAAGGTTACTTTTGCTCCTTATACCAGTTTTTAGCCCAGTCTGTGGTATTGCTCTAAAGTATAGCGCGTTCCGGTTCAGAATTCCATTATTGACGATTTTATAAAATAAAGGGCGAAGCAGCCACAATATTATATAGCCCATTTGCTTTGCAATCTGCTACAGTAGCTTTCATCTCTAGCTTTCACTATAGCAGCTTGCAAAGCACTTGAGCTACCCGCTTATCTGTAGGAGCGAGCTTCTGCTCGCGATTGAACACCCTGCCGTATCTTCCAATCGTGAGCAGAAGCTCGCTCCTACAGGGGCCAATATCTTTGCAACTTGCTGTAGGTTTCTAATGGTGTAAGTTGGTAAAACCACGCAGTCACTTAAGTTTGTGTAAGTAGCCGAGGAAGTTGCCAAAAGCGGTCTTCCTGCTTAAATTAAATCGAGTTTGTTGACAGCAGACCGATTTAACTAGACAGGAAGGCCAAGAGTATGATACCGCTTATGCTTG
>JBBQWM010000105.1:0-12424 GCA_038210655.1 Chloroflexia bacterium
AAGTGGACGATGCCGGCACCGAATTGGGCTAATATTCTCAACCAGCTTGCAATTCGGTTCGAGGGGCGGTTTTCGGTTTAATCGGAGATAACCAATTGTAAATACTGACTGACTTATTTACACACAACTATTGACACTCTCGGGTTTATTTGCAAATCACCAGGCTCAACACCTGGTGGTCTAAAGGGTCTTGGTGGCAAAAGAGCCAGAACTTGTTCTTCCAGCTCCTCGCTCAACCCTACCCTTAGACAACCATACGTTATCTTTATTCTTATTCCGCCGCCACTGCCTTGTGGAGCCGGTTCATAATCGCCTGCCCGATCCCTTTTTGCTCGACTTGCTCGACATAAATACAGGTCAGGCCCCGCCGGTCGCACTCACGGAAGAAAGCAAACAGGGTGCGGGCGTAATCTTCGGCGGATGGCGCCAAATAGGTGTAACGGCTGGCAAAAGCGGGAGGGGTTAGACCGATATAGGCGGCGTTGTCGCAGGCGGTAGCTGGAACCTTGCCGGGTTCGACCAGACGGACGGTGGCCTGGGGTGCATAATGGCGATACTTCATACCGGGCGTGACCGGGGCGTGTAAACCCGGTTGCGGTTGAATATCAGGGACGATTTGCATCAGTTGTTCGAGCGTAATCGCGCCGGGGCGTAGCAAGACCGGGCGCGGCCCACTTCCGTCTACTATGGTAGATTCGATCCCGTGGGTCGCTTCCGGGCCGGTCAGGATCGCAGCGACCCGCCCGTCCATATCTTCCAGGCAATCCTGCCAGCGGGTCGGGCTTGGGCGGCCCGAACGGTTAGCCGAAGGAGCCGCAATCGGTCGGTCGGCGGCTTCGAGCAACCGGAGGGTAAGCGGTAGAGAAGGCATCCGCAAACAGATTTTCGAGCTACCCGCGGTCGTGATAGCCGGAATAAGGTCGCGCTTCGGTAACAGGATCGTAAACGGGCCGGGAAAGAAGGCCTCCATCAGGGCGCGGGCGTAATCGGGTATAGAGTGGGCCAGTTCTTCTACCTGGGCCGGATGCCAGATATGGACGATCAGGGGGTTATCTGCCGGGCGTTGCTTGGCCTCAAAAATAGCCGCGACCGCCACAGGGTTGGTGGCATCCGCACCCAGGCCGTAAACCGTTTCGGTCGGGAAAATGACGGTTTGTCCGGCCCGCAAAAGATCGGCAGCTTCTTCTATTTTGTCGGTAATCAGGGTCTTGGTTAGGGCTTGCACCTTATTAACTTCTCCGCTACTTAGAGCCTATCCCAATCGGTCGCCCCTACTGGGATCGGTTCTTATTTGATTATTTTCGTACCCACCTTACACCAATCCTAAGTATAACATTTGGCTTGCGTTTAAAGTGTTAGAAAATTGTGTATTTTGGAGCAAGTTAATCTCTGTCGAGGTAGGTATTGGCTTTTGTGAAAAAGGAACCTCTGGGTAAGAGGTTCCTTTTCTTTTGATACATTTTTGAGAGGAAGATAGCCGAAGCCTGCTTACTCTACGTCAGGCGCGGCGATAGCGCTAGTAGGAACTGAAGCTGTCGGACGAACTATAGGGGCAGTGGTTGGTTCGCTTTTCTGGATAGCCCGATCTTTCCAGATGGTTTGCCATTTGCCGCTTTGGAAGCGCCAGAAAACCATACCCGCCAGGAAAACGGCATCGATGCCCATTGCCAATCTAGCACCGACCAACCCCAAATCGAGAACTTGCAGGAAGAGAAAGCCAAAACTAACCCTTACTAAAATGCTGCTGACCATCCGAGCGTAGAGCGGAAAGCGAGTGTCGCCTCCACCTCGTAAGGCTCCCGTGATAATAAAGCCGGTGCAGATTAGGGGGTCGAACAAGCCTGCTATCCGCAGGGCCGGGGTCGCAGCGGCTACCACCTCCGGGTTGCCGATCAGGATGCCCAGGAAGAATTCCGGGAAAATCACAAATAATGCACCCATGATAGTCATAAAAAGCAGGCCCATTTTGTAGGCGGTCAGAGCATAAAGCCGGGCCTGATCGGGCTTACCTGCGCCCAGGCTTTGCCCAACCAGCACCGTATTGGCGATCCCTAGCCCAATGCCGGGTAGGAAGGATATACTGTCAATCGTGACTACTGCGTTATGGGCGGCGTAGGTGATCGTTCCGTGCGAGACCAGCATACGAGAGAAAATAAAGATGCCGATCTGGAATGTCCACTGTTCGCCGATGGTTGGGATCGCCTGATTTAACATCTGGCGGAAGGCCGCCCAATCGAGCTTTCCACGCAAGCGCACTCGAAAGTTGTGGGGCGCTCGTCCAATCGGCACTCCGGCCAGCAAGCGGGTCAGCACCAGGGCCGCCCCCACGCTCCACGAGGTCACTGCTCCTAAAGCCGCGCCTTGTACCCCCAGGGCTGGAAGACCAAACTGCCCGTGAATAAAAATCCAGGCGATCAAAATATTCACGCCGTTGACGATTAGCATGATAAACAAAGGAGTACGAGTGTCACCACTACCCCGCAAACAGGCGTTTCCGGCGATCAAGACCGAAAAGAAGGGCATCCCAAAAGCGGCAGTATGAATAAAAATCGCCCCAACTTCGGCTAACCGCCCTTCTGCTCCCATCAAAAAGAGCAGAAACGGCCCGGCAATGCTCAAAATGATCGACATTATAATACCGACCCCAAAGGCCAAAAAGAGGGCTTGTCGGGCGTAGTTAGCGGCCCGGTCGCGTTGCATCGCCCCTATCGAGCGAGCCACCAAAGCGGTAGTCGCGATACCTACCCCGTTGAAAGCCGCCAGCAAGACCCAGTTGTAAAATTGCCCCAGGTTGGTCGCAGCCAACGCCAGAGCGCTATCGTAACCCAGTTTCGCGCTAACTTCATTAGAAATATGTCCGATTAAGAAAACTTCGTTTAGGCCCACCGTCAAATTCAAACATTGTTCCGCAATAGTAGGCCAGGCCAACTTCCAAACCGTGCGCCGGGTTGAAAGAGTTTTAACAGGCTGCCCGCCTTTATCTTCGATTATCACCAGTTCCCCCTTACATTTTTCTTAAATGAAAAACTTTTTGTTATGCCAGTCAAAAGCTTTTTTATAATAATTGGCTCTGCTTGCCCCAATTTTTAGGAAGGTCGATTTAACTAGAATTTTTATATAGGCTAGTTTTTGCCAGATTGAATTAAGTTGCGTTCTGAAGAGAAACTCAGGTCGCAACGAAGGCCCCCCAAACTATACTGCTTATATTAGATTTAGGCAAGAAATTATTGGCCCAGACCCAGCTTTTCTTCCTATTTCGCCCTTTTAACACTGGTATAACTTTTGCATAAAGCTTGCCAGAGATGATAGGTTTATTAGCCAGGAGTAGTGCAAGATTATGGAAGAGCAAAGGGCAAAGGATAGCAGGCCAAAAGCGATCATTGCGGGCGGTGGATTGGCAGGGATGGCCTGTGCCAAACGTCTGGTGGATGCCGGGTTTCGAGTCGAGTTGGTAGAGGCCGAACCTCAGTTGGGAGGGCGTACCGCCAGTTGGACTGACCAGGACGGGCAGAAGGTCGAAAGCGGGGTACATACTTTCTTTGGGGTCTACAATCGGTTGATAAGTTTGCTAAACGAGGTCGGCGTAGACGATGACCGAATGGTAAGCTGGGACGATAAGGTCGGGTTTTTGCAGCCCGGTAGCCAACTAAACATCTTTCACATTGACCCATTGCGTGATCTGCCGGGGGTAGTTAGCGGACTGCTAGGTAACAACCGGTTGCTAGGGCCGCTCGATAAAATTGGGGTTGGGCTGACTTTTCTGAACGGGCTTCTGCGGCGCGACAATTACGAGCCACGCACGGTAGAACGTCTGGCTCGTGATGGTGCGGTCAACCGCGAGACTTACGAGCGCGTTTTGAGGCCGCTCTCGCGAGGATTAGCTTTTTGTGAGCCGGAAGAACTTTCGGCCTTTGTCTTGCTGACCCTTACCATGCACGGGATCACAAATCCCTTTAATTTGCGGGCCGGGACTTTCCGGGGCGGTATGACCGAAGTGATGATCGACCCAATTGCTAATTGGCTGGAAAATCACGGCGCAATCCTCCGTACTAACGCCAAATTGCGGGCGATCCACTATCGGGCGAGTAGTGGCAACGGTCAGGTAGTCGGCTTTGAACTCGAAGGCGGCGAAGTGCTGACTGGCGATGTTTACATCTCGGCCCTACCGCTAGAGGCGTTCCAGCCAATGATTCCCCAACCTTTGCAGGGCTTAGCCTATTTCCAAAATATTCGTCAGATAGAGACTGTCCCGGCTTTGGCGGTGCAATTATGGTTCGACCGCCACTTTATGAACCGGGAGGAATTTATCTATCTGTCCGGCAGTCCGTTTGTAGTTTTTCAGGACGAGTCGCGCCTGACTTTTCCCTATAAGGGCAGTCGTATTTCAGGGCAAATTACGGCCCGCTATGTCGATAACTATACCGATGAGCAATTGGTTGATCTGGCTCTAGTCGAATTACACCGCTATATCCCGGCCAGCGCAACCGCCAATCTGGAAAAATCGGTTGTAGTACGGCACGCCGCAATAGCAATGAAGCCCGGAGCGCAAGCCCGCCGACCTCGGCAAAGTTCGCCTGTTTCTAACTTCTTCCTAGCCGGGGATTACACCAAACAAAACTGGTTTACCACGATGGAAGGGGCGACCCGTAGCGGTGAAAAAGCGGCTGCCGGAGTTTTACGGCGCTACTCTAATCGGCGGACTAATGGAGCCATAGCACCTGCGAGGTCTGCGCGACATATCACCAGAACCGATTGGGGTCGGTTCTGGTGGAGGCCGACCCGCCGCTCGTTAACCCATACAAGCATCTTTAAATCGTTCGGTATAAGCGCGACCTGTTGTGGCTAACCTTTGGGCGGTCACAGTGGGTCGCGCTTTAAGTTGTTCGGATAGTAGTTAAATTCAATTCAAGTAGGACCGGACGGAGTAATTATAAATAGTTAGAAATAGATTTGAAAGTCAGTTGAAAACCTCTTGACAGGTGCGAAAAAGGCCGCTAAAATTACCTTACTAACAAGTAAGTAATCTTATACAATCGTTAGGGTAGGCGAAGAAGTAAGAGGACTATGACAGTTAAAACCGACTTACGGACCAACGATACAAAAGAGCGGATTGTCCAAGAGGCCCAGCGCCTTTATCAGGTAGGTGGCTATAATTACATGGGCCTCGATAAAATCGCGGAGACGCTCAACATCAAAAGACCGGCACTTTATCATCACTTTCCAGATGGTAAAGAGCAATTATTGGTCGCAATGGTAGAGAGTTTTACCCGGGAGAAAGCGGCGCAGTGGCAGGCCGCGATTGAAGCCGGGTACAATGCGCGTAGCCGATTCAAGTATATGTTGCTATCGATCATCAAAATGCCATTGCTCGATATGAAACGTTTTATGTGCGTTGAAGCCGCCCAGTTGCAGCCTCAAACCCGAATGGTCATACACGAAACGTTCCAGCAGTTATTTAATCTGGTACAGGGCGTTTTTCAGGAAGGGATCGAGCGGGGTGAACTAAGACCGGTCGAAATGAACCTGGCTTTTTTCACTTTTATGGGTCTTTGCGAACAGGTTGAGACTATTATGCTGATGGACAATCAAACGCTTGAGGCGGCCTGTTGGCTGGATAGCCCGGAAGTGCTGGTTGAGCAAATGTTGAATCTATGGCTGGACGGGCTGTCTACCCGTGTGGAATACAAGCTCGATTAATTTCTTTTTGTTCCCCGAACTGAGTTACCGGTAAGTCAGTTTTCTAACCCCTAATTGTACGGTGCAGTGCAATTAACCATCGGCCAGACGCGGCGAGTCTGGTAGAGTTTTTGTTGATTTTTAAAAGCTGGTTAAGGAGTTAACGATGACAAAATCGAAGCGTTATGCGATTGCGCTGACGGCTGCATTAGGCTTGGTAATGGGTGTGCTGGATAACACGATTATTAATATTGCGCTGATCCCAATTTCGACGGCCTTAAAAGTAGAACTGGGTACAGTTCAATGGCTGGTAACAGGTTATTTTCTTTCACAGGCGGCAGTGATCCCGGTGGCGGGCTATCTGAGCAACCGTTTTGGCAGTCGGCGGATATTTATCCTGTCGATTATCCTTTTTACGGTCGGGTCGTTGATGTGTGGGTTGGCCCAGGATGCCACTTTGTTGATTATTTTCCGCATTTTCCAGGGGGTCGGAGCGGGCGCGTTGTTCCCGGTTGGGCAGGCGTTGGCGATTGACCCCTTCCCGGCGGAAGAGCGGGCCGGAGCAATGGCGATCATCGGGATTCCGATCTTGCTGGCTCCCGTTTTTGGCCCGATCTTGGGCGGCTGGCTAAACGACGCTTTTGGCTGGCAGTACCTGTTCTTGATAAACGTCCCGATTGGGGTGGTCGCCGTTACGCTCTGCCTGTTGATTATCCCGGCGGATAAAAAAGTCGCCAAAGCCGATCAAAAAAGGTTCGATTATATTGGGTTGTTGCTTTCGACGCTGGGGGTGCTGGCGGTGGTTTACGCCTTTACGCTGGTCAACGAGATTGACCCGGCTACCCGCACGGCTTTGAACCCACGTGGAGCAGCTTACGGCTGGGGCTATTGGCTGGTCTGGACGCTGGCGGGGTCCGGGTTGGTTTTACTGCTGGCCTTTGGGGTCTACGCGCTTCGGTTTAGCAAAGACCCGGTGGTCGATCTGCGGCTGTTCAAGAACTACAACTATACGATTGCCAGTATCGTTAGCTGGATTTTGGGTGCAACGGTCTTTGGTAGCTTGCTGCTTTTGCCGGTCTTTTTACAGCAGGTGCGTCTCCCGCATCTAACCGCCCTCGAAACCGGGTTGGCCCTTATGCCGCAAGGGGTCGGCGCAATTATCGGGATGGGTTTGAGCGGCCCGCTCTACAATCGGGTCGGGGTACGCAATATGACTATCGCCGGGTCGGGCTTGTTGATCGTCGCTCTCTGGCAATTGAGCAATCTAACGGTAACGACCGATGGCTGGGCCTTGGCCCCCTGGAACGTGCTATTGGGCTTAGGCTTAGGCCTGACTTTTATGCCGGTACAGACGTTGGCCCTCCAAACTTTGCGCGGCCCGGCCCTGGCAAAGGCTAGTTCGCTCTTTAACGTAACGCGCCAAATTTCCAGTTCGATAGCCACCGCGATCCTTATTACGCTTTTGGTGCAGCAAACTACCTCCCACGCAACTCAGCTTCAGGCTGATGCGGTTCGCAACTTGCCGCCCGGCGTAACCTTCGACCCGAACAGCCCGCAAGCGGCGGAAGCCTTTAAACGGTTGGCGGGTGAGGCCGGAACGCAAGCTAATAACGATGTCTTTTTTATTCTGGCAATCGGGACGGCTTTGGTCTTGCTAGTAGCTTTGGCCTTGCCAAACCGTCGCAAACAGCGCGAAATGATGGCCGAAATTATGGAAGACGAGAAAGAGGCTAACCGAGAGGTTTTCCTGGGAGTAGCTTAAACATTAGCAGCATAGTTGGGGAATTTCTTCGGAAGTTTCCCGACTATGCTCCTGAAAATATGCTTCGAGCTAAATCCACCGACCGAGCGGTGTCCCACAAAAACAGGTTTTGAGATTGCCAATGAAAGCGAGAACGATTATGTCATCTACAACTATCAACAAAGTATCTCAAGCTGAACAAGTCGATTACGGTAGTCTGGTACAGGCCGGTTTGCTGGCTGCCGGAGGGTCGGCGGCGGTAAATGTGGCGGTGTTTTTGATTGGTGATCGGGCTGGGGTTTTCCCGAAAACGGTCTTGATGCGGAACAACAAGCCGCTAGGGGCGGGGCCAGTGGCGGCAATCAGTGTGATAGCGGCGGTGTTAGCAACGCTGGTCTTTGCTACACTGGGGCGCTTTACCAAGCGTCCGGTTCGAGTGTTTGGGATCGTAGGGCTAGGCGTATTTGTACTGATGTTGGGAAGCCCCTTCTCGATCCCGAAAGCACCGACCGGAATGATTGCTTCGCTGGAAGTAATGCACTTGCTCGAAGCGCTGATCGTGGTCAGGTCACTGACGACGATCAGCGCCAAAAAGTAGATTTTAGAGCGCCTAATAAAGACCTATTTTTCTTTTGAGTTTCCCAACCCCTTTTGGTTAGCCCAGCATAGCGACGTTGGAGGGACGCTGGGGAAAGAGGGTGTCGAGCAAAATCCGGCTAGTATCGTTGCGGGCGCTGCAATCGGCGCGGGCGTAGCTCAGGTCGGCCAGACTGCGATAGCCAAAGACCAGTTGCAAGAAGGTCAAATCGGGAAAGAGTGCGTCGCCATCTTCCAGATTTTTGGGTTGGAAAGTACCGATTTCGCTTAGCTTGCCGCGCTCGAAAACCAGCGTCAGATGCTTTCGGTAGAAATTCAATCGCAAAGTTCCGCTATGGTTTTCTACGACGCTCCCGATCAACCGTCGTTCTAGGGCCGGAGCGATCTGACGCAAAAAGCCGGGCAGATCGGCTACCCGAATGTAAGCGGCGTAGGGTGGGATCGGTTTGTCCAACTGGTTGTCGAGCGCGGTGTAGCAAGGATGCGGCGTTGCGCCCATCGCAAAAGAAATACTCGCCAATGGCTCTTTACGTTCGCGGTTGAGTTCCTCGATATAGGTTTTGAGCGCCCTAATCAGAAATTCGCAAACGGCCCGCATTGAATGCCCCGGCAAGACCGCCATTTCGCGCACCGCCATTGCACCCGGCCCGGCGAATAGGCTGGTTTCGAGATAGCCGATAGCTTCCCCTTCGAGCGTTTCAATTATCGAAAAACGATGATAATAGATCGATTTTTCATCTTGTTGGTTTAGCTCGTAACGCCATTCGGCCTCACTACGCACCCGCGTTACCAGGCCGACGGAACAATGGATCGCATAGAGTTGCGCCAACAAGGGTAGGTCGGCCTCGGTTGCGGGGCGCATTCGGTAGGCTTCGGTTTGGCCTTCGGGAAGTTTGCCGATTTTGTAAATTGAAAGGCGACGCGCTCCGGCCATATTGAGGGCCATATCGTAGCCGAACTGCCGATAATACCAGGGAATGCCGGTAATAAATTGCACCAGTTCATGACGGTCGGCGCTGCGGGCGTGAGCCAAATCCATCTGCAATCGGACTAGCCCTTTACGGCGGTAGGCCGGGTCGGTCGCGACCAATTCGGGTCTACCAACCGCAAACGGTATACCATCATAGGCCCAGGTCTGGGAGATCAGTCCGACGCTTGATACAATTTTGCCAGCCTGATTTTGGTCTACTACTAGCGTAAAATCGTCCGGGCTGGTAGTTGGGTGGTTGCCTTTGAAAAGGTCGGCAGTCCAATAACCTACCGCATCGTCGGGCAAGTCGTTTTCTTCGTGCATCGTGCGGTTAAATTCAGCCAGGGCCGCTTGATCGGCTTTGGTAGCGCGACGCAAGCGCAAGCCATCACCCAGGTCGCGGGGGAGGTCGTCGAGGTCAGTCATAATTGACAAGGGGGTTCTCCTTTAGTTTGGTGCTTTCTTTGCATTCAAAGTGCTACCGAAGGCCATTAATCCACCCGCTCGGTTAGCTGAGTGTAGTATAAAACCAATCAAGAGAGTTGTCAATGTGATTTATATCATAATGCAGCAAAATCTATGGACGGAGGTCATATCTAACAAAATACCTCAATCTTTTGTGTGAGGTTGCTCCGCCACTGGATTTTGGGTTTTTCCAGGTTGAAAACTTGCTAGAAAGGTTTCCAACCTGGAGAATTCAGGTAAATCAGGCTACGCTGCTAACTGCGACGGGTTGTCGTTCGAGGGTTTGCTTGAGCTTGCGAAGTGAGTTATCGAGCATCAGGCTGACCCCCGCTTCAATAGTGGCAATGATCGGAGTAGCAATCAGCATTCCCAAAGTTGTTACAATCCGGGGCGTGATGGCAAGCTGAAAGCGAACCTGGGTGTGGCCCGGTATGCGCTCCTCGAAACGCCAGACGACCTCGCTATCGACGCTTACACCGTTGACCTTCTGGTTGACGGCCCGAAGACGGATCAGGCGGTTCGGCTGCAATTCTACCACCGTATAGAGTAGTTTGATGCCAAACCCGCCAAAGTTGCCGACTGCCGCCGCTTTAGCACCTAACTCGTAGGGCGGGGGGGTGATAGCCTGGAAGCAAAAAGACTGGCCTAGATAGTTCTGGCTATTGCGGCAGTCCGCCACATAGTTAAAAATTTCGTTACTCGGTCGATCTATTCTTACTAACTTTTCCATTATAATTTCCTTCTCAAACTCCTATCGTTATCCTCGATTGTCTTAGAATGACTTCTGCGTATGAGGTTATTTTGCAGATTACTATAGCGCTATAGTGGTGTCTGTTCTTTAAACTACACAGGTTATGCCAGGTTGCCTCGATTTCACCTTTTATTCATGCAACCTTTTCTGAAAGGCAGTCCGAATCTCCGCAAAGGGTCGAATGCCTGTATATTATATTTACGAATCAGCAGGGTCATAAGATTTAGAATTAGTGGATCGAATAGGGGGCTTGCTGTTAAGGAAGGATAAAGAACAAAATAAAGACGGCCTTTTAGTTTGGCCGTCTCTCTTCAAGCGTTATATTTACTAAAAACTACTGGAAAGTTCACAATTATTGTTGCGCCTCAAAAAGTTAGCGCGGGTAAAGCTCTAATCGAACCAACAAAACCTGTAATGATTTAGCCATCCGATTTCTTTGCTCAAAGCTGGTAAAGCATTTATACCTACTTATTCTTGCTCAGACTGACAGATGGGTAGCCAGTTACAAATTATTTTTTCTTGGTAGTCGAGTCGGAGCTAGGAGCCGGAGCTTTCTTTTTATCTTTACCCGCATCCTTGTGAGCTTTCTTTTTTGCCGCGTCCTTCGGACTCTTGTCGCCCATAGCGCAAATCCTCCCTTCTATACTAAAAAATAGCTTCTGGTTTGGTCATCACGAAATACTAACCAAACCTAAATCGTGGTTTTATTTTACACGGCTGGTTATTCTTGTCAAGCCTTTGTTCGATGTGTCTATAGCCTTAGCTATCGCACAGGGCTTATGCGTTTACCTCAATCTTACTTTGAGCCTAATAATTTAGGAGTGAGGCTAAAAAGCCCATCAAAAGACTTTTGACTTTGGCCTAAACGCATAAGCCCTGGCTATCGCAAAGCGCGGCTGAGATGTACAGGCCAATAGCGGGGGTGCGCGTCAATTTTTTGCAAACTAGTAGATAATATTCAAGATAAGAAACAGGCCAACCTAAATAAGCGGGCCTGGGGGCTAGGCCGCCAAACGGTACTTTAACAAACGGCTATCAATTTGACGGTTGACCAGGCCACTGGCTGCTTGAACCCTTTGGGGGTGGAGCAGTCGGTGATGGCGGTCAGTTTGGGCCAGGGCTTGATAAGTGCGTAGCCTCCCGATGGTATGTTCGACCTCAATTCTTATTTTGGCGTAAGCGGTGTTGTAAGCGACATCTTGGGGCGGACGGGCCTGGTCTCTGGGCTTGCGGCGTGGAGTGGAGCCTTGCCCCGGTAAACGGGCGGCGAGACCGACATAGCCCAGGTCACCCATCAACCCGCACTGCGGAGGCAAATCCGGCAATAAGCCGCTTTGCTCGAGTAAGTTGAAGTCGGCGGTCGGGCCGACCACACTCGGGCTGACGTGAACTACCCGCCCAGTTTTGGCCTCAACCGTAATTTGACTTTTGAGAGTGTGCTGCTTTTTCTTACCACTATAGTAAGTATCAGCCTCCTCACGGCTCTTGGGGCGTTGGACTTTTTGCTCAAAGCTATCCACGATTAGGGTCAGTTCGGGCAGTTCTTTTAGTAACTCGGGCAAGTTGAGCCGGTGTTTTTTACCAGGGTCAGTCCGTTTCATTTTATCGTTACCGTTACGAGCCAGGAGCGGGATAAGGCGATGGATCACCCTGGAAACGGTCGAATCGCTGACCCCAAAGAGATAGCCGAGCAATTCGTTGGTGGGATAAATCCTTAACCACACAATAGTCAAAAGAATTTGGTCACGTTCGTCCAGGCGGGCTTTGTCACCGCCGCCGATGGCCCGTTGGCGCTGGGGTCTAATCAAACGGGCCAGGCGGTGGGCCAGGGCGAGCGGTTGGACTTCGAGCAGCAAGTTTTGAAACTCGACCAGGCGCAGGCCGGTCAATTTTAAGAAAAGGTTAGGATGTTTAGAAAGTTCGGCATAGCGCAGCAGCATAACTTACTCCTTAATGGCCCCTAATTTTAGATTTTAGGCCATTGTACCAGCTTTCTAAACTATTGTGAATGTTATCTAGTATCTAGTTAAGGCTGTTGCAAAGTCGAGGTAGAGAACATAAAGTATGTTGGATTAGGCTAAAGCCATAGGTTACAAGTTAAGGTTAGAATGAATTTGTCAAATCGATAGCGATGTCCCATTCAGCAATCAAAAACGGTCTGGAGAAGTTATTGATTGCCAACTCTTTAAGTTTTGATGTGGTTAAGCCCAGTGCAAGCCAGCTT
>JBBQWM010000106.1:0-12399 GCA_038210655.1 Chloroflexia bacterium
ACAACCAGGTCATACTACCTTACATTTGAGGTTATAGGGCAGGGTTTTCCTTGTAAAAATTCAACCTTACCCTTCCAGGTGATACGAGATAGTAAGACTTTAGCCTCAATATCAGGGGTACGACTTTTCGAGACACAACAGACACTTACGCATCAGCCAACTTTTGCAAGCCCGGCCCTGGCTGAGTTAGCAGACCCGCCGCCTCTAATATCTGACGAACTCTTGCCCGGTCGTTGACCGCATCTGCCATTATGTTTAACTCCCTTTAACTATTCGTCGCTACTCTCGCCCATAACCTGCGGCTCGACCCGCTCGATATAAATCTCGCCAAAAAGCTCGTCTTGCCGAATATGAACCAGACGACGGCGTAACAGTTCCAGCACCGCCATAAAGCTGACAATCACCTCGACCTGGCTGGGGGGCGCTTCGGGGTCGAACAGGCTGGTAAACTCGACATAGCGGCCCTGATTAGGCCCGGCGTTTGCCGCTGCCTGAGCCAAGTCCATGCGCGTTTCGAGCAGCCGAATTTTATCCTCAATCTTGACCGAGCGTACCAGCACCTTTAATTCCTGCTCACTGGCGGGCATCGGCAACTTTAACTGCTGCTGCTGCTGGGCGGTCAGGCGGCGTTGCACCAGGGCCAGCACGTCTTTCAGCTTGAGACCGCCCAACCCGACCCCTTCGGTCACGCCCTGTTCGCGCAAAGCGGCATTGACCTGCTGCATCATCGTCTCGTCCGGCCCAATCCGGCGGGTCGTAAAAGCATGATAGCCTTGCTCCTGCCGGTCGCGCAAGCTGACCGCCGCATCTTTAACCCGCTTGTACTCGCGCAATTGGGCCAGCAGTTCCTCGGCAGCACTGGGCGCGTCCTCCGCTTCGCTGGCCCGTGAGGGCGGCAAAGGCAACAACGCCTGCGACTTTATAAGAAGCAACCTGGCGGCAATCACCAAAAATTCTGCCAGTTCCGCCGGATTCACCTCGCTCAACTGGTTGACATAGCTCACATATTCGTCGGCGATCCGGGCCAGCGCAATCTCGGTAATCGGCAACTCGTTACGCTCGATCAGTTGCAACAACAAATCGAGTGGGCCTTCAAAATCGAAGCCCGGCAATCGTATCTGATATTGGTACACCGGCACGCCAAAGGCGTTTGTCTTTTCAGTCATGATTTAGATGTTAGATATTAGAAATCAGATATTAGACCTTAGACGCTAGAGTTGCCAAAACCTTACTGGCATTCTCATCACCCAAATCAGCCGCCTTTTGCAGGTCAGATCGAGCCGCCTCTAAATTTCCTAGAGTTTCGTAGACTAATCCTCGGTTAGTAAGGTAAATGGTATTGCTGGGGTCTAACTCGATTGCTTTACTAAAGTCTTGTTTGGCAGTTTGATAATCATTTAGCAATCTGTAAACGCCACCTCGATTATTGTATATGACGGCGCTATTAGGCTCTAACTCAAGATAGGTATTGTAATCCTCGATAGCACTGGAATATTGCTTAAGCAATGTATAACAAAAGCCCCGGTTAAAATAAACTTCAGGTTCGGTGTAATCTAGCTCAATCGCTTTATCAAAATCTTCTACGGCACTTTGAAATTGCCGAGAAAGAAAGTAAAGGTTGCCTCGCTTGTAGTAAGCTTTGCCATCCGCAGGACTTAACCGAATAACCTGTCCAAGAGCCTCAATTGCCGCCGGGTATTCTTTAACAACCTCATAAGTCTCCGCTAACTTGCCATAGGCTTCCAAGTAGTCAGGGTCAACCTCGATGGCCTGCTTATAGAAGTAAATCGCCGACTTCATGCCTTTCAACATTAAGAAAGTCTCACCTGAATCGTAGTATGATTTAGCGGTCTTAGGCTCATTAGCGGGTTCTTGCTGCTTCTGCTCAACCCGCTTCACTATCTCAGCTAAATCGGGTGTTATCATTTTGATGATAATATTCCGGCCACTTATAGAATAGGGGTTTTCCGATTTTTGCAAGACATAAGTGATTTCTTCACCATAACCACTGCGAGGAATTTCTTTCGACTCATCTTCACTCCAACTGAAAACCGTTTCAAACGAGTATTGCCACTTGTTTTCCTCTTTGAAATCGCAAAAAATAAACCTGGCCCGCACAGAACTCACAAACTCACAATTGGTGAAAGTACAGTGCTTAAAGGTTGTGCCACTCGTTTTGATCTGACACTTAATAAACTCAGTCTGCACAACTACATCGTAACCTTCGTAGGATACTGCTATACCGCGATAAACTTGGTCTGACATAATACCCCCTTTTGCACTGACGTTAGACGACAGAGTTGCCAAAACCTTCTTGGCATCCTCATCACCCAAATCAGCCGCCTTTTGCAGGTCAGATCGGGTCGCCTCTAAATTTCCTAGAGTTTTGTAAACCATTCCTCTACGGTAATAAGCCCCGGCAAGTTCGGGGTTTAATTCAATCGCTTTAGTGTAATCGGCAATAGCTCCTTGATAATCAGCAAGCTCAGTAAACATACTTGCTCGGTTAGTAAGGTACATCGGAGTGGTAGGGTCTAATTCGATTGCTTTACTAAAGTCTTGTTTAGCGGTTTGATAATCCTTCAACAGCCCGTAAATAATACCTAGATTATTGTATATGACGGCGCTATTAGGTACTAACTCAAGATATTTGTTGTAATCTGCGATAGCTTCTGGATATTGCTTAAGCAGCGTATAACAAAAGCCTCGGCTAAAGTAAACCTCTGGCTCAATGTAATTTAGCTCAATCGCCTTATCAAAATCCTCGACGGCACTTTGATGTTGCTTAGAAAGAAAGTAAAGATTGCCATGCTTGTAGTAGGCTTTGCCATCAGCAGGACTCAACCGAATAACATCTCCAAGAGCCTCGATTGCCGCCGGATACTCTTTGATAACCTCATAAGTATCCGCTAACTTGCTATAGGCTTCCAGATAATCAGGGTCAATTTCTATCGCCTGCTTATAGAAGTAAATAGCAGTCCACATACTTTTCAACATTAAGAAAGTGTTACCTGAGTCGTAATAAGATTTAGCGGTCTTAGGCTCAGTATCGGGTTCTTGTTGTCTTTGGCTAATCCGTTGAATTCTTTCCTCCATTTCAGGAGGCGATTCTTCGATTATATAATTTTGCCCACTTATAGAGTAGGCTTTCTCTGATTTTATCAAACCGAATGTAAGTCCTGTAGAATCCTTGTACTCTGTTACAACCTCATATGGCTCCTCGCTCCACACAAATACATTTTCGACCGAATTCTGGAATTTGTTTTCTCTTTGAAATCGCAAAAAATAAATTTGGAGCGAATAGAGTCCATAAACTCACAATTAGTGAAAGTACAGTGCTTAAAAGAGGTGTCAGTGGCTGTAATCTGACACTTAATAAAATCAGTCTGCACAACTACGTCATAACCTTCGTAGGATACTGTTATACCTCGATAAACTTGGTCTGACATAATACCCCCTTTTACACTGACGTTAGAAATCAGAGATTAGAGATCAGAGATTAGATATTGGATACTAATGAATACATACTTCTGATGTCTAATATCTAATTTCTGATGTCTTTTTATCAATTCAAATCGTCGGCCCATTTGAGAGCGATGGCAGCGCGGTCGCCTCGGCGCTGGAGAGTGCGACAACCGCCAACCAGGGCTACTACCCGTTTGCTGCTACCTGCCGCTAGAACGAGCCGCGCCCCGCGTTTTTCATGGCTGGTCTGGAGCCAAAAAAGATAACGCCAGTGATCGGGTCGCTCCGAACGGGCCAACCGCTTTACAAAAGCGCGGCCCATTGTCCGGCTGAGAGCGACGTTAGCCACCTTAACCCAGATCGGAATCGTGCGGCCTGTGGTTGGGTCGTACTTGCCCAGGTCGTGCAGCAGGGCCGCCTGTAACAGATCGCGGTCGGGGCCATAGCCGCCCCTCACCAGCGTTCGGCAGACATTAAGAGCGTGGCGCTGTTCGTAGCTGGGCAGAGCCACAAAAAGCTCTAGCTGGCCTGGATTTAGTAGCTGCCGGACGTAATCGAGTTCGACTTCGCTCAAAGGTCGCGCCCGCACCGACCGAACCAGTTGCCGCGTCCGCAAAAAAACCGCTCTCAGCCACATCTCAGGCTAAACCCAACAAGCTCAAAAACAACCGGGCCAAAGGATTAAAGAAGAACTGGAACAGCGGGTTTATCCCGATAAAGAAGGGCAGGATCAGCACCAGCACTAGCAGTAAAACCATCCCATAGGTTTCCAGCCAGATCAACTTCATGTCCCACTGCGCTGGTAGCAAACCCTTGAAGAAAATATTATAGCCATCCAACGGAGGCAGGGGCAGCAAATTGAAAGCCGCCAGCAAAACATTATAGATCGTAAAAGCCAGCGCCACCCCACTCAAAAAGTCCCGCCCTCCGGCTAAAAACCCGGTATTACCAGAACTAACCCCCGCCGGGGCCACATTGAGTAGCAAGCGGAACACCAGACCCGAAACCAACGCTAGAAATAGATAAGCCAACGGGCCGACCAACCCGATCACAGCCACCCCAAACCGGCCCAACTTATTAGCAAACGGGTTCAGATTGAGCGGCTTGCCCCAGGCTACCGTCGAAATACCCAGCGCTAAAAATAGGGCCAGCAACAGCCCCAACGGGTCCATATGACGACCGGGATTAAAACTCATCCGGCCCTCACTGCGGGGCAAACGGTCGCCCAGGCGCGAGGCTACAAACGATTGGCAGGCTTTGGCAAAGCAAGTCCCAATCACAAAGGCCAGCAACGCCCCTACAAAAAATGATGTCTCAAAACTAACCATATAATCCGCCCAGATTCCTAAGTGTAAATAAATAGCAAAATTTTCGGTTATTCCTTCAAAAAGGCGCTCTTAACAGGCCAATTATAGCACAGCCGCCCACCCGAAGGTAAGCAAACCGCACTGGCCCCTGTCATTGGAAAAGCAGCCTCAGCTATGATAAAATTACCGAGCTATCCTGGCCCTTGCCGATAGCTAAACTAAAAAGAAGAATAGTAACTACTTAGCTTACCTACTTTGGGCGACCACAAGGGTCGCCCCTACCCAAAATACGTTGTAGGGCCCTTTTGCGGTTGGAGCAGGTAAACCGCAATATGGAACCACAAGGGTCGCCCCTACCCAAAATTCGTTGTAGGGGCGACCCTTGTGGTCGCCCGGTCTGAGTAGTTACCGAAAAATAAAACAAACTCAGGAGGTTTTGAAAATTAACCCGTCAGTAGAAATTTTGGAGCCGCCTATCTCGTCGGTTCAAATCGGCCTGCACAAAGAAGCTAGTGGGCTACACCCGGCAGAAGTCGGGCTAGGCGGTACGCTCTGGTTAGCTCGTCACGCCGAGGTTCACAACCCAAAACAAATCTTATATGGTCGGTTGCCCCGCTTTGGCCTGACCACTTATGGACGAACCCAGGCTGCCCAATTGGGTACGTTCCTGGCTGCTCAACCGTTGGCTACGCTCTACGTCAGCCCGCTCTTACGCGCCCGCCAGACCGCCCGCGCCATTGCCGAAGCCAAACCGGGCCTGCCTGTCCGTACCGACCGCAACCTGATCGAAGTCCATACTAGCTACGACGGAGTTCCGTTGCCCGAAATCGGCGATTTTAATTTTTACGAACCACTGGCTGCTCCCGACGATGAAACGATAGAGATGGTACGCGACCGCATTTTGAGGTTTACCCGCGCGGCCCTGACCCGACACAAAGGCCAGATGATCGCGGCAGTCTCGCACGGCGACCCGGTCGTAATCCTGCACGCCTACTATTGCGGCCTGCCCATGCGACTTGCCAGCCTGCGCCGTCCTAATTTCTACCCGGAACGCGCCTCGGTCACACGCTACGATTTCCCGCCCGAAGGCTTTACGCTCGACCCCGACCGCGTTCGGATCAGCTATTATGAAACACCGTTTGAGGGATGAGGGATGAAGCAAGCTAGGATTACAGTATAGATAAGGATGTGAAATGACCAGTTTAGCTGCCAGTACCAGGATTTTAGATAGCCAGCAATCAGAGCTTGTAAACTGCTTGCAAGAATTAGTGCGGATACCGAGCGTGACGGGGAGCGCGGCGGAAAGTGCCGCCCAGCATTGGTTTGCCGAACGACTGCGGGAAAGTAGCTTTGAAACCGACCTTTGGCCTATCGATTTGCCGAGCATCACAGCCGACCCGGATTTCCCCGGTCTCGAAGCGCCCCGCGAAGAAGGTTGGGGACTGGTGGGAAGTTGGGGTGACAACGACGGGCCAACCCTCATCCTGAACGGTCATATCGATGTAGTGCCGCCCGGCGATGTAAGCCAATGGACGACTGGCTCACCCTATAGCGGACGGCTGGAAGACGGCAAAGTCTACGGACGCGGAGCCTGCGATATGAAAGGCGGACTGGTCTGCAACCTGTTCGCAGTCAAAGCGATCCAGGCGGCGGGTATCAAACTCAAGGGCCGGGTGCTACTTCAAAGTGTGGTGGGTGAAGAAGATGGCGGGCTAGGAACCTTTGCCACCTTGCGACGTGGCTACCGGGGCGACGCAGCGATTATCACCGAGCCGACCAATCTCGACATCATTCCGGCCTGTGCCGGAGCCTTGACCTTTCGACTACGTTTGACCGGGCTGGCGACCCACGCCAGCATGCGCCTTGAGGGGGTCAGCGCCATCGAAAAGTTCTGGCCGATCTGGGAAGCCTTACGCAAGCTCGAAAGCAAGCGCAACGTCCCCGGCCATCCGCTTATGAGCCGCTTCGAGTTGCCCTACCCCTTGAACATCGGCACCTTGCAAGCGGGTGACTGGCCTAGCAGCGTCCCCGACCAACTGGTCGCCGAAGGGCGTTTGGGGGTAGCCCTGGGCGAATCGCCTGCCGCAGCCCGGCGCGAACTTGAAGAAGCCCTGACAACCGCCTGTCAACAGGATAGCTGGCTCCGCCAGCACCCGGTACAGATCGAATGGTTTGGAGGCCAATTCGCCAGTGGACAACTTGACCCCGACCACTCCTTAATCGGGCTGGTCGGCCAAGCCCACCGCCAACTGCACGGCAGCCTACCCCAAATACACGGAGCGCCTTACGGCAGCGATTTGCGCCTGATGATCGGGCTAGGCCAGGTCCCCACGCTCCACTACGGCCCCGGCGACGTAAAAAAAGCCCACGCCGCCGACGAATACGTCCCAGTCTCCGAGCTACTCAGCGTCACCCAGGTCTTAATCGGTTGCATCTTAGAATTTTGTGGCTACGAAGAATAATTAACAGGGATAGACAGGATAGACAGGATTTTGGATTTTAGATTTTGGATTGTAAGAACAGGTATGACCTGCTTCTTATTCTGGAGTAGCTACAATCGTAAATCGCGGCCTCGCCCCCCTCTGGGGGTAAATCGTAAATCGTAAATCGACTGGCTTTGTTAAAAGGAAACCTAGAGGAAACAAAAATGGCTGAAACAGCCCTCTGTCGCTACCATTGCCCAAACTGTGACGAGGAATTATCCCAAATGGGCTACATAATCATCGAGGCCCAGGACGATCAACCGGCCTACCAACTTTTGAGCGGTCAGGCCAATCTGGTCGAGTGCCCTAAGTGTGACACGCCAAGCCGCCTGAATATGCCCTTGCTCTACCACGACGGCTCAAAAGAGTTGTTTATTATCTACGTGCCGGGGTTGGCTGGAATGGAACCCGAAGAACTGGCCGAGGCGATCCGCTATCCCTATGGACTACTCGTGACAACCGAGGCCGAACGGCGCGGGATTGAATTACCCGAACCGGACGAGGCGGCCTTTCCACGTGGCGAGGAAGATGAATATCGCAATCAGCCCGGCGCAAAATTCCACGCCCTGACCCAGGAACAAGCCTCCGAACTGTTGCCCGAATATCTCCTGCGCCCGACCATTGTCGATAATTTCGAGGTGCTGCAAACGGCGGCCCAGGCCGTTCACGATGGCATGACCGGGCAGGAAGTAGTGGATGATATGGCCCGGCTTCAGCTTATCAACAGTGTAATGGCGGCCCCCGACCCGATTGCCCTTCGTAAGGTATTGCATCATAGCGAGCCTTACCTCAACGACGAACTCTACGAAGTAATTGACACCCTCAGTGAGCAAATGAACACCGAGGGTAACACCGAATTGGTCGGACGGCTCAAACAAGTGCGCGAACACGTCGAGCGTTACAAAAAATCTCAAGAACAACGCCTCAAAACCAAGAAGAAAAAATAAGAAGGCGGTTCAACCAGACCCAGCCAAATTGCGGTCTTTAAAACAAAGTAACTACCCAACCGTGTCACCCTGAGCCGCAGCCCCCAGAGGGGTGAGGCCACGAAGGGTCTAGATTCTTCGGTGGGGAGCTATCTTTGGCAAACATTGGGGTAATCCCCCGCCTCAGAATGACATGGCTTGGGTAGCTATAAAACAAAAGAAGCCAACCGGGACGGTGATTCCGGCTGGCTTCTCCAAACGACAAGGAAATTGGAACCCAATGTTTGGAAGAATCGTTTGAAAACGAAGTACTATAGCAGTAGAAAATAGATTATTTCAAAGACAAGAGTGGATTTTGGCTAAGACGTTAGAAAGCGAGCTAGGACGTTAGTAGAGTCAAGCCAAGACCCGTTAAAGACGGATGCTGCGACGGTAAAACGATGCTGCAAAGACGGT
Source organism: Chloroflexia bacterium (assembly GCA_038210655.1). GTDB lineage: Bacteria > Chloroflexota > Chloroflexia > Chloroheliales > Chloroheliaceae > 54-19. Next base: position 8,638 of record JBBQWM010000106.1, read on the forward strand.
AGAACGATGTTACAAGACGGTACTGCCAATGTGCAAAGACGATACTACAAGTGTGCAAGACGAAGCAAAGACGTTGTAAAAGCGTTGTTAGGATTGTGCAACGACTAGACAAAAATGTTGTAAGATGGTGCATGACGGTGCGTGACGAAACCAGGACCTTATAAGACGATAGAACGATGCTGCAAGACGAAACCAGGACGTTGCAAAACGGTGCGACGAATGTGCGAGACGAAACAAAGACGTTGTATGACGGTGCGACGAGTGTGCAAGACGAAACAAAGACGTTGTATGACGATAAAACGACGCTAGATAACATTACAAGACATTAAAACGACGTGGCAAGATTGCTGTTGCGACCGTAGAAAACGAAGCAAAGACGTTACTGTAATGTTAGAAGACAAGGTTGAAACACTGTGAAGCCCGAATGGATAATTGCAAAACCGGCTACGACGTTGTTAGGTGTGCTGTGGCGTATCTGGATTGTCCACTCTTGTTCTTTTGACACCTTCACTATAACAAACCAACATTACGAACAACATTAAGAAAACCGGATTTTGAAGCAATTTTTGAAACTTCATCAAATTTGACTAAATCAAAGGCTGGAACCATGACTGAAGAAAAAAAACCTTTATTAGAAGTAACCGACCTCTTTAAAAGCTATCCCGCTGACGAAGGCGGCTTTCTTAGCAATCTATTTGGTGGAGGTGGACAGCGTATTCCGGCCCTCAACGGAGTCTCTTTTAGCCTGGGGGAAGGCGAAGTGCTGGGCCTGAGCGGGGAAAGCGGTTGCGGCAAAAGCGCTCTGGCCCGGATCATAAGCGGACAGGAAAAGCCCGACCGGGGCAAGATTGTCTTTATGGGCAAAAACATTACCGCCATGACCGAAACCGAAGTAAAGGCCCTCCGCCACCACTTGCGCTATCTACCCGAAGACGCGCTGACCGGCCTGACCAACGACCCCAAGAACCGGGTCGATAAATTGCTCTACGACCTGGCCGAACGTTATCCCGGTCAGTCTGGCGAGAGCAACTCCAAAGCCGCCGCCAATATCATGCTCAAACGGGTTGGCCTCGGCGAAGAATACCTTGAACGCTTTCCAAACCAAATGTCGGGCGGGCAGCGTCAAAGACTGGCAATCGCCCGCGCCCTCATGGTTCGACCGCGCCTGATTATCGCCGACGAACCAGTCTCCAATCTCGATCTCAATACCCGCACCGAAATGTTAAACCTCATGAAGCGCTTAGGTCGCGAGTACGGAATTGCCTTTATCTTTATCTCGCACAACCCCTCAATGGTACGCTATTTTGTCGGGTCGGGCCGCTTTTCGATAATGTTTGCCGGTCGAATAATGGAAACCCTGCCCGCCACCGATCTTTTTGAAAGAGCGACCCATCCCTACACCAAAACTCTCTTGCAAGCCAACCCTGCGCCTAGCCCTTTACCGGGTGCGGCCCTCGACCCGGCCCTGGCAATCTCCGAAGAAGAGCGGGTCGATGCCGACACTATGTCGCTCGGAACCCTCGAAAGCGAAATGAGCGCCGAGGGCAATATAGCCGCCAGCGCCCAACTTGCTGCCGCCAATCGGCCCGGTTGTCCTTTCCTACATTGGTGTCCAGAGCGGTTTGAGGCTTGCTCCAAAGAAACACCGGGTCTGCTGACCGTCACCCGGCGCAAAGAAAATGATGACTATCTGCCACTTCCAGAGGCCGAAATCGAGCCTCAGCACAAGGCGGCTTGTCTACGCTATTACGCTGAGTAACCTATCTTCGGAGGGGCGACCCGTCAACCAGTTGACGGGTCGCCCCTACCAGTAACATATTGGGATAGACTCTAAATAGCAGCTAGTAATAGTCAAATCGGTTCCAACCTGGCATCTAGCCCATGATCGCTGGCCCAGGCAGTATAGTACCAAATATAGTACTAATTTCCTATAAGATAGCCGGAATTATGTGACCTATGAAACCCTGTTTGTAATGTTTCGGTGCTAAAATAAAGTGAAATATTTTTATTCGTGCCAGTAAAATCGTGCAACTTGAGTAGTTAGGCAAGCGTAAAGAATTAATTTCTCGTGCCGAGAATGTAACGCTATGAGGTCGCCCTATCGGTACTCAACCAGAGCTACCTCCACCCAATATTATTCTTTACGCTGCTTGCAAAGAGGTTAAATGAGAAAGGGTCTCCTGGTATGTCTCAAATGTCTAACGCCCCTGTCCGCCAGTCTCACCATATTTTGATTATCGACGACAGCGCTCGCTTACGCTATGCTCTGGCTGATTTAATTGTGTCCGCTTGTTTGGCGACTGGTAAATCTTATCGCGTCTTTCACGGTGACAAAGATGGACGGTTCGTTCAAAGTAACGAAAGCCTTAATCCGTCCCTACTGTCTGCCCCGATTCAGAGCCAGGTAGCCGAATCCAATCGACTGGATGAATTTGCTGTTTACACTGCGCCCTCTCCCAAACAGGCGCTATTCGTTATCAACTCGCCCCTCTTTACCAAATTGACCATCATCTGTGATGTCATGATGCCTTCCGATACCGAAGTCGGTATAGTTGGAATGTTGGAAGTCCTGGCCCGCCGCAACCTGCCGGTTAACCTGGTCTTTGCTTCCTCCGATGCCCAAAACCGCGTCATCATCTCCAAATTGGTCGATACCGGCAAAGCCTACTTTGTAGTCAAAGCCGGGGGCGTATGGGAACAACTCTCTCAGGCTCTGGTCAATCACACTGGTGGCTTCCAGTATAAGTACATTACACCCGCCGACTATGCTGGCCTCCAGGGTGAACTATCCTACGCCACCCGCAGCAATTCACAGATGGCTTTCGGTCACGATCAGACCAACCCACCGCGTCCCGTAGCGGCGGCCCCGGCCCCACCACCCACCGCCAACAACCGACCAACTCGTCCCGCCGCCCCACCGCCCCAAACCCGGTCGGCGACCCCACCTCCTCCGGCCCCGCGGCCCAAATCTGGATTTAACCCGTTTGCCAGTCTTTTGCGCCTCTTTAGAGGGCGTTAAAACCCGACAAGCGCAGGCAGGAGCGCAATATTTTCGCTCCTGCCCCTTTTTTTATCCACTTTAACCAGAGCTTAACCGATTCTGCCCTCTAAATTAGACGATTTGTTAGCCAGACTACTGGATTTATAGCGTAAATTTGTTAAGCTAAAGGGGCTAGACTTATTGCTGATTTTTTATGAGCGAGGAAGAGGATAAGCTATGAATTTTATTGGATGGTGGTTTATGATAATAGCGGTGGTGGCTGCCGCGATTCCCTTCTTGATCGTATCACGCAAACGCTGGTGGCCGGGAGCCTGGGGTTGGGCTATCGATTTTATAGCGATTGGCATTATGGTGTCCGATGGATTTCACGGTTTCACATCGCTTGCTATCGGCCTGATGATCGTCGGTACAGTCTTAGGCTTTACCGGCTCTCTGATCGGCCCAAACAGCCCAGTCTCCTAAACCTTACGGAAGATCCATATCTAACAAGGGATGAAGGATGAAATAGGACTGAGGGATGAGGACTAAGGACTGAGTAGTCCGGTTGTATGACATTGCTCCGCCAATACATGTTTCCCTCATCCCTCATCCCTCCCAAAAAGCTAATTATTAAAAATTATAGTAACCGTTCACGAAGTTGCAAAGTGAGCAAAAAGTAGTTAGACTGCCCACTATGGAAAAACCAGAGTTGCCAGTTAGCATACTTGAACAGTTGCCCACCGAGGTGCAGGTCTATATTACCTACCTCGAAACACAAATTG
>JBBQWM010000107.1:0-12371 GCA_038210655.1 Chloroflexia bacterium
CCGAAATTGTTGAAGTATGTTAAAGTTCATTCGAGTAAGGCTCCTTGTTTTTTGTGATGAGAAACACAAGGCTACCTTACTCGTTAGGACCCTCCTTCGCAAGCTGTTTTGCCCTTTATTTTTTTATCTAAACGTCAAATAACTAGTTGGTGAAAGCAGGGATGCGCTCAGCTTTCCAGAAGCTAAGATCGGGCTGCTATTTTGAGTATAGCACAAATTACGGCTAACTTGTTGCACGGCGGAAGACGAAATTCCCTTCGCGCTCGAAGATCAGGCGGTAGTCGGTGCGTTGCCGAAAGCGGTTGAGTTCGGCTTCGAGTAGGCGATATTCCGCCTGGTTGCGCTCGACCGCCAGCGAGATAATTACGTAATCGGCGGCCAGTTCCGGGTGAGGTGGTTCAGGCGAGAGCAGTTCGTCGATAGTTGGGCGGTGGGTGAGATGTGGTACAAGCCGGCTGCTTGCCAGCACGCTGGCATCGGGCGGGATCAACCGAAGTGCTTCGTGAACGGCGCTACGCTCCTGGCTAAGGGAAGAAACGTTTTCGAGGCCGTGCAGCAGAAAATTGCTAAACACAAAGACATTCAGAAAAAGGGTCAGGCCAAGCCATCCCGGTAGCACCCAGGCCGGTAGTCGCCAGCGTTGGCGGTAATCTTCAAAGCGGCTCAGGGCCAGTGTGACGGCATAGGTAAAGAAGGGTGCGAGAATGGCGCTGTAGTGAAAGTAGATTGTCCAGCGGGGTGGCGAGGGATTAAAGAACCGTTCGATCACATTCGGCACCAGGATCAAGAGTAAGGCCGGACGGACTAAAATCGCTCCTCCGCAGGCAAAAAAGTAAACCGCCCAGGTCTGCAACTTGATTTCGTTGCCAAAAAGGGCGCGAAATAGTCGGTCGGGATAGCGCACTGAATTGACCACTACTTCGCCCATACTTTGGCCCAACTCGCCATAATCGGTATAATAATAGGGTCGCCCGGCAAAGAAGGGTAAAATAAGATTTAATTCAACAAAAAAGAGGATGATGCCGCCGATCAATAACCCGGCGTGCAAGCGGCGCTGTCGCCCGGTGGTCAGGACATACAAGGCCCAAAAGCTTAGATAAATTGGGTAAGTTTCTTTGCAGAGCAGAGCCAGCCCTAAAAACAGCAGGTAACGCCCGCTATAACCGACCTCAAAAGCCCAGATCGCCCACATAAAAGAAGCCACTGCAAAGCTATCGGGGTGGAAATCGAAATCGAGGGTCGCCTGGATGCCGAAAAATAGCGTATAAAACAAGGGTGGGTAGAATTGAAGCGAAGGCTTGAGAAGCCGTCGCGCCAGCCAATAGGCCGGAAAGACCCCACTGAGCAACCCCAAGACCTGCAAGACCAGCAAGGTCTCCGGCCCGTTCCAGACCCAGTAGAATGGCGCAGTCGCTACCAGGATCGGCGTAAAGTGGTCGCCTAGCATGTTGTAGCCTTTTAGCGATGAATAGGGCGCTTCAAATCGGCTGTAATGCCAGACGGTCTGATCGAAAAGACCCAGATCGTGCGCGTGGGTCTCGAAGGCATAATACCGTATTAATACCAGGGCAATGTAAAGTAATAAGATGAAGCCAAGTCCGAGCCAATTTAGTTTTGAGTTCAGGTTAGGTTCTAATTTCTGACTTTTTATTTCTGATCTCACAGGAAGGGTAATTTCCAATCTTTTTTCCAAATATATAACCCGCCATCTTTTGCGCCAGAAGCCAACCGCTTGCCATCGGGCGACCAGGTCAGCACTGTCACCCAGTTTGTATGACCGCTAAGGGTTAGAAGACGTTGGCCCTCGGTGTTCCACAGGTCAATTGTATTTTCATAAGTACCGGTCGCCAGCGTTTTACTATCCAGCGACCAGGCTGCCCCGCCGGTCAGGTTGTAGCGTTCGGGGAGAACCGCCAGCGGGGTCGCATCAGCCCGCCAGATACGGATCGTTTTATCGGCGGAAGCGGTTGCCAGATTTTTGCTATCGGGCGACCAGTAGAGTTTTACTATCCCGGCGGTGTGTCCCGCCAGCGTCGCCAATGGTTTGCCGCTTGGACTCCACAACCGCGCCGTGCCATCTTGAGCGCCGGAGGCCAGCGTTTTGCTATCGGGCGACCATGCCAGGCTCGTAATCCCACCGAGATGTCCGGTTAGGGTTGCCAGTGGTTTGCCTTCCGGGTTCCAAAGCCGTAGCAGGCTATCCTGAGCGCCAGAAGCCAGCAGTTTGCCATCGGGCGACCAATCCAGCCCGGTCACTTTAGCCTCGTGGAAAAGCGAAAAGAGTGGTTTGCCCTCGGCGCTCCAGAGTCGTACCGCGTTGTCTACCGCCGTTGCCAAAAGCGTCCCGTCGGGCGACCAGACCATCAAGCTGACCAGTTGCGAGTGGTTGAGAGTGGCAACCGCTTTGCCTTCGGCAGTCCAGAGCCGTACCGTCTGGTCGTCCGAAGCCGAAGCCAGCAGTTTGCCAGTCGGAGACCAGACAAGATCGTTTATCTGCCGGTTATGGCCCGAAAGAGTAGCGATAGGGTTGCCGTCCGCCGTCCAAAGCCGGACGGTATTATCAAGCGAGCCGGAAGCCAGAATTTTGCTATCCGGCGACCACGCCAGAGACAGCACTCCCCCCGAATGGCTGATACTTGCCACCGACCGCAAATCATTACTGAAAAGACCCAGCAACAAAACAGCCCCGATTAGCGCTATTAACAAGCCGCTCGGCAGTAGCCATCTTTTCAACCGCCTTTTGGGTCGGAAGGAAACCTGCGATTTGGCGCGTGAAAGCGGGTTGGTTTGGATTAAGCTTGAGTTCTGGGTAGAGCTTGAGGTAGGGGTAGCTGACCAGGGCGCTTGTACAAATTGGGTTAGTTCTTGTTGGGCCAGCCAGGTCTTGGCGCTGGCAATCCGCGAATTGGTTGGATCAAGCCGACTAGCCGTCTCGATCATTTGACGCGCCTCGCGCAGGTCGTCGGTCGTAAAAGCAATCCAGAGCAGGATATTTGGGTCGGTCGGATTAGCAAGGCTCAGGCGAATAAAGAGCGTATAGGCCACTGCCTTCTGGTCGGATTGGGCTAGTGTCACCGCTTGATTAAAGTTTTCGAGGTCGGCTGCATTCATAATTATACTCAAAAGCTGCGCCCATCTGCTATTGGCCTGCCACTAAATAACACCCTTACCAAGCGGGTCGATCAGATATTAGCACAAGAGCGGCTTGAGGGGCAACCTTCGCAAAGGTGGAGGGAAACAAAGTTAGGGACTTAATAATAATAGTAACTACTCAGCCTTGTCACCCTGAGCCGCAGCGAAGGGTCTAGATTCTTCGGTGGGGAGCTATCTTTGGAAATAGCCCGGTTATTTCCCGCCTCAGAATGACATGGCCTGAGTAGTTACTAATAATAAAACATCCCGCAACCCTATGTGGTTGCCCTTGAACATCTTGCCGGGTTTGTGAGGGCAACCACATAGGGTTGCCCCTACATTGAGGACAATTATTTTGTTTAGTAACTACTCAGCCTACCCCATTTGGGCGACCACATAGGGTCGCACCCTACAACGGATTTTGGGTAGGGGCGACCCTAGCTGGTCGCCCTGCCGGTGTAATTACTAAATTTCAGTTTTTCTCTGCGTTCTCTGCGTCTCTGCGGTGAGTAGTTACTTTGTTTATTTTCTTTAGTGATTGAAGCGGCGGCGTTTTTCCTCGATTACTTCGTCGGCGATGCGTACCCGGTCGGTGGCCTGATCGTAGTGCCGGATGGCAAGATTGACATAAAGAGCATCCACTACGCTGAGGTGAGCGATACGGCCTGCCATCGCCTGACTGCGGAAAATCGACTCGCGGCTGGCAGTAATCAGTTTTATATCGGCGTATTGTAGTACTTCGCCCCGGTTATTGCTGGTCAGGCAAATCGTGGTAGCGCCATGCTCTTTGGCTTTGCTAAGGGCGAAAATTACTTCTTCGGTGCGACCCGAATGACTGATGGCAAAGGCGACCTGCTTTGCTTCTAGCTGACTGGATACTATCGCCTGCATATATGGGTCGTTGACGATATTGACCGGCAGCCCTAGCCGCAAGAAGCGGTAATAAGCATCCAGGGCAGTTGAGGCCGAACTGCCGACCCCGTAGAGTTCAATCCGGTTGGCTTTGTCCAGGGCTTCGACCGCCTTTTCCATTTCGCTGTGGCTCAACACTTCGAGCGAGTCGGCGATGGCTTGCAAGTCACTTTGAAAGACCTTGCGGGTAATACTCATCACATCGTCGGCTTCCGAAACATCGCTATGCGTCATCGGAACCGAGCCACGTACCTCCGCCGCCAGCGCCAGCTTAAATTCCTTATAACCGCTATAGCCTAGCGCCCGACAAAATCGTACAATCGTCGCTTCACTGGCTTTGGCGGTAGTGGCGAGTTCTTGGACTGAAAAGCGGGTCGCTTTGTCCGAATTTTCCATAATATATTCGGCGATTTTGCGTTCGGCAGGAAAGAGGTTGTTGTGGGAGAGCGCCGCTTCGACCCGCGCCAGACAACTGGAAAGGTGAATCCGGCCTTCCTCGTTGAGCTTTAGCGGCTGGGTAGCAGGTTCTTCGGCTGGTTGGGGGGTGCTGGGTGGTTGGTCTAGTAAGTCTTTGGTTGCCATTTTAATTTTGCCTATATTTTCTATTGACCCTATACCAGGGTGCAGTGTAGCAGATGCGAAATAAATGTCAAGCGAATCTAGAATATTACGAAAGAATATTTTGTGAAAAGTTTCTCGATTAGAAAACTTGCATTTTGGAGCTTTTGTGAGCATAATTAGTCTATATGATTTACTGGGTCTATCAATAGGAGTTATCGCAAAATGATCTTCACCAATTTATCTACACCTGTTCTAAAATCCGAGGCGGCCCTCGAATACGACCGGGCCTATAAAGCTCGTCTGCTCAAAATCTTTTGCCTGATTACGCTGGCTTTGGAAATTGGCGCGGTATTAGAAGTGGCAAGTATCGCCCTCTTATTTAAAGATGTACGCCTGAGTGCTTTTGGTGTTATCGGCCTGTCGGTGGTAATGACCGGGGTTAGCTATCGCTGGGCGCAGGCTGGAATAGCATTTTATCGGCGGGCAGGTTGGATGTTGGTAGCATCTATAACTATCGCCTTGATCGGTAATTACATCCAGACCGGGACGGCAGTCCCTTTCGCGGTAGCTTTTATGTTGCCAATTGTGATAGCCGTGATCTTGCTGGAAGTACAAGAGGCGATTATAACCACCGCGATCTGTACAGCCTTTACAATCATTTTATATTTGGTCGAGGACGTTCTTGAAATTTACCAACCACCGTCTTTTTCCAGCCATTATATTTATCCAGTTACGGCTATATTTATTGTGGCGGTAGTTTTCCCGGCCCTGGCCGCTATGCTGATTATTCCGGCCCAGGCTTCGGCCCGCAATCTTCATAATCAGAACCGTCAATTGAGTCAGGCTTTACACGAGATCGAAGCCCGCCAACAGTCCGGGCAACTGGTTAGCGGTGAGGTGCTTTCGCTGGCGGCAGAACTCAAGACCACTGCGATCCAGCAGGCCGGAGGTAGTCAGGAACAGGCGGTAGTGGTCAGGCAGGTTAACGCTACGGTATCCGAGTTTTCGGATGCAGCCGCCAGTATCGCCCGGTTAGCCGAACAGGTTAATACCGCCAGCGATACGATGGCCGAGGATAGTTTACAAATTGAGGAAACCACTAGCCTATCGGTAACTCAGAGCGAACAGGGTCTGGCCGCCGTCGAGCGTACTTCGCTGGTAAGCCAGGAAGTAGCCGAGCTTTATCAAGCCTGGCTAAAGATGATGGAAGAGTTGAATACCCGCAGTGCCAAAATGCGCCGGGTGCTAGAACTCCTCAAATCGATTGCAAGCGAGACGCATTTGCTGGCCCTCAATGCGGCTATCGAGGCCGCCGGGGCGGGCGATTATGGTTTGCGCTTTGCAGTAGTGGCCCAGGAAGTTAGAAATCTGGCGGCACGTTCCGGTACAGCCAGTCAGGAAGTGGTAGGGATTATCGAGGAAATCGAAGGCGCGACCGAATTGGCGGTGCGTTCGGCCCAGGGCGGTTTTCAAAAGGCCCTCGAAATGGAGCAGGTAGCAGGCGAGGCCGGTACGGTTATTGCCGGGATGCGTCAGGTTTCGGAGCATGCCCGGCAGCAGGCCGGTTGGATCACCGATACCGCCCGGCGCGTTAAGCATCTAGCCGAAATTATCGGGGCTGCCACCGGGCAACAGCAAATCGCTAGTCAGCACATGATGTCGGCACTTTCCGGGCTAAGTGTAGTCGCCCAGCAAAACGCTGCCAGCAGCACCCTAATTTCATCTACCGCCGACAACCTCGAAAAGATGTCCCACGATCTGAATACAACATTGGCAGCTTGAGGAGGAGGGGAAGTAACAGGGATGAGGGATGAAGGATGAGGGATGAACACGGATTAAGATAGATATAGAGTAATGTCTAACATGGATGAGGGATGAAGGGGAAATTCATTGGCGGAGCAGTTTCCCCACTTCATCCCTCATCCTTCATCCCTCATCCCTTGTCCCTCGTCCGTGTTTATCCGTCCCATCTGTGTTTATCTGTGTTACCTTCCCTCCCCTCTCCCTCTTACTTCATCGGCTCGAAGCCATTCTCTTCGCACCAAATTTCAAAGGCATGCTGGCTGGACTCCGCTTCGATTACCGTGCGGTCTTTTTCGCCGTTGGAGATTTCCCAGGCGACCTGAAAAATATCGCCTTCGCTGGTAATGACGACGGTCGCCTCGTCGGTAGAGCCGTCGTCGTAAGTGCAGATCGCATTATAAGTTTGTCGCATTAGATTGCTCCTTCATTAATTAACAGGGATGTACAGGATATACAGGATAGAATTAACTTTGCCGATTTATGCTGAACCGATTTAGGAAACGGTCTATGGGCGGAGCCATATCTAACAAGAATAGTCCGATCCCCTGTGAGACCTTGCTCCGCCAATGGATGTCCCTATTCATCCTTCATCCCTCATCCCTCATCCCTTATTTGTTCAGGCCGGTATTTTTTCGGCTTCGGCTAGTACCGTGCAATAAAGGTTGCCGCGCCGTTGGGAACTGCCGTTGCGTAGACCACGTTTACGAATGGTTAGTTGGGTTCCGCTCAGGGTATGGGCCGGGATATTAAAAGTAAGTTGACCACCTTCGGGCGCAGGGATCGTCCACGCGCCACCCTCTTCGAGCAATTGAGTGGGAACTTCGGTGGTAATATAAAGCTGGCGGTCGCGGTACTCAAAAGGGTCGCTGCCGCAAAGCTGGATCGTCACCGAAATATTGGTCAAAACTGGCGCATCGAGCAACGGGTGTTCGGCCTGACCGTCTCCCACCTCAACCCGAATACTCATATCCGGCTGCATACCGGGCGGTATATTCACTTCCATCCGACGGTAGCTGACCACAAAGCCGTACCCCCCACACCGTCCGCAGGTTGCACCCGAATCGAGTTTGCCGCTTCCCCGGCAGCGCCCGCAGGTAAAGGTCTGTCCGACCACTAAGGCTCGGCGTACCCCTTTGAACAACTCCTGCAAGGTCAGATCGAGCGTATAGCGCGAGTAGTCCGAACGCGGTTGATAGGGACGGCTGACCGGGCGATTATAGCGGGGAGGCTGGCGGTAGCGTCCGTCATAGCGTCGGCGGGTGCGGGTCGGGCCGGTATAAGCATAACCCGCACTAGGCGTAAGGGTCTGGTCGTAGTTACGACGCTTATCGGGGTCGGACAGCACCTCATAAGCATTGTGAATTTCGCGGAAGCGTTGGGCAGCTTGCGGGTTATCGGGATTAAGATCAGGGTGGTAGCGTTTCGCCAGCCGTCGGTAGTGCGATTTAATTTGGGTGGCCGGGGCCTGTCGATCTACCCCCAAAACGTCATAATGATTTACAGTCCGCATCGTACTCCTTCCGTTGGGTAGCGGTTCAGAACCCTATTATACCTAAAATTCGGTCTGATTCCAAAGCGCATAGGGTTATTTTAGCAGTCAGTTCGTTCAAAAAAAAGGTTTTAGATTACAGACTTTTGAGCAGTTTTGTGTTATAATAATAATCAGAAACTAAAAAGAGAGCCGCCCGAATTCGGGCGGCTCTTCCTATGCAAGCTGTTTTCGGGCCTACCAATAACCACAATGACGAGGGAGGGTTTGATCGAGTGATTTTCGAGCGCGGGCCGGGCTTGCGGGGAAGTCTGGCGGCTTGCTGGCGAGAGATTACGCCAACCCGTACTGCGCTGGGCGCGACGGCCTTTTTGTTTGCCGCGACCGGGCCACTGGTCATTTTACTTAGCACCGCAAACTCGGCGGGTCTATCCTTTGAGACGACGGTTTCCTGGATTTTTGTCGTATATTTTACGGGTGGGGCCGGAACGCTCTTTTTGTCGCTCTACTACCGCGAACCGATCATCATGGCCTGGTCGATACCGGGTGCGGCAATCGTCGCCGACGCTCTCAAGCAATATTCTTTTAGCGATGTGCTAGGGGCTTACTTTGTGGTCGGGGTCATCCTTATCTTGCTAGGCGTTACCGGGGCGGTGCGCTGGTTAATGGGTTGGCTCCCCGTCCCGGTACTGATGGGCATGGTGGCAGGGGTGTTACTACCCTACGGGCGGGCGGCCATTACAGCCCTGGTCGATATACCTCTAATCGCTTTGCCAAGTCTGGGGATGTTTTTGCTGCTGGCGGCCTTTCCGAGGTTGGGGCGGCTTTGTCCGCCGGTGTTGGGCGCGATTATCGTGGCGCTCTTAATATCTAGCCTGAGTGGAGCAACCAACTGGTCGGCCCTTCAGCCTCGGTTGGCGCTGCCCCAGTTTTTCTGGCCTAGCTTTAACATGGGTTCGATCATCGAGTTGGTTCCACCTCTAGTAGTGGCGGTCGTCGCGATCCAGAATGGACAAGGGATCGCCGTCTTGTTGAGCCAGGGTTACAAACCGCCCGTCAATACGATGACGACAGCCACCGGAATAGCGAGTATAATCCAACTGTTCTTTGGCGGTCATTCGTCCTGTATCGCCGGGCCGACGATAGCGATTGCCGGAGGGCCAGAAGCCGGGCCGCGTGAGGGCCGCTTTGCTGCGACGGTCGTCAACGGGTTGCTCTGGATCACCTTTGGCCTTATCGCCCCGGTCGCAGCTTCGATTGATCGGGTGGTCTTGAAAAAGGCCCTGATCCCCATGCTGGGTGGGCTGGCGATCCTGAGTGTGTTGGTAAGTGCTTTGCAGGTCGCTTTTGCCGGGCCATTTCGCAATGGGGCCTTGTTCGCCTTTTTAATTACACTTTCAGATATAAAAGTAGCCGGGATCGGAGCCGCTTTTTGGGGACTGGTGGGTGGAATGTTGGCGGCAATTGTACTTGACCGAGCCGACTTCAAACAGATGTTATTCAAGCTCAAGACGGAAGAGCGTCCGGCAGCTTGAGTAAATGATAAGTGAGGTAAAGATAAGCGGAATGCCAGAGACAAATCCAGCTGAAAGCTTAAAATTGCTTAACGGGCGGAATGGTCGCAAAGAGGGTCTGCCGGGGCGTGACCCGTTGCGGTTGTATCTGCCGCTTGCGCCGGAGTTGCGGCCTGCCGTTGGGCAGGAGCCGAATATTAGCGCTCTGACCGATCTGGTAGCTTTGCGGGTTTATTGTGTAGCCGGGGCTTTGCTTACTTTGTTGACAAAGGAAGGTCGCACTGTCCAATTTGTCGATGAACCGGGGGCTGCCGATATTGTAATAGCGGGGAGTGAGCCGGAAACGGTCAAGAATGGTTTATTGGTAACGGTTGTGCCGCCTGCCGTAGTGGGTGAAGCGGGCGCTTATACCCCGACCGAAGCCCGCTATTTGATGTATAGCGCTGCTCACTCTAGCCCTTTCCAGTGGAGCGCGGGCGCTCTGCAAGGGGCGCGAATGGCCCTGACTCGTCTTAAGGAGTATGTGCAGCGTTTTGAGGCCGAAGCGCAAGGTAGTAAATTTTCGGAGATAGAAGCTAAAACCTGGCGACGGCGCTTTTACGACCAGCTTTACGATGATTTGAATACTCCCCGCGCCCTGGCGATGCTTTGGACGTTGCTACAGAGTGATCTAAGTGCTGGGAGCAAATATCCTTTGCTGGTCGAATTTTGTACGGTGCTGGGGCTGGAAGCCGGGGTGGGCCTGGAAGCGGTTAGAGCGAAACCGACCCTGAATGGTCAGACCGAGCGCAAGTCAGCCGAACCGACCGCCGACAAGACTAGAGATAGCTCTAAGAAAAAGCCTGCGGTACAGCCGCTCACAGGCTACGAGGGCGAACAGACCCGACCTAAAGCACCTGCTCCTTCCTTAAAGCCGCTTAAAAAGCCAGGGCCAAATCGGTCTGAGCTACCGGCAGAAGCCCAAACCCGGCGGCGAATTGGGAATAGCCGGGATGTCCGATCTTTCCTGACCGAACCAGATCGGTTCGATTTTACGGTTAGCCTGATCGCTTATAACAATTTGCCGGAGCTACGCACCACCCTCGAAAGCTTGCTTTATTATATTCCACGTAGCGGTCGGTCGATACAGATTGTGACGGTTGAGATGAACGGCGCGGACGAGGCGGCGGATTACCTGGATGGGGTCGCAGCCCGTTACGCCAATTTCCGAGTGATCTATAGCCAGCAAAACCTGGGTGAAGCCGCCGGACGCAATCTGGCTTTTCGGCAGGGTCGCGGGCGGTATATGTTGCTGCTGGATAACGGACAGAAGTTGATTGGCGATCTGTTTGAGGAATTGTTCAAACAGCTAGAGCCGCTCGAAGCCGCTGGGCCACCGGCCCTCTACGGAGCTTATCCGCTCGAATTGACCCGTCAGGGCGATACGGTCAAGAGTTTTGCTCGCTTAAAACGGGGAGCAAAGGATAGCGAAGTGCTGGAAGTGGAAGCTTTGGAAGGGTCGCTGCTTTGTTTCCGGCGTGGGCTGGTCGAGGATGTCGGGTTTATGGACGAACATTTTAAGTTGCCCTACGCACTTGACCTGGATTATAGCTTTGCTTTTCGAGATAAGGGTTACGTGGTGCGAGGGTTGCCCGGCTTGAGCCGCTTTTTGGAGCAACCGGCGGGCTTTGGTCGTCCGACCTATGGCCTGGTTGCCGAGCAACAGGAACGCCAGCGCCAGAAGAACTGGCAATTGTTCTTGCGTAGCTGGCAGTAACATTAGCGGTCTGTTCAGGGGTTAAGCTTGTTTGCTATCTTCTAATAAATCCGCTTTTCCAGTTCAGCCGCTTTGAGGATCGTAATGCGCTGGCGGTCGATGCTGATAAAGCCGCGCTCCTGGAAGGCGACTAACTGCCGGTTGACGCTCTCGCGGGTAGTGCCAAGCATATTGGCAATATCCTGCTGGGTCAGGCGCAACTCGATTTGGATTACCCCATTAGGTGCTTTTTTGCCGTGAGTGCGGCTTAATTCGAGCAACTTTTTAGCCAGACGAGCCGGAATATCTAAAAAGACCACATCTTCGACCAGATTATCAGTCCGGCGGATACGACCGCTAAGAGCTTCGATAATCCCAAGTGATACCTGAGGATGTTTGCGGACAAAGTCAATAAAATCGTCCCGGTGTAGTACAAAGACCTCGGTTGGCCCGGCGCTGGTCACAGTGGCAGAACGCGGTTTGCCATCGAAAAGCGATAATTCCCCGAAGAAATCCCCGTTGGTAAGGATCGAAAGGATCATTTCACTCCCAACTTCGCTCGGTACACTGATTTTGACCGTTCCCTCGTGGATAATATACATCGTAGTCCCGGCATCGTCCTTATGGAAGATAGTTTCACCGGGTCGATAAGTACGGCGTTTGAGGCGGCTGAAAAGATCGTGCAGCTCTTCTGGCTGCATTTGAGCAAAGAAAGGCAGACTAGCCAGCAGAGTCTCGTCAGGTGTCATAGTAGCCATAATACCCCAATCTTTCGCATGCTAGAATCAACTACCCATTTCCCACATGGCTGAAATACTTGCCATGAAAATTATATTTGTATGCAAAGCATACAACATAATTGTAAGACAAGCAAGGCCCGGTTGACCTATAAAAAGCTAATGAATATAGACAAAAAGCAGCAATTATGCGAAGTTGATGGTAACATGTCGCCCCCCGCTTGTCAACGGGTTAGCCAGGGTGATAACGTATCCTTTGCTAAGGGTTCAGTTTGGACAGTCTTTTTTGAGTTCAAATTCGAGCTTTCAAAAGTCAACCCTTAGAGATCGATACGTTATCTATCCACTAAGGCTGTTGCAAAGTCGTGGAATGAGAACTGGGAGAGAAGAATTAGACGAAAAAACCTTTGCGGGTTACAATTGGTTGGATTAACATAATCAAGCATAACCAGAAAGGTCTTTCGCAATGAACTATACCACAATTCCAT
>JBBQWM010000108.1:0-12056 GCA_038210655.1 Chloroflexia bacterium
AATTTGTGTTTCGAGGTAGGTAATATAGACCTGCACCTCGGTGGGCAACTGTTCAAGTATGCTAACTGGCAACTCTGGTTTTTCCATAGTGGGCAGTCTAACTACTTTTTGCTCACTTTGCAACTTCGTGAACGGTTACAAAAAATAAGTAACATACAGCAACAGTAAAAATAACCCAATTTGTTCGATAATTATTGTTATAAATCCCAGTACTAATACTACAGCCAAAAACGATGTCCATATCTTCCAAGTAAGTCTGAGTGTATGTAGGGTGAATCTGTAATTACTTACTATACGTATGTTTGATTTACCAGTTCTACTTATAACTAATATACCATTGAGCATGTGTATGAAAGCACTCACCGATGCCACTCGATTCATCAACTTATTCTTAAAAGAAGGCTTGACCAGCGCAATCAGCCGATCTTCCACTTTGGGGTCGAGGCTGGCCCACAACGGCCAAATACGGTCGAAGGCCGGATGGCTGACCCGTTTCAAAAACGCGGTGGTAAAGCGGCAACCCTGGCAGTGGCGGGCGCAAAAATATTCCTGGAATAGCTGATGGTAAAACTGTAGATTGTTGCCCTGGTGGGTTAGCAGGCCCGCGTTCTCGGCCAGTTTGAGGAAGTGTTCGGCTAGTTTTAACTGGTCAGCTTTGGCTTTTAGCTTTTCTCGTTTAGCAGGGTTTCGCGGCACTCGAAAAAACCAGGCGGCTGCCTGGGCCTCTTTCAGGCCACCGACCTGATTAGCTTCGGTCAGATTAAAAGCCAGGCGTGATAGCCCAGTTTCGAGTTGGCGGGCTTCGGCTTCGGTCAACCGACCAGCTTCCTTTTCGCGCTGCAAAGCGGCCTGAACTGTAAATTCGATTAGCCGGGCCGGGTTATCGGGCAGGTTTCTTTCCCGGTAATAGTAGGCCAGCAGCTTGGTCAGATAAAACGGCTGAGTTGCCAGCCCTTGCAACCGGGCCACTGGCTGATCGCCCTGGTCGTAAAGTTGGGCCATCAGATCGCGGGTTAGCTTGTCGGCTTCGTGGTCGCCCTCAAAGTAGGCCGCAGCCAGGTTCTCCACCTGCTGACGGGTCAGTTCCAGCACATGTAGATCGTGCCAGCGTGGGCCACCGGCAAAATCCCGCACCCGGCAGGAAAGCACGCAACTCACCGCCCGCCATTCGTCCCGCTCACCCAAAGTGGCAATCGCCCTGGCGCGAGGGTCGTCGATCTCGCCTCCATCCTGGCTACGCTGCAACCGGGGTAACTCGTTCAACCCGTCCAACAGTACTACCACCCGGCCTTCTTCAAAAAGGCCGGGCAAGCGTTCGGCCAGGCCCGTTGCGCCCAATTCCACCAGCCGTTGTTGCAAAAAAGCCACCAAATCCTGGCCTGGGTCGTCCCAGCGATTGAGGGCGGCGAAGATCGGGATAAGGCCAGGAGGTTGGGTGTCAGCCTGCGCTTTTTCCAGCCAGGGCTGCCCGAAAAAGCGCACCAGACGGCGCAGGGTAGTAGACTTGCCAATACCGGGCGGGCCAAGCAGGGTAATCCGAGTATGTTCGGCCAGATAACTCTCGACACTTACTTCCAGCCGATTATCGTCGGGCGCGGGAATACTGGCGGGCGGTTGGGGCGAATAGCGTGGATTGAGATACTCTTGGAGCTTTGTCAGGTCGCGGCGTAAAGGTCGGGGCGGTTGGCTGGACGGATTCATTTTGCCGGGAAGGTGAGCAAGCGGTATCAGATTAGCCGGGTCGTCGAATTTATCAAAATCCTGGAGCTGCTTTTCCAGGTAAACCCTAACAATCTGACTCAGGTCGCCGCTGCCAGGACTAGAGATAGATGCCGTGTCGTGGCCCACTGTCCCGGCAGGGTGGTATGACAGTGGGCCTAAGTGGGGTTTAGGTTGTGCTGGGTAAGGTAATTTTGCAGGCTTTGCCAGGGCAGGCTACCGCCATCGTAGAACTCGACTATTTCCAGCAAAGCTTTCCAGCCGTTGGGATAGTTGAGGCAACCCTGCACGATATTATTCAGGTCCTGTTTAGCGTTGGCGGTGGGCGAATAGTTGATGGCGTTGCGAATGTTAGAAGGCAGGTTCGATACGGTACTACCACGTCCGGCGGGAGTGCCAAGCGAAGGACAGGCCAGCAACAGGTTTACCAGGCTGCTAAACTCCTGAAAAGTAAGGTCGCGTGGAGTGGCCCCGGTGGGAGGGGCGGCGGACGGCGCAATCGGCGGCGGGGCAGACGACCCAGACGCAGGGGTTTGTCCACCTGCCCCACTGAGTTGGGCTTTTAGGGCGGCGATTTGCTGGGTTTTCTCGTCGCGCTGGTGTTCCAGTCGCCGTCTTTCAATTGGGCGGGTTTCGTAAAGTATTTCCTGTTCCAGGCTACCCAAAAGCTCGTAAGCTTCTTGCAGGTTTTTTTCAAGCTGTTGTTGGCGCTGCTCATTACTCATAAATCACCCCAAATTTCAATTGAATATATAGCAATAAAAGTATTATAACGTGGTATTTCAGGTGTAGCAAGTGACGATTTTTGGAGTGGCAATGGGCTAGTCGAGAAGTGGTTATTTGTAACTACTTAGACCGGGCGACCACAAGGGTCGCCCCTACAACGAATTTGGGTAGGGGCGACCCTTGTGGTCGCCCAAAGTAGGTAAGCTGAGTGGTTACGGTTATTTTATCAAATAATAACCTCCACCTGCTGAGTGGTACCCGCCGGGGCCACTGGAAGCAGTTCTCCCGTCCATAACTCACCATTGACCCGGCAACCTTTTAGCTCGCTGGTTGTGCCGCGCCGGACGGTAATATCATAGATAGCACCCCGATAGGGCCGGACTACCCGGTAGCGGGGCCATTCATCCGGCAATTCAGCCTTTAAGCTAAGTCCTTCAAAGGTTGCTTCCAGGCCCAGCACCCCGCTAATCATCGCCCGCAGATTCCAACCAGCCGACCCAGTATACCAGGTCCAACCTCCCCGACCGGGATATTCCGAGGTGGGGCCGTCCACATTGCCGGGCATTACATAAGGCTCGCCCATGTAACTGTCTGGTTCTTCTCCACGAAGGGCCGGACAAAAGCTGCGCCACAGCCGATAAGCCGCCTCGGCTCCATTGACCGTGCGTTCGGCCTGGATTGCCCAGCAAGCGGCGTGGACGTAGACCCCCCCGTTCTCGCGAGTGCCAGGAGCGTAACGAGTCAGGTAGCCCACCTGGGGGTCTGGGATAGAGTAAGCGGGAGCCAGAAGCAATGGGCCAAACTGCTTGAATAGATAATCGCGGGCCGAAGACATGGCCTGTTTAGCTCGATCAGCCGGAGCTAGACCGCTTAAGACTGCCCAGGTCTGGGCGTTTAAAAAGATTTTCCCTTCGGCGCAGTCCAAAGCCCCCAGTATCTTTCCCTGATCGGTGGTCGCCCGCCAGTACCACGAACCGTCCCAACCGTAGGTATTTGTCGCCTCGCGCAAGGCCGCCGCTTCGCCCTTAAAACGCTGGGCTGTCCCCTGATCGAGGAGCGGCAAAAGCGACCACTGGTCGAGCAAGAAGTAGAGGAAATGGGCCATCCAGATACTCTCGCCCTTGCCGCCCGCCCCTACCGCATTCAGGCCGTCGTTCCAGTCTGCCTCCAGGATCAACGGCAACCCGCGTGGGCTGCGCCGACTGAGCGCTTTTTCAAAGGAGCGCAAGCAGTGATCCAGTAAGGTAGCCGAGCCTCCGTCATAGAAGGGCATTTCTTCCTGCAAGCAGTTGGTATCGCCCGTCTCCTTGATGTAATACAGGACTGCAAAAGGTAGCCATAGCAGGTCATCGCTATAATTCGAGCGCAGACCGGTTTCGGCTAGAGGATGCCACCAGTGCAGGACGATCCCCTCCTGGTATTGGTGGGCAGCGTGTAGCCGGATTTGTTCCAGGGTCTTTTCAGGCCGTCCCAATAACAGCCAGGTTAGGCTGTCTTGAAGCTGATCGCGGTAGCCATAAGCCCCGCCCAATTGGTAATAAGCGGTGCGGCCCCACAACCGACCGGAAATAGCCTGATAAGTTAGCCAACCGTTGCCCATCAAATTAAAAGCTGGGTCGGGTGTTTCTACCTGCAAGCTGCCAGTAAGTTCGTGCCAGAAGCGGGTAGTTTCCTCTAAAGAGCTGCGGGCCGTCTCCGGGTCTCTAAAACGCTCTGCCAGGGCCAGGGCCTGTTCTCGGTTATCGGCGGCCCCCAGTACGAAAGTTACCGCTTTGCTTGCGCCGGGAGCCAACTCGATTTCCACCCGCAGACTCCCGATAGGATCACCCCAGCGCCCGGTGGTGCCAAGCGAGCGGCCCTCTTGAAGACTGGCCGGTTGCGCCAGCCGACCGTGACGGCCTAAAAAGGCCCGCTTATCGCTATCGAAACCGGCGGGCAAGACCGAAGAGCTATGAAAGGCCACATAAGGCCAGGTCTGGTTCCAGTGAGGGCCTTCGCCCCCCGGAAGGTCCCATAAAACTTTTCCGGCCAGCAAGACTCCCTGCTCCGGTTCGTAACTGGTTTCGATAAAAATTCGGTGGAACTCGCGATGCCAATCCGGGGCGACCCCCAGGCCCCACTCAAAGTAGCTGAAAACCTGAAGGTGGCGGACTTTTTCACTCAGGTTGGTCAGGCGGAGCAGCCATAGTTCACAGGGCGCATCCATCGGAACAGTGTAAGTTACTTCACTTTGAAGCGCATCGTGCCGCCCGGCAATAACCGAGTAACCCATACCGTGCCGCACCTGGTAGTCTTCCAGCCCTTCCCCGCAGGGTTGCCGACCGACCGACCAGTACTCACCGCTATCAGTGTCCCTCACATAAAGATATTTACCCCACTCGTCCCGAATAAGGTCTTGATCCCAGCGAGTGATCCGGTTCAGGCTGGCGTGGGTGCGCCAGCTATAGCCACTCCCAGCCTGAGAGAGGGTCAGGCCGTAATCCCCGTTAGAAATAACATTGATCCAGGGCATGGGCGTATCCGGGCGGTTAATCAAATATTCTTTGCCGTCATCGCTAAAACAGCCATATTTATTAGGTAATAATCCCATCGAATTTCCTCAGCTTTTTATAAAGGCCGGGCGACAAGCGCCCGGCACAACTGCTAACGGAAAGCAAAATCATCTCTAGGTGTAGCCTACACCATCAGGGTCGGTTTAATCATCCTGCTCGCGCAGTTTAGGCCCGGCCGTAAATTCTTCCATACCTAACAGAGGCCGAATGTTCTTCTCAACTAGCCCCTGGCTAAAGTAACCCTGAGGGCGGTTATCGCGCAACTGGTTGCCAATCGCCATCATTATGATGCCCTGGTCGAGCGCCAGGTAATATTTGGCAACCGGCCCACCGGTCACTCCGGCTGATTTGTTGCCGACGTTGATTGCGTCGTAAAAACCTCCCCAGCCATAAGCATCAAAGTCATGGCGAAGGTTAGCCAGATTTTTCAGGGCTGCCCCGGCATTAAACTGGAGCGCCAGGAAAGAAGCGTGCGGCGTGACTACTCCGTGTACATTGGTCGGCGGTACTAGCTTTGTAGCCGGACGGCAAGGTGCGAAACCATAATCAACCGTAGTTTGCCTTTCTTCATCGGAAGTATAACCATCCGGGTTCATGCCTATCGCGTCAACCCCGTACTCCCGGTAGCCACCTGCCGGGTCGTTGGAAGGCGAAAACCCCCAATAGCCGTATTTTTCTTCGTTCAAGCCGTGATAAATCTGGGCCTGGACATACAAAGGATGGTTAATACCCCAACTCCGAGGCCCCCACTCGGCTTCCGGCACAAAAAGCGGTACCATCAGGGCTTCAAACATACTGCCGCCCCAGGTAGGCACAATATCCATGCCAGCATAAGTATAATGCCCCTCAAAGACATTCACTCCCAGGTAAGTACGGTTTACCCCGCTCGGTTTCATTTCCTGCCAACTCCAATCGCACGTATCCGGGAAGGTTCGCCACATTTTGAAGTAGTGGGTCGGTGGAATTTGACCACGTGCAATCCCGATATAGCTGGCAATGCGCGGCTCGGTATTGAGAGTGCCATAATCGAAGCAGGTGTAACCCTGGCAATCGCGTTTGCTGGGCCAGTAGCCCCCCTTAAGTAGGCCAATGTTTGGTTTGCCGTTAAATCCATCATCGTAGAAAAATCCAAAATCCATATCCTTCAAGAGCGCTTCGGCCTTATCGCGCAACTGGGGAACACTATTGCTTACCATCATCAGGGCCGCCGCTAACCAGCCGTTATCCACGCTCGATAAGAAAGGATCAAGCGGGTCGCCGCTAGGGGGCCACTTGGTCAGAAGCGACCCGGTCGCCGGATCATACCAGTTATAGAAGAAACTGTACTTGCGTTCGACCGGTGTGCCGGTTTTGACATCGGCCCCAATATAGGTACCCTGACCGCGTTCCATCTGGCTCAGGGTAGCCAGCGTCACCCCGATTCGGTCACGAGCTTCTTTGGGGCTAATCAGTTGAATATCCCGTGCTACGAGCGTACTCCAGATATAAGCCCCGATATTGGTGGGCGAGGTGTATTTGCTGCGTTCCTGGGTTACGGCGTTAATATTATCTACCGGCAGTCCGGTATTAGGATAGGTCATCGCCACAAAGGATTTCCAGGTATCGGCTCCATACTTTTGGAGAGTCGAACGGGCCGAATTGGAGTCAGAATGGTCTTCCCCATTTCCATCCTCTTTGCTGACAGTCGTTTGGGCCGTGACGATAGCTGGCATCATTAATGCCAGAACCATCACCAGCGCCAAAATGATTGTGAAAGCTGGCTTATGCGGCTTCCTTATTCTTTTCATAGTTAAAACTCCTTCAAGTACTAACAAGCTTGTTAGCCATCTGTACTAATAGCCGATCCGAAAAGTCCAACTGGCAGAACAGTGTCCTACAAAGACCGTCTGTAACAAATTGCACAGTCATTGACCCTTGTAGGAGCGAGCTTCTGCTCGCGATTGACGCGCTAGTTGGGTGTTCAATCGCGAGCAGAAGCTCGCTCCTACAGATAATCGGGTGGCCCAATATCTTTGCAATTTGCTGTAATTGTTGGATATGGCTCCGCCAATCGATAAACTACTCCACCTTTTCGGCTAGGCTCTAAATAATCCACCACTCATAGCACGCGACGCGCTTAAAGCGCTACTTCTTCTCGCCTAGTTTCGCTAGATGATCTTTGGCCTTTGTCACCAAATCAGGCTCACCCGGAAATGAATCCAAAATGGTGTTATAAACCTCTTTAGCCGATTTAAGATCATTCTCCTTTTCGTAAAGCTCGCCCAGGCGCAGGTAGATCACCCCGAAGTAAGCGTTCTTCTTACCAGTGTTGGCCTGGACAAACTGCTCGGCCTGATCGACGGTTAGCCGCTTGTTGATAATCTCGTCAATCCGAGCCTCGGCCCGGTCTACTCCCCCCGGTATCGGCCAGGCGTAGGGGTCTTTCCAGATTTTTTCAACTTGCAGATAGCCGCCTTTTGTAACGTATTTATTCGTGGCAAGATCAAAATTCTCCGAGCCGACCAGCGCTTCCAGGTATTTGCCAGCCTGATAGGTGCTATCGGCATCGCGCAGGTAATCAGAGGAAAGGCTGGCCGCGTTGTACCAGGCGAAAGCGTAAGAGCCTAACAGTAGCAGCACAATGATACCTAGAATAATCAGGTTACGCCGCCAGTGCGAGGCTTTTGGGGCCACCTCCGGGCTGGTATCCGCCGCAGCGACCTTGATATTGGTAGGTAGGCCCGTCGGCAATTGAATTTGGGTTGTCATAGCAGCCTCATTTCAAACTTGTATTGGCAAAAGCTTTGACAAACTGCTCTTGCATAATAAAGTAAATGACCACCAACGGGAGTGTCACCAAAGTCATAGCGGCCCATTTTTCCTGCTCAAACTGACCAGGTATCGAGGACTGGAACTGGTACAAGCCCAGTTGAACCGTCCAGGTTTCTGGTTTGTTCAGGTAAAGCAGCGGCCCCAGGAAATCGTTCCAACTACCCATAAAGCTCAGGATCGCCACCGTTGCCAGCACTGGCCGGGATAGTGGAACGATTAGCTGGAAGAAAATTACAAATTCGCTTCCACCGTCCAGCCGGGTAGCTTCGATCAACTCATTCGGGATGCTGGCGATAAACTGGCGCAGCAAGAAGATGTTGTAAATGCTGACCGCCGAAGGAATAATCAGGGCATAGAACTGGCCTACCCAGCCGATGCGATACATCATCACATAGGTCGGGATCAGGAAAAGCACGGTTGGGATCATCATAGTGGTCAACATAAAAGCAAAAAGCTTATCCCGACCTGGAAAAGGTATTTTAGCGATAGCGTAAGCGGCCAGGGCGCTCAAGAAGGTGTTCAGGACCGTAACCGAAACGGCAATAATAAGCGAATTACGAAAGAGCAAAAACATGTTAAGCCGTTCAAAAGCGCCCTGATAGCCGGAAATTGTTATCTCGGTCGGCAGACTATTCGGTGAATGCAAGATTTCCGGCCCCGGTTTGAGCGAGTTCATCACCATATAAAAGAAAGGATAAATTACCACTATCGCGCCAAAGATCAGCAGGCCATAAATCGCGATAGAGGAGAGGGTCGGGCCACGTCGGGCCTTTGGTTCAACTCTGCTTATTGATGCTTGCATGGCTAATCTCCTGAAGTTGTATCACTGGAAACAAATTTAAATTGGATCAGGGTCACGATGGCGATCACCCCGGCCAATATCAAACCCAGGGCCGACGAGTAGCCTACGTTAGAGCGGTCGAAAGCCTGAGCGTAGACATACATTACCGGGGTCAAAGCCTGATGATTGGGGCCGCCGTAAACATCGTAGCCCAGGGCATACACTTCCGAGAACATCTGCAAACCGTTAATCAGGTCTACTACGAGCAAGAAAAAAAGTTGCGGGCGGAGCAGCGACCAGGTGATGTAGCGGAATTTTTGCCAGGAAGTTGCACCATCCAGCGAGGATGCTTCATAAAGGGTCGGGTCTATTCCATAGAGGCCCGCCAGCAAGATAATCGTGCTGACCCCAAACCACTTCCAGGAATTAATTAGGGCAATGACCGGCATGGGCAGCCAGTCGGCGAATTTCCAGAAGACCGGGGTCTTCATAATACCAGCCTGAAGAAACAAACTTTGGAGTGGCCCGTCCGGGCTAACAATATAGGCCCCCACCAGCACCAAAACAACCGGCGAAGTAATGACTGGCATAAAATAAATCGTGCGGAAGATGCGTCCACCTTTGGTAATTCGTTTCAGGCCCAGCGCAATCAGCAAGCCTAACCCATTTTTGAGAACGATAAAGATCACCTGGTTATACACTATATTAAAGAGAGCAAACCAGAAAAGCCCGTCCGTAATGCCCCGCACCCAGTTGCCGATGCCGGTAAAAGCCTCGTCCTGGGGCCGGACGAACGAATAGTTGAAAAACGTCAAGTAGAAGGATAGCAGGAGCGGGTAAAGGCCAAAGACGAGATACAGCAGCACCCAGGGTGAGACAAAGACGTACCCCCAGATATTGCGGCGAATCCGAGCTACTAGACTGGAACCACCACTGGCCTTGCTTTGCGGGGTCCTCTCTTCCACGACCCTTCCAGACTTGGATTTTGAGACTAGCGCCATTCCAATTCCCTCCTTTTCCAGGCAATCAATTTTCCAAGAAGCCGATGCTTATTCTGAAACGAGAACCAGTTGGATACGAGGAGCGGTTCAGGGGTCAGTTGGCCCAGACCGTGCGACCCCTGAACCGCTCCTATCCTTACTTCTTAAGGGCGGCCCGGCCTTTTTCAGCCGCCATGGTTACCCCCTGCTCGGCTGTAGTTGACCCCTGTACTACCACCTGCTGATAAACACCTAACACAGTGTTAGCGACATCCTCAGCGCTGGAGAACATCTGCGGGAAGATGGAATTCTTTAGCTCGTCAATGAAGGGTTTACGAGCCGGGTCTGCAAAATAGGCATCACTCTTGAGGCTGGAAATGGTCGGTAGATAGCCCAATTCTTTAATGAACTGGAGATTATTCTCGCTGCTCATCAAGAATTTGATGAAGTCCCAGGCCCGATTCTGGCGATCCGGGGTCGTCTTCATAATCGACAGAGAGCGCCCGCCATAGGTGCTATAGCTAGTATCACCTGCTTTCTGTACTGGTACCGGCGCAATACCTACATCATCCCCAATTTTCATGGGTTTACCGGCTGCTTCCTTGAGGTTAGGTTCCCAGGAATAGCCATATTGCATCCACATCCCAACCGTCCGGCTAAAAAAGTTCTTTTCCATCGTCGGTGGAGCAAATTGCTGGGCTTTCTTGGCAAAATTAAAGAAATCAGCCATCTTACATTCAGGTTTGTCAAAAGAAATATCGGTACCTAGCCGGTTCAGCAACAGGCATTGATTCTGGTTGGCGTTGAGGTAAATCGGCTGAAGCACGTTCCAATACCAGCCGCCATAAGCCAGTGCGTCGTTCCAGAAGACTGTTCCATAGACTTTGCTGCCATTACGGGCGGGCAGGGCCTGAATCTTCTGCGCGGCAGCCAGGAACTCGTCCCAGGTCTGGGGTGGTTTTGCGGGGTCCAGACCGGCTTCCTTGAACAGGTCTTTGTTATAGATCATCATGGTTACATCTGAACCGAGGGGTATGTAGTAGTTATGACCATAGACCTGTTTGACGGTTTCTGGTTCTAGCTGACCTAAAAGTTCCTTTGCTCCCGCCATATCCTCTAACGGAACGATATTTTCGCGGGCCGCATATTTACCAATTTGAGAGCCAAAAGACCCGATGAAAATATCAGGCTGATTACCGGCTGCAATCAGGGCATCAAAAGTGCCGCCTTCGGGTTCCTGGATCACGTTGACCTTAGTACCGGGGTGAGCCTGTGAATATTTGTCCGCCAGCTTGAGCATGGTATCCATCATGGTTCCTTTGACTACTGAGATGGAGATCGTACCGGGTTGGGCGTTACTTGCTCCGGCGGCTGTAGTAGCAGCGCCTGCGGCAGTGGTAGCGGCCCCGGCGGCTGTAGTAGCGCCTGCGGCAGTGGTGGCCGATGCCGCAGTGGTAGCAGCGCCTGCCGCCGTAGTAGCGGCTCCCGCCGCAGTGGTAGCGCCAGCGGCGGCGGTAGTGGCTGGCGCGGTGGTGGCGCTAACGGCGGGCGCAGTTGGACTCGCGGTCGGGTCGCTGCCGCAAGCTGCCAGGATCGGCAAAAGCATTAGGCTGGCAGTCAAGACCAACCCTCGCCCATTCAACCTGACCCTCTTGAAGTAGTTCATCATCGAAACTCCTTTCAAATATTTATTCAATTAGGCTAAATCAAAACTAGATTCATCAAAGTAACATAAGGCGCTTCGGGTTTCTTTCCCGAAGGAGCAGCCTCAAGTTTCGGGGTAGCCTTAAGTAACCCCGGTTTTGGGGCAGCACAAAGCACACAAAATAAAGGGGCTATCTTAATCAGGGGTTGACTTGGGTATTGTGAAGCGATAGCTAAAATCAGGCCTTACTGCCCAATCGCTCGCCACACATAACAAATCTTGCCCTTGATTTTTAGAGCTATTTTTAGAACTATCTAATGAAGTACCGTTTATTACAGGTCTAGTGTGAGGGTGTTTAATCTGTTAGAGCGAGTTTAGCCGAACGTTAAGCACCATTGCTGGACAGTTGCTAACTCTTTTCTTTTTCGTTTTCTACAATTAGCTGCGATACTTTGTTAGTTTGCGGGTCGGTTTATAGCTTTGACCGATCCGCTCAAATCGTTGGTAGCCTGGACGCTATACCAATCATAACGAATATTGTGACGAAGCTTGAGTTTCCATAAGGATTACTCCCTTCGCTTTTTGTTTCACCTTAAATAAAGTAACTATCGGTAGAACAGATATGCAATTAACGTGCCATCTTTTAGGGATTATTTACCGCAGCGAGGCAGAGAAAAATTAGATTTTGGGTGATTATGAGTGTTATACCAAGTCCGGTTAGGTAGATGTCATTCTGAACGAAGTGAAGAATCTTTTTCCTGTACCTGGCTCTAGCCCACGAACCCAGACCCTTCACTTCGTTCAGGGTGACATGAGTTTACTACTTAGCAGGACTTGGTATT
>JBBQWM010000109.1:0-11493 GCA_038210655.1 Chloroflexia bacterium
TTATACCAAGTCCTGCTAAGTAGTAAACTCATGTCACCCTGAACGAAGTGAAGGGTCTGGGTTCGTGGGCTAGAGCCAGGTACAGGAAAAAGATTCTTCACTTCGTTCAGAATGACATCTACCTAACCGGACTTGGTATTACAGCATTAAAACGACCGATTATGTGCTACAATTATTTATAACCCCAGCAACTGCTGCGAACATAAAAGCATCGATTTTAGGCTTCAAATCCTGTGTGTTCTGTCTATTCCGGTTAATTTAAAAGGAGGCATCTACTGATGGATACCAACACTGATCGCCCTGACCGTACCGGTCGCCAACTACACGGCTTAATGGAAACTTTCGAGCTAGGACAGGTTATTAGCTGGCTACGCGATGAGGCGGAGTACGGCAACAAAGGCCATAATGCTTTGACGCTGGTCAAAAATCCTCAATTTAGCCTTGTAATGATTTGTATGCAAAAAGGCTCTCGCCTGCACGAGCATCACGCTCCCGGCCCGCTCACCATTAATGTCTTGCGGGGCCGGATTCAATTTATATTAGAACCAACCGGGCTGAATATGTCGGTTGAATTAGCTCAAGAGCAAATGGTGACGCTCGAAGAAACTCGCCAGCACGAGGTAATCGCCCTGGAAGAAAGTGCCTTTTTGCTGACCGTTTTGATTGGCAAACCGGCCGTCTCTTCTGAGGAATAGGCCGCGTTTTACTACCATATCACTTTGACTTATCTTGCAGCCGCTTGCCGAGCGGAGTATACTTTAGGATAGGAAAACGGAATAAAAGATTGAATGTATGTGAGCGACGCAGGTCGGCCCGTCCTGGCTTGGTGAAAACCGACCCTCATGGACGGTTGAGGCCATGCGCTCGATAATGAGGTGATATGAGTTTGCAGATAGAAACTATACTTGCCGTCCAAGCCGGGCCGCAAGATTATACCCAATATACTCGTTTGCCCTACCTGACCGATCTCTATAGCTATCGTCGTCGCAAAACGCGGGTGGTGATGGTTGGGGAGGTCGGGGTCGGTGGCGACAACCCGATCCGGGTGCAGTCGATGACCACTACTGATACACTCGACACGGCTGGAACAGTGGCCGAGGCCGTCCGGTTGATCGAGACGGGCTGCGAGATCGTGCGTATAACGACCCCCACCGCCAAAGATGCCGAGAACTTGCGTAATATTCGGGCCGAACTGGAAAAGCTCGGTTACGGGCGGGTTCCACTGGTTGCCGACATCCACTTCAATCCGAACGCCGCAATGGAAGCCGCAAAATGGGCCGACAAAGTGCGGATTAACCCCGGCAACTTTGCCGATGCCAAAAAATTCGCTATCACCACCTATACCTACGATGAATACCAGCGCGAACTGGAACGGATCGAGCAGAAGTTCAAGCCGTTGCTTTTGCGTTGTAAAGAACTGGGTCGCTCGATTCGGATCGGAACCAATCACGGCTCGCTTTCCGACCGCATCATGAATTACTATGGGGATACGCCCGAAGGTATGGTTGAGTCGGCGATGGAATTTGCCTTGATCGCCGAAAAGTACGACTTTCACGAATTGATCTTCTCGATGAAAGCTTCTAACCCGAAGGTGATGATCCAGGCTTACCGCTTGCTGGCGGCCCGATTGGACGCGCTCGGTCTGAATTATCCTTTCCACCTGGGCGTGACCGAGGCCGGCAACGGTGAAGATGGTCGGATCAAGAGTGCCATCGGGATCGGTTCGCTTTTGGAAGATGGGATCGGCGACACGATTCGAGTTTCGCTGACCGAAGACCCCGAATATGAAATCCCGGTCGCTTTGCGGATCGCCCGGCGTTATACCTCGGTCAGCCCTGAATTGCTGGCGAAAGCGGCTATTACCGACGAATTGCCACTGCCGGTTGCGACGGACTGGCCTGCCCCGACCGAGAACCTGCCCGCCCTGCCAGTTCACGCCGACCCTTATCATTATAACAAGCGTGAGACCCGGACTTTAGAGATTGGGACGCTAAAAGTTGGCGGCGAAAGTTTGCCCCAGGTTAGCGCCGATCTGGATGGCTTCCCGCAAGAACTGACCGAGCCAAAAGGGGCGGGCCGTAGCCTCAAAATGGTTGGTGCTGTCAAAGCTTCGCATGCGGCCCCAACCCGGCCCGATCTTTTCGAGTATAGGCCGGAGCGGGTCGGTCAGTCTTTACCTAGCGGACGGGCCGAGCGCGTCGAACCGCTCAACCTGACGGCGTTGGTTGGGTCTACCACGCTTGAGCTTGCCATCAAACAAGCCCCCGATAGCTTTGGCCTGACCTTGACTGGCTCTTTGGCGGAGAACCGGGCTTTGCTGGCTCAGGTGGTTGAGGCGGCAAAAGCGGCGGGCGAAAAGC
Source organism: Chloroflexia bacterium (assembly GCA_038210655.1). Lineage (GTDB taxonomy): Bacteria > Chloroflexota > Chloroflexia > Chloroheliales > Chloroheliaceae > 54-19. Next base: position 2,361 of record JBBQWM010000109.1, read on the forward strand.
CAGTCCTACTGACGACCGCCCTATCCTACCCCGACCCGCAGTCCGAACTGGAAGCGATGGCCCGCCACGAATATCCGGCGGTCGCTTTGCTTTTGGAAGCGGCAGCAGCGTGCGAGGAGCAGGGTTTTAGCAATTTAATCCTATCGCTCTACAGCCGGACTGCCGCCTATAATTTGCGGTCGAACCGCTTGCTCGCCGCCCGCTTGCGAGAGCTAAATAAAGCTTATCCGATCAAACTTAGCACGCCGGAAATCAAAGCTGAGGCTCCCCTTGACGAGCATTTTATCAATGCGGCAATCGCGGCAGGAGCGCTTTTGACCGATGGCATCGGTAATCTGATCGAGGTCGGCAACCACAACACGGGCAATCTGAGCGCCAGCCAGGGCGTGCAGTTGGCCTTTAACGTCTTGCAAGCGGCGGGAGCGCGTAGCACGAAGGCCGAATTCATTGCCTGCCCCTCCTGTGGGCGTACCTTGTTCAACTTGCAGGAGACTACCGAGCGGATCAAATCCAAGACCGGTCATTTGGTTGGGGTCAAGATCGCTATCATGGGTTGTATCGTAAATGGGTTGGGCGAGTTGGCCGATGCTGATTTTGGTTATATGGGTGGCGCTCCCGGCAAGGTCAATCTGTTCGTGGGTAAAGAGTGCATCGAGAAGGGTGTACCGACCGCCGAGGCGGATGGGCGGTTGATCGAATTGATTAAGGCTCACGGGCGTTGGATCGAGCCAGAAGAATAAGTTAGCTAAAAGTGTTTAATGTTAGGGGCCACGACCACCTGGTCGCGGCCCTTTTGTTTGGCAAGGTAGAGCGCTTCATCGGCAGCCCGGATCACCGCCTCGGCAGAGTTGCCGTGATCGGGGTAGAGTGCAATGCCAAAAGAAGCCGTGACCGGCCCTACCGGGCGGTTATTATACTGTAGTTTGATACTGCTGAGTTGCTCCCGCAAATTTTCGGCCCGTTGCTGGGCATCCGATAGTGAGATTTCGGGTAGAATCAGCAAAAATTCTTCGCCACCGTAACGACAAGCTACATCTTCCTCGCGTACTCGCGTTTGCAAAAAGTCGCCGACTACCCGCAAAATTAAGTCACCTGCGTCGTGTCCATAAGTATCATTAAATTGTTTGAAGTGATCGAGGTCTAACATTATAATTCCTAGCGAACGTTTATTACGTTTAACCCGGTGCATCTCACGTTCGAGCGATTCTTCCATATAACGGCGATTGAACAAAGCCGTCAGCGGGTCGCGCACCGATTGAATGCGTAGAGTTTCCTGAAGTTTGAGGTTTGCCAGGGCCAGGGCGATTCTTTCGGCTACTGTCGCCGCCAACCGTTGTCGGGCCTGGGTCAGCCCTTCCATTTCGGCTTCCGGGTTGATCTGGCTTAGTTGTAAGACCCCCAGTAGTTCGTCCTGGGTTTCCAGTGGAACGCAAAGATAGCTGAGAGGAAGCGGTTGGCCTTGCCAATGCCGACAAATGAGACCGGTGCGGGTATTTTCGACCGAGTAAAGATGACCGCGTAACAAAGCCTGACAATCGTTTGTATCAAAATCCGAGGCTTTACCAACCATACCCCACTCGGCTACTACCTCAACCACCTTTAAACTGTGGTTTATAATACCGAGTATCCCGCTCTCATTCTCGAAAATCTGCGGAATCAACTGCGCGACCACCGAATAAATCTCGGCGGCGTTCTCGGCGAGTTGAAGCAACTCGCCCAGCTGACTGAGCAAGCTAATTTGCTGGTTGCGTCGTTCTAATTCGCTGATGCGGTCGATAAGCTGATGATTGGTACGTAGCAAGGCTTCTTCGGCTTGGCGGGCGCGGTACATCCGGCGCACCCGTTGGCGTAGGACGGCCCGGTTGAGCGGCTTGGTAATATAATCGGTCGCCCCCGCTTCAAAAGCCCGATCCACCGATTTTTCATCCCGCAGGCCGGTAATCAACAAGATCGGCACCACATCGCCGCCCGGTAATTCGCGCAACCTGGCACAGGTCGTAAACCCATCCATAACTGGCATGAGCGCGTCCAGCAAGACAACATCCGGGTTCAATTCGCTAAAAGCCACCAAACCTTCTTCACCATCCTTGACCCCCACCACCTGATAGCCTTCCTGCTCCATAGTATGAGCCAGAAGCAGCCGAATTTCCTCGTCATCGTCTACGATAAGAATAACGGGCTTATCAAAATTATCGGTTGCCAGGCTCATTATTTGCAACTTTCCAGTTTGCTTCCAGATTTTGATTTACACAAAATTTAAGGGTAAATCAAACTGACACGATGGTTTATTAGGTCAGGTTAAGCTTTTGGACTTTTCCATTTGTAAAGCTACTTTGACTGCCTCAAACTCGGTTTCGAGTTGCTTGCTCACTCTAAAAGCACTTGACCAGTTATTCGATTGTCCCATTATTTCCAACTGTTGACATAGATTGGCTAATTGGGTTGCTCCCAAGTTGGCGCTGCTGGACTTAAGACTATGCGCTTCTCGCCCTAAAGTTTTAGGGTCGGTTTGTTCAATCGCCCGGTGGATCAGGTCTAAGCGTTGGGGCGCATCCCGTAGAAAAAGTTCGATCAACTGATCCAACAAATCCGGCTCACCTTCTTCTTGCAAGTCCCGTAACTCTTGTAGCGTGGTTAGATTAAGGGGTGTAGCAAATCCAGACGGTAGCCCTGCTTGGCTAACGGTTGAGCGCTGGTGATTGGCGATTAGGAGCGGTTCCTCCTGGGGTATCCAGCGAGCGAGAATAGCCTGAAGCTGCTCTATATTTACGGGTTTGCTAAGATAATCGTCCATACCCGCTGCTATACAGCGATCCCGGTCGCCCTGCATGGCATTGGCGGTCATGGCAATAATCGGAGTATGGCGACCAGTGTTTGCTTCGGCCCGCCGGATGGCGCGGGTCGCCTCAAAACCATCCATTTCAGGCATTTGGCAGTCCATAAATATCAGGGCATAACCGGTACGCGAAGCCGCTGCGACCGCCTGCGTTCCGTTCAAGACCGCTTCTACCTGATAGCCGAGCTTGTAAAGCTGCATGAGAGCCAGTTTTTGGTTGACCGGGTTGTCGTCGGCCAGCAAAATAGGCTGATTGAGGCTAGACCCAGGCAGCAGATTAGCTGGTAAAGGTTCGAGAGAGGTCGGGTAAGTGACCGCGTCTTTGTTGATCGTGTTGACAATAGAGTCAAACAGCTGAGATTGTCGGATCGGCTTGGTCAGATAGGCCCTAAAACCGGCCTGCAAAGCTTGTTCGCCCTGGCCTTTTTCGTCGAAGGCCGTCAACAAAATCAAGCGGGTCGTCGCCAGCACAGGATCATTCTGGATCAGTCGGGCTAGTTCAAAGCCATCTATCTTGGGCATTTTCAGATCGAGAATTACCAGGTCGTAGGGTTGTTCGTTAGCGGCGGCCTGACCAAGCATTTCCAATGCTGCCAGACCACTCGAAACACAATCGCTCGACATATACCAAGAGCGCAAGTACAAATAAAGAATCTCGCGGTTGGTCTTGCTATCATCTACAATCAATATGCGTAATGTGCGCGGATTGAGCAATTTGTGGATAGAAACCGAGTTGGGCTGCATCTGAGCTACCAGTGATAGCTCCAGCGGAAGCGTAAACCAAAAGACCGAACCCTGGCCTTCCTCGCTTTGTACTCCAATTTCGCCCCCCATCAATTCGACCAGTCGCTTCGAGATAGATAAGCCCAGCCCCGTTCCGCCATACTTGCGGGTAGTCGAGCCATCGGCCTGGGTAAAAGGCTGGAACAACCGTTTGCGGGCCTGAGCCGAGAGACCAATACCGGTGTCCCGGATCGCAAAATGTACCAGAGTTCGACCGTTGGTATGGGCCTGCAAAGTTGCTCGAACGACTACCTCGCCTTTGTCGGTAAACTTGACGGCGTTGCCGATCAGATTGACCAGCACCTGACGTAGTCGATTGGGGTCGCCTCGTAGCCAGGGCGCAATTGCCGGGTCTACAAAGCTCATGAGCGAAAGCGCTTTGCCCTGAGCTTTGGTAGCCAGCAATTCGACCGCACTCTCCACCAGACCGGGCAGTTCAAAATCGACAATTTCCAGGCTCAGTTTGTTAGCTTCGATCTTGGAAAAATCAAGAATGTCGTTGATGATCGTGAGGAGGGTCTGTCCCGAATCGTTGATAATCTTCGCCAGTTCGCGCTGTTCCAAGTTGAGCGAGCTATCCAAAAGCAAATCGGTCATACCAATAACACCGCTCATGGGGGTGCGGATTTCGTGGCTCATATTTGCCAAAAATTCTGATTTAAGCCGCGAGGCTTCCAGGGCCTGATCGCGGGCGAGGGCGAGAGCCTCAAACAGACGCGCATTTTCGACGGCAATACTAACCTGATCCGCCAGTAGGGTCAGCAGCGTAAAATCGTCGTCAGTTAGGATTTGATGATTCGCTTCTACCGCAAGCGTACCCAATATCCCGCCATCCCTGGCTTTGAGCGGACAAATGATCGCCTGAGTCGTTCCAGGCGTAGCGACTAGAAAATCCGGGTCTTGGACTGCGTTATGCACGAAAGCGGCTTGTCCGGTGCGGGCGACCCTTCCGCTAACCCCTTCATCTAGTTCGATAAACGATATTACATGATCGTAACCGATGTAAGCCTGGAGGAGCAAGCCGTTATCCTGGAGTAAATAGATACTGACCATCGAATAGCCAAAATTAGTGTTGATACTATTTACAATAGTCTGGAAGATTTCGTTCAGGTCCAAAGTAGAGTTGATAACCTGGGCCACTTTCTGAACAGTAGTAAGTTCACGCAGACGACGCTGGGCCGAGGCATAAAGTTGAGCGTTATCGAGGGCAATCGAAGCTAGTTGGGCGAAGCGGGTCAGCAGCATTATTTCGTTATCGCCAACACTATTGGTTGGATTGACATAGACTAACCCTAATACACCGACTACGGTCGAGCTAGATTTTAGAGGAACAGAAATAACGGTATGGGCTAAAGCGCCGTTGAGGTTAAAGGTTGGCATCCGACCTTCCCACTCGCTATAGTTATTAACAATCAGGGGTTCGCCGGTCTCCCAAACTTTACCGACTACCCCTACTCCCCGTTTGATCCCTGACCCAAGATACTTTCGAGAATCGCCGACCGCGACCTTTATTACGATTTCGTTGGATTCGGGGTCGATCAAACTGATTGAGCCATGCGGTGTGCCGAGCAAAGTGGCAGCACGGGCCACAATCGTTTCGAGTAAATCGGTTACTTCGAGCCGGTTCATCAGGGCCAGGGTCGTATCGTGGAGGGCGGCTAGATACTCGTTTTGCTGGCGGATTTGTTCTTCGACCCGCCGCCGCTCGTCCAACTCTTGTTGGTTAGCAATAAATAGACGGGTATTTTCCAGCGCAAGCGAGACCAGGTGTCCGAAGCGGTTGAGCAAATCAATTTCGGCGGGGCCAAAAGTACGATTTTCTTCCAGGTAGGCCAGACCCAGCACCCCGATCAATTCGGAACCGGAACGGATCGGAACCGAAACCACTGCCTGCAAATTCATATAATCCAGGTTGCTTTGGCGGTCGGGCCAGGCTGAGTAGTTATCGATAGTCTGGGCCTGCCCGGTGAGCCAGACCTGTCCGGCCAAGCCTTTGCCACACTTGATTTGATAGCCCACATTTGGGACAAATACGCCGCCCGCCGACCGGACGGTCATATGCTGACCGTCCGGCTCGATTTCATAAAGATAGCCGTGTGGCGTAGAAAGTAGCGCTCCGGCCCGTGTCACAATTGCTTCGAGCAACTTGCTCAATTCAAGCCGGTTAATCAAGCTAAAAGTCGTATCGTGGAGCGCGGCCAGTTCTTCGTTCTGGTGCCGTAGTTGTTCTTCGGTTTGTTTACGGGCTGTAATGTCGCGCACGGTCGTCAGGCGTATACTTTGGCCCCGGTAGACATAGGGCTTACGCAGCAATTCGAGGTAGAAAGTAGTGCCGTCTTTGCGTAATCCGACCGCTTCGTAGGTAAGATGTTCGGCCTGCGATTGGGCCATTCCCAATACTAATTCGCGCGATTCGGGGGCAATCAACCTCAAAAAGCTCTGGCCTATTAGCTCGCCATAAGTGTAACCAAACATATTGGCAAAAGCCGAGTTAGCGTCGAAAACGATCCCTTTTTGGTGAACGAGGACCCCCTCAAAAGTAGCTTCAAATAATGACCGAAAACGCTCTTCGCTTTCCCGCAAAGTAGCCGTCATTTTGGTCGCCAGCCTGAGCGCCTGTGTCCGCATTCTAACCAACATTACTACCCACAAAAATAATAGCAAGCTGCTTAGCACCCCACCAATCAGCACCCAGCGGGGGTAGGTACGGTCAATGCTATTGTCAAAAGTGGGTAACGTCGCGAAACGTATCATCCAGGTTCGCCCGCCTGTTTCAATCGGAAGGCTGTTCACCAGCGAGGGAGTATAATTGCCGGGGTTCAAATTGAGATTGTTATCATAAAGCAAGCTATCTGGATTTGGATCAATTCCATCAAAGATTTCAAATTCTATATCGGTCTGATTAGGGCCTAAGATGTCGCGCATCAAAACAGAGGTATTTATCAAAGCGTAGACCCAGCCTTGCAAGGAGGCTTGCCGCTCAGCTATGCTACTAGAAGGCATAGAACCCCGGTAGATCGGCAAAAGCAGGCTTACCCCAACATGCTCGTGGTCTATATCGATTAGTCTAAATTTGCTGGATAGGATCGGGTTGCCGCTATCGCGGGCTTGTTCGGCGGCCTTTCGTCGTTCTGGTACCGAACTATAATCGAACCCCAATTCGTCCCGATTTTTCGCCAGAGGTTCGATAAACTTGACCGGGAAAAGGTTGGACAAATCGCCGGGGGAAACCACTTTGTAATCGGGGCTGCCGTCGGCCCGCACAGCGGTTTCAAAAGCGGCTAACTGTTCGCGCGGAACATTGGCGATAAAACCTAGCCCATGAATAGCCGGATAATGCTGCTGGTTGGAGAGTAAAGTCGCATACTGAGTCCATTGTTCACGGTCTAGCGATTTGTTGGTAAGAAAAAGGGCCTGAGTGCTTCGTAAGGCATCTTCATAGTCGGCCAGACGGACTTTGATGGCAGCCTGAATCTGGCTTGTTTCGCGTGCGAAACGAGTACGAGCGCCGGTATCTATTATCTGTTCTTGCTGCTGCCATACAAACAGACTGACCGCCAGGGCCACGACCAGAACGACCCAGGGGGCTATCCCTATTACTAGACGGGACAGGCCGGTACGGTCGGCAATTTTGCTACCGATCGATTTCATCAACTGTCCTTAAAATCGAACAAAACCTTAGAAATAACCTAATTGCTTTGGGAGCAAGTTATTATCACCACCCAACCTTTTTCTATTATACTCTTACGCCCTATCATAGTACAGAGCTAAAAAATTGCTTACTTCCCGCCCCGCTTAACTTTGTATCCGATGAAGAACTATGTAATAATGTTATATAGTATACAACATACTGCTACAAAATGATGTCTATCTATATAAGGTCAATTAAAGTCTAGCTGTGTTACTCAGGTTTGGAAGAGCTTGTAGTTCCGATAGAGCCAAATCGGGCTTAAAAGTCCTTACCAGCTTGTATTAGGCGGGCCTAGTTAGGTCTAACTTTAGCTTGTGTTAAATAATCCAAAACCAAATTATGAGCTTAGCGGGAGGTTTGCCGATGTCAAACTTTGATTTAGCGGGTAAAGTCGCCGTCGTAACCGGAGCCAGCCGGGGGATTGGGGCGGCTATTGCAGTGGGATTGGCTCAAGCCGGGGCAAGGGTGGTGCTGGTTAGTCGTACACCGCCCACCGAGGAAGTGCTGGGCCAACTGGAAGCTACCCGGCAGCCCTTTTTTAGCTATCATGCTGACCTGAGTCAGACCACTAATGTGGCAACCACCGTCAAGGCTACCCTCGAACAGTTTGGTCGGCTGGATATTCTGGTAAACAACGCTGGAATTGTCCGGCGGGCCTCGGCCCTCGAATATACTGAGGAGGATTGGGACGCAGTCTTAAATACTAACCTGAAAGTACCTTTCTTTTTGGCTCAGGCTTGCGCCCAGCAAATGCTCAAACAGGGGCAAGGCGGCAAGATCATTAATATTTGCTCGTTACTTAGCTTTCAGGGTGGTATTTTGGTCGCAGCCTATACCGCCGCCAAGCACGGCATGGCCGGGATTACTCAGGCGCTTGCCAACGAATTGGCCCCAAAAGGGATTAACGTAAACGGTATTGCACCCGGCTATATCCGCACCCAAAACACGGCCCCCTTACAAGCCGACCCCCAGCGTTATCAAGCGATTCTGGATCGTATTCCGGTCGGGCGCTGGGGCGAACCGCCCGATATAGCCGGGGCCGCCGTATTTTTGGCGAGTTCGGCTGCCGACTATCTGCAAGGCCATATATTGACCGTAGATGGCGGTTGGATGAGCCGATGAGGGATGAAGGATGAGGGATGAAGGATGAGGGATGAAGGATGAGGGATGAGGGATGAAGGATGAAGGATGAAGGATGAAGGATGAAGGATGAAGGATGAAGGATGAAGGATGAGGGATGAGAGCGGAAGGCGGAAGGATGAGGGCGGAGGGCGGAAGGAAAAAATCAAGCTAAGCAATCCTGCGGAGCGTGTCATTTAGAATATATTTGGTGAAACGTATGGACAGTAATGTGTGCGCCTTGTACAATTCATCTTAGATGAGACGGCTATGGGGGTGGTTGTCGTGCGGGGATTTCTGGAACGAATGTGGGGGAGGTTGTGATGCCGAGGGGTGCGGTGAAAGAGCGTCGGGGGCGGCGGCGGTATGATCCTTGTGCGGAGCCGTATCCGCTGCCGGCGGGGTTTGTGCAGCGGATGGAGCGGGCGCTGTTGGAGTATGTGGCGGAATTGCGGTCTGCGGTTTCGTGGGTGGAACGGGAACTGGAGGGAGAGATCGGGAAGCCGCTGGCGGAGTTGTGGTTCGACCTGAAGCTGGATCGCATTTATGCGCAGCGCGGCGAACGGGATGTGGATGACGTGCGGGCGATCCTCACGTTTCACGGTGGTGAAGGCAAAAATACGCACATGTTCTCGTGGCGGCTGGGGGACACGCCGGGGACGCCGAAGGGTGTGCGCGTGCGGTCGTATACACGGGGCAAGAAA
>JBBQWM010000110.1:0-11260 GCA_038210655.1 Chloroflexia bacterium
ATCCTGGGTTCGTTCATTTTTAGGACTTCCGCTCGAAACAACTTTCTAAGTTCAAAATTCGATCAAACCGGGCTTTTGTCAAAATTCAGAAGCGAAAGTCGTGATTTTAATTGGTATAGACTGTTATACCACAAAAAGACCCGCTTTTAAATCAGGCTGGCGATTTATAAAAAAGCTACATCAGGCTTTTATTCGGGTTCGGTTTCTTGCTTATAAACGGTAAAACCACGCTTTTGATAATTGGAAAGCGCGTGAGGGCCATCCAGGGTACAAGTGTGTAACCAGACGCGGGCGGGTTGCTCGTCCCAGGCTCGTTGCACTCCATAGCTAAGTAAATGCTTACCCAGACCGCGCCCCTGAAAAGCCGGTATCAACCCAAAGTAAACTATTTCGGTTCCCGGTTCTTCGGACTCGCGCTGTAACTCAATATAACCTGCCGGGGTACCCTGATGATAAGCCACCCAAACCGAAACTGACGGCGAAGCTAAATAGGTTTGTAACCGCTCTTCGCTCCAGCCCAGACGGTCAAACCAAAAATAATCGCGCCCAACCGTCCCATACAGGAAGCGATAAAAAGCGGGCAACGGTTCGCCCATCTCCATAATTAGCAAATTGGGGTTATCAATATAAGCAGGGCGAAATTGAGCGTAGGTTGCCATTTCCAGGTAAGTTGTAATGACAGGTGGCATAACCTACGCTCTTTCTAAGCGGGTGCGAGTCAATTTTTTGCAAACTAGCTAATCTGGGCCACACCCCCAACCGGGGAAGTGAGTATATATTAGAAAAATTTCCGGCGAAAATTTTTCTAATATATTTGAGTGGTTTAAAGCGAGGTTTTCACACTCTCCTGCTATTACTGTTTGAACCAGTGCAAAAATCGACACCCAACCTTTCTAAGCAGGGCTTATGCGTTTACCTCAATCTTGCTTTGAGCCTAATAATTTAGGAGTGAGGCTAGAAAGTCTATCAAAAGACTTTTGATTTTGACTTAAACGCATAAGCCCTGCCTTTCTAAGCTTGAAGTAGGATTAACCGAAGCGGCCCGTGATATACTGCTCGGTGCGTTCGTTTTTAGGACTGGTAAAGACCTGCTTGGTGCTACCGAACTCAACCAGTTCTCCGGCCCGGTCGGGAGCCATCATAAAGACGGCGGTATAATCGCTGGCGCGGGCGGCTTGCTGCATATTGTGGGTGACGATCACAATGGTATACTTGCGGCGCAACTGGATCATCAACTCCTCGATTTTGATCGTCGAGATCGGGTCAAGAGCGCTACAAGGCTCATCCATCAAAATCACTTCTGGTTGTACCGCGATAGTCCGGGCGATACACAACCGTTGCTGCTGTCCACCTGACAAAGCCGTCGCCGAAATTTTTAGCTTATCTTTGATCTCTTCCCAGATATAAGCCCCACGAGCGCTACGCTCGACAATCTCGTCCAGTTCCGATTTCTTCTTGATACCATGCATTTTAGGGCCATAGGCAATGTTATCGTAGATCGACTGCGGAAAAGGATTGGGCTTTTGGAAGACCATCCCGATCCGGCTACGAAGCGCAACTACATCTAGCCCGCGAAATATACTCTGCCCATCCAATTTGATCTCGCCCTCGACCCGCGAATTAGGAGTCAGGTCGCTCATACGGTTAATCAAACGCAGATAAGTTGATTTGCCGGTCCCGCTAGGGCCGATAATCGAAGTAATTCGGCGGCTAGGAATCGACATATTAACATTACGTAAAGCCTGGAAAGAGCCATAATAAAAATCCAGACTGCTGACTTCTAGCTTAGTGCCACCTGCCTCGGCAGTATCGGCGCTAGTAACCGCTTCATCTAAGGTCCCGATAGCAGTTTTAATCCGTAAAGGTTGCACTGAACTTAAGCCTTCTACCATTTCACTCATATTCTAAATTAACTCCTAACCCCTCTATTATCCGAAACGCCCACTAATATAATCCTCAGTGCGCTGATCTTTCGGCGAGGTAAACATCTTTTTGGTATCATCAAACTCTACCAATTCGCCAGTACGCTCGGTACCTGCCAGCATAAAAGCCGTTTTGTCCGAAACGCGGGCGGCCTGTTGCATATTGTGAGTGACAATAATAATTGTAAAACGCTGTTTGAGTTCCAACATCAATTCTTCGATCCGCATGGTGGAAATCGGGTCAAGAGCGCTGCAAGGTTCGTCCATCAAAATCACTTCCGGCTCAACCGCAATCGTCCGGGCAATGCACAAGCGTTGTTGCTGCCCACCGGAGAGCGATACGCCGGGGTCATAAAGCTTATCCCTGACTTCATCCCACAAATAGGCCCGCTTCAAATTCTCTTCGGCGATTTCCATCAAGCGTTTAGGGTTGTTCGCACCTTGAATTTCCAGCCCCGACACCACATTTTCCCAGATCGAAAGGGCCGGAAAAGGGTTGGGCTTTTGAAAAACCATCCCGATCCGGCGGCGGATCAAGGCCGGGTCAATTTTTGGCCCATAAATATCCGTATCGTTGAGCTTAACGCTGCCTTTAGCATAGGCTCCCGGCAAGACCTCGTGCATACGGTTGAGCGTCCGCAGGAGAGTACTTTTGCCGCACCCACTGGGACCGATCAAAGCAGAAATAGTATTGGCTTCAAATTCAAGGTTGACGTTCCTGACGGCGTGGTGCTTACCGTAGTAAGCATTGAGGTTTTGGACACTAACCCCTACCGCCAAATTAGCCGGGCCGGGTTGGGCTTGCTTTTCATTTTTACCGACTTCTACACTCATACTATAATTATACCCCTTTATAGGCTCATTTTCAAACGGCTCCGGGTCAGGAACCGGATCGATAGCGTTAGGGCGAAGATAATAAAGACCAGCACAAAAGCCGCTCCCCAAAGCCGATTAATCTCGTCGGTAGTCGCACCCCTGGAAGCCTGGAAGATATAGGTCGTCAAAGCCGGGGTTTGCTGTCCGATACTAGCGGGGAAATAGGTCAAGAACCCGGCGGTGAAAAGCAAGGGAGCCGTTTCCCCGGCGATACGAGCCACCCCTAGCAAAATACCCGTTATTACGCCCGTAAAGGCCGAAGGCAACGTTACCGTCAGGGTCACCCGCCATTTGGGTACACCTAACGCCAGCGCTCCTTCCCGAATATTGACCGGAACCAGCTTGAGAATTTCTTCGGTAGTCCGGGTAATAACCGGCACGATCATAATCCCTAGAGCGATACCACCGGCCCAACCAGTCTGGGGAGCGGTTACATTAGCTCCGGCATCAACAAACAACCGATTCTTGACCACTATCTGGTAAACGACGATACCCATAATGATGCTGGGGATACCTTGCAACACATCTGCCGTAAAGCGTACCGCGTCGGCAAAGCGATTCTTACCAAACTCCGAGAGGTACACCCCCGCCATCAGGCCAATTGGAATACCAATGACGGCCCCGATCCCGGTCATAACCAGGGTTCCCAATATAGCATGAGACAGACCAAGCGTCTGCCCGGCAAAATCGGGGCGGCTATCGTTAAAAATAAAGCCATCCTGGAAAATCTGTGGCCCACCCCGGAACGTTACAAACAGCAAAATGCTAAATAGAGGGATAACTGCCAGAGAGGTTGCCCCGATCAGAACCCAGCGCATTATCCCGTTTACAGCCTTGCGCCAGCCATAAGATTGGCTCGGATTAGCAATCAGGCTCAAAAAGTGGGGGAAGGTCTGGCCTTTCTCTTTAGCCTGCACTTCCAAAATTTTCAAACCTTTTAAGGCACCCCAGATCACCAGGATAGCCAGCGCGACCGGCAAACCCAGGTAAGGCGAAAATAATAGAATTATAATCGGGAAGATTAGCAAGCCCAACCACTGGATAGCATCGTAGCGTAGACGGGCAAGACCATCTTTGGGGGGCGCTTTTTTGCCTTTGGCAGCATTGAGTACTAAGGCCCGCGCCGAGGCATTTACTACCAGGGTAATCACAAACAAAATCAGACCCAATTGCATGATAGCCGCGAAAGCCTGGGGCAGACCAGCATCACCCACGCTAGTCGAAATCTTGGAGGCCAGCGTTTCGCCTTTGGAAAAGAGGGTGGTACTGGGCGCGTATATCGAAGAAGCACCACCGACCAAAAAGACCATTGCTACGGTTTCCCCAATCGCCCGGCCCAACCCTAAAATGACAGCACCCACGATCCCACTTGTGCCATAAGGTATTACGGCTCGTGTGATAGTCTGCCATTTGGTCGCGCCCATCGCCAGCATACCTTCGCGCTGGCTATCTGGCACGGTTCGCAAGACATCTCGGCTGATCGAAGTTACAATTGGGATAATCATAATCGAGAGGATAATCCCGGCAGTCAACAAATCGCGGCCTGTAAAAGAGAGGGCTTGTTCGCGCTTGGTGGCCTGGTTGAGGATTTTATCGCCAAACATCGGCATCCAACCGAGCATCGAGCGTAAGAACGGTTCGATGCTACCACCCATAATCGGCGAAAGCACCTGCACCCCCCAGAAGCCGTAAATAACACTTGGTACAGCCGCTAGTAATTCAATTGTGGAACTCAAGGGCGCACGCAACCAGCCCGGCGCATATTCCGAAAGGAAAATAGCCGAACCCAGACTGACCGCCCCACCCAGCACCACTGCAATCGCCGAGACTACCAGCGTACCATAAATAAAATTCAGAGCGCCAAAGACAAAGACCGGCGGTTCGGCCTGTTCGTTAATGGTCCAATCGTAAGTCGTGAAGAAATTAAATCCATTTTGGGTCAGCGAGTCCCAGCTACCAACGGTCAACTGAAAAGCAAAGAGCAGTACGATTAAAATAATCAGACAGGCAAATACAATTGTTACAGAAACAAAGACGGTATCACCTGAACTACTGCCATTTTTGGTAGTAGGGCGAACTTTTGGTGGTACTGCCGGGGCTTCGGCTGCCATAGAGTTATAATCTCCTGATACAGTTAGCCGAATAAAGCCTTATTTAGCTCTACCCAACTTCTTTTTTAATACTTACTCTTTAATGCTTATCCTATAGTAAATTGCAAAGACATTTAAGCAGTAGGGGCGACCAATAGGTTCGCCCGCCAAAATTTGCTATAGGATGTTAATAAGGTTGGTAGTAGTCACCGAGGACTGCTACCAACCTTGTTACAAGAATTAGCCCGATTTTACTTCAGTACCGGCTGACCGCCAGCCGTCACACTCTTGAGGGCCGCTTCCACTTTCGGAATTACGACCGTCGGCAGGGCTGCAAAACCAAGTTCGTTGGCAGCACCAACCTGCGCTTTGTCGTGAGTTACCCACCACAGGAAGGTCAAAATCGATTCGGCTTTGTCCTTGTCGGCAAAGTCTTTCGGCAGAATGATCCAGGTGGTCGAGGTGATCGGATAGGCTCCTTTAGCAGCGCTATTGACGACCTTAACATTCAGGTTGTCAGGTATACCACCATCCGGCTCGGCCAAAGCAAAGCTGGCCGGGCTGGGTACTACATAATCGCCCGCCTTATCCTTGACTGCGGCGAAGGTCAGGTTCTGAGCCAGCGCATCACCGTAATCGACATAACCGATCATACCTTCATTCTGCTTGATAGCCGTCGCTACACCAGGGTTCTGCTCACCCTTTGTAACCTGAATACCACCCTTGCCCCATTCGGGCTGGCTACCGGCAATCGCGAGGGCCTTAAAGTCGGCGCTAACCTCGGCCAGGTACTTGCTATAGACATCGCTCGTACCGGAGCTATCGGCGCGTACCGCAAAGGTGATCGCCTTGTCGGGCAGGGTCAAACCACTGTTTTCCTTCTTGATTGCGTCATCGTTCCACTTGGTGATCTTGCCGGTGTACATTCCGCCCAGGATTTCCGGGCTGAGTTTCAGACCCGTCACGCCCGGCAGGTTGTAAGAAACCGTCACGCCACCAATAGTGGTCGGGATCGTCACGACCGGCTTGGCATAAGTATCCAGTTCGGTCTTCGAGGGGTAAGCATCCGACCCGGCGAAATCTACTTCACCAGCGAAAAACGCCTTGCGGCCCGCGCCGCTACCAACGCTCTTATAGCTCAACTTGACGCTAGGGTTAGCCGTCGCAAAGTTAGCAATCCATTTCTGGTAAGCCTTGTCCGGGAAACTAGCTCCACTGCCACTGAGGGTCACGTTGGCAGTCAACTTGTACCCATTGGCGGGGACTGCGCCGGTTCCGGCGGCAGCCGCAGTAGTAGCAGCGGCGGCGGTGGTAGCCGAGGCCGCAGTAGTAGCCGCAGCAGCGGTTGTGGCGGCGGCGGCAGTAGTAGCCGCAGCAGCGGTTGTGGCAGCCGCAGCAGTGGTAGCGGCAGCGGCGGTCGTAGCAGCAGCCGCAGTCGTAGCAGCGGCGGCAGTGGTAGCCACCGCAGTCGTAGCGGCGGGGGCGGTCGTAGCGGTCGGGTCGCCGCAAGCAGCCAGAGCGACTGCCGCAATCAGTAGACTAACAACTACAATACTTAACTTCCTGCTTTTCAAAAGCATGCAAACTCTCTCCTTTTTGCTTATCTCAACTTGCATAGGTCTAACGGGTTCCGATCCCGTAACAACCAGTCCGGCACAATTTTATTCTAAAAGCTCAACCTAACCGGGTTAGACCTTCTTCATCTCATATTCGTAGCGGCTGCCAGAACTAGGGCGGGTTGGCAGCAACTATCGAATAGTTTCTGGGACAATCACAAGCTAGAGATGATTATTAACAGACAGGCCGGAAACATTTTGTCCATGGTACCTTTTACCTCACCGATAAAACAACCGACTGGTTGTATTTAACCAGTTAAGCAGAACCCACCTACTCTGATTCTATAGAGTGGTCTTTAACTACTCTTTTTGAAGTTGTTAAATTCTTGTTAAATCGGCTTTAACAAATTGTTAATATATTATTACTAAAGGTTTTGTACAATATGAATAAAGAGACATTTTGAGCCTATTTAAGAGTCTCACGCTGGTAAAATTAAACTGCTTGGGGTGGTCTTAAGGTGACTACAATAGCCTACAATCATAATCTTTGGGCCAAAGGCTTGCCCTATTCAATATGCGCGACCGAGCAATTTAGCTCCTTTTGGGCAGATTTGGTGTAAAATAGCGCCTAATCAAAAGATGTCTGCAAAAACAGAAGCCATCGAAAGGACTATTATCTAATCGAAAGGACTATTATCCAAATGAAGCTGGTAACTTACACCCCCAATGACCCAACAGCCGACCGGCAAGCTGAAATGTACGCGCCCCGTCAGGTGCTAGGACAGGGGGGAGTGTTGGTCGGCGACCGTATTTACGAACTGAGCCGCTTTTGCGCCTGGGCGCAGCAAACCAAAAATTTGAGCCTCGACCAGCAGCCTATAAATTTGCTAGATTTTGTAGCGCTCCCGATAGAACAGCGTGAGAGCCTTAGCAAGCTGGCAAACGAATTGCCGACTGTCGGGCTGGACAGCCAAAACCTGGCCGAAGTACGGCTACGTTCACCTATCGAATTACCGCCCAGTGTGCGCGACTTTTACGCTTTCGAGCAGCACGTCAAAACGGCCCGCGCTAACCGAGGTTTGGGTATGCTCCCGGAATGGTACAATTTCCCGGTCTACTACTTCTCGAATCACCGGGCAATCTACGGCCCGGACGATTTGATACCCTACCCGCGCCAATCAAAAGAGCTTGATTTTGAACTGGAAATGGCCTGTGTGATCGGCAAAGCCGGACGTGATATTGCGGCAGAGCAGGCGGCTGATTACATTGCAGGCTATATGATAATGAACGATTGGAGCGCCCGTGATTTGCAAAGAGACGAAATAAAGCTAAGTCTGGGGCCGGTCAAAGCTAAGGATTTTGCTACCTCGCTTGGCCCCTGGCTGGTCACACCCGCTGAACTGGCGGAAGTACGGGTTGGGGAAGGCTCGACCGAGCGCTACGATTTGACCATGTTGGCCCGCCTGAACGGTCAGGAAATCTCGCGGGGCAACTTCAAGGAGATTTATTTTAGCTTCCCGCAGATGATCGAACGGGCTTCCCTCAACACCTGGCTGGTTCCCGGCGATATTATTGGAAGTGGAACGGTTGGAACAGGCTGTCTTTTGGAGCAGGGCGACAAACGCCAGCGCTGGCTCCAGGCGGGCGATATACTGGAACTCGAAATCGACCGGCTGGGCCTGCTCCGCAATGAGATAAATTGATTTAAAATAAAAACGACAGATTTGCATGGGTCTGGTATAATGGGTGAAACACCTTATATTATAATAGGTGGAAACTGGTCACACGGCGACACGCAACCGATTTTTGAAAATTGGGTCTGGCATCACAATCATAGGCATAGCTATTGCTGTAGACATCGAGAAGATGTCGCAGGATTTCGTATCCGGTGGCGGCAAGAGTTTTGGCTAAAGTTATTCGTAAATACTCAAGTACCTTTTCGTAAGGGGATTGAATAAAGGATGGAAGAATGGTTTTTGACGGTGAGAAACCAGCCAACCTCCTGCGAGTAATGATGCTAGGAGAAATTTACAGTAAGTCGGGCCGCAAGGCGGTCGCTACATTGGTTCCAAAGCTCCGACAAGAGCGCGAGATTGATGTGGTCATCGCGAATGGCGAAAGCGCCGCCGGTGGTTACGGTTTAACTGCCAGCACCGTTGAAGAACTACTCAAAAGCGGTATAGATGTGGTTACATCCGGTAGCCGGGTGTTTGACCAGCGCGAAATGGTTGATTGGCTGCGTACCAACCCCCAACGGCCCCTGGTACGTCCGCTCAATTATCCGCCTGGTGCGCCCGGTCGCGCCTCCTATCTGGTAGAGACAGCTAGAGGGGCAGTGGAAGTTCTTAATCTTAATGGTCGGGTCTATTTTAATGAGATGGACTCGCCCTTTCGTAGTGTGGAAAGCTGGCTGGAAAAACGCGCTCAGGCCGGAGTGAAAACCCCGGTGATCGTTGACTTTCACGCCGAAGCCACCAGCGAAAAGGTCGTATTGGGCTGGTTTTTGGATGGACAGGTCAGCGCAGTATTGGGAACTCATACTCGGACACCAACCGCCGACGCTCGGCTGCTAAAGCATGGTACAGCTCATGTTAGCGACGTTGGAATGGTTGGGCCATATGACAGTGCCGCCGGATTAGAAGTCGAATTAGCCTTAAAACCCTTCACGGCCCATATTCCAAGCCGTTCAAGGGCGGGCAAACATTCGGCAGGTCCGGTAGTTTTTAATAGTGTGTTGGTTGAGATTGATCTGGAAAGTAGACAGGCGGTCGCCATTCATCGCCTGGATTTGATGTTAGACGACGAATTGATGTAACGGGGCGGGAATAAGCCCTTTTATATGAATATAAAAAGGGCGGCAACCGTAACTACATCTACCACTCACTCAAAGCCAGACCTTTAGCTACCGAGTCGAGTCAACCCAAGTCGTTTCGTCAATACTAAGTTATTCGTCAGTACCATTGTTATCGTGAAACTAACGACAAGGAGAGAAGCTATGGATCCCAAATACCAGAATTATCGTATGAACGAACCAGGCATGGAAGCCGCTTATCCCGCCGAACGCCCGGTCCAACCCCATCACAATGAATATCCTGCCCCGGCTCCTCATCGCCAACACAACAATCCAGATTTGGCCCCCGGCGAGGTTGAGGTTCTCAAGGTATCGGGCAAGTCCCGCCCCAGTTCGGTCGCCGGAGCGATTGCCGGGGTAGTCCGCCAGGCTGGGCGGGTTGAGATTCAGGCTATTGGAGCCGGAGCAACCAATCAGGCGATCAAAGCAGTAGCGATTGCCAGGGGCTATTTGATTAGCAGCGGTATTGACATCGTTTGTATTCCGGCCTTTATCGATGTGAGTATCGACAATGAAGAACGCACCGCGATCAAGCTGTCCGTTGAAAAACGGCCCGGCTTCGGTATGCAGTAGGATCGGGAGCCGCTTTCTAGCGGCTCTTATGCTGCTGGCGAGCTTGCTATTGACGGCATGTGGCGAGACGGTCGAAACACCGTCTCCGATTACCGCCGTCTCAAGCGCCCCTCAGATAACTTCGGCTGCTATCCAGCCAACCTCGGTCGCTCGACCGAATTTGACGATCCCGGTTGCACTTCCGACCGCCACCCTGGCACCACCCTCGCCAACCCTGGCCCCTCCTACTGTCACAGCAATTCCACCTACCGCTACCACTTTGCCAATTGCTACGCCTACCGCAAAACCGGCTGATTTACCGCCGCGCTATATTGAGGCGCTGCGTTCCCGTCCATATAACGGAGGCGAGATCAAACTTGATCGGCTCTACGAGCAAAACCAATTTTATACCGCCAACCTGATCTACTACCAGAGCGATGGGCTGCGAATTAGCGGACTGATGATGGTCCCCAACGGCCCGAAAGACCGCAAATACCCAGTAGCCCTGGTTAATCATGGTTATTTCGACCCGCCCGACTATGATAGTGGCTGGGATACCGTCCGCGAACTACGCTTCTTCGCCCGTAATGGGTACATTACAATTGCCAGCGACTACCGCAACTACGCCAGGAGCGACAAAGGCGATAACGACCGCGAACCCGGTTATACCAACGATATTTTGAACCTGATCGAAGCTATTAAAAAGCTACCTCAGGCCGATCCTGCTAAGATCACGATTATGGGTCATAGCATGGGCGGCGAGATTACCCTGAACGCACTGGTCGTCAGCAAAGAGGTCAAAGTCGCCGCTTTGTTTGGCACAATGAGTGCCGATGCTGCCGATAATTTTTACGCCCGGCTCAAGTGGCGAGGCGGTCAAACCGCCGAAAAGCGTATTTATGGCGACCCAGCCCAAAACCCCGAAACCTACCGCCGGATGTCGCCTCTAACTTATTTCCAGGATATTACTGCCCCGGTCATTATTCATGTCGGGACGAATGATACCACTACGCCCCCGGTTTGGTCGGAAAAAGCCTTTAACAATCTCAAAAAACTTGGCAAGACCACCGAGTTTTACACCTATCCCGGTCAGGGTCATTCGCTCAATGGCGCGGCGTTTGATAGCGCCATGTCTCGCACCTTGACCTTCTTTAATATTGCTTTGGGCCAAACCTAATCATAATTTCAGCTTCTATTATCAAAGGTAAAAACCGATCCCAGTAGGGGCGACCCTTGTGGTCGCCCCAGCGTGGCCCGAACCGGGCGACCACAAGGGTCGCCCCATAGCCGTCAACATAAGAATAATATACTATTAACAAATTGTGAGCGTAAAGCAATTGAGTTCAAAGGCTTAAATCAGTAAGTTCTGGTAAGAGACTGAAACAATGCAACGGTATTTAGTTTTGAGCCTGT
>JBBQWM010000111.1:0-11174 GCA_038210655.1 Chloroflexia bacterium
AAAAAATTCTGTTTAGAACTGATCCCAGTGGGGGCGACCCTGGTGTTCGCCGGTTTCGGAATGCACCGGGCGACCACATGGGTCGCCCCTACCAACGCCTATTGGGTGTAGATCAGTGGTTTATTTTAACGGCTTGACATAACGAACGCGAGGGCCAAAGGAGAAGCGACTGCGGTCCTCAAAGCCGGTACGGGCATAAAGCTTGCGGGCGCGTTCGTTGCTGCGCTCGGTGTGCAAGCTTAGTTCGTGTTTGTTGGCAGCCCGGCTAAGTTCGATGGCCCGCTCGACCATTTGATAGCCTACCCCGCGTCCCTGCCAGGTGGGGTCTATCCCCAACCACTGAATATA
Source organism: Chloroflexia bacterium (assembly GCA_038210655.1). Taxonomy (GTDB): domain Bacteria; phylum Chloroflexota; class Chloroflexia; order Chloroheliales; family Chloroheliaceae; genus 54-19. The sequence continues at coordinate 349 of JBBQWM010000111.1, forward strand.
GCCCATTTCGTCTGTACTACGCCGGGCCATAATCGTAGGTAGGGCAAAGAGCGAGAAATAGGCCGCGTGCAACCCGTTTAAGTAACGCCGCAAAATAGGCCAGCTTTGTCCGACTGTCACCGCCGGAACCTCTTTCGCACCCAAATCGAGCCACATGGCCCCGATGATCTGGCCGGTTTCCGCCACAACTGCTACTTCCACTTCCGATTGTTTGATTGCCAGTAATTCGCTCAACAGACAGGCGTTCCGCGCTCGATCCGGGCCAAAGTCCAGGTCAAAGCTTTGATGAAAGGCTTCGGCGAAAATCTTGCCGACTCCGGGCAAATCTTCCGGCTGGGCTGTCCGCACCAGCAATCCTGCCGGGCCGAGGGTGGGTATGGCAGGCCGGATCGAATTGGGCAAAACGGCGCTACGACGGTGGCTGTCGCCTGGCTCTCGGTAGAGATAGACCAGAATTGCCACCACAATCAAACCCAGCCCACCCAAAAAGCCTGCCGAAATCCAGCCATTGCGAACAGGGAAATTTAGCCCAAAAAGCTGTGGCCCAAAATAACCCAGGGCGATAAAAGGCAAAGCGATTCGGGCTAGATTATAATAGGCCGGGGCAATCCGCCAACTATAGAATACGCTGGGCGCTACCAGCACCAATCCGGCGACTGCCCCCAGGCACATCACCAGCGCAATCACAAAACTTAGCATAAAAGGTATCAGGCTAGTTCAATGCAGGAAGAAGTTTCTAATCTTGTTAAAGTTAAATCGGGATTAAAAATCCCTCCTACACCTGAGTAATTAATTTTTTTAACCGATGTGTATTATACCACGCCACCGGCTAGAGCTATGGTATAATTCAAACCCAGCTATGCCTGGTAATTGGTAAACGGAAAGGAAAAAACCGTGACACTAGCACAGCAAGAAAATTTGGACGGTAAAGTAGCCGCTTTTGTCAAAAAAATGGAAGACAGCTACGCCGATTTAGCCGGACAGTACGACCTGGCCTGGTGGGAGATGGCGACGACTGGCACTCCGCAAGCGGTTGGCGAATGGGAGCGCTTAGCCCTGGCGACCCGCCGGGTCTTTGCCGATCAGGGCGAGTTTGAGCAGCTACGCGGTTGGTTCGAGCAACGGGCCAGCTTGAACGACCCGGTCTTGCGCCGCCAGTTGGAAATACTCTATGCCAGCTTTTTGGAGGCCCAGCAAGACCCGACCCTGGCGGAGGAACAGGCCCGCCTGGAAGCCCAGGTCGAGTCGATGTATAACAACTATCGTGGCACCTTCCAGGGTAAAAAGCTCACCGATAACGAATTGACCAAAGTTTTACAAACCAGCCGCGCCTCGCAGGAAGTTCGCGAGGCATATCTAGCCGGAAAAGAGGTCGGGGCGGAGGTGGCGACGACGGTCTTAAAGCTGGCTGAAATGCGGAATGTTTCGGCCCGGCGCTTGGGCTACCGCGACCACTATGCCAAAGCGCTGGCGGCACAGGAGTTGGACGAAGCCGAGTTGTTTGGGGTTATGGAACAACTGGCGGCGGCGACCGAAGCCCCTTTCCGGCAAGCTAAAGCCAAGCTGGACGAGCGATTGATAACCCGTTTTGGCCTGAAAACGGCGGCAGAGTTGCGCCCCTGGCACTACGCCGACCCCTTCTTCCAGCGTCCGCCTGAAGATGAGCATAGCCCGATGGAAGGTCTTTTCCGGGATGGCAAAGAAATCGAGGAACTAACCGTCAAGACTTATGATGGGCTAGGGTTGGACATCCGCGATGTAGTGGCCCGCAGCGATTTGTACGAGCGCAGCGGCAAAAGTCAGCACGCTTTTTGCCAGAAGATCGACCGCCGGACGGACGATGTGCGGGTACTTTGCAATCTCGAACCGAACGCTCGCTGGATGGAAACCAATCTGCACGAGTTCGGTCACGCCGTCTATGACAAATATCTCGATCACGAGTTACCCTACTGGTTGCGAACGGTCGCCCATATCAGCACGACCGAGGCGATTGCGATGCTGATGGGTCGGTTGGCAACCAACCAGGATTGGTTGAGCAAAATCAAGGGCTTGAGCGCCGAAGAAATCAGCGGACGGGTCGGCGCTTTAAACGAGGTTCAACGGCTTTCGCTGCTGGTTTTCATGCGCTGGGGATTGGTGATGGTCTATTTCGAGCGCGATATGTACGCGAACCCTTCGCGGCCCGATCTCAATAAACTCTGGTGGGATTACGTCGAGCGGTTCCAATTGCTAACTCGCCCGGACGACCGGGAGGCTCCCGATTGGGCCGCCAAGCTGCACCTGGCGACCGCCCCGGCCTATTACCAGAACTATTTGTTGGGCGAACTGATCGCTTCGCAGTTACAAGCCTATCTGACGCGAGAGGTCGCCGGTCATTCGCTAGTCCAAAACCGGGCGGCGGGCGATTATTTGCTAAGGCTCTTCCACCTGGGCGCACGCTACAACTGGAACGACACCATGCGCCAGGTCACAGGCGAACCGCTCACCCCGGCCTACTTCGTACAACAAGCCGTTGGGTAAGGATGAAGAATGAAGGATGAAGAGTGCAATGGTAAAACGAGACGCTAAAAGGATTTTTTTCAGCCTTCATCCCTCATCCCTCATCCTTCTCTTTTTGTTGGTGGCGTGCGGCGATAGTGCGACCCCAACGGTGGTTGGGCCGGGGCCGGGGCAGTTGACGGCTTCGCCCCAGGTGTCGCCTTCGGTTACGGTGGCAGTAGCGACTACGACTGCGTCGAGTCCGACTGCCGGAACGCTTATCAATGCGGTGACAGCTACGCCCGGTGTAGTGGTTGCGCCGAGCGTGACTGCTTTACCGCCGACCGCCGCTGCACCGACGGCAACGCTTGCGCCCGGTTCGGCTACCGACCGCGAACAAGTTCTGAAGGCCGTCCAAAAGCTGGCGACGGATAGCCAGAGCTTTCGTTACAAGCTTGTCCAGCAGGGCGAATTAAAGAGCGGCGGTAGCCTGACCCAGTTTGAGGCGAATGGCGGGGGTGAATGGCAACGTCCGGCCTTTCATCAACTTGTGACGCTCCAATTGGAAGGGCAGCAAAAACAGCTTGAGCATTATGGTCGGGATAAACAGCTTTTCCAGCGCGTGGTCGATTTGGTGGTCTGGCGCAAGCAGGAACCGGGGGTAGCCGGGCCGTTCCCCGACCCCGGCAGAGTCGAACAGGCCGGGAATTTTAAGGCGTTGGGTAAAGAGGCGGTCGGTTCTCAATCTGCCGCTAAATATAGTTGGGAAGAACCTGCCACTCGGCTTTTGCCCTCTGCCGGGCAGCCGGAAGGTTTGGGGGCGCTCTCGGCTACAAATCTGTATCTAGCCTTTACCTCGGATAAAACCAGTCTGGCCCAACTTACGCTCTGGGTGGATGATACTAATGGGCAACCACTCCGCTATCAGCTTACCACCACTTTTTCGGTCGGTAATAATACCCTTCGCTACACCGCTACCTATGACTACCTCAATTTTAACGACCCTACTATCAAAGTCGAGCAACCGAGCGATCTCTTAAAATAACCTCTATTTGTAGGAGCGAGCTTCCGCTCGCGATTGAAGATACGGCTGGGTGTTCAATCGCGAGCGGAAGCTCGCTCCTACAGGGGGTTAAGCTGATGTTCCGTTAAAGCTGGGTCATTTCGAGCAGTTTGGTAACGGTATTCCAGTTCCGGCCTGTCCCCAGTACTTTGAGTTTCTTCTCGATAAAGACATTTGAAAGTTTCGAGCGCCCCATGCCATTCGGATAATAGACAAACAATTCTTTGTCCATTATAAAAAATTCTTCGGGGCCGCTATGAGCGTTTAGCAATTCTTGGCAGACCTGAATATCGGGAGAAGCGGTCAAAAACATGACTAATATCGACTTTGTCTCTTTTTCGGCGCTCGTAATAAAGGGGTTGCGGTCAGGCAGTTCTTTTAGTTCCGCCGAGGTGCGAATTATAACTTCGGAGTGAAAGCCGAATTTCTGGTCAAATTCTTTTTGGATCTGGGCGGCGAGATCAGCCGGGTTAGGGTTATCGCTCTCAAAAACAATATTGCCGCTTTGTATATAGTTTGTTACCTTGCTTAGTCCGAGGGCTTCGTGCAGTTCTTTAAGCACCTTCATCTTAACCTGATGGTTGCCCCCCACGTTGATGCCCCGGAACAAGGATACGCACATTCCCATAATTAGGTCTCCTTGATTGGGGCCGGGAAGAATTCGGACAGGCTTTGCTGTAGCTTGTTATAGCTATCCGAGAGCAGTTCGGGCATCAGACGGGTCTGGCCTGTGACCGCCATAAAGTTGTTGTCGCCGTTCCAGCGCGGCACGATATGTTGATGCAGGTGGTCATCAATCCCGGCTCCGGCTACTTTGCCCAGGTTCATGCCCAGGTTAAAACCATCCGGGCGGTGGGTCTTTTGCAGCAAGGCCAGGCTGCGCTGTGATAGGTCGCCCAATTCGATCATTGTCGCCGGGTCGAGGCCGGGCAGGTCATTGGTATGCAAATAAGGCAGCACCATTAGATGACCGGTGCTATAGGGGTACAGATTGAGAATGACAAAACAGTGTTCGCCCCGATAGAGAACCAGGTTAGCCGGGTCGTTAACCGGGTCGTCGTGTATTTTTTGGCACAACACACAACCGGGCTGTTTCGCTCCCAAAATAAAGTCTAACCGCCAGGGTGTCCACAAAATATCTGCCACAGGTCTCCTTTTATATTTTAACAGGGATAAACAGGATTGACAGGATAAAAGCCCCTATCTTTATCCCAGGTAGATTAATTTGATTTAATTGGCCCTAATCTGTTCGATGCTCTTATTAGGTATATTCGGTCGCGGCTAGTGTAGCATAAAAATCCTGCTGACGGAAAAAGTGGGTCAGGATCAGATGCTCGTTTGTATCGTGCTGGCGGTTATCGGAGTTGGCGGCGGGCAGCCAATAAGAAGCCATCCCCAGCCCATCGGTAAAGACATCGTTGGGCAAGGTTCCACCCAACAGTGGGATCACCCGCAACTGGTCGCCCCAATACTGCTCTACTACGCCGCGTAACCAACCGAACCCCTCGCGGTCGGGCGCGGTAAAAGAAGCCGCACACGACGACCCCATCTGGATAGTAAATTCTACGCCTGCCGCCTGCCGGTTCTCCTGTTCTACCAAACCCTCCAGCGCGTCGTAAACCATCTGTGGTGGCAGGCCCGGTATCAGGCGCACATCGATACTGGCCTCGGCCCAACTGGGGATGATCGTCCGGCGCTGACCGCCGGTCGCCCCTTCGGTCAGCAGCGAGTTAATATTAAAAGTCGGCGACAAAAATGGCTCATAATAGGCTCGGTCGGGGTCTTGCTCAAAATAGCGGTCGATAGTCTGCCGGAACTGGGGGTGCTGTTCGCCCAGCGCCTTGACCGCACCCGCCATTTTCTCCATCAGTCGGGCCAACGGCAAAACCGGGTTGGGCTTAACATTGCCGTAGTTGCCGCTATGGAGCATCCGACCTGTGCCATTGGAGCCGCGTAAAGTAATCGCCAGCAGTCCGCGCACCCCCAAAAGCAAGGTCGGACGGTTATCGCTCTTGGGGCCGTCACTACCGACCATAAAGTCGGCTTTGAGTTTCTCCCGGTGAGTATCGACTATCGCGCCGAGGTTCGGGCTGCCCACTTCTTCCTCGCCGTCCAGGATAATTTTGACGTTCCATTGCAATTGTCCGGCCTGTTTAGCCCGCAAGACCCCCAAAATATTGGCAAGATGCTGGCCTTTGTTGTCCGCCGCCCCCCGCGCTACCAACCAGAGTTGATCCAATTCTGCCGACCCGACCTGCGCCACGACGGTCGCCGGGTCGCTGGCTACATAGCGATCTTTCAAAAAATAGGTCGGCTGGAAAGGTGAACAAGGCTGCCCTTGCCAGCGCCATAAAGCCGGGTCTCCGGTCGGCTGGACATCCCAATGACCGTAAAGCAGGATCGTCGGGGCATTTGGGCGGTCGGCTGGCACAATTGTAAACAGGGCCGGGTTGTGGATACGGCTCGAAGTCGGTGTTTGGGGCCAGAGCAATTCAAATTCGAGGCCCAGCCGGTGCCAGAATGCCCGGACTTGCTCGACCGTAGTGGGGCTGATCTCACTCGAAATGGTTGGAATACGAATATACTCGTCTAAAAGCTGCAAAGAGGTGGCTTTATCGATCATAAACTTGTCCTATCGACTAGACGGGTCTTCTCAAGCGGACAGTATAGGCTGGCAAGGCCACTACCGCTTGATAACGGGCGGTGCGCTGATCTTCCGGCAAATCGCGCTCGTCCTGATAGATCAGGCAATCGTTGCCGATGCCGTTGTCCTCCTGGAAGCGCTGTACTTCCTGTACAAAACAATTGCTGTTAAAAATACAGTTGGCGCATTTTTGGTACTTTTTGCGCTCGACGTTCGTTTCGTAACCCATATATCTGCTTTCTTTGAAATTTTAGCCAGTAGTTGCTTTGGTAGCGCTATTATAGCTTCAAAACTTTTACTTTGCCAATTTTACAGCAAATTGCAAAGATATTGGGCCACCCGATTATCTGTAGGAGCGAGCTTCTGCTCGCGATTGAAGCAATAGCTGGGTGTTCAATCGCGAGCAGAAGCTCGCTCCTACAGGGGTCAATGCACTGTGCAACATGCTATAAAAGATGCGCTGGCTTGTCTTCTTGCGAAAGGCTCTATTTAGCCAACCTGATTAGCAAACGACCCTCTGCAAAGATCAAGCAACGCATCTAAATTTTTGTGACGATTTTGAACCATTCTGGAATTTGAGGCATCGAAGGTTATTCCTCTAAAATTAACAGGGATGTACACACCACTATCTTTGCACTTTCTATTAGTGGTATAATCCTAAGTCAGTAGGCTACCATATATTGTAGTGAGTCGTCTCGGAACTGGTATAAAAATTCGTTTTAGCTCAGGAAGATAGTAATCATCAGGCGCTATTAAGTTACCATGCAAGTCATAACTTAGACGCTTTTGCGGATTAGTCTTTACCCTGGAATTTCAGCCATCAAAAAATTCAATTTGAAGATTACATCAATCTCCGAAGCCTTTCTTTTGTCAGGAAGTCATTAGTTTCCTGGCCCAACAAATCCAGTCGTTCCCGGTTCATAACTCGGATTCAAGCATCAAACTAGAAACTCGTTCTACCTCATACTTAATCGAGGTCAGCGATTTTTGCAATTCTCGAATAGTTAGTACCACTGCCAAGCCTAGCAACGCTGCCCCTGATAAGAAAACTAGCAGAGCCAGCCACCCTGCCACTACGTTATTGGTCAGGGCTGCTACCGCAATCACCAGCATATCCCCGATAAGCACTAGAATAGCACCGTAAGTTGCCGTTACCGCGTGGTGAGATAGCCGCAAACGGTGCAATAAATCGGGGATTTGCTGGTCAATCTCTCGAAGTCTTTCTTTTGCCAGGGAGTGGGTAGCTCCCTGGCCCAACAAATCCACTCGCTCTCGGTTCATCACTCGGATGCGGTCATTTACCGCCGCTGCCCGGCTAACCAATCCGCCGACAATAATCGCGCAAGCCGAAATTATCACGGCGGGAGCGAGAATAAGTTGAATGATACGGCTGACATTCTCCGCGTTCTTAAAGAGTTCCTCCAAATTAACCTAACCTACTTTCAAATACTGCACACTAAAACGTTGTAATGGGTCAGTCCAGACTTGCTCGACCTTAAACCCGGCGGTAGCGGCAAGACGGGCAAACTCGGCCAGAGTATATTTATACGAGCTTTCTGTCCAGATACTTTCGCCCGCCCCGAATTTGATTTCGTACTCATCCAGATGTACCACCTGTTCCTTGAGGCTAACCAGGTGCATTTCAATCCGGTTTTCTGCCGGATTGTAGGAGGCATAGTGGCGGAAATGCTCAAGCTGGAAATCCGTTCCCAACTCGCGGTTAATTCGGGCCAGCAGATTCAAATTAAACTCGGCAGTGACACCGGCGCGGTCATTATAAGCCCGGTGTAGCACGACCGGGTCTTTTTTCAAATCCACTCCGATCAGCAAACCACCGCCCCGTTTTACAATATGGGCAATATGCTTCAAAAAATACTTGGCCGGAACCGGGTCAAAGTTGCCAATAGTCGAGCCGGGGAAATAAACCACGCGCTGCCCAACCAGGCGGCTTGGTGTAGGTAACTCAAAATAGCCGGTGTAGTCGGCACAAATCGGCAAAATTTCCAGGCCAGGATATACACCAGCCAGACGGTAAGCCGAATTTAAAAGGTGTTCCCTGGCAATATCTACCGGTATATAGGCCGCCGGGTTTGGCAACTTGTCGAGTAGCAGATGGGTTTTGATGCTACTGCCACTGCCATATTCGATCAATAAACAATTCTCGCCTAGCGTTTGGGCGATTTCCTCGGCGTGGATTTCCATAATTCTTAGTTCGGTGCGGGTAGGATAATATTCTTCCAACTCACAAATCTGGTCAAAAAGCTGCGAACCATGCTCGTCGTAGAAAAATTTGCTAGGCAACTCTTTGCGTGGCTTCATCAAACCCTGCACCACCTCTTCTCGAAACCGTCCTAATTCCGGCTCGAAATCGTACAGGCGGATTGGTACTTTCATATTCTGCATATAAATCTCCTTATTTATTTTGCCAGCCGGATACCACTAAAGGGCCAGCGGGCCGAGGGTGGAAAGAAATTGCGATAAGTGGGCCGGATATGAGAGAGCGCGGTAGCGCAGGAGCCACCCCGTAGCACGAATTGGTTGCACATAAATTTGCCGTTGTACTCGCCAATTGCACCCTCGGCAGGCTTGAAGCCGGGGTAGGGCGAATAATTGCTCTGTGTCCATTCCCAAACATCGCCATAAAGCTGGGCCGGATAGTTGGTTGAGTTATTCTCACTTAATGGTGCAGTTTGATAAAGGCCGCTTTCCACAAAATTGCCTTCTAGCTTGATTTCTGGAGCAGTCGCGGCTATTTCCCATTCTGCCTCGGTGGGCAAACGTACCCCTGCCCAGCGTGCAAAGGCATCAGCTTCGAAAAAACTGACGTGACAAACCGGGGTGGCAAGCTCAACTAATCTCATTCCGTTCAGAGTAAAATGCCACCACGCCCCGTCCCGTTTTTCCCAGTAAAGCGGCGCTTCCCAACCTTGCTCTTGTACGGTGTACCAACCCTCCGAAAGCCAGAGATTGGGCCTGGTATAGCCGCCGTCCTCGATAAACTCCATAAACTCGTCGTTAGTCACTAACCGCGAAGCCAGTTGAAATTCTGGCACAAACTGGCGATGGCGCGGCCCTTCGTTATCAAAAAAGAAACTATCCCGGCTAAAACTTTCGCCGTCCTGCCCAATCCAGTAAATTCCTTCCGGGTAGGCGTGCCAGTTCAAAGCCGGAATTTTGGTCAAAGGTTGGGGCGCTTTCCCGCTAATAAAAGCCGGGCGAAGCGGATTGCACGACAGGACGTGCTTGATGTCCATCAAAATTAACTCCTGGTGCTGCTGCTCGTGGTGCAATCCTAACGTCAGCACCGGGGCTAATCGAGTTAATTGTACGTCGTTGGCCTTTTCCAATAGTTCTAGCATGTGTTCATCTACATAGTGACGATAGTCGTAAGTCTGTTTTACGGTAGGCCGGGTCAACAAACCTCGTTTGGGCCGGGCGTGACGTTCGCCGATGATGTTGTAGTAGGAATTGAAGAGATAGTTATAAAGTGGGTCTGGCGAACGGTAATCGGCAACTTCCGGCCCCAGTAGGAAGGTTTCAAAGAACCAGCTAATATGCGCCAGATGCCATTTGGTCGGGCTGACATCAGGCATGGATTGAACCACGTAATCTTCCGGCTCAAGGTTCTGGCACAAGTCCTCGCTAAAGCGGCGTACCTGCTGATATTGTTCACTCAGGGTTTGCCGCAGCGCGTTGCTATCTTCCAGCGTTTGCGCCTGGGGGCGGTTCTCTTCTTTTAAAATTGTCATTCTAAGTAATCCTTATGAGTCAACAGAATTAGAATACTCAAGATTTTTTCGGGTTGCGGCCTTGTCAATCTCCATCTGCAAGAAGAAATTCAAGACCGTGCGTAAAACCACAATCGCGGCTAACAACCCCACATCGCTCCAGGTCGGGGTAACGGCAGTACGCAAAATGTCTGCTGCCAGTTCAAATTCGAGAGCCAGCGATAGCCAGCGTCCAAGCTGAAGCCGAATAACCTCTTTCGAGGTTTCGGGCGCTTTGGGCATCACAAAAAGCCCAAAGGCTTTCAAAGTTGCCTGTAACGCGGCAATTCCAATAATGATGCCCGCACCCGCCTCAATCGCGGTTGCCAGATAAAGCGTGGCCTGTTTGATAAAATCTTCCATCGGAATTTACGGCTCCTGGCCCAGCGTCTCAACCAGCTTACGGGTGGTATATTCTTCCCAGCCCATGCCGAGATTGTCCTGCTTGAAAGCTTCAAAACTCTTTGCCAGAAAAAGGCTCAGTTGTTCAGCTGTTACCTTTGGTGTTACTATTTCGTTTAGCCCGTGCTGGACAGCGTAAGCGGCGTACCACTCAGGCCAGTTCTGGTCGTAAACTCCGTTCAATTCGGTTTCCTCGTATTCACCGTGTGCGTTACCGGTACGAGAAAGCAACTCTATTAGCTGTTCAATTACGGTTTGGGTTGGCATATTGGTCTCCTGTTAAAATATCTATAAATTGAGTGAATAGTTCCAAGAAAGAAGTTTAATTAAGGTTGTTTATAAAGTTGCCACACTTCCAAAAGTTGGGCGATACTCCACGCCTGGGCGATACAGCCAACCGGCGGGTAGGGCGGCTCCGCCCCGAAAATTTCGTTAAGCTGCCCAACCGAAGCTTCGTCCAACTGTTTCACAA
>JBBQWM010000112.1:0-11151 GCA_038210655.1 Chloroflexia bacterium
GGGTTTTAACGGTCGAAGCCTGTTGCCGTCAACAGAGCCGGAACTTTGTGGATTATCTGAAAGCCGCTTTAGAGGCCAAATGGGCTGGACAACCTACTCCAGTCCTCTTTCTAGCCTAACTCCGTGAACGGTTACAAATTATAAATAAAAATGTATAAAGTTGATTGATAATTTGCAAAAAGTTAACTCATTATAATTTTCCCTTTTAGTTAATCCCAAAAAATGAAAATAAAAAAATCATCCTATAGGGTGATTACTTATAGTAGGAAATTAGCTATAATTCCGTTAGTGAAAAGTAATCTAAAAATTACTTTCCCATCCTAATTCATCCCCGCACGCGATGCAAAAGGATGGGGTAGTTCGTCAGGCGGGCTATTATCACTCTGTTCTTCATAAGTTACCTTGTTTTATTGACCTCAAATAACCACTTAATCAATCCACTTCACTCAAAATGACAGACAAAGCGGTTAGCTTAACCCACTAACCGCTTATTTTTTCCTTCTTGACAGCTACTCTATTTTTATGTAAAGTTAGAGGGCTATTATTAAACTGATTAGGCTCCCTGCCCAAAAAGTTTGTTATTATGACTGTGCCCATTACTAATCTAATAAACGATATTAAAAGCTGGCGCGAAATGCTGGCAGAAAATTTCGCTTTGAATAATCAAAAGCGCAACTTGAGCCAGACCGAGCTAAACTATGCCGTCCAAATCACCCTCGACCGGCTAATTTTCTTGCGGCTTTGCGAAGATCGCCAGATCGAACCCTACGGACGGCTCCAAAGTTTGCTGGGAAGTCAAGACCTTTATACTCAGTTGCTCCAATTTTTCAAGGAAGCCGCTAAGCGTTATAACTCCGGCCTGTTCAACTTTACTGATCGGCCTGATATAAGCCAACCCTCCGATTACCTGACTCCCACCCTCAAGCTTGAAGATGACCCCCTCCGCCAGATCATCGCCCAACTCTACGACCCGACCCAAGTGGCCTTCCACAACGGCGCACCTGAAATTTTGGGCCAAATCTACGAACAGTTTTTGGGCCGAGCGATCCAGGCTTCCCCCGGTCGGGAGGGAGTAAGGGCCGGAAAATCCGAAATCCGCAAAGCGGGCGGGGTCTACTATACCCCCGGCTACATTGTCGATTACATTATGCAAGAGACGGTCGGCAAATGGCTACAAGAGCGCAACCCAACCCAGGCCCAGGGCTTGCGGGTACTTGACCCGGCTTGCGGTTCAGGAGCCTTTTTGCTGGGGGCCTATCAATATTTGCTGGACTGGTACACCGAACAATATCGGCAAGACCCAGAGCGCTACAAAGACCAGTGGCAAACCGGACGACTGACCCCCAACGAGCGCAACCGCATCTTACACCAACATATCTTTGGGGTAGACCTTGACCCGCAAGCCGTCGAAGTAACCAAACTATCGCTATTGCTCAAAGCCCTCGAAAACGGGAGCCAACCTGAGCCAATCTTGCCCGACCTGCTCGACAACCTCAAATGGGGTAACGCCCTGATCGGCCCAGATTTTGAACCACTATTGGAAAGCGTGAACCTCGGTCAGGCCGAATTAGACCCGCTTCAATCCTTTGACTGGCAAACCGCTTTCCCGACTATTATGCAAGAGGGTGGCTTTGAGATTATAGTCGGCAACCCGCCCTATATCTTCACCCGTGAGCGCGGGATCGCTCCAGCCCAAAAAGCTTATTTTTACCAGCGTTACAAACATCAAAGCGCCCAACTAAATACCTTTGGCATCTTTGTCGAAAAATCCTACCAACTGCTGCGCGAGGACGGGCGACTTGGTTTTATCACCCCCAACAACTGGCTTACGATAGACTCTTTCGCGCCGCTCCGCAAATTTATCCTCGAAAACACCGCCGACCTCAAAATAACCAATACCCCGGAGCGGGTCTTCAAAACTGCCGAGATAGATACCGCTATCTTGCTTTTCAAGAAGGCTGCCCCGACTTCACTTACTCTGGCCGAGATGCAGGCTAAAAAAGAAGTTTTCACCCGACAGCTAGGGCTAGAAGCGATCAAACCACCTGCCTGGATTGTCCCGCTCAGCTTTCTAAAAAGTTCGGCCCATCAACTGCTTTTCGAGCGGATCGAGCAGATTTCAAAGCCATTGGCCCAATTCTGCACCGTCTCGACCGGGCTAAAAGCTTATCAAACCGGCAAAGGCCAGCCACCCCAAACCGACCACCAAAAAACCAACCGGGTTTTCCACGCCTACACCCAACGCGATCCCAGCTACCAGCCTTATCTAAAAGGGGCCGATGTAGGCCGCTACAACCTGGGCTGGTCGGGCGAGTACCTGAGCTATGGCGAATGGTTGGCCGAACCGCGCAAATCCGTCCCGTTCGTGGGCGAACGGCTATTGGTACGCCAAATTCCCGCCAAACCGCCCTTATTATTACACGCCGTCTTCACCGCCGACCACTGTTATAACGACATCAACAGTATGGTAATCTTTGGGCCGATTGAGGGCATCTCGCTAAAATATCTGCTAGGGCTGCTTAACTCGCGGCTACTGTCCGCCTGGTTCCAGCACAAATACGACAAACTCCAGCGCAAGATTTTTCCCCAATTCAAAGTCAAAGAACTGGCAAGCTTCCCGATCCGCCCCCTGAATTTGAACGACCCCACCGACCAACAACGCCACGCTGCTCTAGTAGCCCTGGTCGATCAAATGCTAGAGTTGCATTGTCAATTGCACCAAGCCCACCCGCCCAACCAAAAAGACCTGCTACAACAAAAAATCGAGGCAACCGACCGTGAAATCGACTGTCTCGTTTATGCCCTATACGATCTGCAAGAATCAGATATTAGAAATCAGATATTAGAAATCAGAAATCAGATGCCTAACTTCTAATATCTAATATCTAATATCTAATTCCTACCCCGTTACTGCTCCTTCCGAAGCGGACGAAACCAGCTTGGCATACTTGTAAAGCACACCACTGGTATATTGAGGGGCCGGAGCCTGCCACCCTGCCAAACGGTCACGGATTTCGTTATCGGTTAGCTCGACGTGCAGCAGGTTTTTGGTTGCGTCGATAGTAATCAGATCGCCATTACGCACGGCAGCAATCGGGCCACCGACCTGCGCTTCCGGCGCGACATGCCCGACCACAAAGCCGTGCGTACCACCCGAAAAGCGTCCATCCGTAATCAAGGCCACGCTCTCGCCCAAACCTTGCCCGACCAAAGCCGCCGTAACCGCCAGCATCTCGCGCATACCCGGCCCGCCTTTCGGCCCCTCATAGCGAATTACCACCACATCGCCCGCCACGATCTCGCCCTTCATGATCGCCTCAAAAGTGGCTTCTTCACCATCAAAGACCTTTGCTGGGCCAGTATGAACTATATTGGTCAGACCGGCGATCTTGCAGACCGCCCCGTCCGGGGCCAGGTTCCCGTGCAACACGACCAGCGGCCCGGTCGGATGGAGCGGCGCGTCAAAGCCATGCACCACTTTCTGACCTTCAGCAAGAGGCGGCGCATACTTCAGGTTCTCAGCCAGGGTCTGGCCTGTAACAGTCATCACATCACCGTGAAGCAGCCCGGCATCCAGCAGCATCTTCATAACCGCCATCGTGCCGCCTGCCCGGTCAAGATCAACCATCACATATTGACCACCCGGTTTGAGGTCGGCCAGATGTGGCACTTTGCGTCCGATCCGGTCGAAATCCGCCATCGTCAAAGGCAGCTTCAACTCACGGGCAATCGCCAGCAAGTGCAGCACCAGATTGGTTGAGCCACCCAGGGCCATCCCAAAAGTAATCGCATTCTCGAACGCTTCTTTGGTCATGATGTCGCTGGGCCGGATACCCCGCTCGATCAACCGCACAACGGCTTGCCCGGCGGCAAAGCAATCTTCGGCTTTGCGGGCCGTCACAGCAGGCATCGACGCACCACCCGGCAAGCTCATCCCAAGCGCCTCGATAGCCGAAGCCATCGTATTGGCGGTGTACATACCGCCACAAGCGCCTGCCCCCGGTATAGCACTGACCTCGACCGCCCGCAACTCTTCCCGGCTGATCTTCCCGGCACTAAATTGCCCGACAGCCTCAAAAACGCTTACAATATCGACATCCCGACCCCCGCACGAACCGGGCAGGATCGTGCCGCCGTAAACAAAGACTGCCGGAACATTCATCCGGGCCAGCGCCATCACACACCCCGGCATATTCTTGTCGCAACCGCCAATCGCCACAATACCGTCGTGGCGGTGGGCGCTGGCAACGATCTCAATCGAGTCGGCGATCACCTCACGGCTGGGCAACGAGAATTTCATCCCCTCGTGGCCCATCGCAATCCCGTCGCTGACCGTAATCGTATTATAGATTTGCGGCACACCACCCGCCATCCGCACGCCCTCGCGGACTTTCTCAGCCAACCGATTAATATGGATGTTGCAAGGCGAAGTCTCGGCCCAGGTGCTGGCTATCCCAATGATCGGCTTGTCAAAATCCTCATCGGTAAAACCAACCGCCCGCAACATCGAACGGTTAGGCGCTCGCTCCGCGCCCCCCGTCATCACCTCGCTCCGCAACTTAACCGACCGTTTCGGTGTCTCCTGATCTGCCATTCTCTCTTTCCTTCCTGATAATAAATGAGCTTCTTTTCTTTATCATAACTACTCAAGCCGGGCAACCACAGGGTCGCACCCTACAACGGATTTTTGTAGGGGCGACCCTATGTGGTCGCCCAAAAGGTAGGCTGAATATTTATTCTTTATCGGCTCTTTGACAACTTACGGGCAACCGCTCCCCAGATTTGAGTCATTTCGTCCACCTTGAGCAACCGCAAAGCAAACAAATAGCTAAAGCCGCCCGTAGCGATACCGACCCCGACTGCCAGCAGATTGGGCCAGAGGCCGACGCTGCCCAACCGGGTCGTAACCAACCCCGCCGCCAGGAAAGCAACTGTACCCAGCAAAAGCGAGGCCAAAAACGCATTCAAGCTAGTACGTGGCAACCCCTCCCCACGCAATCGACCGAACAACCGCCGCAGCAGCACAAACATTATAGTCATATGAATGACCTGCTGAAGCGAATTAGCCAGCACTAACCCCATCATCCCAAACTTAAACACATTGACCAGCAGCAACGCCACCGCCAGATAAGACAGATTAGCCCCGACCCCGACCAGCACCGGGGTCAGGGTGTTCTTGCGGGCGTAAAAGGCGAAAATAAGAATCTGGTCAATCGCGGCTGCCGGGATACCCGGCAAATAGCCCAGCAACGCCACATAGGTCAGCCAACGGCTATGCTCCTGAAAAGCATTTCGCTCGTATAACAGGCTAATCGTCGGCAAAGCAATCGCCAGCAGACCCAGGGTAGCCGGGATAATCAGCACCATCAGCAGCTTGAGGCCGCCCATCAAAGTATGACGATAGGCCGAGAGATCGGCGGCCTCGGCCTGTCGCGAAAGAGTCGGCAAGATCGCAATCGACAAGGCGCTCCCGACTAGACCCAGCGTAAACTGCTGCAAAGTAGTCGCAAAGCGCATCGCGCCCAAACTATCCTCGCCGGTCGTACTTGCCAACGCCCGGTCGATAATCAAGGCTCCACTGGTCACAATCAGCCCCAGACAGATCGGCCCATAGAGCCGCAAAATCTCGCGGACGGCCGGATGTCGCCAATCAAAGCTAAGGCGGAGCGGCATATCGCGCAACCCCGGCGCTTGTAGTACCACCAACATAAACGTCCCAACCACCACGCCCGCCACCATCGACCAGACCCCCCACTGGCTGAAAACCAGCGCAATCAATACCACGCTGGCATTGCGGGCCATCAGCGACAGGGCCGACCACGCAAACCGTTGTAATGCCTGCAAGGTTGCCATCATTATCGACGAAACGCCCAAAAAGACAATCCCAAACAGAATTATGCGGGTTAGCCCCGCCGTCAAGCGCTGGATTTCAGGACTTTGCCCCTGAGCCATAAAACTCGTCAGGGGGTCGGTAATCAGTTGCAAAAAGAGCATCGCCCCAATAGAAAAGAGCAGACCGAGCGTCAGCAAAGTATTGACAACGTGCCAGAACTCCGCTCGTTTCTCCGGGGCAGTATCAGCCGCGTAACGGCTCAAGACCGGGATCAGCGCCGAACTGATCGCCCCACTCACCAGCAGATCAAAGAAAATCGAGAGAACATTATCGGCAATCGCAAAAGCCGCCGTCACCCCGGTCGTCCCGACCAGAGCCGCCAACAAACTCTCCCGCGCCACCCCAAAGACCCGCGTCAGCACATTGCCAATCGAAATAATTATTGCCGCCCGGATAATACCATCCCCAAAGCGACGCTCGGCAGGCGCGGGCAACCCGGCCCCATCCGCCGCCGCCTCTACCCGAACAGCATAGGGCAATTGCGCCAACCCCGGCTCAACCGTATTATCAAGCTGGAGCGGGTTCTCCTCATACAATACACTCTCCGATTCGGGGGCCGGATTTTCGTTAATGGGCATCCATCCACCAACATTTGCTAATTCTTATCAAAAGGTTAACTCCATTAAATCTTTTCGGAATAATTGGAAACTTTTCGATATATTGCGTTCTGGCTCCATAAAAGCCGAAACTTTTCGGGCTACTTCGAGTTTAGGTAAACCACCCGCATAGTAACCAGCTTTTTGAAGAAGTCGTTCCAACATTTCCCAGGTGCCATTACTGATATTCTCAGGATAGAGAAACTCTTTTCTATTTTTGATAGTTTTTGAGATTTGCTTGAGTTTTGGGTATGCCATCAGTAAAGCTTCTACATCACCAAAGAACCAGGCTTCCAATTCTTCCACTGCTATCCGATTTACCACTTGATAAGAATTTCCCGCCCCAGCCTTGCTACGAGTAATAAAGCCCACCTCCTGAGCTATCTTTTCGAGCCGGGCTTTCAGTTTAAGACAATCTTCCCGATCTTCATCAACTAGAATTATTATACGTAATGTACTATCTTGTCTTTTATAATAGGCTTTTAACCTACTAGGAAGGTTCTTTATCAGGTCGGATTTGCCCTGAAAAGAGCGTATATCATAACGAGTACCCGACTTTACTATTTTTGGCAACAAATTACGTAACGCGAACTCCATCGATGGCTCCTCGACAAGAAACTCAAGCTGCCTCACCTGACTAATTTCCCCATCTGATTATTATTGCTCTGCCCAAAATTTCCCGGATTTTTCGGCCCGCCAGAAGCTACTAATGGATCACCTACTTCAAAATAGCCTTCCATCCAAAGATCACCAAGCAAAGCTCCTGCCTCCCAAAAACCGACTATTCCCTCCATATCGGCTACTCGTTGTGCCTTAGTGTAACCCTGTTCATCCCGGTAAAGCACCCAAATCTGTTCCGGTTTGAGATTGTTTATGAAGAAAGGAGAATGAGTCGTAACCAAAAGCTGGGAACGAGCCGTTGCATTTTGGCACTCCTCGGCTAGTTCCGATAATAAACGGGGATGCAATTGGTTCTCAGGCTCTTCGATACCTATTAATTGAGGTGGCTCAGGGTCATACAATATTGTAAGATAAGCCAGCATTTTCAAAGTGCCATCAGAAGCGAACTTAGCCAGAATTGGTCGATCAAAGGGAGCGTCTTTGACCTGTAAAAGTAACCGACCATCCGCCAACATTTCTGCATCTACTTTTTCCAGGCGCGGTATACGGTGCGATAAAGTAGCCAGAATTTGCTCTAATCGTTCACTGTACTGCTCTTTTAAGTATTGAATAACATTCGGTAAATTATCGCCTGTTTGTGAAAGTCGCTCCTGTGGCCCAGCTTCGGGCGTACCACGTGTGCTATCCGCCGTTAGATAAGAAAGATACCAACCTGTAATAAACCTTCGTAAAGCGCTAACTCGTGGATGTTTAGCAAATTGTCCCAATGTATTTACTGCAATCATTTCTGCCGAGTCCAGTTGTTCTTCAATTCGTTTGTCTTGCTCGTCAGGCATTTCACCGCTAACTACTTGGCCCGCCCCTTCTCTAAAATCAAGAAATTTAAAGGGTTTACCACGTTGACCTCGTCTCCACTGCAACCATTCTTCCGCAATGTACGGCCCCTTACTACCCTCCGCAATAGCAATATAATATGTGATAACAGGTGAGTCGCGCTTTTCTCGATACCTTAATTCAATTTCTATTGGGCCTTGCGTACCACGAGTATGTAATTCTCTGAACCTATTTCGCTTATCCCAGGCCCGTCGCAAACCTACCGAAAAACATTCGGCTAGAAAAGCGAAAACGTCAAAGATTGTAGATTTGCCACTTCCGTTTGGACCCAAGAACACAGTTAAAGGAGTTATATTCTTTAGTTCCAGGTCTTGTAAGGCTCGGTAATTCTTAACTCGCAAATATTCAATTCGCGGTACGGATTGTCGAGGTGGCTCTTCATAACTCATATTTAATACCTGTGTCTTTTTACCAAATAATAGGTTATTTAGGTTTAAGCAGTTCCCGGCTATTATCAGCCAGGGTTAAGATAGAGTCAAGCTAACGATTAAGAGCAAGCTCTTTCCAGCGCAGCTAGATAAGGCAAATAGCCTCGCCCCTTTCCTGGGCAATAAAAATTGGGAAGAGATAAACCTTCCCAAATTCCATTACTCGAAACTTCCTATAGCGACAACCGTCTTTAGGTTTGAGGGAAAAGCACTTCCGGCGTGAACCAGACTTTCTCACCGCCAAACTTTTCGGCTACCGGGTTCCAGGGGAAGTAGATAACCACCTGAAATTGAACTCGCTGGTTGGTTGGCTCGATCCCGGCCCACTTGCCGCGATGCGTGCCGCTTACATTGGCAACCTCGAAAACCCCCTGCGGCCCAATCACAACCTCGGTCATCTTAAAATCAATGTCGGGGAAAGCCCCCAAAAAGCTGGTATAAAAAGCCCGCGCTCCCTCGTGACCCTCCCAACGCTGACCGGTTGGCACAATTTCATAGACACAATCTTCGGCCAGCGTATCAATCAAGCCCTGCAAATTGCGACCATCTTCGGCTTTGGAGTGGCTGATCCACAGGCGGCGAATTTTAGAGTAGAGTTCGGGAGTAATATCCCAACCTAGCCGCTCCTGAATCGTAGTTTCCGGCATCTTAACATCGTTCATGGCTTATCCCCCTTGATAAGGACAAAGAAGCTATTTTGCTTCATTAGTCTAATCCCTCAATCTAATTTATTACTACACTTTGCACCAACCCAAACCTGATCTAACGAGGTGGCCCTGCCGGTCGGCTAGGGTTGACCAGGGCCGGGCCGGGCCGCGATGGGCCTGACCCCGGCCCAAATACCGGAGCGCTATAAGTTAAAAAAACCACATAATCCCCATAACCACGTTTGCCGATCTCCAGTACATCGCCATCCTCCAAAAAGCGTTCGGAGACGATCAAACCTTTATGGGACAACTGATTACGGCTTTTGTTATCTACAATCCGATAACGCATTCCCGGCCCGACCGGGCCAACCCGGTAGAGCGTCGCATGATGGCGCGATACGGTAGACAGGGGAATTTGCAAATCATTACTTAGCTCTCGGCCCAACGTCAAAACTTCCTGAGATAACGTAAAAGTCAACCGAACGTGCTGGTCAGGCTCGGTATAAACTGCCAGCCGAGGCGGTTGCAACATTACCAGCGGCGCTTGTAACGGTAGAGGCCCCCCCATCTGACCGGACGGATAGGGGTGGGTCGCCTCCGAGTCGTCCATCGGTTTAGGTGGAGTAGGAACCGAGGGTGGGGTAGGCTGGCTTCGGACGTGAGGCGGGTCAATCGGCTTCAGACGGGCAATCGGTGGTAAGTCTATCTCGGTATTTTCGATAATCGGTGGTCGCCCGCCACCAATATAAAAGCGCGTCTGGATTGCCCCCCGGTAAGCGTTGTAAAGTGTTTCGCAGTTTGGATAACGCATGGCAGGGTCTTTAGCCAGCACCCGCCCTACTACCTCATCCAGGCGGGCCGTAATCTCCCGGTTGACATTTTGCATAGTCGGCTGTTGCAGCAAGCTAGGCGGCGCATAACTGATATGACCTAAAATCATCTGTTGCGGCATACCGTTAAAAGGCAACACATTGGAAATCATCTGATAGAGCAAGACCCCCAGCGAATATTGATCGGTCGAAGCACTGACCCGCCCTTGAAACTGTTCAGGAGCCATATAATGCACCGTCCCCAACACCCGCGTATGGGCTTCAGCATCGGGGCTGCTAAGTTGCTTGGCAAAGCCAAAATCCGTCAGGGCCGAACGTCCATCGGGCCACAACAACACATTTTGAGGCTTCACGTCGCGGTGAACCACTCCCTCCCTATGGGCATAATCCAGGGCCGCGCTGATTTGCTCTAAGTATAACGCCACTTCATCCAGGGTCAGCCGACTCGACCGCATCCGTACCGACAATGGCCCCCCCGCCAAATAGGGCATAACCAAAAAGGCGCTCTCGTCCACCAACCCAAAATCATAGATCGTCAAAATATAAGGATGGTTTAACTTCGCTACTGATTGAGCCTCAAGCTTGAAGCGGTCGAGAAATTCCGGGCTACCCTCCAACGAAGTATCCATCACTTTGACTGCCACCATCCGGTTCAAGACCAAATCGGTCGCCAAATAAACGTTGGAAAATCCGCCTTCCCCAATTCTTTTATCAACATAATAGCGATTGTGTAAAGTGGTACCCTGCGAAATCATGCGGTTGACTCCTGCGGATGACCCAAGTTGGCTACTAATTCTAATTAGGCTGCTGTATTAGCTATTCTAACGTCCTGCCAGGACACAGGATATGATAATTATCACCATATACTACGTTTGAGGCTGACTATCAAAATCTGCAAAAGACTTGCTATCTTCTACCCAATTTAAATAAAGACAAATTGGTGTACGCCTGGGCAAACAATCTTCTTATCTGAATTAACTTGATTATTATAAGGGATAAATTTGCTGTGAGCAATAGTCAACCTTGTACCGGGTGCGCGTCAATTTTTTGCACGGGTTCAAACAATAAAAACGGGCAACCGTGAAAATCCTGCTTCAAACCACTAAAATTATATATTAGAAATTTGTAACTACTCAGGCCATGTCATTCTGAGGCGGGAAATAACCGGGATTTTTCCAAAGACAGCTCCCCGCCGAAGAATCTAGATTCTTCGCTGCGGCTCAGAATGACAAATTTGAGGCT
>JBBQWM010000113.1:0-10029 GCA_038210655.1 Chloroflexia bacterium
ATTGTTCAGGCAATAATGCTGCAAAAAACGTGCTGATAGTATATTTCTCCTTATTTACATTCAAAATAATTAAGGAAGGTTTCCATATATATATACGCACCAGGGTTTCATTTTCTGTTTCAGCAAAAGCCGGTCAGAACCGCCAGACTCTGCCACTTGGCTTAAATTCTTTTTATAAGGCAATTTTAGAAGATGTCGCCCGACTCAATCCCTACCTGAGAAAACATATCCGACGGTTTGGAGAATACATTTTAGATATGAGCCACCAGCCCGAACCCTTAAAGCAAGGGGCTAATGAAGCTGGGCTTCGAGCTGTTAAAAAGAAGCAGCTCTACTCAAAGTTCAATCTCAAATGAACCTGAACAACCTAAGGCAGCGTAAATAATTAAGATGCTGGTAGGAGCGACCTTCTGGTCGCGATAAGGGCGAAAATTAGGCTCGATTTTCAATCGCGAGCGCAAGGCCAGCCTACGCTCGCTCCTACCCAAACCGGGAAGTTAATTCTTTACGCTTACTAAGTAGGAAATTGCTCCGTCAGTTGATTTCTCTGCAAGGCTAATAAGGCTGTAACAAGCTAAGAATTTACAAATCCGCCCAGATGAACGATGTCCAAAATCGTGTTAAACTAGCTGGAAATCTAGGCCATTTTTGAATAATCAGTTAGGATGAAAGAGTGTGCTACGTGAGCGACCCCGATTTGGCGCTTTCCGGGTGGCCCGATACGGACGATTGGGAGCTAAGACCGATGGGGGATCGGGCGATCCTGGTGCGGCTACGGTTGCCATCCGGCAAAGTTGGCCCTGGCGACCTGGCTACCGAAGAGCGTTATAGCCGGATGTTAGCGTCCCGCTTGCTGGCGACCCGATTACAGGCGGCAGTTCCGGCGGAGGTTGGTTGGCCGGGCGAGTTTGTGCCGGGCTACGATAGCCTGTTAGCCCCCTTCGAGCCTACCCAATTAAACTCGGAGACCTTGCAAGCGTGGTTAAGGGCGCAAATCGGGCTGGCAGTCGCCGATTGGCAGGCGAACGGTTGGCAAGAGCAGGACAATACACGGCTACATCGCATCCCGGTCGTATATGGTGGTGAGCGCGGGCCGGATTTAGAAGCGGTTGCCCGGCGCAACGGCCTTACGCCAGACGAGGTGGTGCAAAAACATACGGAGGCGACCTATAGCGTTTATTTGGTGGGATTCGCGCCGGGTTTTGCCTACCTGGGGTCGTTGCCATCCGAAATCGACGCGCCTCGCCTGGAACGACCCCGTCCACAGGTTCCGACCGGGACAGTTGCGCTGGCGGCAGGTCTGACGGGGGTCTATCCACTGGTGATGCCGGGCGGTTGGAACCTGATCGGCTACACCCCCTTCCCGATGTTCGATGCCAGCCAACAGCCCCCGGTGCGCTTTTTACCGGGCGACCGGGTACAGTTCTACCGGGCCGAAGCAAGCGAAATAGCAACTCTGGCGGTAGCGGGCGCTTCGCTGGCTCCTTTTGAGGTGCGCCCGTGACCATGAGCAAGCGGGGGCCAGTCGAGATAGAAGTTTTGGAAGGGGGGCTTTCAACCACTTTCCAGGACTTCGGTCGTCCCAGCGGGCGCAACTATGGCGTACCGCCCAGTGGAGCGCTCGACCGTTTCGCGCACAGCGCCGCCAACCAACTGGTTCAAAATCCGTCGGGGGCCGCCACCCTCGAAATCACGCTTCAGGGGCCACGCCTGCTTTTTCAGACTTCCGCTCTGATTTCAGTGACGGGGGCCGATCTAAAGCCTACCCTCAACGACCGGCCTATGCCAACCTGGATGTCGGTTTTCGTGCGGGCCGGGCAAATCCTGGAATTTAGCGGGCGCTATTCTTCGCCTACTAACGAGCAGGACAAAACGCAAGCCTGGGGCGGACGGGCTTACCTGGCCTTGCACGGTGGATTTGAGGCTCCTCTCACTCTGGGCAGTCGCTCGACTTATTTGCGAGCGCGGTTGGGCGGCTACCAGGGGCTGGGTCGCGCTATTCAAGTAGGAGATCGGTTGCTTTCGGGGCTGCCGGATTTGGGCCACCTGCCCGAAGCGGCGGGTCGCCTTTTTCCGCCCGAAAAGCGTCCGGCCTATGCTCGGCAAGTCTCGGTACGGGTCTGGCCTGGGCCGTATCAGGAGCATTTTGACGACCGGGCTTATCAAACCCTCTTTAGCTCGACCTACCGGCTTTCGGCTCAATCCGACCGCATGGGGTTTCGGCTGGATGGCCCAGCCCTACTCCACCGATTACCGCAACTGACCGAAATTGCGGCCTGTGGCGCGACCTATGGCGCAATCCAGGTTCCCGCTAACGGTCAGCCTATCGTCCTCATGGCCGATCATCAGGTGACAGGCGGCTACCCGATTATTGCCACCGTTCTCAGCGCCGATTTGCCATTGTTGGCCCAACTTTTGCCTGGGGATAAGGTGCGCTTTATTCAGGATTGAAGGCTGAATGTAACTACTCAGCCTACCCGCTTTGGGCGACCACCTAGGGTCGCCCAAAGCTCAAAATCCGTTGTAGGGGCGACCCTATCTGGTCGCCCCCGACCTGAGTAATTAATACTGAATTTCGAGTTTTTATTCAGTAGTTGAGTCGATAAAAAGCTATTAATGCGGTATAATAGACTCATAAGGCGTTGGGCTAATATTGGAAACGCTAAAGCAGGAGAACGTCCGTGTTGCACGAAAAGTATGGGCATGATGATCTGGCCGCTGTATTTGAGGCCGGAACACCCTTTCTTCCACCCGAAGAAGGTGGGTCGAACCACATTTTAATTATTGACGACAGTAACCAGATTTGCTCGGTGTTGGTGACAGCCATCGTAACCGGTTGCTCCGATAGCGGGCGAACCTGCCAGATTACGCAGTCCAGTCCTTTTGGGCTGATCGAAACCGTTCCGATGAATTTCTCGGACGATGTTTTCGATACAAAGGTGCTAAACCTTTATATTGCCAATTCGCCCAAAAATGCCTTGCCGGTCTTGCGACAGCCGCAAATCAAGCGATTGACTATTATTTGCGATGTTATGATGCCGGGTGATACCGAGGTCGGGTTGCTGGGTTTGCTGCGCGAGTTGACCGAACTCAAGTTGCCAGTCAATTTGTTGTTCGCCAGCAGCGAAGGTCAATGCCGCTATTACGTCGAAGAGCTATTACGTAATCGCAAAGCTTATTTTGTGGAAAAGGGAACCGCCGCCTGGACTGATCTACCCTATGCCCTGGTGCAACGTAGCCAAATGTTTCGCTATCAAGTGCTGGCCCGCTTAGATTACGATAAGGGACGGCTTTATTCTTCGAGAGAGGCAGGCCGGAAGATTACCAACCCGCCTGCGCCGTTACCCCGCTCGGCTGTCAATGGCCTGGAACCGGCGATCCCAGCCGAACGGCGGGTGCGCCCTGCTACAAAGGTTCAACCCAAAGTAGATCAGGTCGATAATATTTATGCTCACCCGGCGGCGGCTCGTAAGTCCAGCACCGGGTTGTTAGCGCTGCTCACTTTTTGGCGTTGGGGTAAGTCCCAGCCCCGCTAACTACTTGTTTTTTGCAAATTGAAAGAGGTGTGATGACCAACCGAAAGACTGCCGCTCGTTGGACGAGCGGCTGGATTGTATTATGTCTAGCATTGGGACTGGTGCTTACGGCCTGTAGTGATAATCCTACGCCGGTTTCTGGCCCCAATCTAACGGCGACCGCAACCAGCAATTTGCCTGCTCCGACCGCCACTGCTACGGCAGTGCCACCCACCGCTACTTCGGTTCCCCCGACAGCGACCCCCGTTCCAAAACCGCCCGAACCGCTCTATCTGGCGATTATTATCAATCATCACCAGCCCAACGTTGATTTCGTATCCGATACCACGACCCAATTCCATTCTTTACGGGACTATTACGGTTTGACGACCCAACTTGAAAAAAACCCGGCTATAAAGCTGACTTTTAGCCTGAGCGGGACCTTACTTCGCCAATTGGACGAGGCGGGCGCTTCCGGCAAAGACCGCTTTACCACCATTTCGGAAAAGAATGCTGCTTTGCTGACGGTCGATGACAAACTTTTCATGCTCACTCGCTTCTTCGAGTTGAGCGAGACCCAGGTTGTACGCTTCCCGCGCTTTCTCGATCTCAGACGCAAACGCGGCGACCGGGTAGAACCTACCAGCCTGAACCGTTCGCTGGCAACCTTTACCGAGGAAGATTGGCGCGATTTACAGGTGCTTTACAATCTGGCGGCCTTACCCCTGGATGTCCAACAGACCGAGCCAATCCGCTCGATCATCCCAAAGGTGGTCGGTTTTAGCGAGGATGACAAAGCAGTCGTGGTGAATTTGCAAGGCAAGTTAAACCGTAACGTGCTGGAAAAATACCAAAAGTTACAAAAAGATGGGCAGATCGAAATCATAACCACGCCCTACGCTTACCCAGTAGTTCCCTTGCTGGTCGATAGCAATGTGGCCCGCGAGTTGCCGGGGGCCGAGAAGCTGAGTTTGCCGGAAAAGCCTTTTACCTTCCCGGCCGATGTAACCGCCCAATTGAAGAAAAGCCAGGACTTGCTCAAAGCCCGGTTCGGCTCGACGGCAGTCGGGTTTTTGCCGCCCGAAGGAGCCGTCTCAGAGGCCAGTTTGCCGTTGTTCAAGGCGGCAGGCGCAAGCTGGATCGTAACCGACGAATCGGTGCTGGCCCGCTCGTTAAACTTGCCGCGCTTTACCCGCGATAGCAAACAGCTGGCCCAACCAGCCAGCCAGCTTTACCAGCCTTATCTGGCTAACAATAGCGACCAGTCTTTGACCGTTTTCTTCCGCGATCAAGCTCTCTCCGACCTGATGGCGGCGGGCTACGCTGGAAAACCGGCGGCAGAAGCAGCCCAGGATTTTATCGCCCATCTCAAGGCGATCCCGCCTCAGCTGAAAAAAGAAGGGCTGGCCGAGAGTGAGCCGCGCATCGTGACGCTGGTGCTGGATGGCAACACCGCTTTTACCGGCTACCCAAACAATGGCGAAACTTTTCTAAATGAGTTTTACACCCGCCTGGCGGCGGAGAAAACGATTACGCCGGTTACGCCCGGTCAATACGTCAAGCTACGTCCGACGACCGCTAAAATTAGCAAACTGGCAAGTGGTTCCTGGGCGGGCGATGCGTTTGATAGCTGGATCGGGCAGATCGACAAAAACAAAGCCTGGACTTATTTAGCCCAGGCCCGTACCGCGCTCGAACCGTTCTTGAAGGGCGAGAAGGGAACTGAAGCCGCTAAATTGGAAAAGGCGGCTGATTGGCTCTATCAGGCCGAGGCTGGCGAGATTTTCAAGTCCTTTGGCAGCGATGATGCGGATGGCGCACTGGCGGCTGACCAGACCTTTCGGGCCAATCTCTCGAACGCTTTTAAGGAGTTGGGCGAAAGCGCTCCCGAATTTTTGAAAGTCCCGATCACGCCCAACGTGGCCCGCGCTCCGACCCGTCCGGTGGCCGATTTTATCTCACCCAGCATCAACGGGCGGGTCAGCAACCAGGAATGGGAAGATGCCGGGATGTTTAGCGAGACTCCGCCGACCCTGGCTCCGACCCCCCAATTGCCGGTCGCCGGACGGTTCGCCGGCTTCACCCCGCCGCCGATTGCTACCCCGGTCGCTACGCCGAACGCCACTGTTAACCCGATCTACCTCAATACGACTTATTTCGGTTGGGACGAAAAGAACCTTTATTTTCGGGTAGACACTAGCCGCAACTGGTCGGAAATCGACCCCCTGGCGACCGTCACTTTCTACCTGAGCGCCCCCCAACAAAAAGACGAAAGCAAGCTGAATTTCTTCAGCCGGACTTCCACCAATACCAAGAGAACCCCACTTGGTTTTGGGGCTGGATACGCATTAGAAATTCAGGTCGATAGCAAGAAAGGGCAGGCTAACGCTATACTTTCGAGTGCGACCGGCGGGGGCAACTGGCAGGCGGTCTCGAAGGTTGAGCCAATCATTGCCGGAGCGCAAAATTTCGAGATTGCCCTCCCCTGGAAGAGTTTGTCCTCTGCCGAAGCGGGCAGCAAGGTTTATTTTACGGCAGTCCTAAGCAAAGGCGCAACCGAATTACAACAAATTCCGGGCGCAGGGGCTGGGACGATCCGGGTTCCCGACTCGCTTGGTCAGACCCCGATCCTGGATGTCAAAGACAAAGAGGGCGACGATCACGGCCTGGGCAGCTATACCTACCCGGTAGACCGCCTTTATAAACCGGGCGCGTTCGATCTGACCGGCTTTTCGGTGGCGAAGGACGAAGCCAAAAATGTGGTCTTCAAGTTGCGGATCGCCGGGCCGCTCGACAATCCACTCAAAGCGCCTAACGGCTTCTCGCTCCAGACCTTCGATATTTACATCCGCAATCCGCGCAGCAAAGAACCCACTTCGACCGTCTTGTTGCCGGGCCGCAATGCGCGAGTGGGCAGTAACGATGCCTGGCAATACGCTATCGTGGCAGAAGGCTGGGAACCGGCGATCTACAAAGTCGATAAGCAGGGCAAACCCGTCAAAACCGATCTGCCTTTCAAGTTGAGCGTAGATGCTGCCGACCGCACCCTGACGATCAAAGTACCCCTCTCGGCCCTAGGCGACGACCCGGAGAACTGGGCCTACCTGCCCGCCCTTTTGGGCCAGGATAGCAAACCTTCCGAGGGAGTTTTGCGGGTGCGCGATGTCGAAGTATCGGCCAGTCTGGATAAATTTGGGGGCGCTCCCAACGACCCGGCAGACGGCAACCACACTCGTATCCTTGATACGATCATACCGTCCGGCTATAAAACCCAGGAAGCGCTACTCGACAACTACAAGTCCAGCCCTGAGATCGATCCAACCAAAATCGACCCAGCCACCTTCGCCACCCTCTTTATGCTCCGGCAACGCCAATAAACCATGAGGGATGAGGGATGAAAAATGCAGAAGGCAGAAGGCAGAATGTAACTTCTGAATCGTAAATCCCCTTCATCCCTCATCCTTACCCCTCATCCCTCAACCGGCAGTTCCGGGCGATTACTCCACTCATTCCAGCTACCGTCATAGTTGGTCAATTTGTCGTAACCCAGCAAGCGTAGGGCGAACAGTACCGAAGTTGCCGCGACTCCGCCATTACAGTAGGCGACGACTGGCTTATCCGGGGTTACTCCGGCCTGCTCGATCAATTCGCGCAATTGAGTTGCCGGGCGGAAAGTACCGTCTGCCGGGTCGATCAAGGCTTCGCGGGGCAGGTGCAACGCGCCGGGGATACGTCCACCTCGGTCGCCCCGGCGAACAGTCGCCCGATACTGACCTTCGTCGCGGGCATCCACCAGCGCGAAATCGGTTTCGCCCAGCTTTTTAACTAATTCTTCTGCCGTAATCCGCCAGTCGGGTCGGACGTGGGGAGTAAAAACAGCGGCAGGGTAGTGGGGCGTTTCGGTGCTAAGTGGGCGACCTTCACGCTGCCATTTTGCGATCCCACCGTTCAAAATCTTGACCTTATCGTGACCGTAATAACCCAGCACCCAGGCCAAGCGGGTCGCAAATTGCGAGGCCGGATGATTATCGTAGATCACGACGGTATGTTCATCGCCGATCCCGGCTTGCCCTAGCACGGTGGCGATTTGCTCAGCCCCAGCGACCTGAACCGGAACCGGGTCGTGCAGGTCGATAATATCTTTAGTCCAATCCAGATAAATCGCACCCGGCAAATGACCCTGGACGTAATCCTCGCTGGCCCCGGTATAAACCGACTCTTGCACCCCTTTTTCTAGCTCGGTTAGTCTTACGTAACCACGCATATCGACAAGCCTGATAGTTGGGTCGTCGAGATGTTCGCTCAGCCAGGCGGTTTCAGCCAACAATTCAGGCCGGGCGTATTGTTCAGACATAGGGTAGCCTCTTTCTATCCAAAATTTAGTAACTTAAAATCCCATCATAACGGTTAATAAGTATGCCTCAAGTGGGCGTGCGACGCAAGAAAATCCCGCTCTGTCAGATCGCCCGGTATTTGACCCCCGTAGGAGCGAGCCTCTGCTCGCGATTGAAGAGACGGCTGGGTGTTCAATCGCGAGCAGAAGCTCGCTCCTACACATGATCGGATAGGCCAATATCTTTGCAATTTGCGGTAGGAAATTACTAGGCAATTTTGAGCAGATAGCAAAAAAGACTGGCAAGCACTAATTTTTTGTTGTATCCTTCGGTTATAATAAACGCTATACCCTAAGAAGCGCACGACGAGGCTTTATTCCTAAAAACCGACCGAATTGAACCAACTAAAAGGAGCCAATCTTTATGCCGGTGAATCTAAACGACCCCAGGTTGCAGGCAGCCTTAAACCGGGTCAACCAGTATCGAAAGCAGGCCGGAGTTGCAGCCACTGCCCTGGAACCAAGTTTGGTTCAAGCGGCCCAGGCCCATGCCGATTATCTGGCCCAAAATAGCTCTTTTAATGACCCGCACGGCGAACAGGCCGGAAAGCCTGGTTTTACCGGAGCCGATTTCTTTGCCCGTACCAAAGCCGCCGGTTATGCCAATTCCGACAGCACCAACGAAAATGTTACCTATGTGGCTGATCCTGCCGGCGCGGTCGATTCGTTTATGCCGATGATGAACCACCGGGTCGTTATTATCGACCCGTCTTACCCGCATATCGGATTTGGCTTTGCCACTACGCCGGATGGCAAACGCCCGATCTGCGTAATCGATTTTGGGCTGCCGGTCTGGAAAGAAGTTTTCGACCCGGCCTGGATACTCTGGCCGCCGGATGGCTTGACCAGTTTTACAACCAACGCCTCAAAGGAAGCGCCGGACGCTTTTGCTGCGATCAATGCGGCTTATCCGATTGGCAATCCGGTCACGATCCAGTATCGGGGCGCGGGCGATATTAGCTACGATGCCAGCAAGTTTTCGCTGACCGATGCCGCTGGTACTCCGCTCCCGATCTACCCGCTTCCCAAACTGACCATGTTCGCAACCCGCAAAAGC
The DNA here is from genome assembly GCA_038210655.1 of Chloroflexia bacterium. GTDB lineage: Bacteria > Chloroflexota > Chloroflexia > Chloroheliales > Chloroheliaceae > 54-19. The sequence continues at coordinate 8,966 of JBBQWM010000113.1, forward strand.
GCTGCTCTCGCCAGCCAAAAGCCACTACAGCCCAACACGACCTATACCGTGACGATTGGATACAACTTGCCGGGGCGTTCGACCCAATTGCGGACCTGGCGCTTTAGCACCGGGGCGGGCCTCGACAATAGCAACCCGCTTTTGGACAAGGCTGGGCTGGAGCAGGCCGACCCAAATGTGCGGAATTTGTGGTTGGCCGCCGATGGGCCGGTAGCGGGTGGCAAGGTCTCGCGTACCTGGCTGTACGGCCCACAGGCTTTTGATATTCGCAACGAACCTTATGTAGAGGGGCCGGGCGGTCAAAGGACGGTTTTTTATTTTGACAAAGCCCGCATGGAAATTACTAATCCGGCAGGCGACCGGGCCAGCCAATGGTTTATTACGACCGGACGGCTGGTCTACGAATTGATGAGCGGGCAGATGCAGACTGGCAACAATCAGTTCGAGAACCGCGCCCCGGCGGCCCTCCCGGTCGCGGGCGATGCTGCCGGGGCCAATCCCGACGCGCCGACCTATGCCAGCTTTGGAGCGGTCGCCTCGCTCAACAACGATAAGCGGGCGACGACGCGGAGTGGCCCGGTACTCGAAGCGATAGACAAAGCCGGACAGGTGCGGGCGCTGCCGACTGCCCCGGCCCCCGCCAGCTATAACTATTACGATACCACGCTGGGCCACAATGTGCCGGACGTTTTTATGCGCTGGATGAACGCGCTGACGATCCCCTGGATTTTCTTGCTTGGTCTACCGTTGAGCGAAGCTTATTGGGCACGAGTAAAGGTTGGCGGGGTTGATAAAGATGTGCTGATGCAGGTCTTTGAGCGGCGGGCGCTGACCTTTACGCCTTCAAACGACCCGGCCTGGCAAGTCGAGATGGGCAACGTCGGGCAGCATTATCATTTCTGGCGCTACGGCAATTAAAGCCGCTTAGGGCATAGTCTACAAGTTAAGGTTTTGACGAGCTTGTCAAGTACCAAAACGATGCTTTTAAGCCCAATTTGAATCGAATTTGCTCTAAAGGATTGACAATTAGCCCATGACAAGCTGGCTTGCACTGGGCTTAACCA
>JBBQWM010000114.1:0-9982 GCA_038210655.1 Chloroflexia bacterium
GATCACCCCCGAATTGAGCAGCACATCCTCCCAAAAGCCGACAAAGAACATGTTGAGCAAAGTACCCAAACCCGGCCTTACCCCTAAAAAGAAAGAGATCAGGATAATCGCCAGCCCGGTCAACTGCGAGGCTTGCCCCAAACTGAGCGGCGTATGCGAGACCATCCCCAGATGCAAAACCTCCCAGGCCGATACCCCCAAATCCCCTTTTAAAACTATTATCAACCCCAGGCTAAAACAAAACAGTCCTAGCATTATCAAGGCCAACCGCCGCCCAAAATCCAGTATAGGGTCTCGCGTCACCAGTTTCATCATTTACACAGTTCCTTTATACAAATTCTTGAGCTAAATTTTGACACAACATTTATGCTTACCAACCGCCTGCGCTCTATTTTAACGGCAATGGACGGTTTTGTAACCATCCAATTTTGGCGAAGTTAGTCAACCTTTTTGCAACTGGAAATCTAAAGCATATTAAAGAAGCTTATTATAGAGTATAGTCAGGCCGAAGCGAGTCGCGTATAATAGAAATGTCCAATTCAGCCAGTTGGAGGGAGTGTAAAAAAGCTTACTAAATAGCGGTCTATAATAGGCAGGGAGGAATAATCCACCATGAGCAGGCCACATTTCGAGCGGGGTCTGAAGCAGTTGCAGGAGCAATTGTTAACAATGGGACAACAAGTCGCTAAAGCTTTACGTGAGGCCGCAGATGCTGCGCGGCGGCGCGATCCTCACCTATCCCGCTTCGTTATCGAAGGCGATAAAGCGATCAACCGCCAGCGCTTCGAGATCGAAGAGCAAGCCCTAACCCTAATCGCCACCCAACAACCGGTCGTCGCTCGTGATTTGCGGCTAGTCGCGGCAGTTCTACATATCGCAGGCGAACTCGAACGAATGGGCGATCACGCCAAAGGGATCGCCCGGATCAATTTGTTGATCCAACAAACGCCCCCACCCGAACTATTGGACGATTTGTTCAAAATGGCGACCCTCTGTAACCAGTTGTTGGAGCAAACCTTAGATGCCTTTTTGAAACTTGATGTCCAGGCCGCCCGTAATTTAGCCCGGCAGGATGACGAAGTTGACGCGCTCTATGACCACGTTTTCCCCAAAATAATGGAACTGATGAATAGCGGCGCTCCCCAGGCTACCAACACCGCCACCTATCTACTCTGGGCCGCCCACAACCTGGAACGCTTTGGCGACCGTATTACCAATATCTGTGAGCGTATTGCCTTTGTAGTAACCGGCGAGTTAATCAACAGCACCACCGAACACATTGCTCCCCTCGACGGTACCCTACCGGCGGCCAGCGCCAGCTACGAACTTGAAGGCTAACATAGGGGCAAGGGATGAGGGATGAGGGATAAAAGGGGACTGAGGACTAAGTAGTTCGGTTGTATGACATTGCTCTGCCAATGGATTTCATCCCTCATCCCTTCCTCGATATGGCTCCGCCCATAAACTGTCCATAGGCTCTTAAAACGCAAAAAGCCAGAGGCAAGGCATAGCCCTTACCCTGGCTTATTTAAAGACTTTTTCGGCGACCTAAGTGGCCTTCTTTTTAGTCTCGTCAGGCTGGCGGTCGATCACATAATACTCCCCCTCGATGATTTCAAGCGGAGCGCTGGTTGCGGGCTGATCTTTCTTGATTCTGCTCAACAAGTAACGGCTTACCAGATGGGTAAAAAGCGCCATCGAAAGCAAAACCACCGTAAACTCATCCAACAAACCCAGCACCGGCACCGCGCTCGACAGGCGGGCGATAGGCGTAAACAGCCATAATATAGGTAACAGCATTATCAGCTTATAGAAAAAAGGAACCCGCTCGTTAAACAAATAATTGATCGTGCGCGGCAACAGTGTTAAAAGCCAGCGCATACGCATCATACCCAACATATCGGTCGCGCTTTCTATTAGGACTTTCGCTCGAAACAACTCTCCAAATTCAAAATTCGGTCAAACCGGGCATTTCTCAAAATTCAGGAGCGAAAGTCGTATTTATATTAAACCAGCAATTCGGTTGATTCCACCATTTAGAAGGCGGCTCCATCCAAAGAGCCTGCCTAGCTAATATACGTCGGAAGCGGGGCTGGGTTAGCAAAATTTGATTAGAGCTAGATGAAGATAAATTCAACAAAAATTAGGCATCCGCCTCTTCCTGGTTGGGAATATTAGCTCCAGGCTGGCGCGGCCTAGTCTTGCGCTTAAAGCGTCGCCAAAACCACGCTCCAGCCAATCCGCGCACCTTCTGGCCGGTCGGCACAAAAGCGCGTCGATTAAAAACATCGTAGCCATTGCGTTCGATCATATCCAAAATACGGCTGTAAAGCTGGCTGGCGACCGTGATCGACAGGCGGCAATCCTTATTCAAATACTCGATGCCGGGCAACGCATCATCATAATAGCGACGGGCGCGGGCGATCTGAAATTGCATCAGCCGGATAAAGCGGTCGTTGATTTCGCCTCGCAACAGTTCCGCCTCGCTATAGCCGTACTGCTCCATCTCGTCCAGTGGCAAATAAATCCGCCCATTCCGCGAATCCTCGCCTACATCGCGCAAAATATTGGTCAGTTGCATTGCAATACCCAATTTTATGGCGTATTCCAGAGCGCAAGGGTCACTATAGCCGATTACCTCCGAAGCCATCAACCCGACCGTACTGGCGACCCGGAAGCAATAAAGCCTCAATTCCTCAAAATTGTTGTAGCGCCCCTTGTCGAGGTCCATTCGTACCCCCTCGATCAATTCTAAAGGCGGCATCGACGGGATCGTAAATTGGCGGGCGGTGTGGTTCCAGGCTACCATATGGGGCAAAGCAGGTTGGACAATCCCGTCAAACGAGCGGCGCAACTCACCTTCCCAATGGCTCAACCGGGCGCGAAGTTCTTCCGGCATTACATCGCGGGCATTATCGACCATATCGTCGGTAAAACGGCAAAAGCTGTAGACCGCCCACATCGCCCGCCGTTTTTGATATGGCAAAAAAAGCGAACCAAAATAAAAGGTTTTGGAACCTCTTTTGGTTATTTGACGACAATAATCGTAGGCCCCTTCAATTGCAGCCTCATCGATACAATCGAGATTAAGATAAAGTTCAGACGACATGTTAGGTTGGTGACGGGCAGTCGGGTCGTTTAATTGAACTTGCGCTTCAGCTTGAAGATGGTAAGCTTCGGCTCTAGAATCAGCCACTCTCCTGGCTCCTTAACTATCTAGCAGTTTGTTCGCTTCAACCGAGTTTATCTATTACCTATGATATAGAATTACGGCTAAAACTTCAACCCAAATCGAAGCCCACAAGTGTTTATCTTATGATAAAAAGTGAGAAGAATCGGTTAAGCCGGAGGCCGATTGCAAAATTCACCTTCTAATTCAGTTCCGGCATGAGGCCAGGTACTCTACCTCTAGTCTCGTGGATAGTCCGCCCGGCGTGCAGATGGGGCGCATTACGGGTGTGCCATTCGCCAAAATCCCCGATCAACCGATCCGCAAAACCGTCGCCCACATTGTGCAGTTTGAGTTGCATCAAACTATCACCCATCTTTTGCATAAGCGGCTTGGGAACAAAATTCAAAAAGCGGGGTACTTCGATCTCAATCAGCAAATCAACCCGGTACACAATCTCGATCTGGTTGGCGCGTTCGCTAAAGATCACTTCTCCATTAAAGTGGCCTGGAAAAAGCGGGCTATTACCTTTAGAAAGCTTATCGCCGCTCAGTTCTTGCAGACTGACTGGAAGCGAAATCATCTTGATATGGCGGTTCTCGACCAACTCGTGCCGGATGTCAAAGACAATCCCCATCTCATGACCGCGCCCATCATCGGCCATAAAAATCATCCGATAATGCCCATCCCGATAGCGCATTACCCGGTCGATTTCCGGGAGGCGTGGCAAAATATGGTTAAAATCCGTAAAATAGGCAAAGGCTGTTTCCAACGGAGTTTGTAGCCGCATAAACCGCTGAAAAGTCCCCTGCACCGCCATCTGATTACTCATAGCTGCCAATCCTCCACGATCTCGCTTTCAAGCTGAATTCTTTTAATCTAGCTGAAAGCATCCTCTCGACTTATAGGGGCGCTCCGTTAACTGTTTTATGGTCGCCCGCTTGAGTAGATACACCTGAAAATAGATTCGACATTTAAGGCCAGTAACACTTATTTTGGAGTATCACATAGTGGCTTGCGTGCGTCTGTAGTATCTGCTACACCCCAAAAAGAGACTAAATCGGCGATAATAGGGCTAAAATCGGCTTGCCTTCAAAAACCTTAACGCTTTTTTAATACTTCAGGCTTTCCGAAGATGTCATGCTTGCCGTATCATAGTATGTAGATGTATAATAGGTTGGTAGTATTACAGCCCAACGCTACACCACACAAACATTTACCCGTCCTTTGGTACGTTTTATGCATTAGCGGTTATCTCAGCTTTAACAATAAGTAGGGTTTGCAGTACCCGACAGCGTTTGTGCTATCGGCTGTTTAAGATTGGTTTGTAAACTAATTCGCGAGGAGAAAGTCAGACAATGAAGAAACTCAAGATTGTGGGCCTAATGGCTCTGTTCGTAGCTAGTATGTGCGTCTTTACCCTGGGCATAGCAATGGCCCAAACCCCCAAGAGCGTGACCCTGGAAATGAAGGCGGTCGAAGGCTCAAGCGTAACAGGCACAGCCTATATCACCGAAACTACTACAGGCGTGAGTGTTAGCGTAAGCTTGAAGGGCTTCGCGCCCAACAGCGACCACGCTGGACACATCCACGAAGGTAAGTGCGAGGCGCAAGGCCCGGTGCGGTTCCCCTTGACTTCTATCAAGGCTGATGCCACTGGCGCGGGTTCGGTTAGCACCGCTCTGACCGTTACATTTGCTACTGTGACAGGCGCTTCCCCGGTTTACTATGTTCAGTATCACGAGGCTAACACCCCTCCGGGCAAGCAAGTTAGCTGTGCTAACGTAGTACTGGCTGCCGCCGGTGGTGGACAGGCTACGACCACTGCTGCCGCCACGACCACCGCTGCTGCGACCACCGCTGCTGCTACCACTGCTGCCGCTACGACTACGGCTGCTGCGACTACTGCCGCTGCAACCACCACTCGTGCTGCAACGACGGCTGCTGCAACGACTGCCGCTGCGACCACCAAGCCTGCTCAGGGCGGCGCTCCGGCGACCGGTGTGGGCGGTTCGACTGGCGGTCAGGACGGGGGCTTCCCGGCCTGGTTGCTGCTAGGCGGTATGTTGGTGCTGATGATCGGCTCCGGCGTGGGTCTGGTTGTCGCCCGCCAGCGTGGTAAGTAGGTTATAGCCTTTACCAATCTCTAAAATAAGGCCGCTCTCTTGTAGAACGGCCCCAAAAAACTCCTGTGCTATTGGACTAAAGTAGCACAGAGTTTTTGTTGTTAGGCCAAATTGCCTAAGCCCTATAGCCTAATACAGCCACTGTGAAAATAGGTCGAAAGCTTGATTTACTTTCGCCCCGGCAGTGCTATACTGGACATGTAAAAATTGTAACTAATTTCACAAAGTTACGTAGATTATAACGGACAATATTAAAAGGACTTATTTGTAATAAGATTAGAAAAGTAGGATATGATATTATGAAAAACAATCAAATGCCGGATATGGAAACAATTAAACGTTATTGGGGTAGCCTGGAAGCCTATAACGAAGAACAACGCCGCACCGCCCTGGTAAGCCTCGAAGAAGAACAACCGAATAGCTGGAAGTGGGATTTCAAAGGTCGAAAACCAAATACTAACGACTTATCCAATAAAACCCAAAATGGGTCTAACTCCTTTCGCCTCTTCGGACGCAATAGCTAAGATCAGCCTGTAATGCTGGCAGTTTAGCCTCGTAATCGCCCCTTCGGAAATATTTACCAACTTGATTGCCTGAGAGAAGAAGAGGCCAAGAACAGCGTTCCTGCTTTATGAGCAGAACGCTGTTTTTGGTTCATAAGATTGGCCCAATCTCAATCCTTACAAACAAAAAGAGCCTTGCTATTCTAGTAATAGCAAGGCTCTTTTTTAGAGTTCGATTTCGGCAAAACTCGGAGTTAGCGGGTAAGGCTCTTGGTAGACTCGCTACGATCCCCCGGTGTCAAAATGTCGTCGATGATCCCATACTCTTTGGCTTCTTCCGGGGTCATATAATGATCGCGGTCAAAATCGCGGCTGATTTTCTCATAGGGCTGACCAGTATGCTTCGCCATAATCTCCCGCACCTGACGTTGCATATCAAGCAGATACCGAGCCTGAATTTCCACGTCCGGGGCGTAACCCTGCATACCACCACCAGCCGGGTGCTGATGGATTGTACTGTTCGGCAGGGCATAGCGTTTGCCAGTCGTTCCGGCGCACAGCAAGACGGTTCCCATCGAAGCCGCCAAACCCATGCACATCGTCACAACATCAGGCCGCACGAACTGCATCGCGTCGTATATCGCCAGGCCCGCCGTAATCGAACCGCCGGGGCTATTGATATAGATCGAAATATCGCGTTCGGGGTCTTCGTAATCCAGGAAAAGCAACTGGGCGATCACAACGTTAGCGATCTGATCGTCGATGCCGGTTCCCAAAAATATAATTCGCTCCCGCAGCAATCGGCTGTATACGTCATACGTCCGCTCACCCCGGTTAGTATTTTCAATCACATAAGGCACGACCTGTTCAATCTTAGTTGGCGTGGTAGCAATGCCTTTATTAATATTGGGAAGATAAAACTCACCCATGATTGTTTCCTCCAGTATAATCCCGTCTTCAAAACAGCAAACGGGCGTGCCACAAAACTTTTGTAAATAGCCGAAGGCTATTCGGTTGCTTCAGCGTCAGCCGCTTTAGCTTTTTTACCCTTCTTAGCCGGTACCTGCGCCTCTTCGACTTCTTCGCTGACAGCCGGGCTGGGCGCTTCTAGCTCCCCGGTAACAGAAGGCGAGTCAACTTCCAGGCTCAACTCGGCCTTCTGGTCAGGTGTCTTTTCGATCAATTCCAATGGCTCCGGCTCAACCGCCTTGATCCCCGTCACCAATTCCACCAACCGCTCGGATAGTTTACGGCTAAATAGTTCCTCCCGAAGCGAGTCGCGGGTCTGCTCCTGGTTCAAATAACCCCGCATAGCCTTAGCGCGTTCCTCGCGCTTGTCTTCCTCGCCAGTCAGGGTATACTCATCCACCATCTTTTCGACTTCGCGATCAAGTTCGCCCTGTTCGACCGTAATATCCTCGGTTCTGGCAATCTCGCGCAACACCAACGCCGTCTTGATCCGCTCCTCGGCCTGGGGCCGCAATTCCTCGTGGAAGGCCGCGTGGTCTTTGCCACTAAACTGGAGATACTGGTCAAGGCTTAACTTCTGCTGCTTGAGCCGCTGGGCCATATTCTCTTCCAAAGCGTGAATTTCGGCATCGATCAGCACCGGCGGCATCTCGATATGTGAAATCGCCACTGCTTCTTTGATAATCTTGTCGGTCAGTTCGCGCTTGTTATTAGTAGTCTGCTGGGCTTCCAGGTTCGTCCGAATACGAGCCTTTAGCTCGTCCAGCGTCTGCAAATCGCTAACCGATTGCACAAAATCGTCGTTGACTTCCGGCTCGCGCTTGATCTTAACTGTATTAAGCACCGCCTTAAAAGTCATTGGAGTCGTATCGACTTCCTCCTCCTCATCCAAAGGCAAAGTCTCTACTTCGGGTAGCTCGATTTCCTGAACCACCGCTTCCTCGGCAGCTTCCGGGGCCTCAGTAGCTTCGGCTTCTGTATCGGCGGTCGCTTCGGCCTCGTCGATTAAGGTAGTCGCAGGCTTGGTAACAGCAGTTTGCCGCTTGACTTCGACAATCTTCTCTTCGCCAATACTCATCCCGGCAATCTGCTCGTCAATCTGCATCAGCAACTCACCCTTACCCAAAACGCCACTGCGCTGGAAAGGCTGCCCGGTCACTTCGCCATCCCGGATAGTCTGAAGTTCCAGTTCGACTTGATCGCCTTCCTGGGCTGGGCGGGCAGTCTCCGGCGCTTCCCAGGTGCTTTGCTGGTCAACCAATTGCTGGATAACTTTTTCCACTTCTTCATCGCCAATGTTTACCGACGGCAACTCAAAGCGAAGGTCCTTATACTGACCCAGTTCGACGGTCGGCTCCACCGGGATCGTCGCTACAATCGTGAAGGGGTCTTTAGACGTAATATCGAACTGTGGGTCTCCAATCGGCTTGATGTCTTCCTGTTTGATTGCATTTTGATAAGCCTTCGGCAGCAAATCTCGCGTAGCTTGTTCGAGCAAACTCTCCTGACCGACATATCTTTCTACCAGCGCACGCGGGGCTTTGCCAGGGCGGAAGCCCGGAATCCGCAGCTGGTTCGCCAATTTCTTGGCCGCCCGGCCTTTAGCTTCATCCAGTTCGGATGGGTCCAATTCGATAGTTACAATGTACTGGCTCTGCTGATCCTTCTCTGCCGTAATTTTCAACCTGATTATCTCCGTTTCGTCTTAACCTTCTCTCTATAAATCGAACTATCCGAGATTATAACAAATATCGCGCACTAAAGAAATAGCGCGAGGCCACCGATTGGTACATCTAACAGAGGTCTAACACGTTTATCTCGCGCAAAAGCCCTATTTCGCCTTTTACCCCTCGCAAAGCCCCGCCAACGTTCCACGCACGACCCGCACCCCCCGCTCAAACTCGGCGAGACTGGCGTGTTCGTTGGGAGTATGGTCGAGGCTGCTATCGCCCGGTCCATACGCGACTATCGGACAGCCCCAGGCTGGGCCTAGTACGTTCATGTCGCTGGTTCCCGTTTTGCTCTTGGGGGCCGGTTGCCCACCGACTTCCCGGATCGCGCTGTAAAAAGCCCGTACCAGTGGGCTATTTTTATCCGAGCGGATCGGCAGTTCTTCGCCCATAAATTCAAGCTGCCCGTCCCCCGCCCAGACCAAAAGCTGCGCCTTAAATTCGGCAGTCGGGAAGTTTAACGGCACCCGCAACCCAACCCGCATCTGGACAATTTCCTGAAACCCGTCCGACCGGCTACTTATCTCGCGCAACGAGGCTTGCAAGGTCTCGGTAATTTTCTTGCCCGTGTTAAACTGATTGGCATAGCCGCGTATTTGGTTCCAGAAATCAACCCCTTCTTCCGAGACGGACGGCCCATCGGCGGCGGTATGCTTGAGGTCGCGCACTAGCTTGTAAGCCATCTGCAAACTGCCCTTGTAGGCAACCGTCACCCGATCCCAACCGCTAGGCTCCCCGATGATACAAAAGTCGGGGCGGTAGTGGTGCTGGACGTAGCGTGCGCCTTTACTGGACGGGGCTTCTTCCTCAACCGCTCCGACCACCACCACACGAGTATTTTCCAGCAATTCGGGCTGCTCCAACAAAGCCGCCGCCCCTAACACAAAGGCTGCAAACGGCCCTTTGGCATCGACCGACCCTCGCCCGTAGATCGTATCGCCGTCCGACTCAACTCGCACCGGGATAAACCCCGGAACCGTGTCGATATGACCCAACAGCACTATCGTCCGGCGGGCTTCCTCGGCCCTTGCTCCCAACTCCCCCACCGCGTTCCCGGCCTCATCGATAAACGCCTCCCGATAGCCCAATTCGCGCATCCGGGCCACGATCCGCTCGGCAACTGCCCGCTCTTCGCCGCTAGGACTGTATATTTCCAGTATCTCCTTGAAAAACGTCAGGCCGGTCGCCCGCTCTACTTGCAACACCTTTTTATAAAACCTTTCCTCATGCCCAATCTTGATAGAAATATCTCAAGGGTGCGGCTCTCGTTGTTCCAACACTATCTGGCTTAGGGGAATATTATCCCCGGCCCGGCTAAGAGCATCTTGCACTTCCTGTAAAGACATGTTGTGTCTCATTATCTCGTACCTCCCAAAGTCTCGCAATATCGTACCGATTAACTGAACTCAAATTATCACAACCAGGTCATACTACCTTACATTTGAGGTTATAGGGCAGGGTTTTCCTTGTAAAAATTCAACCTTA
>JBBQWM010000115.1:0-9586 GCA_038210655.1 Chloroflexia bacterium
TAACTACTCAGGCCGGGCGACCACATAGGGTCGCCCCTACGATGGATTTTGGGTAGGGGCGACCCTATGTGGTCGCCCAAAGGGTTAGGCTGAGTAGTTACAATGTTGAACCAAAAATTGGCTATTGCTTTCACTGGCAACCTGCGCTATACTATAAACAGCTAACCAATTAGATAGGTAAAATGAAATAAAGGTTAGTTTTGGCGTTTAGATAAAATTTTAAATCAAGTAAGAGTTTGTCCCATTGTGAAGCCGTAAACATTTGTTCAAGTCAAAATAACTAAGCATTCAGTTTATGGCTCTGCAAGGCCGTAAATACTCTGTTTATCTAAACGTCAATTAGTTAGAAAGACGCAAAAAGATGACGGAAGAAAATAATAAAACTGCTGAACCGATTTTAGTAAGCGTGGCCTGGCCCTATGCCAATGGCCCTTTTCATGCCGGGCATATTGCCGGGGCCTATTTGCCTGCCGATACTTTTGCCCGCTTTCAAAGGGCGCGAGGGAAGGCGGTTTTGATGGTCAGCGGGAGCGACTGTCACGGCACACCCATCACGATCAAAGCCGAGCAAGAAGGTATCACACCCCTTGATGTGGTCGAGCGTTATCACCCTAGTTTCTTGAAAACGTTTGAAGCGTTGGGCATTGAATTCGATCTTTTTACCAAAACCTACACCGAAAATCATTATGCCGTAACCCAGGATATATTTTTAAGATTGCTCGAAAAAGGCTTTTTGTACAAAGAAAAAATGACCGGTAGCTATAGCGAAAAACAGGGCCGCTTCCTGCCCGACCGCTATGTCGAGGGAACCTGCCCGGTCTGTGGCAATACCAAAGCACGGGGCGACCAGTGCGATAATTGTGGTACGTTGCTTGACCCCGTCCAACTTGGCAACCCTCATAGCCGCGACGATGGTAGCCCGATCACTTTTCACGAGACCGAGCATTATTTTCTCGATTTGGCGAAGCTTCAACCCGACCTGGAAAAATGGATCAATAGCCGTGATCGTAGCTACTGGCGCGATAATACCGTCGCCTACACCAAAAACTGGCTTCAACAGGGTTTGCACGGTCGGGCGATCACCCGCGACCTGGAATGGGGCGTGCCGGTTCCTATCGACGACCCGGCTTATAAAGACAAACGGATTTACGTCTGGTTTGATGCGGTGATCGGCTATCTGTCCGCCAGCAAAGAATGGGGGCAGCGTCGGGGCCAACCCCAAGCCTGGGAACGCTGGTGGAAGCTTGACGAGCAGGGCGAAGCGCCAGCGCGGGGTTACTACTTCCTGGGCAAGGATAACATAACTTTCCACACGATTATCTGGCCTGCGATTTTGCTGGGGTACGGTGGCCTAGCTTTGCCTTACGATGTGCCTGCCGCTGAGTTTTTGAACCTGGAAGGCGAGAAGATGAGTACCAGCCAGAACTGGGCGCTCTGGATGCCAGATGTCGAGGATCGTTATCAGCCCGATCAGCTTCGCTATTACTTGACCGTTGCCGCCCCCGAAACCCGCGATAGCAATTGGAGTTGGGCCGATTTTGTCAGTCGGGTTAACAACGAATTGGTCGGAACCTATGGGAATCTGGTTAATCGGGTGCTAACCAACGTCTACAAGAATTACGATGGTAAAGTCCCCGAACCCGCCGAACTGGACGACTCTGACCAGGCTTTGCTGGCAGAGCGGGAAGCGGCTTTCGAGCGCGTGACGACCCTCCTGGAAGGGGCGCACTTCCGCGAGGCGTTGCGCGAGGGGATGGCGCTGGCAAGTGCCGCCAACAAGTATCTTGACGACAAGGCTCCCTGGAAAGCGATCAAGACCGACCGGGTGGCAGCTGGTACGACTTTCTGGGTCGCCCTTCAGGTTATCAACACGCTCAAAGTGCTGACCTATCCATACATACCTTTTGCGGCCCAAAAGCTGCACGGCTACCTCGGCTTCGACGAGCAAAGCGCCGCCGAAACCGAGAGCTATAGCGGCGTAGCCCGGCAGGGCGAAATTGCCGTCCAGCCCACCGCTCTTTGGGCTATCGAACCCGTCCCGGCAGGCCAGACCTTGCGTAAACCCGAAATCCTCTTTACCAAGCTGGACGAAAAGGTAATTGAGGAAGAGCGCGAGCGGTTATTAACAAGCCGGAAGTAATTTAACAGGGATATACAGGATTAACAGGATTTATGATTGACAAATCGTTCCATCTACTTTCAGTAGCCGATCTGTAAAAATCGTCGCTCTTTAGGCAACGGCGTAATCATAAGTTATTCAGCATTTTTATCCTGTTCATCCTGTATATCCCTGTTAAAATTGCTCCCTACAGATTAGTCGGGAGTAGCCGTTCGACAATCACAACGTCGCGCCAGATGCCGTCCAGTTTGGAGTGTTTCTCGTAAATACCGACTTCGCGGAAGCCGACCGAACGCAGGAGCGACAGGCTGGTGGTATTGTCGGTAAAGACGCGGGAGAGCAATTTCCAGTAGCCCGCACGTTGGGCGGCTTGTAGCAAGCTGGTCAGGGCCAACCTACCGGCCCCCCGGCCCCGCCTCTCGCGGGCGACGTAGATCGAGAATTCGGCGATACCGGCGTAACATTCGCGCGGTCGGTAGGTCGAAGTCGAAGCAAAGGCAATTACCTCGCCACCTTCCTCGACCACCACGATAGGATGCTGCCCGTCAAACCAGCCTTGAATGTCCTCAATCGAACGCGGGCGCGTCTCAAAAGTAGAAGTCCGATCCTCGATCCCCTGATTATAGATATAAGCAATTTTTGCTGCGTCGTCCTGGGTAGCAGCCCGCGCTTGCATAGCTTTTCCTCCTGCTTTTACGGTAAAATAAAGGTAACTACTCAGGCCATGTCATTCTGAGGCGGGAAATAACCGGGATTTTTCCAAAGATAGCTCTCCGCCAAAGAATCTAGACCCTTCGTGGCCTCACCCCCCTCTGGGGGCTGCGGCTTAGAGTGACACGGCTGAGTAGTTACAAATAAAGTAGATATTTTGTTACGGAGAATTATACACGCTAACTTATGACGGAGATAGCAAAAGATTTATGAGCAAATAAGCCAGGGTAGACCAGTCAGTGGTAATCCTTTTTTAAGAAAGATTTTACACTTCCCCGCTTTAAATCACAGACTCTTTGACCCCGATAGCGTATGATCTATCATGTAAAGATCGCTTTACAACCGTTATAAAATAGGAAGTAAAATAAGTAGGGCTGCAATGTTGCGCCGTAGGGATAAAAAGATGGATCGGGTTATAAAGAAGACTGGACGTGGAATTAGTCTGCTGGTGTTAGCTTTGCTGACGGCGCTTTTGTTGGCGGCTTGTGGTGAGTCGCGTACTTTGACGCTGCCAACCGCCCAGCCCGAAGGGGCGGTTGTACCGTTCAAGACCCCGTTAGGGGCGACCGCCACGCCTGAGCCGATCGCCACGCCAACCGAAGCGCCGACCGTTACCCCTGCGCCGCCCACCACCACACCCGAACCGACCGCCACACCCGAACCGGCTAACACTCCTTCGGCAACTACCAGACCGCCGACGACGGTGACACCCCGCCCAACGGTCAGCACTACGCCCGCCGCAGTAGACCCGGCAGCCGAACTGAAAACTATCAAGGCTGGTTACGACGCGATCAACAAGAATTTTTACACCCAGCCCGATACGGCTCTGGTTGCCCAGAAGGGATTGCAAGAAGCGGCGGTTGGGTTGGGGGTTAGTCCGCCTGCCGCTTTGCAATGGGAAGCGACTGATCCTGCCGCCAATTGGAAGCTATTTGAAGAGAACTTTAACATTTTGGCGAGTAAGTCGAATGTACAGTTGCCGCCGGGCGATCTGGCTCATCGGGTCGTGAGTGTGATGGCAACTGCGACTGGCGATCTGCACACCTACTTTTTAGATCGGCAGCGCAGCGATTCCTTTATGCGAACCAGCCGAGGCGACAATAGTACGGTCGGCTTTGGGATCGCTTTTATTCAATATCAGGGTGGTTATCACGTTCAACGGTTAGTGACGGGTGGCCCGGCCCAACTTGCCGGGGTCAAGGTTGGCGACCGCTTGGTGCAGTTTGATGGGGCCGCCGTGAACGCGACGGTCTTTGCAAAGGTCAACCGCTCTCAGGAAGGTAAAGTTTATCCTTTTGTATTGGAGCGGCCCGGCACAAGCCAGCCAGTCAAGCTCGATATAGAATACAAACGCTACAAAGTTCCGACGGCGGAATGGAGCGTAATTGAGAACCACATCGGCTTTATAACTTTGAACGCCTTCCAACTCGATGTCCAGAACCGTCTGGACGACGCTATCGAAGCGGTCAAAAAACAGGGCGTGGACAGCCTGATAATTGATTTGCGTTTTAACGGTGGTGGTTATAACTTTGAGCGAGTGGCCGGACGCTTTATCAAAGATGGCGAGGTATTGGGCAAATTTACCAACCGTAGCGGCGTAACTACGCTCAAGGCCCGCTCGGATGGTAAACAAGTAGACCCACCTTTGCCATTGGTGGTTTTGATCGACCGCAATAGCGCCTCGGCCAGCGAGGTTTTTAGTCTGGCGATACGGGACTATCAGGCTGGGACGTTGATCGGCAGCAAGAGCGCCGGGGCGATTGGGACGGTACGAACTTGGCCGCTTGGTGATGGTACACTGCTGGGTGTGACCGCCTCGGTCTACGAAACGACCAAAGGCGAGAAGCTCAATGGGGTCGGTGTAACCCCCGACATCGTAGTAGCCCGCACCACCGCCGACATTCTAGCCGGGCGCGACCCGCAACTCGATGCCGCTATCAAGCATCTGGGCGAGAAGCTGAAGGCTCAGCCGTAAAAGGTTTTAGGTTTCAGGTTTTAGCGGTCAGCTTTTTCTGCTTACCAAAGTAAAGCAAGGTGGATTTGCAAATTCCAGCTTTTGACTATAACAATCCGACCCTAATAATGGAGCGGCTCCGGCAAATGTTGCCAGAGCCGCATTGGGTTGCGCTCCAACTGGTGTTAGCCGAGCGACAGCCGATTTATCTGGTCGGTGGTATCGTGCGCGACTTGTTTTTAGGACGGGCTAACTTCGATCTGGATTTTGTATCGTTAGCTCCGGCCTGGGAGTTGGCTCGCCGACTACGGCCCGTTTTTGAGCAACACTTTGGCCCGGATAAGGTCAAATTGTTAGAACATAGCGCCTTCGGGACGGCCCGGTTGGATGCGGGCGAGGCTTTGCATCTTGACTTTGCGACCGCCCGTCACGAGACATATGCCCACCCTGCTGCCTTGCCAACCGTTGCTTTTCCGGCCAGCCTGGAACAGGATTTGCGACGGCGCGATTTTACGATTAATGCGTTGGCGCTCTCGCCTGATGGTGGCTTGTACGACCCCTTTGACGGGTTGCGCGACTTGCGCGAGGGCTGGCTAAGGGTCTTGCACCCTTTGAGCTTTGTGGATGACCCGACTCGAATGGTGCGGGGTCTACGCTTTGCGGCCCGCTTTGGCTACCACTTTGAGCCGATCACGCTCCAGCTTTTCGAGGAAGCGCTGGCGGGCGGTTATTTTGGTTTGCTCTCCGCCGAGCGCAAACGCAACGAATTACGGCTGGTCTTGAAAGAGGCCCATCGTGCAAAAGGGCTGGCTTTGCTCCAACAATCCGGCCTGTTGAGTGCCTTGCACCCGCTATTAGGTTGGGATGAAAAGCTGGAAACCGCTTTTGCCAGTTTAGAAGCCTATTTTAGCGGCAAATTACAGCCTTATGAATATCTGGCAACCCTACTGCACGACCTGGGTGAGGCACATGCAAAAGTGGTCGTAAACCAATTGCGGTTTGCCGGGCCGGAATTTGAAGTCCCAATTGAGGTAGCCCGTCTATGGGAAGTAGCCCGCCCGCGCTTGAACGCCGAACTAAAAAACAGCCAGCTTTATGATTTGCTCCACGAATACAAAGCCGACGCTCTGCCTATATTCGAGGCTTTACTAACAGAATCATCCCAACGCGAGACAGTAAGGCGCTATCGGGAAGAAATCAGTAAGATTAAACCTGTTCTCAATGGCGATTACCTGCTAAAATTAGGTGTGTCACCTGGGCCGCGTATTCGTATATTATTGACCGAATTAAGGACGGCGGTGCTGGACGGCGAGTTAGTGGGACGCGAACAAGAAGAAGCTTTTTTACGCCAGCGTCTAGCCGAGGCATAAAACAGACCCATTTTTGTTCGAGTGAATTAATTTTAACGATTTAGTACCAAAGTAGGTTTGACGTTGGGGCTATCGCCCTCTATAATTAGGAGGTTGCTAGGTTTAATCTGGTTACGGGAACCAGACTATTCTACCCATAACGTAGCGGTCACTACGGCCCACTGTTCATTGATGCGAAATACTATGGCTTTAGAAGTCCAGCGGTCAGGAAATTTTGACTGAATTAAGACGCAAACCCGAAATTGATTATTACAAGGTGCTTCAGGTCGACTCCGAAGCGGAGTTAGAGGTGATTGAGGCGGCTTATCGCGCCCTCTCAAAGAAGTATCACCCGGATATTAACCGGGCGGCCGATTCGATGGATCGGATGTCTCGGATCAATTCGGCCTACGATGTTTTGAGCGATCCTTCCAAGCGCCGCGACTATAATTCCTTGCGGAATTCGGCTAATAGTCGGGTTACTTCGACGGTTGCTTCCAACCCGAACCCCCCCACCAGTACCGGCGCTTATTGGTCGCCGGGTGCTACCCAGAAAACGGCTGGCCCAACCCCTACTGCCAATCCGAACCCACCGCCAGGAGCCAGACCCTCGCCCAATCAGGCCGGCGCGAAAGCTGGCCCGCCGCCGCCCAAATCACCGCCGCCCTCGAACGGTAATACAACATCCTTCCGTCCGCAAACCGTCTACCCGACCGGTTCAGCCAGCGATCCGGCGCGGGCCAATCGCTCGGAGCCAGTTTACGATGCCCCTCGGTCACGGGCCTGGCTCTGGCTGCTATTGCTTTTTCTATTGATAGTATTGGGGGTCGGCGGAGTGCTGGCCCAGGAAGTCTGGTTGGGCAACCCACTCAAGACCAGCTTTATTAGCATCACGTCGTCGAATCGGGTGGCAGTGACCACGGTCGGGCCGGGGGTGGTAGCGACGGCTCAGGCCAGCACCCCGCAACCTGCCGTTCCGACCAGCCGCGAGCAGATTTCGGCCTTCCTCAACAGCGCCGATCTTTATGCCGGGCGGGTCGGGGATGTGGGATTGACCGGGCCGGACGTGTTGCAATTGAAAGTCAAGCTGGCCGCCAATGGTGGGGTCTTAAACTCGGAAAGTCCACCAATAGGCCGCACCGCCGACGACCTCGACAATTTGCGTCAGTCCGAAGTGACCACTTATAACTTGATCTATAGCCTGTTCGGACGCTTTCAAGATTTGAGCCGGATCAATTTGGTGTTGACCGACCCGAAGGATAAGCTGATCTATCGGGCCGATGTAACCCGCCCGATGGCTTATACTTTTTACCCCTGGCACGCTAACTTGAACAATAACGACCCCAGCGAAGTCAGCAAAGCGGCCCGGCAAGACCGTTTGGCTTTGCATTTTGGTGCGCCCCTCGACGATAATTTGCGGACGCACTTGAACGCACCGACCGAAGCAAACATGCAGGCCGAATTGCAAAGCATCGGTTTGACTGCTTTTACAGTTACGGGCGGGGCCGTGCCGACGATCAGCTATTTCCAGGCCCGCAGCCAGGCTGAAACGGCAGTCGATTTCGCCCGGATCGTCTACACCCTTTATACGCGCTTCCCGACGCTCGACCGCTTGCAAATTACCGTTTCTACCTCACCCGATAAGCCGGTTAAATTGATCGACCGACAGTTGTTCACCCAGATTGGGTTGGAAACCTGGTCGCAGGCCAGTTACGGCGGCGCGAACGCCGGTGGCGACCGGATGGCCCAATCATTGATCGCGGCCCTACCCGGCAATCCAGGCGATTTGAGAACGCTTTCGGTTACAGTCCAGTCCAAATTTAAGACCCCGGTGCAGGTCGGGACGTGGTACGTGGTGACGGAAAACGTTGAGCGTTACGATACTCTGACGCTGGAAGGCTTAAAGTTCGCTACCGCTAAAGATCGACAATTTGTGGTCGTGCGGGTGGCTTTGCGAAATACCGCCGACGGTCGGCAATGGTTGATGCCCGGTGAACGCATGACTTTGTTCGACACACGCGGCCAGACTTATACTGCCGACCCAGCCGCGACCTTGTTGTACATCCTCAAAACCCCGCCCTCGACCGAATCGCCTCCTACCGCGATTGACCCAAATAAGCAAGGCGCGGTCTATGTGGTTTTCAGCGTCCCGACCAATACTAGCCTGGCTACCCTGCGGCTGCAATTCCAGGATGGCGACAAAAAAGCGGCCCTGGAGCTTTCGTAGCTAATTTAAGTGATTTGGAAATTATGATTGACCACGATGCCTTATTTAAGTCGCTTATCGGTGAGTTCTTCGTGGAATTCTTGGAGTTGTTCTTCCCTGAAATTGCCCAGGATATAGAACCAGCCTCGGTTCAGGAAAAGGAACAAGAAATTCTTACCGATCTGGTCGGCGGAAAAACTAATCGGGTCGATATTATCCGTCAGGTGCGTCTCAAACAAGAAGCTACCCTGGTTTTGATTTTGGTTGAGCCGCAATCTTACGATCAAAAAGAATTCGGCGAACGCTTGTTTCGGTATTTTATCCGGCTATACGATAAATATCGCTTGCCGGTATTGCCAGTAGCGGTACTTTCTTATGACAGTCCCAAACAAGCCGCCCCAAATACTTACGTGGTTGGCTTTCGCCATTTTACAACACTCAGCTTTAATTATGCTACAAGATGATGTACTAAAAGCTAACTCCTAGTTATTGAAGATAAATTCAACTTCAAAATCCCATCGAGCCGGGCCACTTTGCCAATAGCTTTTAACTCTGATTTCCCGGTAAATGCGGCTGACCAGTTCCCTAACCAGTCGAATAAGCCAGTCATCCCACTCAGCAAGAGGCCGGGCGAGGTCAGAGCGGAACCGTTGCCAGAGATTAGAGAAGTCCAACAGTCGGGCGTGCCAGGCTCCAACCTCTTGCAAGGCGGCGATCTGGCTATTCACTTCAACTAGGCTATTTTCGATTTCGGCTTGCTCTTTTTTCAGTTCGGCTACCTGATTTCGATATTCTTCATCCGAAATAATTTCCAGCTGGTAAGCCCGATCAATCCGGCCCCGGCGACTAGGCAGGCGGTCAAAATCGCTATCTAACCGGCTACGGTGTGCTTCGAGCGCGGGAAGCTGCTGTTCTTGTGCTTGCGCTTCGAGCTTGCGCTGTAAGCTGGAGGTGTCACCTCGCGCAACTTCATCCGCAATCCTATCGAGATGAGGCCAAATTTCCTGCGTCAAGAGATGATCGAGCGAAGTTTTATTAGGTTGGCAGGCCAGCCGACTGTAGGCATAAAACGAACAGGACAGATTTAGGTGCTTGTTAGCGGCGCAAGTTTTTTTGACCAGTCGCCGCCCGCAATGCCCGCACATAATTACGCCCGAAAGTGGGTTAGGACTGCTGAAAATGCGCGGTGGGTTGATCTTGCGCTCAACCAGCACCGCTTGAATACGTTCGTAAAGCTCCCACGACCA
>JBBQWM010000116.1:0-8182 GCA_038210655.1 Chloroflexia bacterium
ATTTGAACCGGCTTTTTCAGTCGAAATGCCAGCCCTGGAAAGAATTAGCTGCATCTTCGATAGAGCTTACTTGCGCCATAAAGCTTTGCAAACCGAAACCGGCTATATCCTCGGTTGCCCTTTTGGAAATGTGGCAATTGAGCTTAGTACTCAGGATGAGGTAGTTCGTCACAAAATTCAAGAGATTTTTGGTCGAGTTTGTGCCTATTTTGAGAAAGCTCTTAACGAAGCTCTTGCATCTGGAATAGTTGCCAATTTGGATGTTACTCTCACTACCCAGAGTTTGTTGGCTTATTTCGAGGGAATAATACTGCTCGCCAAAACCCAAAATGATGCTGAAGTTATCAAAAGGCTCAATAAAGGAGTTTTAAGTCTAATTGGTTAGGAATAGCAAGATATTTAAGGTAGTTTAGTTTACCCTAACTGCTCCTGCCGATAAAAACTTGCAAAGAGAAAGGATTAGATCAATGTCTCAGTCTCAAGAGCAGAGTGGTGCTGAAGAAACCGCTCTTACCCTTAAGGAGTTTGCCACTACGCTTTATCACAACAAACGAGCTAATAACTACTTCAAATTTCTTAAAGATTTTCCCCAGGATAAATTGGACGAGTTTTTTCAGGAATTACTGCGCCAAGTGGGTAACGCGGTGGATACTGGCAATATTGACCAATTGGAGCAACTGGTACAAGGTTCCCAGGTAACCGGCTATCGGCCCTCAGAGGAAGTACAGCGCAAACGCGCCCAGACTGTCTACCCACCTATTCCCCTGGCGATTTTGACCAAACCGTTAAATCAGAGTACGGTTGCCCTTTTTACGACCGGAGCTATTCATAAGAAAGACCAGACCAATTGGCTACCACCAGATCATACTTATGAGCAAGCCGTCCAGGATGTTCGTTCTGCTTTGGAACGCTTTGCAAGCTGGCGATTAATTGAACGCGATACTCCTGTAAGTGAATTGCAAGTTTCGCATATTGCCTATGACATAACGGCGGCTCAACGCGATGTAAATGTTATTTTCCCTCTCGAACGCTTCCGCGAGTTAGAAGCGGAAGGATTTATCGGCCACCTGGCTCCTGTTAATTATTCGATCCACGGACTAACCAATCTACAACGCCTCGAACAGCAAGCCGCCCCGCAGTGGGCTCAGGAGATAAAGGCTACCGGGGTAGATGCGGTCTTTTTGACGGCTGGCTGACCAATTTGCCACATGTCCGTTGGACATATTGCCCGTGCTATCGAAGCGGTTGGTATTCCCACCGTAACTGTTTATATTGAGGCTTTCCGGCCTGCCGCCGAATGGTTAGCTACCCCACGAGTGGCCGTAACCAAATTTCTAATGGGCCGTCCGCTTGGCGCACCGGGCAACTCTAAGTTGCAAACTCAGGTGATTAAAGCCGCGCTGGAGTTATTAACTACGACTACCCTTGACCAACCAGAAGCTAAGAACCTGTTGGTAGAACTTCCCTTTGAGTGGGCAACGGCTTAAATAAGGCTAATCGCTTGGTTTCAGGTAGGATTTAATGCGACAGGAACAAGAGTCAAAAAAGCCCGATAGCGAAGAATCTCAGGCAGTCTTGAGTGCCGCAGATCAATCCGCCAGTTTGCCAGTTGGGGTAGCTCAGCTTAAACGTAATTTGCGCGACCTTCCTGCTACGCTTACTCCGGCGGCGTGGCTGGCCGGGTTGGTGGCCGTGCTGATTGCTTATACCGGGCCACTCGTGCTGGTTTTTCAAGCGGCTACCAATGCCGGACTTGACCGGGCGCAGCTTTCATCCTGGATTTGGGCGCTTACGGTTGGAAGCGGGCTGGCAACTTTACCTTTGTGTCTGTGGTATCGCCAGCCGATTGTAGTAGCCTGGTCGGTAGCGGGAAGTGCTTTGCTCGTTACCAATCTCAGTCGTTACACCTTGAACGAGGCGGTAGGTGCTTACATCGTGGCGGGTGTGGCGGCAGTAGTAGTAGGTTGGTCTGGTGTATTTCGGCGGATACTGGCTCTCGTGCCAACGCCGATTGTGATGGGGATGTTGGCGGGAGTCCTTCTGCGATTTGGGATTGGGCTATTTACCGCCTTGCCGGAGCGCCCGCTAATTGTGCTAGGAATGCTGGTAGTCTTTTTAGGTCTGCGCCGCTTAAACTTTCGCGCCCCGACGGTTGCGGCTTTGGCTGCCGGGCTACTGATTGCAGCGCTCACTGGCGATTTGCATTTGCAAGGACTGACGGCGGAATTGGCAATACCTTACTTTATCTGGCCGGAATTTAGGCTTGGCTCGCTCATTAGTCTGGGATTACCGCTCTTTATTCTGGCGATAGCCTCGCAGGATGCTCCCGGCCTCGCCGTACTACAATCGGCGGGTTACAAAGCCCCGGTAGATGGCCCGGTAATCGTTACTGGTCTGGCCTCAGTAATCACTGCTCCTTTTGGGGGTCATGGGCTTAATCTGGCGGCTTTAATGGCGGCAATTTGTGCCAGCCCGGAAGCTCATCCTGATCCTGACCGACGCTACGGCGCAGGGGTGGCAGCGGCGATCTGGTTTATAGTGCTGGGTTCGTTCGGGGCCACGGCGGTTACTTTGTTCGCCGGATTGCCAAAAGCTTTGATAGCGGCGGTGGCCGGGCTGGCAATGGTCGGTGCAATTATATCTTCTATTGCTGGTGCGATGACCGACCCGCAGGAACGCGATGGCGCACTCTTTGCCCTTCTTCTGAGTGCCGCCGACATTACGCTGCTTGGAATTGGTGCGCCCTTCTGGGGGTTGGTAGCTGGGGTATTAATTAGCCAGATTTTGAAAAGGCGGTCAGGAAAGAATTAGTGCTAAATGATACCAGCTTGAGGTCTTTTGAGATTACCAAAAAATAAAGCTGAAAGGAGCAAATTTAGATGGCCGATAATTTCGAGTATATTTCGCAGTCCCGTTTAGTTTACCGGGAGGGCTATCGCAATGCCTATCTGGGAGAAGTAGCAGAGCCGGTAGTCTATGGAGTACAAGGAACGTTACGGCAATATTATGGGGCTAAAGCTAAAGAAGGGCCAGCCATCGCTTCGACCCTGGATCACATCGTGGCGGCGATTGCAGGCTGAATGTACGGCACCCTTGCCGGCGCTCTGTCAGGGCGCAAGATCAGTTTTGACCGCGAGAAATATAGCGCAACGGTAGAAGGCCGAATTGCCGGTTACGGCAAAACCATTCGGATCGAGGCTATCACCGTTCACTACGTTCTTACCCTTCCAGCCGATACCTCATCCGAATTGGTAGCCAGAGTTCTTAATATTCATCCCCAGGGTTGCCCAGCCCACCAGAGCGTTAAGGCCGCTATTCAGATAGGTTGGGATGCTACCGTTCAGATTGGAGAGGAAGAATTCACCTTCAAAAGTGAAGAAGGAGATGACACTGAGGCTGAGAAAAGTTAAAATTAGTCGGCTTACAAGAAACCAGCCAAAAAGAAAGTAAGCATTATGAGCCAGGCAAAACCAACTATTGTTTATGATCCTCAGCTTGAAGTGATCTTTATAGACTATTCCGGGATCACTCTTACTAAAGCGATGCTAGAACAAGTTTTAGAAGAAGTTAAAGAAATTACGGATACTTTGCCTCAAAAAGTGTTTGTAGCTTCTTGTCTGCAAGATACAAAATTTGATATAGACTTGGACGAAGATTTTGGTCGGCTCACTGCCGAACTTCTTACCCATGTAAGAGGGGTAATCCGTTATGGAGTAACCAATACCTTCACCAATATAACGATTCGGACAAACACCGTAAAGAAACGCTTACAGGGTATTCAATCGCATATCTATCCCACCCGTGAAGCGGCTTTGGAGGCGATTTATAAATTGCGCTTCAACCTACCTGGGTAGGCTGGATATTGCGGGCGGTTGGACCGGAAGGATGGTTAACCACCTCGAACCGAACCAGCGTACCGGCCCGAAGGGTGCGGTAGCCCTGCCCCGGTATGGCAGTAAAATGAAAAAAGATTTCTTCTGCCGTATCTCCCCTGACAATTACCCCAATACCTTTCTCATAATCGAACCAGCTAACTACACCCTGAGCTATCGGCAGACCATTTGCTCCTAATGGTGGCGCACCTTCCGCCCATTCTTGTTGGGGTATCCGAATCTCGCGTACCAG
The DNA here is from genome assembly GCA_038210655.1 of Chloroflexia bacterium. Lineage (GTDB taxonomy): Bacteria > Chloroflexota > Chloroflexia > Chloroheliales > Chloroheliaceae > 54-19. The sequence goes on from JBBQWM010000116.1 coordinate 4,126, forward strand.
CGAGGTATCATAAGCTTCGTAGCGATAATCCGCGCGGGTCTCCATTATCGTCCGCAAATCGTGGCGTAACTCTTCCAGGGTTGGGCGACCTACGAAAAACCAGCCGTTATAGATACGATAAATTCTTAAATCGGGGCGCAGTACAAAGGTGTAGGGCTGCGCCCGATAAGCATATTCGCCCTCGGTTTCATCCAGAATGTTAAGCTGTTTGATAATTTTGCGTTCCTCGTCGGCGAGAAACGGCCACTGCGCCCCTAATCCTGCTCGGAACGCAGCCTGTACTTGGGGAGGGTCTGCACTTACAGCGACCAGCTTGCCATAGTTTACCGCCAATTCTGGCTGAAACTGTACCAACTGCCGCATCTGCTGTTGGTCACGTGGGCAGAAAAAACCCCGGTAGAAGACCACAATTATAGGATAACCATCTGTAAACCCAAGCTTTTGATCGAACAGACCAGGCCGAGTAAGTTGAGAAAGCCGGGTCAAGCGGTTGGCTTGATCCGGCAATTCAATATCGGGAAAAGGCTCACTTTCTTTCAAATTGGTCGTCATTTAAAGAAATCTCCCTTAAATCTTCTCAATTTCTCTCATATCAAAAGTCAGAATTAGATTATAAGGCAGGAGGGCCAGTTACAAGACACTCTGCTTGAGATGATCGGCCACCCTCAACGTGTTGGCGATGATAGTTAGCGAAGGGTTGACTGCTCCTGCCGAAACAAAGAAACTGCCGTCGGTAACATAGACATTCTCTAGCTCGTGCGGACGACACTGAGTATCCAGTACCGAAGTTGCCGGGTCCGGGCCGAACTTCATAGTACCGCACTGATGCGCCAAGTTGAAAGGTAGTTGTGTTCCCAAATAGTAATCAATCGGAATAAGATGCTGCTGGCAGCCGATATAGCCCAACAGGTCACGTAGCTTTCCGATCAGGCGGAGATGCGCTTCCAGATTGTTTTTGGTGTAGTGGAAGACAATCTCATTGCGGGAGTTGAGCGTAATTCGGTTCTCCGGGTTGGGTAAATCCTCCGATTGTAGCCAGAAATCGAGGGAATGACGAGCCATTTCTTCGTAGGTCATACCCCCTAAAGGTTCAGGGGTCTCGAAGGCCATCAAGTCGGCATCTACTTTGCCAAGCATTTGAATTAGTCCCATCGGGTACTCCCACTCTGCCGACGGGCCGTAGAAATCGCTCATCGCCAATGTTTTCTGGAAAATAGCATCGTTTGGCTCTTTGCTGATTGCCAGGAAAGTTGAGCTCTGGTGGCACATATAATTGCGGCCTACCAACCCGGAACTATTGGCTAACCCAGCCGGGTGTTTATCATTTTTGGACCGTAAAAATAAAGCCGCTGAATTTACCGCTCCGGCGGCCACAATCACCAGTTCAGCTTCATAAATCTCTTCTTGTCCGGCCCTACTGACGACCACTTTTGTAACTTTGCGCCCGGTGGGGTCGGTTTCCAATCGTTCGACGTAGCTATCAATTTTGAGGGTGACGTTATCGTATTCCAGGGCGGGTTTGATGCCAATCACATGAGCATCGGCCTTCGACTCGGTCAGGTCGGGGTAGCCATCAAAAGCGCTCAGTTGGGTGACTGAACCGGGTTGACCGTTCTCGTTACCCAAACGCACTCCCAGAGGCAAAGGGAAGGGCTTGTATCCCAACTGCTGCAAATCGTCCTCAAGTTGCTGTATTCGTGGTTCGTGCATTAAAGGAGCGTGGGGATAAGGGGCGCTGCGCGGTGGCTCGGTTGGGTCTATTCCGGCTTGCCCATGCACGCTGTACAGCTTTTCGGCCTGCGAGTAATAAGGCTCTAGCTCACTATAGCTGATCGGCCAGGCCGGAGAAATACCGCCAACATGTTCAATCTCGCCAAAATCAGCCTCACGCAACCTGAACATGGCCGCGCCAAACATCTTGGTATTGCCGCCCACCCAATAATGCGTTTCCGGGCGAAAAGCCATATCTTCGTGATACCACCTTTCGTGGGTCTGGTAGCGTTTCTCAATGTAAACGCTTCGGGTACTCCAATTTTCGCGCTCACGTGGCAAAAAGCCGCCCCGTTCTAAAATAAGGATGCGCTTGCCAGTCGGAGCTAAAGCGCGGGCTATTGTACCGCCCCCGGCTCCCGTTCCAATGATGATAACATCAAATTTATCGTTGGTCATGATTTTCTCCTTGTATTGGTCGTATCAAATTATCCAGCTCTAAGTCCTGTTCCAGGCTTTCCAATGACAAAAAGGACTCGCGGACTAACTGGTAGGCGGCGAAAAGCAAACAGACGCAACCCAGGCTGGTTAAAACCACGATGGGCCAGCGGGACGAAAGACCCAAAACTTCCAGAATTACCCCGACCAGGCTGGTTAGCGCAAAAATGCTCACGCATAAATACAGCCCCACCAGCGCATCGCGAAACCGCCGCGCCCTCTGCCTAAAATGGTTTTGACCTTTCCTGTCGCTTTTCTCGCTGAAACGATGAATCTCGTCGTGAAGCTAACCATGACGAGTCGAAGTCGAGACAATCAGTAGCGCCACTCCCGGTAGCAGTACCAATGGCAGGATAAAGGTTACTTCCACAAAATTTAGCCCTCTACAATTCGCAAGGCATGTCCGTCAGGGTCGCGCAGCATAAAACCCTGGGTAAAACCGAGTGCCGTGTCGGGTAGCGTTACTACGCCCGGCGAAATAAATTGGCGCTGGTAGCCTGCCTTTATGAGAGTAGCGGCGGTAGCCTCGATATTAGGGGTAGTGAGGGTGGTTTGCCAGTGCCACAAATCGCTGGCAACGGTGTCGGCAGGCATTGGTCGCCCGGTGCGCGGTTGCAAATATTCCAAAAACTCTATCCCCGGCCCACATTCAGCCTGCAAGCTGTTGATTTGCAACTTTGCATCCTTGACCTGATTGAGATGAGCTTGTTCCGGGCCGTAGTTGAAGCTACTTCCGGCCAGTTTTAGCCCCAGCAAATCGCGGTAAAAATTGAGGCTGGCCGTAGTGCTGCTAACCGTAATCGCAGTATGGTCTATCCCCAGGAATAGTTGATGCTTCTCTTGCCAGCGTGGGTTGCCCTTGCCGGGTGGGAAGCAGATAACTTCGAGGTTGTGTCCGTCCGGATCATGGAAATAGAAGGCTTTAATTCCGGCGGCGGCAACGTTCCAATCCGGTAAAGTTTGGGGTGCCGTCGAAACATGTTTGATTTTGTGCCGTCTTAACAGGGCATAAGTCGCATCCATATCGCTGACTACAATTGCAAGGTGCTGGAACCAGCCATCGTTGCTGCGAGAATCGGCAGGAACGGGACGACCCGAAGGGGTCAGATATTCGGTGAGTTCTATCGTTTCCTGTCCCAACCGCAGCGTGGCTACTCGCATTCGCAAACCAAACAGGCCATGCAGTTCTTCGTAGGAAGTGTCACACACTTCGATAATGTCGCCCACTGGCTCGAAGGGTAATACCTCGGTATAGAAATTCAGGGCTTTTTCGAGGTCGGAAACGGTAAAGCCTACCTTCAAGACACCTTTTATCATTTATCTCACCCTTCTTGCGGTTGTCTTTGTGTGAGATTGCCCCGGTGAGGGCAACCTCTGGTCAGGAACCGCTCCGTCAGAATTTAGATTACTCGGAAGACCAACTACTCTCGAAGCTAGGGAAGAGGGTCAGGCCGCCGTCTACAAAAATAGTCTGCCCGGTGATGTAGGAGGCTTCTTCCGAGGCCAGAAAAACCGTTACTGCTGCCATTTCTTCTGAGGTCGCCGCCCGGCGCATTGGGATATGTTGCTCAACCTGAGCTTTCTTTATCGGGTCTTCTACCCAGGCGCGGTTAATCGGCGTAATAGTCGCCCCCGGCCCGATGCCGTTCACCCGAATACCGCGAGAAGCATACTCAAGAGCCAACGTGCGGGTCAGGTTTTGCATCCCGCCCTTGCTGACCGAGTAGCTTAAAAAACGTGGTTTGGGTATAAGCTGGTGGACGCTGGAAATGTTGAGTATTACGCCGGATTTGTTCTGGGCCAGAAAGTGGCGGATTGCCAGTTGAGCGCTCATAAACGCCCCGCGCAA
>JBBQWM010000117.1:0-7898 GCA_038210655.1 Chloroflexia bacterium
TAGAGCCACACGGGTACGAATTATGGCTAACCGACCGGGCGGGGAAGAAGCGGCTAAGTGGGATGGAGGCCGAAGCGGTCGGGAGGGAAGCGGCGGAGCGACGGGCAACAATTGAGGCAAACGCTCGGCAAGCGGCAGAGCGACGGGCAGCAATTGAGTCAGACGCTCGGCAAGAAGAAGCGCTGGCAAGACGGGAAGCCGAACAAAGAGCAGCAGTAGAGGCAGATGCCCGGCAGCAAGAAGCGCTGGCAAGACGGGAAGCCGAGCAACGAGCCGCAACTGAGGCAACTGCCCGACAACAGGAAGTAATTGCAAGGCAAGAAGCCGAACAGCTTGTCGTCAAGGAGACGTTAGCTCGACAGGAAGCGGAGCAACGAGCCGCCGAATTTCAACGTCAGTTGGAAGAAATGCGCCGTCAGCTTGGGCATTCCGCTCAGAATCCACCGGAATAGTAAAGCAACTGGCTAACTGCTCATCGGGTTTTTAAATTTATTTGGCAGTAAGGAAAAATGGTTGGAGCCAGGGTATATTTAGACTACTTAAGTGCTTGTAATTTTTGATTAAGTTTGGATTTAGGATGGTGAAATGGATTCAGTGATAGAAGCTTTCGTTGAAAATGCACGACGAGAGCCAGCGCAAGTAGCTCTACTGTTTGAGGGGCGCGAGTATAGTTATGGAGAGCTTTACGAGCGAGTAAACCAGTTCGGGAGCGCTTTGCAAAGCTGGGGATTGGGGCGAGGCGACCGAGTAGCTCTCTTTCTAGAAAACTGCCCGGAATTTGTGATAGCCTATTTGGGGATACATCTGGCCGGAGGCGTAGTAGTGCTGGTCAATACCCAGTATCGGCAGGTTGAGTTGCGCCATATCTTGTCCGACTCGGCGGCGCGGTTGTGTGTAACAGATACAACTGGTGGAGCGGAACTCGCCCGGTTGCGCTCTGATTTACCCGATTTGGAAGCCCTGGTAGTGGTGGGAGACGGAAAGGCAGCGGGTTTTGAAACGTTTGAATTTGAAGCTTTTCTGGCTACTGCTCAGGCTTCCCACGAATGGCAGTTGCCTATTGGGGAAGAATTAGCAAATATTGGCTATACCTCCGGCACGACCGGGCGGGCGAAAGGCGCGATGCTGCTCCATTCCAATCTAGCGGCCAATATCCGAACTTTGACCCAGAGTTGGGGCTGGACATCAGCAGATCGGTTGCTGTTGGCTCTGCCATTATTTCATGCTCACGGGTTGATGGTTGGCTTGCACGGCACGCTCTGGACCGGGGCGAGTGCCGAGTTACACCGCAAATTTGAGGCTGGCCCAGTGCTGGATGCTTTGCAGCAGGACGAGTGCCTGACCATGTTTTTTGGTGTGCCGACCATGTACGGGCGACTGCTGGCGGAAGCCGAAGGGCGTGGTATAACTCCGCGCCGGTTGCGCTTGTTTGTCTCTGGCTCGGCTCCTCTTAGCGAACAACTTTTTAACGATTTCGAGCGGGTCTTCGGGCAGCCTATTCTCGAACGCTACGGTATGACCGAAACCATTATGAATACAACCAATCCTTACGACCCGGTTGATGGAAAACGCCGCGCCGGGACGGTCGGTCGTCCCTTTCCGGGTCAGCAAGCGCGAGTGGTGGATGTTCGCAACCGTGAGGTGCTTGTAGACGGCGAGACAGGTGAAATAGAAGTTTACGGCCCTCACGTCTTTAAGGGTTATTGGAACCGACCAGAAGCGACTGCCGAAAGCTTTAGCCCGGACGGTTGGTTCAAAACGGGTGATTTGGGTTGGCGCAGCCCAGATGGTTATTATACGATTAATGGTCGCGCCCGCGAACTGATAATCAGTGGCGGCTATAATATATATCCGCGTGAAGTGGAGGAAACCCTGGCCCAGCATCCGGCGGTAGCCGAAGTGGCTGTAATAGGGTTGCCCGATCAGGATTTAGGCGAACAGGTCGCGGCTTTCGTGGTGGTCGTTCCCGGTCTGGCTCCTACTCTGGAGGAACTGACCGCTTTTTGCCGTGACCAACTTGCCAGCTACAAGAAACCTCGCCGGGTTTTCTTTGTAGAAGCTTTACCTCGCAACGCTCTGGGCAAAGTCCAAAAGCACTTGCTCAAAGCATAATTAGTTTTACTTAAAAATCTAACCAACGGATTTCAGGTATCAACCCAAGATTGATTCGATTGATACTTGATATTTTTTGATTCTGAAAGGTTTTCGCTATGTTCAAGCAGCGTATTAGCCTGACTTTGGGGCGCAAAGCTTCTTTCGGGCGGTTTGGCCTGGTTTTTATCGGATTACTCTCAGGTTTGTTGGTCTGGTTTGGGTTGAGCCAGTTGGGGCTGATCGGCAAAGTGGTCCAGGCTGGCCCAATTACGCCGACAGTGGTCTTGAGTAACAGCTATTTTGGCGGTAGCGGTGATGACGAAATTACGGGGCTGGTTCACCTTTCGAGCGGTGAGTTCGTGGTAGTTGGTAACAGCACCAACCCAGCCTATCGAGGGACACTCTACCCTGGCTCAGGTAGCACCTGTAGTCCCAACAATTTAGGTGGGTTTGTCGCCCGCTTTGCCGCCGATGGACGGACTGCGATCTGGTATCGCTATTTTAACTGCGGGATAGCGGTTCCAAATCGAGTGGTGGTCGATAGCTCCGACAATCTTTACATTGCAGGAATGGCTTACAATAGCCTTTCCAATTCGGTTTCGAGCGGTTGTGCGACCCTGAGCGATACCTCAAATCCTTTTGTTGCCAAACTCGCCGGGTCGGACGGCAGTTTGCTCTGGACTACCACCCGCAACGGCGATAGTACCGACCGGGCTAGTGTTCAATTGGGATTAGCCAGTGGCAACCGCCCGATTGTGAGTGGTCGCAACGGTTCGGCGACGATTTATCTGGCCCGGTTCGGGGCCAACGGCGGATGTGATAGCAGCTTTAGTGCTTCGATCAATGACCCGCTCAATCCTGGTGCGGCTACTACGATTGCCGAACTGGTCGTCAAACCCTCGGATGATACTATTTATGCGGTTGGCTATCACCAACGGCCGGCTAATCTGAAGGTTCCCTTTTTGCTCTGTCTGGCTGGTAATGGCTCAGTCGTCTGGCAGGATTATAATACTACTTCCGTTCCGGCCTCGCTTGGGGCAGATAGCGACGGATTGGCGGTTTCGCTTGACCCAAATGGTAATATATTGGCCGCTTTCGAGACCAAGAATGGTAATACGGTGCTAGACCGCGATCCGAAAAACCTGAGCAGCGCTGTTATTCCACAATTAAATGGAGCTTACCAAACCAGCTATGGATTAGGCAGTGATGTTGAATCCAGCTTTGTGGGGCGTTACAGTGCTGCGACCGGCAATATAATCAACGCCACCTTTTTTCACGCTCTCCTGGTCAACGGGCGAACCAATCCAACCAATATTTACGCAGTAAAGGTCGATAGTGCCAACCGGGTATATCTGGTAGGTAAATCGGCCCCCGGGCTTGAATTTACCGCCGATGCTTTCCGCACCGCCTATGCCGATGGCGAAGGCTTTCTTACGATCTTGAATAGTTCTATGAATAGTCTGGTTTATTCTAGCTTTTTTGGATCAAGTACAGCAAGTATGACCGGTTCAAAGGCCACCGACCAGTTCAACGTGCTTTCGATCAGTAAAGGTAAAGTGGCGCTGGGCGGTAAAACTGGCGGAATTGATTTGCAAATGGTCTACCCGGTGCAACCGACGGCCGGTGGAGGCGCTTCGGATGGCATGCTTACTGTAATCGCCCCGCCCTACGATTTGCAATTAGCCTGGACCTCGCCTCTGCCGACAATCGGGGCCGATCAGCCTTCAGGGGCGCTTACGGTGCAGTTGCGTGATACGATTAGCGGCGCGTTGGCGTTTTCACCGACTGCCTACGATCTGACATTAACCAGTTCTAGCCCCGGCGGACGGTTCGATACCGCTCCCAACGGCAGCTTCAGCAGCACTTCGCTGTTGGTGACAATCTTGCCTAATAATAATGAGGTAAGCTTTTATTACAAAGATAGCATAGCTGGTTTTGCAACCCTGACGGTCACTCCGGCGGCAGCCAGTGGTTTGAATACGCTTAGTTCAGTTATCAAAGTGGTCAAGCTATCGACCGAAGTAAACACCCTACAATTTAGGGCGAATCGGTTGGGCCTACCGCCTGCCGCCAAACCCCTTACGATCAGCTTGCCGGGGTCAGTCGGAAATGGCCCTGGTTGGCAATTGTTGGGTGGCGTAAATTATAGCGGCGGGTCGTTCGGTTGGTTGAGCCTGAATGTTGTTACCGGGCCGAATACGCCGCAGACCATCAGCGTCTTTCCGAAGGCCGTTCCAGTTTCGGCTACATATCCCGCCAACTTCAGCGCAACTTTTACACTTCAGGATACGACTTATAACAGCACAACCAGTGTAACGGTGAATTATCAGATTCGAGATGTTAAGCTTTCGATAGTGAGTAGCCCGCAAAAAATCAGCCAGAACACGCCATCGGGCGCGATTACGGTCGAATTGGGTGATAGCACTGATAGTGCGCCCGTAAAACTGGCGAGTGGCTCCTTGACGCTCAACCCAAACACGACCAGCGGGACGGGCAGTTTTAGCGGGGTAGTCCCGATTGCTGCCGGTAGCGCTCGCGCCAGCTTTACCTACCTGGATACGAGCGTTGGTACGCCCACCATTTCGGTTTCTGCGCCGGGCCTTACTACACCCGCGCCGAGCCAAATTATTACGATAGTAGACGGTGCGACGGCCTGTACTCCCGTACAGATTCCATTGACCAAAGTCAACAACAGTGGGGACGGTTCGCCCGCCGATCCCTGCCAGGTGACGCTTCGCAAGGCGCTGGCGGCGGGTAATACCATTACTTTTGCGACCGGGCTTACCACAGTAGTCCTGACTTCGCCTTTGCCCACCCTCTCAGGCAGAACGATCCAGAACGGCGGTTGCGGCAGCCCGAAAATACGGCTGGACGGTTGGAGCGCCGGGGCTGGAGCAGATGGACTGCCCCTCAGCAGTGGAAATACGATCATGGGGCTGGCGGTCTATGGCTTTGCCGGTTATGGGGTGCGGATAACCGGCCTCAACAACACTTTTAGTTGTACCTTTATCGGGACGGCGGACGGTATACTCGCCCAGCCCAACGGCGGTGCGGTCAAGGTCGGGTCGGGTGCTAAACAGAGCGGGTTGTTCAATGCTACTTCTGGAAATTTAATCTGGCAAAAACCGCCAGACTAAGCAATGCAGAATTATAATAATCAGCACAATTTCTACCAAAATCGGGTCAATAATTTTGCAAATTGCTATAGGAATCGGGAAGGGCTGCTTTTTGCCGCTTTGAGGTCAGCATGAATTTATTACAAGATTTACGTCGAACGGTACGTTTATACGGTTCCCAACCGGCTACCTTTTGTGGAGAACACGCCTATAGTTGGGCTGAGTTCGAGCAGCGGACGGCGCGGTTGGCAAACGCTTTATATCAGCGTGGGTTGCGGCGAGGTCAAAAAATGGCCTTGCTATTGCGAAATTGCCACCGAATGCTCGAATTTTATTATGCTCTGCCGCGTCTGGGGGTGGCAGTCGTACCGCTTAACCCGCGCCTCGCGCCTGCCGAGCTTCAGTTTATGCTCGAAGATGCCGAGGTAGCGGCGCTGGCGGTTGACCCCTTTAGTGGTGCTTATCTCGATCAGCTTGACCTTGTGCGGGCCGGTATTCAAAACCTGGTCTATTGTGCCGATGGGCCGGAAGGCCAACCGACAACGGCGCTGGAGGCTCTTTACTATGAAGCACTTGTAGCCGAGGCCGAACCGCTGCCACTCGCTCTGACCGACGAACCGGCGGATGACGAGTTAGCCGGAATATTTTATACCGGCGGGACGACTGGGCGACCTAAAGGAGTGCTGCTGACCCAGCATAATCTGGCCCTGAGTGCTTTACATAACGTGGTCGCCTTTGAATATACGCAGACCGACCGCCATCTGCACGCCAGCCCGATGTTTCATTCGGCGGATTGTTCGCAAGCCTGGGCGATCACCCTGATTGGTGGGTCGCATATTTTTCTGCCTGCCTTTGAACCGGGGGCAATGCTGTCGGCTATCAATCGCTACCGGGCAACCACTACTCTGGTTGTCCCCACCATGTTGTTGGGCCTGCTCAACCGGCCCGATTTTGGGGCGGCAGACCTGAGCAGTTTACGGCGGGTTCTGTACGGGGCGGCCCCCATTTCCCGCTCACTTTTGGAGCGAGCGCTGGCGGCTTTTCCTTGCCCACTCTGGCAGGGATTTGGAGCGGCAGAGACGGGGCCACTCATGGCAGTGCTACGGCCCGAAGAGCATCTCTCCGACCATCTGGCCTCTGCCGGGCGACCCATACCCGGTGTGGAAATCCAGATCGTAGACCAGAACGGTCAGGAGAGACCCAACGGGGAAGTAGGCGAGATTGCAGCACGGGGTAATTTGATGGCGGGTTACTGGAAACAGCCGGAAGAAACCGCCCGTGTATTGCGCGACGGCTTCTACCATACCGGCGACCTGGCATACTGTGATAGCGAAGGTTTTATTTATATCGTAGATCGCCACAAAGATATGGTTATCACCGGCGGCGAGAATGTCTATACTATCGAGGTTGAGCGGGCTTTGTTAAGCCATCCGGCGGTGGGCGAGGCGGCCGTATTTGGCATCCCGGACGAAAAGTGGGGTGAGGCCGTTCATGCTCTGGTGGTGTTGCGTACTGGGGTCAACGCCACCCCTGCCGAACTAATCGCCCACGTCAAGGGCCGGATCGCCCATTTCAAAGCACCCCGTACCCTGGAAATCGTCGAGCGCTTGCCGACCAGTGGAGCCGGCAAAATCCTCAAAAGCGAACTACGCAACCGTTATTGGGCCGGGCGTGACCGTAAGGTTTAACATGCTATTAGCCTGTAAGTGAGAGTCAGATTTTGCCCTGGTTCGGGTTCAAACCGTAAAAACGGGCAACCATAAAGACCCCACTCCAAACCACTCAAAAGTATAGGTTAGAAAATTTCCGCAGAAAATTTTCTAACCTATACCCACTCCTCGGTTTAGACTGTGGTATAGCCTGGCTAGTCTGCAAAAATAATGCTCACTCTTAGACTTTCTACCGATTGCCGGGTGCATCAGGGTATGTTAAGATAAATCAAGTTTAGAGCATTGGATAAGCAAAGGCTTTAGTTGGTCGGTCAAGGCCGACTAAAAGACCACAAAAGGTGCGATGGCTGGGCAAGACGACGATGAGACGGGCGGGTCGGATTTAGCCGTTCCTGGGGGACAGGGCTGGAACCGTCTGCGTGAAATAAAAACTCTGGGTGACGGGCGCTATCGGATTATCAAATTAGCCGGTAGAGGTGGAATGTCGCTGGTTTATCATGCCTACGATAACGAGAATGCGCGAGAAGTAGCGATCAAAGTGCTGTCGCTCGATTTGTCCAGCGAAGAAACTTTTCTAACCCGCTTCCAACGCGAAAGCGAATTGATGCGCGACCTTGACCACCCCAACGTGCTACGTGCCTACGAATTTGGGCAGGACGAAGACCGGGTTTACCTGGTTATGAGTTATTATGGGGGTGGAACCATCCGCGACCGCCTGAGCCAGGGCCGTCTGGGTTTGGGGCAGACCGCCGATTATCTTGAGCAAATCGCTAATGGGCTGGCTTACGCTCATTCGCGTAATATTATTCACCGCGATATAAAGCCGTCCAACGTTCTGCTGCATCACGCCAGCGAAAAATTGGTGCTATCCGATTTTGCACACAGTCACCTAAGTTTGTGTAAACATTAGCGACAACGGTTTTAACCATTGCACCTTTGACAATTTAATCATCACGAATTGTAACCAGGGCCGCCCGTCCAGTTCAGCGCCAGCTAATTCTGCTGGACTTAACCCTTC
>JBBQWM010000118.1:0-7398 GCA_038210655.1 Chloroflexia bacterium
CGAGAAGGCTATTCGCTATCAGCAAGAGCCAGGACGCATTCATTTCCAGCAAGCTCAGGTCGAATTTCGGGGCACCCACGACAACTATACGGTCGCACTGGCCGATTCCACCTGGAGTTGTACTTGCCACACCTTCGCTACTGGATTTGAAACTTGCTCTCACATCATGGCGATCCAGCGCGTGCTGCATGATATGCTGGACGAAGACTCGCGTAGCCAACACCGCGAACTGATCAGCACTGCTGCCACCGAAGCTTAAACTCACTTTTATTTCGTTTTACGCCGGATTAAAGCCGCTTTCATTGCCGAAAAGCGGCTTTTTCGTGTCTGTTGTTGCAGTTCTGCGCCAACTTTTGTACAAGATTTGCAATCTCACTTTTTAGTTGTAGTAATGCCATGAACGAACCTAAATGCAGTATAGCTTTAGCTCAAATCTGCAATAATAAGTCACCTTGTGCCAAAGTTAATATACAGCCTGACAGACTGATCTATCCTATGGCTAATATCATAGTCTACAAGTTAAGGTTTTGACGAGCTTGTCAAGTACCAAAACGATGCTTTTAAGCCCAATTTGAATCGAATTTGCTCTAAAGGATTGACAATTAGCCCACGACAAGCTGGCTTGCACTGGACTTAACCATATCAAAACTTAAAGCGTTGGCAATCAATAATCTCTCCAGACCGTTTTTGATTGCTGAATGGCACATCGCTGTCGATTTGACAAATTCATTCTAACCTTAACTTGTAACCTATGGGCTAAAGCCATTATATCAAAGTGGCGGGTCGGGGTCATACTCGCTATCTTCCGGCTGCGCGGAAAATGAGATTGGGGTTGCCGATGGTTCGACGGCAGGGGCAGGGTGACTGATTGGGACAGAAGGCGCAGTCTCGCCCGAAGCTGTTTCGACCCTGGCCCGCGCCCGCTCCTGGTCGGCAATCGTTCGCCACCGAGCCAGACGCTGGCCCAACTCCTGTTCGTAACCCCGGTCGGTCGGCTCGTAATAGCGGCGATTTTCGAGGGCTTCCGGCAAGTTCTGCTGATAGACAAAACCGCCCTCGTAACTATGAGCATATTTATAACCTGCGCCGTAGCCCAGGTTTTTCATCAAACCGGTGGGGGCGTTGCGAAGATGGAGCGGAACCGGGTCGTTGCGGGTTTGCTGGACATCCTGTTGAGCCTGACCGTAAGCGCTATAAAGCCGGTTGCTTTTGGGGGCGGTCGCCAGATAGACCGCGCACTCCGCCAGGGCCAGCGCCCCTTCTGGCATCCCAATAAAATGCATGGCCTGTTGAGCCGCCATCGCAATTACGAGCGCCTGCGGGTCGGCCAGACCAATATCTTCGCTTGCCATCCGAACCAACCGCCGGGCTATAAAGAGCGGGTCTTCGCCGCTTTCCAGCATGCGGGCCAGCCAATAGAGGGTCGCGTCGGCATCGCTACCCCGCACCGATTTGTGCAAGGCCGAAATGATGTCATAGTGCATCTCGCCCCCTTTGTCGTAAAGCAGGGCGCGACGTTGGACGGCGTTCTCGATAGCGGCAATCGTAATTGTGATCGGTTGTCCGGCTTCGGGCGGTGGGGCGGTATCGACGGCTACTTCCAATATGTTGAGGGCAGAGCGAGCATCGCCGTTCGCCAGGTTTACCAGCATCAGTTCGGCAGTCGGTTCTAGCTGGATCGAATGCTTACCCAGTCCGCGCTCTGGGTCGTGCAAAGCTCGTTCTACGATAATCTGGATTTCGTCATCGCTCAAGGCCCGCATCGTATAGACTCGTGAGCGCGAAAGCAAGGCGGCGTTGACCTCGAAAGACGGGTTTTCAGTCGTCGCGCCGATCAGGGTGAGCGTACCGTTTTCGATCACTGGCAAGATCGCATCCTGTTGGGCCTTGTTAAAGCGGTGGATTTCATCGATAAAAAGGAGTGTGCGCTGTTTGCCGCCGGAAGCCTTGCGACGCTGACGGGCTTCCTCGACTACCTTTCGCAAATCGGCGACCCCGGCGGAGGTAGCGCTCAGGCGGGCGAAGTGGGCCTTCGTCAGACGGGCGATCACCTCGGCTAGGGTCGTTTTACCAACACCGGGCGGCCCCCACAAGATAATCGAACTCAGCCGATCATTCTCGACTGCCCTTCGCAAAGCGGCCTGGGGGCCGGTCAGGTGTTCCTGACCGACAAATTCATCAAAGGAAAAAGGCCGCATCCGAGCGGCCAACGGCGCATCGGGCGGCAATTCCAGCCCCGCCACCGGGTTATCGGGAGTTTGGTCGTCAAAGAGGCGGCTTTGGGTCATCCCATGAAGAACCTTAGGTTTGCAAAATCGCCTACGAAAGTCAGCATAATGCGGAGTATTATAACCGCCAACAAGAACGAGAAAAGATCGATCCCGTTGATAGTTGGTACAAGCAAGCGAAACGGCGAGATTATTGGCTCAGTCACGCTATTCAAAAACCGACCAAACCCGGTATCGGCCAACGGTGGCACAAACATCCCGACTAGCCACAAGAGAACCCGTAGCAAAATCGCTAGATTAAGAATATAAAGCAGCGTATAACCGATTATTGGCAATATAATCATTTCTCAAACTCCATTACGGAAATGCAGAAGTCAGAATGCAGAATGCAGAATATTAAATTCTTTTGCTGAGAGGCCAATTCTTCTCTTTATCTTTTGCATTCTGCATTCTGACTTCTGCATTCTGACTTCTACGTTCCCTTTACCGTATTCCGGCAGTCAACACCTGGGAAACCACCTGGATCAGCAAAATCGCTACAATGGGCGATAGATCGAAGCCGCCGATACCGCCTCTGCCCATCAAATTTCGGATTGGGGCCAGAAATGGCTCTGTGATTGTGAACAATAACTGGCTGATCGGGTTGCGTCCGGCTGGGTCTACCCACGATAATAAAGACCGCACAATAATGGCGATCACCAGTATATTCAAAATTAAAACTATAATCCCTATCATATTTACTAACTCCGTTTCAAAAAAAGGTTCTCTTTAGCATATACTATCTGGCCCGCCCGATCAAGTAAGTTCGTACAATTCGGGCTGTAAAAACTTGACCAGGGCGTAGGTGAAAATCCCTTCGTAAGCTCCCTGACGGCTGTGCAAGTCTTTGCTCAGGTAGCCAAGCGCCCCGCCTGCTTGCTTGCTGTGCTTGACCGCAAAAAGCCGGTCGGTTGCGTCTCCCAATTCAAAACCGGCTTGCAAATCGCGCACTATCGCCGGAGGTAGCGGCATATACAGCCCGCCGCCGAGCGCAGAATTGCCTCGCCGATCTACGATAGCGCACCAGGCGCAGGTGTAAAGGCCATCTTCCAGTTGGACTACCCCGCCTTCGATCCCTACTCCCCATTCGGCCTCTGGCAAGGCTTCCAGTACGGCCTTCGCTCGGCTGATAGCGCCCCGACGGGTTTCTTCCTCACCGACTGGTTGATCGCTCACCCCGCTCGGCACTTCCATTCCACTGACCGTTACATCGGTTATGCCCGGCAGCAATTGGCCTTCGACCGCCCGACCCAGGACTACCTGGGCCGCGCCAACCTTGACCGGGTTCTTCGACCCGACTACTACTGCCAATCGTCCTGTCCCGGTCAGTTGAAAATCATTCAATTCTCACCATCCTCTATCTTACGTAAATTTTAATACAAGGTTTCCGGCCTACCATCTTGTAAGGCAGGCCAGAGTGCTTTCACATTATATTCTAATATTGGCAAAAGTTGGTAATCAATGGGCAGCGCCATTTCCTAGAGTAAATTGCAGAAGGCTTGACTCACTGTAGGAGCGAGCTTCTGCTCGCGATGGGATTGGTGGGTAGGTGTTCAATCGCGAGCAGAAGCTCGCTCCTACAACAGTTGTGTAACTCAACTGCTTTGCAACTTGCTGTATAAGTTTATCTAACCATGAAGTTTATTGCTTAAATTACTGGTCAGTTTGTGCCAGTCGCCAGCCTTTTAATTGTTTGTAGCCCAACGTCTGCCACCACTGCCCGGCCCAGTCGTCCGAATAAAACTCGATCAATTGCAGATCGGTCGCCGGGAAAGATTCTTTAGGTAGATTATCGTAGATATAGCGGCATAAATTGGCGGCTTGCTCGAATAAAGCCGGGTCGCTTGGCATATCCGACATACCAATGGTCAGGTGTGGTATAAAGTTTGGCCCAGCCCCTTCGATGGGGGAAAAGATGCAATCGGGCGCGATGTAAGGTCGTACAATCTCCCAGACAGCATTATGCAAGGCGTGAAAGGGTTCGGTACGCTCTAGCCCAACGGCAGCCACACCACCATAGCGGCTATCCTGGAGCGCCCACAACCCTTTTACCTGAGTGGTGAAAGCGGGGGTATTGGCGAATAATTCGTCCAGGGCGGTGGTAAAATCGGCAGGCACAGCCCCTTCCGTCAGCTTGAAAAAGCCCTTGACCGTACAATGCACCATAAAACGACCCCCGGTCGCGGCCTTGAATTCGGTCGCCAGCAATAAATGACCTACCCCAAGCGGATAGAGCAGTTGGGGCGGTGGGATCAAATAAATCCCGTATTGAGGATAGCTCATAATAATCTCCTTTACCAGGATAATAAAGCTCATAAAGAAAGAGGTTTACTTCCAGTAACCACATGATTACCGAAAATAAACCTCCCTGTTTGTCTTAACTACTTGTAATCAATCTTGGCTAAAAGCCGGTTGCTGCAAGTAGCCTAGTACAGGTGGGTCTAAATAACACAAGGTTTCTAGCCAAATTTCAGGTTCAAAATCCCTTGTCTTATTTACGCGAAGCTGTACTAGCCTGTCTAACTACTTCACGGTTGAGTTGTACTCGTCCAGAGCCTCATTAGATTTCTTGGCAGCATCATCTAAAGCGGCTTTAGCACTGGCTGTTTTGCCAGACAAGAATTGCTCCATCGAAGCTTCGATAGCCAGACGAGTGGATAAGAAAGTGCCAAAAACTGCGCCCTGGGTCGCCGGGGTCGCCTCCGTCGCACGTAACTGATCCACCGCTACCTTGAATTGAGGGAACTTAACCAGAGCATCCTTCATTTCCGGCTGATCGTAAGCCGCCTTACGGGTCGGGTAATAACCGGTATTCGAGGCAAAGAAAGACTGGGTTTCGGGTGTGGCTGTATACTTCATGAACTCCCAGGCCCCGGCTTGTTGTTCCGGTGTGCCGGTGTTGGTCATCCACAAAGAAGCGCCGCCGATGATAACACCACCCTTTGCGCCAGTCGGACGGGGCAGGTAAGCTACACCTACATCAACTTTACCACCAGACTTAGCTGCACTATCGATGTAGCCACGCAAACTGGCAATACTATTGAAAGTGATCGAGGCTTCACCTTTCACAAAAGCAGGGTCACGAATTAAATTACCATTAGTTGTGCTGCTATCGCGGCCAGCATTGCGGGCCAGCCCATCATCTTGCAGTTTCTTGAGGAAGGTGAGCCAGTTCGCCCCGGCCTCGTTGTTGAAAGTCAGTTTGGAGGCTCGTGCGCTACCCCGTCCGTTGTTCGGGTCAGCCAATAGAGTATTCTGGGTCGCCAGCTCTTGTTCAAAAATCCAGCTGTAAAGGGTAAAAACGGCCCCATAACGGGTTATCTTCCCGCTGCTATCCTTCTGGGTCAGCTTTTTGGCTGCGTCTATTACTTCGTCATAAGTCCAGATCAGTTTATTCGGATCAAGACCTACTTCCTTGAAAGCGTTCTTGTCGAAATACATCACGGGAGCCGAACTATTGAGCGGCATCGAGTAAAGCTTGTTGTTGATCGTATAGTAGCGGGCCACTGCGGGTTCCAGGTCGCTAATAATATCTAGCTTATCTTTGTCAATCAAATCCTGGGCCGGTATAATCTTCTTGCTGTCAATCATACGCTGGGTTCCAATGTCGTACATCTGGATCAAATTTGGTAAAGCTCCACCAGCCAGGGTAGTATTAAATTTGTTAAAAGTAGCATCGTAGTCACCGCCCTGGGCAATCGCTTCTACGTAGTATTTACTCTGGCTGCTGTTAAACTTGTTGACTACCTGTTGGAGAACTCCGGCATTGAAACCAGAAAAACCGTGCCAGAAAGTTATCTTTGTCGAACCGGACGGTTGGGCGACGGTCGGATAAGGTGTGGCAGTTGGGGCGGGTGCTCCTGCGGCAGTCGTAGCGGCGGCAGCGGCAGTTGTGGCTGCGGCGGCAGTCGTAGCGGCAGCGGCAGCA
Source organism: Chloroflexia bacterium (assembly GCA_038210655.1). Taxonomy (GTDB): domain Bacteria; phylum Chloroflexota; class Chloroflexia; order Chloroheliales; family Chloroheliaceae; genus 54-19. The sequence continues at coordinate 6,196 of JBBQWM010000118.1, forward strand.
GTTGTGGCTGCGGCTGTTGTAGCTGCCGGAGCCGTAGTAGCGGTATTGTCGCCGCAGGCTACCAGCAACCCTGCTAATAGCAAGGTCACTAGCAACAGCGCGGATACTTGCTGTAGCTTCTTAAATTTCAAAGTTCACTCTCCTCATGAAAATTGTTTGGTATCAATCAACCGTGTTATCGATAAAGCAGGCGGTTAGATTGATACCAAATTAAATTACTTAACCCTTCAGCGCTCCATCTGTTAAACCGCGCACCAGTTGGCGTTGACAGATTACCAGAAGAATCAAGGTAGGCAAAAGTACGATCAAGGTTGCTCCCATTTGCAGGTTGAAAGCCTGTTGAGACTCACTGGGTTTGAATGCCGTAATACCGATCTGGGTAGTTTTCCATTCGGGACTATCGATTACTAATAAGGGCCAATAAAACTGGTTGTAGGTGTTCAAAAAAGCGTAGACTGCTACCGTACCAAGTGCCGGACGCGAAAGGGGTAGCAGGATTGACCACAAATAACGGGTGCGTCCACAGCCATCTATTACCGCCGCTTCGTATAGATCGCGTGGAATGGTCAGAAAATATTGCCGCAACAGGAAAATACCAAAACCACTAGCCAGAAATGGGACAATCAGCCCCTGGTAACTGTCCTTCCAATTCAAACCAACAATAGTCAGGTAGTTGGGGATAATTGTCGCTTCCCAGGGAACCAGTAGGGTTGCCAGAAAAACAAGGAAGAAAAAGTTTTTAGCGGGAAAATTCAAATTCGCCAGAGCGTAAGCCGCCAGCGCCGATGTAATTAGTTGGCCTAATGTGACCGCCGACGCTACCACAAACGAGTTAATAATCCACCGTCCGAGATTCTTTTCTTGACTGAAAGCCTGACCGAATACTCCAAAATCGAGTTTGCCGAAATCAGGTATCAGGTTAGGCGCAAGGGTTGGCCCCTGGAGTGCTAAGGACAACGAGAAAAGTAACGGAAATAAAACAATCAGGGAAGCCAGTACCAATAACAGATAGGTTCCCGCCTTTTTGATGGTCTGTAGCGGACGATAAAAATTAGAAGTAACCTCAGAGCCTGTTTCAAAACGGTAAACTAGGCGGTCATTAACAAAACCAAGTTGCCAATTGAGACAATAAAAGGTAAGCTTTCGGCATGATTAATCAAAAAATGCGAAAAACTTACCTTACCGATTCGTCGGATGACGAAT
>JBBQWM010000119.1:0-7321 GCA_038210655.1 Chloroflexia bacterium
GGTTAAGCCCAGTGCAAGCCAGCTTGTCATGGGCTAATTGTCAATCCTTTAGAGCAAATTCGATTCAAATTGGGCTTAAAAGCATCGTTTTGGTACTTGACAAGCTCGTCAAAACCTTAACTTGTAGACTATGGCTTTAGCGTTACAACTACTCAGCCTATCCACGTTGGGCGACCACATAGGGTCGCACCCCACAACGGATTTTGGTAGGGTGCGACCCTATGTGGTCGCCCAGCCTGAGTAATTACTAAATTTCAGCTTTCTCTGCGTTCTCTGCGTCTCTGCGGTGAGTAGTTACTTAGCGTTACATGGTTAAATGCAGTTTTTTGGGAAAACCAAAATTAATCAAGCTGAACAAAGAGGGCTAGTCTCCAACTAAACGCTTCACTCACTCAGCACTCGGTACTCAGCCCTTGAAAAAGAGGTGGATGCATGGCATCACGTCTGGCGGATCGTTTGAGCGCGGCCCGTAGCCGCACTTTTATCGGTCGGGAGAGCGAACGGCAATTTTTCGAGTCTACTGTTACCGCTCCAGAATTGTCTTTTTATGTGCTAAATGTTTTCGGGCCGGGTGGGGTCGGCAAAACCACTCTGCTAAAAGAATTTGTCTCGATTTGTAAGCGCCACGATAACCCGGTGATTTACGCCGATGCTCGCAATATGGAACCGACCCCGGATGCTTTCCAGGCTGTGCTGGCGATGGCGATGGGTCTGGCCCCAACTGCATCGGTTATACAGGCTCTCAGCGAGGCGGCTCATTTTCGCCGTCCGGTCATTTTGATTGATACTTATGAGATATTGACCCCGATTGACGGCTGGCTGCGCGAGGTTTTCCTGCCCCAATTGCCGGAAAATGTGCTGGTAGTTCTGGCGGGCCGATTGCCGCTCTCTTCAGCCTGGCGAACTGATCCCGGTTGGCAAAGCCTCTTTCGGACGCTACCGCTTCGCAATATGGCTCCCCAGGAAAGCCGCTCTTATCTTGCCAACCGGCAGATACCGCTCGAACAACATATGGAGGTGCTGGACTTTACGCACGGGCATCCTCTGGCGCTCTGTCTGGTAGCCGACCTGTTTGCCCAGCGTCCTAATCTGAAATTCCAGCCGGAAGCCGCGCCTGATGTAGTCAAGACCTTGCTCGAACAACTGGTGCAAAAAGCGCCCGGCCCGGCTCATCGTACCGCCCTCGAAGTTTGCGCTCTGGTGCGGCTGACGACCGAGGCTCAACTGGCTGCGATCTTGCAAATGCCGGATGTAAACGAACTGTTCGAGTGGTTGCGGGGGCTTTCTTTTATCGAGTCGGGGCCGCAGGGTCTTTTCCCGCACGATCTGGCCCGCGAAGCTTTGATTGCCGATTTGCGCTGGCGTAACCCCGATTGGTACGCCGAACTGCATCGCCGCGCCCGCAACTATTATGCTTCCCGCCTTCAGCTTACCCGCGAACAGGAACAGCAGCGCGTCTTGTTCGATTATATCTTTTTGCACCGGGATAACCCGATGGTGCGGCCTTTTTTGGAATGGCAGGAGAGCGGTACTTTGATGACCGATCACCTGCGTGAAACCGATCTACCCGTCTTGCTGGCGATGGTCGAAAAACACGAGGGAGTCGAGGCCGCTCGGTTGGCCCAATATTGGTTCCGCCGACAACCCGAAGGCGTGCGGGTGCTACGTGACAGCAAACAGCAGGTGGCGGGCTTTTTGTCGATGGTTGGGCTACATCTGTTGTCGGAAGAAGATGTCCAAACTGACCCGGCGATCGGGCGGGCCTGGTATTTTTTACAGCAAAATGCTCCGCTTCGACCGGGTGAAAGCGCTACTTTCTTCCGCTTCTGGATGGCCCGTGACGGTTATCAAAACGTATCGGCGACCCAAAGCCTGGTCTTTGTCTTTGCGGTACAGCATTATCTTACGACGTCAGGGCTGGCTTACAGTTTCTTTGGTTGTCGGGAGCCGGAATTTTGGAACAATATGTTTGAATACGCTGGTCTAGCACGGGTAAATGAGGTCAATTTCGAGGTTGACGGAAGTTGCTATGGAACCTACGGTCACGATTGGCGGGCCATGCCTCCAGCAGCCTGGTTGACCATGTTGGCTGAACGCGAGATCACCCCTAAGCCTACCGAAACGGCCCGGCCTGCCTCGGCTACCCCATTGGTCGTACTAAGTGAGCCGGAATTCACTGAGGCGGTCGGCGAAGCTTTGCGCGATTATGCCCGGCCCGGTTCGCTGCACCAAAACCCGTTGCTGCGTTCGCGGGTGGTCGTCGAGCGGATCACCGAAAATGCTACCAATGCAGAACGGGTCACGGCCCTCCAAAGCCTGGTAAAGGAAGCCTGCGAAGCGCTGCAAGCCTCGCCACGTGAAGCTAAATATTACCGCGCCCTTTACCATACTTACTTGCACCCGGCAGCCACTCAGGAGCAAGCCGCCGAACTGGTTGATGTGCCGTTTAGTAGTTTCCGCCGTCACCTCAAGATCGGCCTGAGCCGCGTCGAGGAAATTCTCTGGCAGCGCGAATTGATTTGATAACAGAAATTAGAAATCAGAAATTAGAAATCAGGTATCAGAAATCAGGTATCAGGTGTTAGGTTTGTAACTACTCATCGCAGAGACGCAGAGAAAAGTTGTAACTACAGACTCATGTCATTCTGAGGCGGGCGCTTAACCTGATTTTTGCCAAAGATCGCTCCCCGCTGAAGAATCTAGACCCTTCGCTGCGGCTCAGGGTGACACGGCTGGGTAGTTACTAAGGTTTTAGGTATCAGCTAAATCCATATTCTGCATTCTGCATTCTCGATTCTGCATTAATCTTGCTCTGTCAGGCTTTTTGCTGGTAAAATGAAATTGACCAGCCGAAAACTCCGTCGAAACATTCTTCCAGAAGACGTGTCAAACTAGATGTAAGATGAATTTGCAAGGTGCAAATTTTACAGGCTTGATGACCGATAGGAGATGTTTATGAATGACAACCCGACCCCCGAAATGGCGGTGGGCGACCGCGAGATCAAGACCCAGGCCGAAAAGGTCAACCAGCTTTTGCACGAGTTGGAACCAATGTTAGATGACAACCAGCACACGGTGGTAACTGAATTATTGGCCGAACGTGCGGTGCTGGCGGCAATGCGGGCGCGAGTAGAATTGGAAGAAGCTTCCCGGAGCAAAACCGGCCCGGCCCCTGCCGAAGCTGAGGACGCTCAGCCGAAAGGAGCGATCTAATTATGACACAGGCGCGATTTTACGAAACGAATGGAATAAATATCCAGGAATTAGCCGGAGCCGGAGCGGATTTCTTCCGGCGTGACAATTTTGATAGCACCTTTTATAACGATTATAACGGTAGAACGGTTTTGCAGATCGGCAAGCAGCAGGGCGCTCGGTTTTTGGTCGGGCTGGCCTACTCGTTGACGGTTGTATTTACGCCTCAACCGGACGGCAAGGTACTGGTCGAGTTGGGCGGAGAAAGCTGGGGCGACAAGATCGCCAGTGGCGCGATTGGGGCCGTGCTGTTGCCACCGTTGCTTTTTACGGCAGCCTATGGAGCATGGCAACAAAGCGAATTGGACAACCGTTTTTGGGCCTTTTTGGATGGCTATATTTTCAACCGAAGCGGGCGACCGGCCAATACGCTGACGGCGGTTCCTTATTATAATGCGCCCTCGCAGTGGCCTGCGACACCCTCGCCCGCGCCTGGCTATCAGACTTACCAGAACCAGGCATATCACTATGGCCCTCCCGGTCAGTCCCAACCGCCCTATCCGGCCCCGATGTCCGGACCCTCCCGGCGGGCCAACTGGTTCGACCCAAGTAGCATGCAGCCCGTTTTCGAGCGGCAGGTAGGCCGGATGGCAAGCTGGCAAATTGTGATGGCGGACGGTGTGATCGACTACAAGGAGCTAAACGCCCAGCAAGAACGGGTCGATAAGCTTCAAAAGCGGGCCGAGGAAATGTTGGAAAATGATTCCAACCTGGACGGTAAGCTCAAGCTGGCCGAAACCATGACCGAACTTGGCAAGCTCGAACAGATGCAACGTTCACTCATGACTAAAGCGGTCTGAGAGGTTTATTAACAGGGATGTACAGGGTGAACGGGATTAAAATCTGTAACTACACAGTCATACCCTTTGGGCGACCACACAGGGTCGCACCCTACAACCGATTCTGGGTGGGGCAACCGGACTTTCGGTCAGCTACTCATGACGGCTGATAAAGTCGCACCCTACAACCGATTCTGGGTAGGGGCAACCCTATGTGGTTGCCCGATCTCAGTAGTTATTAAAATCTTATAGCCGTCATGATCCGTTTACGCCCTAACAATACGATTATCTGTAGGAGCGAGCTTCTGCTCGCGATTGAACACCCAGCTGCGGCTTCAATCGCGAGCAGAAGCTCGCTCCTACAAGGGTTTTATATCTCTGCAACTTGCTAGAGGTGGGGAATTTTAATATCTGAACCTGATTTGCCAAACCTTCCAGGCCGCTTCGATAGCGATGCGTGGACTCATTTTGGAATAACCGGCTACTCGCTCGCTAAAATGGATCGGTACTTCGGTGACGCGAAAGCCATATTTTTGGCACAAATAGGCCACTTCGACCTGAAAGCAGTAGCCATTGGAGCGAATATTGTCGAGGGGCAGGCGTTCCAACGTCTCACGGCGGAACATTTTGAAGCCGGCGGTGGTGTCGCGCACTTTTAGGCCCAAAATGGCCCGTGCGTATATTGAGCCACCTTTGCTGATGACGCGCCGGAGTAATTTCCAACGCTTATCGAGCGACCCGCCCTCCACATAGCGGGAGCCGACCGCCACGTCCGATTCGGGCATCACTTCCAAAAAGCGTTTGAGCATGGCCGGGTCGTGCGAGAAATCGGCATCCATCTCGACAATATAGGCCGCCCCTTTGTGTAGAGCATGTTGAAAGCCGGTAATATAAGCGGGGCCAAGACCCATTTTGCCGGGTCGGTGCAGTACCTCAACTTTGCCCGGATATTTTTCATGGGCCAATTCCTCGGCTATTTTCCCGGTTCCATCTGGCGAATTATCGTCTACTATCGTGACTCGCAGCCCGGCAATGCCTAGCCCAAACAGCCTTTCCAGCAGAGCCGCAATATTTTCGGCCTCATTATAGGTTGGCACGATTACCATCACTATTTTTTCAGCTTCGTCGTCGGTCGGGAGGCTTACGCCGGGATCAAGCAGGATGCTCGAAGAATTGTTTAGCATTGTTAACTTTTAACCTTATAAATTTTGATAGTAGGGCCGGGATACTCACGGCTATTGCCTTTAAACTCACGTAATAACTCGAATTGTTGCTCAACCAGCCGATAGTTAGTAGCAGCCTGCACATCGCTACTGCTCAGATCAATGTACTGGTAAGAACTGGCGATCAGATAATTAAAACCTTGCTCCTGATACCACTGCGGCGGATGCGCTCCGATAGGCCGTTGTTCCCCCGCATTGCGGTAGCGGTCGGTTGGTAACAGCGGCGTAAAGGGTTCCAACCGCAATTTAGAACCGGCGGGCAAGTTGGCGACGATCCACTGCCCGGCCTGTTGACGGGTGTCCGGCTGTAAATAATAGCGGTCGGTCAGGATCGAGTGTAGCATACAAAAATAGAAGCTACTTATCCCCAACACCACCAGTAGACCAACCTGTACCGTGGTTCTGCTTTTTGGCGACCACTGGCGGGGCAAGCGTTTTACCAGCCAACCGACCAGGGCCAGCAGGAAAACCGCGCTCAAAATCGCCAGAGGCGGCAAGAGCGGCAGCAGATTCCGCGCAAAATGGACTTTTGCGGTCGAGAAAAAGAAATATCCCGCCACTGGCAAAGAGACGATTAGCCAATCCGCCCGCCGTTGCCTGACTAGGGCCAGCCCGACCCCTCCCAATGCCACCAAAGAAGCCTGATAGACAAAGCCTTCTTGCCAGAAATCGGTCAGATAGGCCGACCAACTGGCTCCCTCGCTGGCGGTTCCGTGTCCCAGGATGGTGTAGTGGCGCACCTGGAAAGCGATTTCGTTCAAAAAGCCTGCCAGATCGAAAAGCATAAAAGGGGTGGTGATTACAAAGGTAGCCGCTGCCACTCCGACCGAAGCCGCCAACCATTGCAACCGTCCGCGCCGCTCTTTTTCGGTCAAAAAGTGGGCCAGAATCACTATCAATACTACTATTCCCACGTTATACTTCGAGCCAAAGGTCAGCCCTGCCGCTACCCCAGCCCACAAGTACCAACGTCGTTCGCCCGTGCGGTAAATCAGGGCGGCAAATAATAGCGTCATGGTCGCGAAAAACGTTACCGTTATATCAGGGGTGACATAATGCGAATGTTCGCTATGTAGTGGCAAGATTGCCAGGATCGCCGCTCCCAAAAGCCCGACCCCCGGCCCATAAAGCGTGCGTCCGATCAGCCAGCTAACAAAAACGGTGGCTACTCCCAGCGTAGCCGAAACAGTTCGCCCCGCCAAAAAGAAGCCGTCCGGTACGATGCCCTTCAAACTGGTATAGCTGCCGTTACTAACGCCGGATAGAAACTGGGGCAGCGAGACCGCGAACTGGATGTAAAAAGGCAAGCTGGGCCAGCGAAAGAAGTGCGGATTGAGATCGCCGGTTTGCAGCATTCGGATCGCAGCGTTGGTCAGGGTTGGCTCGTCCGGGTTATCGAAGTAGGGCAAATTCTGGCGTAAAGCCACAAAGCGTAGCAGCCCAGCCCCCAACAAAATCAGGCCCAACCCGGCATATTCGGCCCGTATTCGTAGCGCCCAGCCTTGCCGCACCCAGACGCGCAACCCGGCCCCGCTCACTACCAGCCCGATCAGTCCCAGGGCCGGAAGCCGCGACGGAAGCGCCAACCAACTCAGATAGGCCGCCGCCCCTAGCAAACCGAGCAGCCAGCCAAAAAAGGTGGTTTGCGTCTTGTTCAACCACCCTGCCCATCGACTGTTTTTGGTTATGTTCTCTGGCTGGTCCGACCCTACCTGACCACGCTGCTCAGTTGTGACTATAATCCCGCCCCTACGCTTTAAATTTCTTTTCTCAATATCTATAAATAACTCAGTTATCCCCATAGCCTCAGCACAAAACTGGGACTGGCTGATTTTAGCAGCAATCAGCCTTAGCGTCAACGCCGTCTATAGAAAGGGGTGAACGTCAGATTTTTGCAAACTAGCCAGACTATGCCACACCCGAAACCGGGGAGGTAAGTATATATTAGAAAATTTTCTTAACTACTCAGGCCATGTCATTCTGAGGCGGGGGATGGCCTGGATTTTGCCATAGATAGCTCCCCGCCGAAGAATCTAGACCCTTCGCTGTGGCTCAGGGTGACAAGAC
>JBBQWM010000120.1:0-7218 GCA_038210655.1 Chloroflexia bacterium
AAGGCACAATAGGGATTAGAGCAATATTGCTCACTAGCGTTCATTTGGTTTGGTTGTATTTTTCTCATAACCAAATTGTGCCAGATGAACGCCTCTTTTTCAACTTCCCTCCGAACTTTCACCGTTTAATGTAGTGCTACCGGTACTCCTGCGGGGCATGTTTATACCAAACTATTTAGGGAAGAGTCTGCTCCTGCTTCTAACTAGGCTCATTTCACAATTTTTACGTAGTAATCTGTTCTACATAGATGTAATAATGATAGGCGGAGATTTTTTGAGGCTAATTCGTCGAGATTCTAAACAGCGTAAATGCGCCAAAATGGGCAAAAAAATAGAAGGTGCTGATTTTCCAAATGTTCTATCAAACCTAATTTTGGGTAACGAAAGCCACCTTAATAATCAAAAGGGCTTTCGTTACTTTATCAGCTAGTAATTCGGCTATTGGCAGTGAAGAAGGTAGTAGCTTTGCCGATACTAACTGCTACTTCATCGGGATTGGTGTAACGTGCACGGGCCGAGTGTCCCGAAGGTAAAATCAGTGCCAGATGGGAATCTAAAACCACTGCCAAAGAGCAAGAAGTCATTCGAGTAACTTTTGCCAAAACAGATTGTTTTAGTTGTCCGGTTAAAGAGAAGTGTACCAATATGAAACATACTGGCCGGATATTACAATTACGCCCCCAGGCCGAGCATGAAGCTATCGAGCGGCAACGCCAATACCAAACTACGCTTCAATTTAAGCAATCGGCCGACTTGCGAGCCGGGATTGAAGGCACTCTTTCGCAAGCGGTGCGAGTATTCAAGCTAAGACGTAGCCGCTATCGAGGGCTGGCTAAGACCCATTTACAGCCTATTTTAACGGCGGTCGGGTTAAATCTAGTGCGAATATATGCCTGGCTTAACGAGGTTCCTAGAGCTAAAACCAGGCTCAGCCGCTTAGCCGCCCTCAAGCCCGCAGTTTAAATCGGCCTTTTTAAGGCCTCTTGCGATCTTTGTTAGATGTAGAGTTAAAACAAAACCCGGCAGATTTACTCTTGCCGGGTTTCACTCAGATCATTGTTTCGGACGAGGGTGCTATAGTAAGTTGTAGCTACCCAGAGTATGACCACCAAGAAGCTATTGACGGGTCATTGAAAAAATCTTCCCTCGTTTTACAGTAACTATCAACCGCTTGCTGGTCGTAAAGCGCCAGCAAGCGGATTTTATTCAATCTGGCCGGGACTTCCTTTACACTGATAAAGCCCGGTAGGGCTTCCAACTTGTTCTTAATTTCATTTACCAACTCAACGTCCCCCGCTATGAGAAGAACGCTTTGCGCCGCCAACCGACTTTTTTGAACTTCTTTTTGAACTTCTTGAGGATGCGATTCACCAGGGTTTAAATAAATTGAACAACTTTTCCCGTTCCGGCACAACCTGCAACGGGTGTTAAAGCCGTTCATGTATTTGGCATTGTCTTTATGCCAAAATACTTCGGTCAGAGGCCAGGTCATTCCACCAGCCTTGCAGGTGCGCTCCAGCCCACCGGCTTTTGACAGCTCCGAAGCGATGTATTCTGGGGTGGTCGGGAAAGCTACCTGACGGCTCTTCCGGGCGATAGACCGCTCCGCTATCACGCGCTCTAGTCCCTCCCGGCTGAGGCGATAGAACTCGCCCTGCCGAACGATTTCAGTGTCGTTGAATTTTCCCTTCTTGACCCACTCGCTGATAGACATGATTGAAACGTCAGCGATCTTGGATGCTTCCAGAGCAGTCAGCCATTTTTTTGTTTCTACTTCGGTTTCTATTTCGTCTGTCATAATTTTACCATTTTCCTTAGCACGGCCCCGGCTTTAGCCGAGGGAGTAATCACTCAAAAATACCATTGTTTTCGCTATACAAATCATCGTATATAAGCCACGAATCGTACTCACTGGCGGAGACCCGGACTTGTGGCAGTTGAGTCACTAATTCTAGTTCCCCTGGTATGCTGGACGCTTCCTCTACTCGTAAGAGCTTGCTTAACGTAGCTGTCTGAACCAGCCTGCAATATTTTTTAGCAATTACGGTTTCGTTTGTTAGAAGCTCTTCCTCACTTATAAGTGCCAGCACTCGGCTTCTATGCCGAGTTTGTCCCATTTTGACCCCCGACTTGATAACCGGGGGAGCGGAGTATATAAACCACAATCGTTTATCTCTACGCCAGTAGTTTATCTTCTGGCAGTGGGTCGGTTGCATAATAGGATTGGATTTATCTTCTCCCAAATCCTTTTGCTTATCAGCTGCCCTCTGATAAGCCGCGAAAGTTGTGCTATCTACGATTATGCTCGGTAGTCGGCACAATTTCGGTTTCTCATCAGTCCCGACTATCGGGGCATGCAACAGCAACCACAACTCTCGCGCCGGGCCAGTTGCATCTCCCGGTAGGTTCGCGTTGCCGCCTTCGTTTGGCCCACGCAACTTTTGAAGGTGGGTGATTTCCTGCTTAGCTAATTTAGTCATGGCTTCTTTCTGATGTCGTGTCAATAACCTGACTATTCTGTCAAGCTATTGACAATATATGTTGGTAGTGAAAGTTCCCTGCTTGGAAATATTATTATAACGTATATTGTCAATAGCCAAGTCACTCGCTTTTATTATACACTACTGGCGCATATTGTCAATAGCTTTAGTAAATTATTACAAACGTAAATATAGATTTTGAGCTAATCAAGTTTTTGACAATATGCGCCAGTAGTGTTGACAACCATCTCAAGGCGTGTTAAAATCTTAGAGAAGCCTAATTAGTTCCTCTTATTCTCCAACCCTCATACCTCATAAACTAGACCAAAGCGTAGCAGAGTAGCAAAAACCGCCAGTGCGATAGCTGGCGGTTTTCTTTTTACCATAAAATAAATAAGACGCTTAATCTCGTTCTGGCCCGGCGCTCGATGCGTTGGACTGGGTCGAGGAGGTCTCTGGTAGCTTGTCTTCGGGTTGTACCATAATAGGAACACAAAGAGTCGGTGATGAAATTTAAGCTATCCCAAAGGGATAAATAACAATGGGTGTTTCAGCTAATTTGGAGGATTAACTGATATTAAATAGCTTTGATAGCCTTGTATCACGCTCAATCTATATTGATTCATACGCCTAACGACTCTTTCTGTTCCGATTATGGTACAACGCCAACTAGGGCAGGGTCAACTTTTGGTGTTAGAAGAACCACGTTTGCACGAAGTCGTGGCTTTAGAGGACAGTGCCTTTTTGTTGAGCGTTTTTGATCTTAACGGACGTGCCAACAAAATAAACCAAGGTGAAGATATTACGGTGGCTTGATTTGTGCTAGGTTAGTGAGTAAAGTTTTGAATTTTTACTTGGCTTTTCACATCACACTGGCTTTACCCAGACAAATTTATTTAAGTGTAAAGTTATCTGAGCCGCTATAAGTGGAAGGAAAATTATTGTGTCACGACAACAAAAACCTTCGGCTGTGTTGCTGGCGATAATCTCCGCCCTGGTGTTGGTAGCGTTGATTTACCTGGGGTCGCGCGGCCTCAAGGATTTTGACTCGGCCTTGATTGGGTATGCCGTAGCTACCGTAATCGCACTGGCGGCCCTGGTTTATCGCTATACTTTATGGATTAAGCGGCCTCCCACCTGGCGTTATTTCAAGGCTGGTTGGAAGAACTTTCTTTCGTGGCGTAATTTCCGGCGTTATGCACTGCTGATTCCCCGTGCCTGGTGGACCGATATTTTCGCCCAAACTTTTATCTGGCGACGCAGCAAACTCCGCTGGGTAATGCACATGACGATTTTTTGGGGCGTGCTGCTGTCGTGCGCGATTACTTTTCCCCTGACTTTCGGCTGGATACATTTTACCCTTGTCCCACCCGATAATTATCAAGCCTGGTTTTTTGGTATCGCCCTTTTCCAGTTCCCGATTGAAGCCGGGACAGGTTTTGCTATTTTTCACGGGTTGGACTTTACAGGTGCATTGCTAACTATTGGTTTAGGTATCGCGTTATGGCGACGAGTGACTGATGCTGGTTTGCTAATTACCCAAAGGTTCGGCTTTGATTTGATGCCACTGATTTTGCTGTTGGCAATCGCTGTGACGGGTTTTGCACTCACCGCGTCATCGCTGTGGTGGGAAGGACGTTTTTACTGGTTTATCTCGCTCACGCATCAAGCGGTGGTGGTGGCGTGGTTGCTTTCGCTACCTTTTGGCAAATTTTTCCACATAATAGAGCGACCCGCCAGCATTGGAGTCACGCTTTATCAAACTGTTAATCAGGAAATCGAGCATTATGGCCCGCAACCCCAAACTGGACAATGCGTCCGTTGTCACGAGGAGCTACCTTCGCTCCAGTTTATCCAGGATTTGAACAGCACTTTAAATGATTTGGGGCAACGCTACGATTTGGGTGATGGGCGCGGTCTGTTGCAAGAATACTGTCCGACTTGTAAGCGGGTTTTGCGGGGTCAGGCTTATTATCAGCTGATGGGTAGGGACTTTCTGTAATGCCAGAGGAATATTATGAGCGTAAATAAAGATACTTTTGATATAAAACGGGATTTTAATTACGACTTTGAAGGGGCAGGTCGTAAAAGTGTCGAGTGGCAAGAAGCTGACAAAGTAGCCGAACGGCTTGTACCGACGCATTGTAGTTTTTGCGGCGTACAGTGTGGGATGCACCTCAAGGTAGCAAAAGGTCAGGTGATTGGAGTCGAACCCCGTGACTTTCCGCATAACCTGGGTTCACTTTGTCCCAAAGGTATCGTAGCCTATCAGCAAGTTAATCACCCTGACCGTTTGAAATATCCAATGATGCGTAAAAATGGTAGAGGCAGCCCCCTCGAACGGGTAAGTTGGGATGAGGCGCTTGATTACGTGGCCCAACGCTGGCGGGAAGTGCAGGCCCAACACGGGCGCGATGCGGTAGCAGTATATAGCGGCTCGTCTATGACCAATGAAAAATGCTATTTGGCTGGTAAGTTTGCCAGGGTGGGTATCGGCACGCGGCATATAGATTACAATGGGCGGTTGTGTATGTCGGCGGCGGGGATGGCTTACGCTAGAGCTTTCGGGATTGACCGCGCTCCCGTGCCGATGCCGGACATTCCTTTGGCGAACTGTATTTTGGCAATCGGCTCGAACGTGGCCGAATGTTTTCCGATTGTAATGCGCTGGGTCTGGGAGGCTCGCGACCGGGGAGCAAAGCTGCTTGTAATGGACCCGCGTGAAACCCCTATCGCTCGCACTGCCGACGTGTGGCTGCCGGTACGCCCCGGTACCGACATCGTTGTGTTGAACGCGATGCTGCGCCAGATTATCCATGATGGTTTGGTTGACGAAGATTATGTTGCCAATCGCACGGTAGGTTGGGAAGCGGTCAAAGCCGAAGTCGAACCCTACACCTTGAAAATGGCTCAAGAGATTGCGGGTGTGCCAGCCGAGCGGATTTTGGCTGCTGCTCAAATCTACGGACGAGCCACTACCTCCTTGATTATGCATGCTCGCGGGATTGAGCATAGCACACACGGAGTCAACAATTGTTTGGCTGGTATCAACCTGGCTCTGGCACGTGGTCAGGTAGGTAAACCAGGTGGCGGCACTATAATGTTGACCGGGCAGGGCAACGGGCAGGGGGGACGTGAACACGGCCAGAAGGCTAACCAGTTGCCGGGCTACCGCCATATTGATGTTCCCAAAGAACGCCAGGAAGTAGCCGACGTATGGGGTATTCCGGTTGAAGAACTACCCTGGGAAGGGGCGGCGGCAACCGAAATGGTGCATCTGATGGCCGAAGGTGAAATCAAAAGTTGCCTGATACTTTGCTCAAATTTGATGGTTTCGCTGCCGGATAACACGCTTGTGCAGAAAGCTTTGGATAAGCTTGACCCTCTGGTGGTGATAGACTTTTTTATGTCCGAAACTGCCGAACGGGCGGACGTAGTGCTACCGGGGGCGGTCTGGTGCGAAGATGAAGGCACCACTACTAACCTGGAAGGGCGGGTAGTTAAAATCAACAAAGCGGCTAATCCTCCCGGCGAGGCCCGTACTGATTGGGCTATTATGTGTGATTTGGCGCAACGTCTGGGGCGGGGCAAGTATTTCCCATTCAAATCGAGTCGGGAGATTTGGGAGGAGCTGCGCTTGGCCTCGAAAGGTGGAGTAGCCGATTATTACGGCATCACCTGGGAGAAAATTGACCGCCAGCAAGGAGTTTTCTGGCCCTGCCCAACTCTCGACCACCCCGGCACGCCCCGTCTTTTTACGGAGCGGTTCGGCCACCCTGATGGCAAAGCTCGCTTTTTCCCCATTCCCTATACTCCTCCGGCAGAAGAACCTACCGCGGCTTTTCCTTTTCGATTGACTACCGGGCGGGTGGTTTATCACTATTTGAGCGGCAATCAAACTCGCCGTTTGGGCTTTCTCAATTCGCAAGCCCCCGAACCCTGGGTAGAAGTTCACCCGCAGGCAGCGGCGCGGCTAAGTATTGTGGATAACGAACTGGTGCGGGTGCGTACTCCACGTGGGGCGATGGAGCTAAAGGCGGTGGTTGTGCCGACAATCCGGCCTGATACGTTGTTTATTCCATTTCACTATGGACATAAGGAGGCGGTCAATCAGTTGACTATTTCGGCGGTTGATCCGACCGTCAAGATACCTGAATATAAAGTTTGTGCTGCTACCCTGGAAAAACTGAACGCCCCGCTGGTAGCTCACGACGGGACAGGTGCAAAACAAAATTTTACACCCGAAACCGCGCCTAAAATGTTCCCTTATGCGGTAGGTGAAACAAAAGCACCGGCATAAGGTCAGGGCAAACAAGATTAGTTTGGTCAGGAGAAGTTAATGACGATAAAAACATTATTTGTTGACCCGTCTCGCTGTATCGGTTGTCGGGCCTGTGAAGCGGCCTGTCGCGAATGTGACTCGCACAAGGGTGAGAGTATGGTCATGGTGGATTTTATAGAGCGAAGTCACAGCGTGGCTACCCAGCCGACAGTTTGTATGCACTGTACGGACCCGGTTGCACCTTGCGCCCAGGTTTGCCCGGCGATGGCGATTGCTATTACGCCGGAAGGGGTGGTGCAGATGGCTGATCCATCACGCTGTATCGGTTGCCGCAACTGCATCTATGCCTGCCCATTCGGTGTGCCAAAGTTCGACACGTCAGCGCGTTTAATGAAAAAATGTAATCTTTGTTATGACCGCACAGTGCAAGGACTTAAACCCTGGTGCGCTCAGGCT
>JBBQWM010000121.1:0-6468 GCA_038210655.1 Chloroflexia bacterium
TTATACCAAGTCCGGTTAGGTAGATGTCATTCTGAACGAAGTGAAGAATCTTTTTCCTGTACCTGGCTCTAGCCCACGAACCCAGACCCTTCACTTCGTTCAGGGTGACATGAGTTTACTACTTAGCAGGACTTGGTATTAGGTGGTCAGTTTCTAATCCGGGTAATGCCCCGCCTCAGAATGACAAATCCTACCCTTATTTGAATGGTATTGCCCTTACGCCGTCATCCCTTCGGCAGGCGGAGGTGGAGCAGTGGGTGGCAATTGGGGGCGGGTGGTTCGTAGCCGCCGGAAGGCAAAGACCACCAGGAAGACGAACAGCGCCAGCAACGGGCCAAGCCAGATGGCCCAAACCCCCACTGTTACCAAAAGCTTAACTAACCCTTGCAGACCGCGCAACGACCCGGCCCAGGCCGTCTCGAAGACCTGCCCAATATCCCAGCCCTCTTTTACGGTCGAGGCAACTCCGCTCGGCGCAAGGCTAATCGTGATGCTGGATAAATCGGTTTTCTTTTCGAGGTAGGTAGCGCGGCCTTGCAATCGGTCGATCTGGCTTCGCACATTGTTTACCTCACGCTGCACGGTTAGAATATCGCTGACAGTAGTCGCCTTACTCAAGAGCTTTAGCAGTTCGATTTCAGTGGCTTTCAGGTTGTTAAGTTGGGCCTTTATATCGACGTATTCTTCGGTCACGTCCTGGCTGCTGGCGCTTTCGTTCTCGACCTTTACGCCATTCAGCTTGCGAAGCCGGTTCAACGTTTCGTCGAAAGCCGACGACGGAACCTGGATCGTGATGCTGGCATAGGTTTTATCGTTACGTACCGAAGAATTGGACTGAAAGACTACCCCGGATTTTTCGGCAGCCAGCGTCCGCACATCCAGTAAAGTCTTATCAACATCGTTCGAGGTGAGCGAAACGGTCGCATTACGGATTATCAAGCGGTCGGCGGGTAAAGGCTGACTAGACGATTGACCCTGCTGGGCCGGGTTACTCGCGCCCGGTGCAGCATTGTCTGCGAATCTTGCGGCAGAGGCGGCGGCGGTGGCTGCCGCCGCGGTGGTCGCTGCTGGAGCCGCAGTCGCAGTCGCACCGCCTTCGGAAGTGTAATAACCCGGACTGTTTACGGCATAAGACTCGCTACGGTTATTGGTTACAATGCCGATTATCATCGCCAAAATTATCACTAAGACCAGCCCAGCCAACCCTACGAAAAACCAATTTCGCGTCCGGCCCGACCTTAACCCCATCTGTTTGAAAGCCATAACACACGCTCCTTTTGCTAACGCCTTGAATAAATCTGGATAAATTAAAAATAATAACTGTCTGCTCACTTGGTGTACACACTATTTGAAACGCTGCCGGAAATAAAAAAATTACAGGCCAAAACCTGTAATTTTAACGAATTTTATAATCGAAACCGGGCGACACTAGCGCTCCCAAAATTTATTCAAACAAGCGTTACTAACCCTGGCTCGGTTGAGAGGAATCCGATTGTTTTGTGACTGGGAGTTGGTTCGCCAGATCGTGCAGTTCGGCGGCGCGTTCTTGCATCTGAACCAGGAGGTCAGGGCGAGGCCGCCGCTCGTACTCGGTACGCAATTCGAGCAACAGAGTTGCCAGACGCGCAATCCGACGAACAATATCCATCGGTGCATCAGTCTTGATCGGTTCGGTAAAAGGCATTCTCTTTATTCCTTAATCCTCTAACAGTCGGCTAAACTCGGCCTCGTCCATAATGGTCAGGCCCAACTGCTGGGCTTTGGTCAGCTTGCTACCGGGGTCAGTGCCAGCCACCAATACACTGGTATTTTTTGAGATACTGCTACCAATCGTGGCACCCCGGCGCTTGAGCAATTCTTCGGCTTGTTTTCTACCATAGTTTACCAGGGTTCCGGTCAAAACGAAAGTCTTCCCTGCTAACGGTTTTGTACCGCCGTCCTCTTCGATAGGGTCTGCCGTCCGCACCCCGGCCCGAATGACCTTCTGGACGACTGCCAGGTTGAGCGGGTTGGCGAAAAACTCGACGATACAACGGGCCGCTACCTGGCCCATCCCCTTGATCTGAGCGATACTTTCGGTGTCGGCAGCCATCAGATTTTCGAGGCTGTGAAAGTGGTTTGCCAGCATTTCCGCCGATTTATAGCCGATTTGCGAAATACCCAGTGCCATCAAAAGGTTGTCCAACGGCTGCTGCTTGCTGGCTTCGATTTGATTTAGCAGTTTGTCAGCCAATCTCTCGCCAAAGCGGTCTAGCTCTAACAACTGCTCTTTCTTTAGATAATAGATGTCGCCAAAGTCGCGTACCAACCCTTCATCAAAAAAGCGGTGGGCAATCTTCTCGCCCATCCCTTCCACCCCGCGCACCGCCGCAAAGAAGGCGATCCAATCGCGCATCTGGCCCGGACATTGATAGGGGGTGTTGGTACAATAGATTTTGGGGGCTTTGTCGCCCGCTTCGTCCTCGCGACGGGTAGTAGGAGCGCCACAGGCCGGACAGACCGAGGGCAGCACAACCGGCGTTTCGGCCCCGGTGCGCCGTTCCTCCATCACCTTGACCAGATTTGGAATTACATCGCCTGCCCGCTTGACCAACACCGGGTCGCCAATCCGTAGCCCCAGCCCTTCGATTATATCAACATTAAAGAGCGTCGCGCTTTTGACCGTGATACCACCGATGTTGACTGGCTCCAACACCGCCAGCGGGTTGATCGTGCCGGTACGCCGGATGCTGTGCCAGTCGATATCTTTCAAGATCGTGACGGCTTCGCGGGGCGGGAATTTGTAGGCAGTAGCCCAGCGTGGGTCGCGACCGACAAACCCTAGCTTGTCCTCGGTCGCAAAATCGTTGATCTTGATAACCGAGCCGTCGATCTCGAAATCCAGGCTATCCCGCCGGTCAAGCCAGTTTTTTACGGCGGCCCCGGCTTCCTCTAAATTCGCACACCGCTTGATGTTGGGCGCAACCCGAAAGCCCAACCGCTCGAAATATTGGAGCGCTTCCCACTGAGTTTTGATTTCCGGGCCACCCTTTTTCTGGGCCAGGGTATACAAATAGATATTGAGCGGACGTTTGGCGGTAATGCCAGGGTCTTTCTGACGCAAGCTTCCGGCAGCAGAGTTGCGGGGGTTGGCAAACAATTTTTCGCCACGCTCGGCCAGTTCGCGGTTGAGCTTCTCGAAAGCCGAAATGGGCATGTAAACTTCGCCGCGCACTTCCAGCACCGAAGGCAATTCTTCGCCCGCTTCCGGGGCGCGTAACTTCCAGGGGATCGACTTGATCGTCTTGAGATTAACCGTAATATCATCGCCGACTAACCCGTCGCCACGGGTCGCGCCCCGCACCAGCACCCCATTCTCGTAAAGCAGCGCAATCGACAACCCGTCAATCTTTGGTTCGACGGTGTACTCAAAATCGATCCGCCGGTCAAGATACTTGTTCGCTCGTTCGCTCCACTCGGCTAATTCTTGCGGGCTAAAGACATTGGAAAGGCTCAACATGGGGACTTCGTGCCGCACCTTCGGAAACTCGCTGACGGCCCCACCGATAGACACGCGCTGGGTCGGCGAGTCGGGCGAGATCAATTCGGGAAAGCGTTCTTCTAGCGCCCGTAACTCCCGATAGAGCGCGTCGTACTCGGCATCCGTAACCTGGGGGTCGTCCAGCACGTAATAGCGGTAGTTGTGGTATTCGATCTGGTGGCGCAAATCCAGCACCCGCCGCTCGGCTTCAACCTGGTTTTTATAATTCCCAACCGCATCAGGCCGGGTCGAAGTCGCCGCTATTTGGGAGACATTGGTTTGTTTTTGTTTTTCTTCTTCGGTAGACATTTGATTTATATCAATTCTTCTAAAAAGAGTTTGGGCTATCCGATTACCTGTAGGAGCGAGCTTCTGCTCGCGATGGAATTGGCAGCTAGGTGTCCAATCGCGAGCAGAAGCTCGCTCCTACAAAGGGTTCGCCTGGCTTTGGCAAAAGCGTTGTCAAAAAGAAATTCAATCGCGAGCAGAAGCTCGCTCCTACAGAGGGTTAATGGCTCTACGACTTGCTATAAGTTATAGCTCTTTTTCTTTCTCAGCCAACAATCTTTTGAGTTGCTCGACCTGTTCTTCTAGTGGGATCGCCTCCCATTGCATCTGGGCAACACTTCTTTCGATGGGAGGGTCGGCTTTCTCGCGCTCCCACATAAGCTGAAAGACCAGTTCTACGTTCAGAGGGGCAGCAAACGCGAAATTAGTCCGCAACTTCTCAATAGAGAAAATATCTTCGACCAGCCAACGAAAGCCGGGGAAATCTTTACCGGCATCAATGATTTGTCCGTGTTTGAAGGTAGTGGATTTCCAATCCGGCTGACGAAATTCATGAATTACCTCGGCAGTCAGGTCAATAATCCAGAGCCTTCCGACCCCAAAACGCTGATAATCGGCTACCTTATCCTGCCAGTAAGTGTCGCTGTCTTCGTGATCGTGTCCGACGATCAAACTAGAAAAATATTCTTCATAGGTCGAATCAGGCTGGTTGATGAATTCTATCGCCAGGTTGGGCGGCGTAGTTATAAAGTCGTCCTGGCCGGTTTTGATCTTGTTTTCGTCCCTGAACAAAGTAATAGCCGAACAGCGTAAAGTCGGAGCCTCCCGTTCGGTGTCTATCAACAGGCCCACCCCTCCGTAATTCGTTCCCAAATCATACCGACTGGCATGGTCACTGATGGCATCTCTCAGATACTTCTCGATAAAACCCTGTTTGGAAAAAACATAAGGGAGGCGCCGGATCACCAGCCGACCTTTTACCAACTCAGAGCGTTTATACTGGTCGGCGCTGTATTTGTGTAAAGCTTGTCTTAGCCGCATAACTTCACCTGCTACTTAAAACTAATTCCAGACGCTAAAATGTTCAGAAGGGTTAGTTAGTAATCGCAAGAAAATTGAAAAATGGCCCTTCTTGCCTTTGGTTATAGCACAAGTTTTCGCAGACTGCAACGCCTTTTTCGGTAAAAATTAGAGCCGGATTTAGCAGTTTATAGCTGCGAACCCCGATTGGTAGGTTATAATAGCTAAATGAAACTACTTCCGGCGGCGAAAAAAGGTTATTGGACTATTTGGGTGGGGAACCTGTCTTTTTTTGCGGCCTACTACGCCTTGCTTATTCCCCTGCCGCGCTATTTGGTACAACTTGGGCTACCGGATTGGCAGATTGGGGTTATCTTGGGGGCGTTTGGAGTGGCTTCGGTGGTAGGACGACCGATAGCGGGAGCGCTGACCGACCGTTGGGGATTTCGCCCGGTATTGCTATTGGGTGCAGCTTCACTGATATTTGGCTCGGCTTTGGTTAGCTTTACGACCGAGCCGACCCTACTTTTTGGTCTGCGATTGCTCCAGGCTTTTGGCTATGTCGCTTTTACGACGGCAGGAACCGCCCTTATTTCGATCCTGGCTCTACCCGATCAACAAGGGGCGGCCCTAGCTCTCTTTGGGGCTGCCGCCAATGTTGCAATGGCTTTTACCCCGGCTATCATCAATAGTCTGTTGGAAATTCTGACGCTCAAAGGCACTTTCTGGCTGGTGGCGGTACTGGCGCTAGGGAGCGGCTTATTAGCGTTGGCCTTGCCTATCGAGAGTATAGCCCAACCGTCCGGCCCGAAGCGTTCCTGGCGGGCTATGCTGGCGATACCGTCAAGGTTATATTTGCCGATGCTGATAGCCTGGCTGGTTGGGCTAGGTTTTGGGGCTTTTCTGCAATTTCTGCCGCTACTCACCGAAAGGCGCGGGCTGGAACCAACCGGGCTGGCTTACACTGTCTATGGAATAGGCATTATCCTGACCCGCATTGTTAGCGGACGGTTTTTGGATCAGGGCTATCGCAACCGTTTGTTAGGCTTTGCCTTTGTGTTGCAAGCCGGGGCTATGCTAGGGCTGGCTTTGGTCGGTTCGGAGATAATGCTACTGGCTACTATGCTCTTGATGGCTTCGGCAATGGGTATTTTGCATCCGGGCGTAATGGCGAACCATGTAGAACTGGTTCCGGCTACCGAACGCTGGCGGGGCGTGGTAGCCTTTTACCTCGGCTACGATACGGGGATCGGGATCGGTAGCTGGCTGTTGGGTTTGGTGCTGGAATGGTTTGGGCTTACGGGAATGTATCTAGCCGCAGCTTTGGGGGCGCTACTGGGCGCGTTGATTATGCAAAAGTGGGTTTCTCAGGCCAAGAAAATCGGTTAGCAGGTCTAGCTTTCTTAAATGACCTGGATATTGGTATAAAGAGGTATGCCATTGTAGGGGCGACCATAAAGGTCGCCCGGTTCGGGCCAATTCGGGCGACCTTTATGGTCGCCCCATAGCCGTCAACATAAGAATAATATACTATTAACAAATTGTGAGCATAAAGCAATTGAGTTCAAAGGCTTAAATCAGTAAGTTCTGGTAAGAGACTGAAACAATGCAACGGTATTTAGTTTTGAGCCTGTGCTAGT
>JBBQWM010000122.1:0-5682 GCA_038210655.1 Chloroflexia bacterium
ATAAGAAATGCCACATCACACCCGCCGCCATCGGGCTGACCAGCCAGGGTAAGAGCAACAGCACCCGGATAAAGCTCCTCCCTCTAAACGGCTTGCGTAATAGCGCACACACCAGCACTGCCAGGGCAATCTCCACTGGAATGGTAAACGCGGTAAGTAATAACCCATTGGTAAAAGCCGAACCGAGCCTAGGGTCTTCCAATACTCGCTGGTAGTTGAGAAGGCCAACCACTTTCCAGTTGGCTTGCTGGGGGCTATAATTGGTGAAGGTCGAGAGTAAGCCCAAGCCTGCCGGTAATACCACAAAGAAGCCCGTCAGTAGGATAGCGGGTGCCACCGCCAACCAGGAGGAGCCAGGATAGGAAGATTGCAAATTGAGTGTTTTACGCATAAAAGCTCAAGCCGCTCCGCTGTAAGTAGCGGGGTATTATTCAAAAAAATCTTTTAGCTAACCAAAATACTAAAAGAACTGTCAATACAATCCATATAGTGATAATGACCGCTGGACCTATTCGGCTGGTTGGTCGGTTCGTAATGCGTGCCGTGGCATTGTGCCGGTGTTCCGCCATCACTGCTGGGGGAATCAGGCGAACAGCAAGCGCAATGCCAAGCGGCCCAATAATCAGGTCATCGACATAGCCAAGTATTGGAATGAAATCCGGTATTAGGGGGTTATGCAAAACCCCCCGATTTGGTGCACTGCTGCCCTAGATCGGTTAAGGTTGTGTCTCAAAATATTTTAGAGGTGGTGATAATGCCATTATGAGACCTAAATTGAGACCCGTAGGTGTTTCAGTCTCAAAAAGTATACTTTCTGAGACGAGGCTGAGCCATCCGACTAGAGCGGAATAGTATGCGCTGCTACCTCAATTCTGATTATAGCTACACTAAATCGTATAATACACCGTCTCGGGGGGTTATGCAAAACCGCCTGGTTGTCCTGTGTTAAAGGATAAGGATGGCGTATTATTTACGATGTTTTTTTGAGACAATTTACCCGACAACTGTTTCATTTTCGTTATAAAAATAGCCAAACTTTCTCATCGTCTGAACTCAACCCTATTCAGGATTATATCCTAGTTGAAACACTTGATATTTATAATGGTCCCCAAGAACCGGCTCTGCGCCAACTTTGGTGCTAAAGGTGTTTGTACAATTCGTTGTGCTGGTTTACTGAAGGTTTCTCAGCCTGCTATTACAAGAATTACCCTCGCCTGAGAAATATTGCTGGTATTAGCACCAAAGTTGCGTCTGAACCTGACAAAGGGGTCCATTATAGTTTGCTACTGGAACCAGTCTATCGCACTCAAAGTGCTAATACATCGTTAAAACTGATGAGTTCTTTAATTGAGTTAGTTAAATCTAATTAATTGGAGGTTGAACTTACTCACTTCTTAAGTGACAATCGAACCTACTATCGCTCAACTCTAAGCCGAGGGCATATTTCCAATCGATATGACCTCGCACCGCATCGGCGGCCTGACGATCAGTTAAACCTTCGGCAAATTGCATTATCGTGACTAGAGCTAACCGCCAGGGTGCTTCGGCGGGCTGGCCGCGGGTTGGGAATAGCTCGGCAAAAGTGTAAGCATCATAAATGGTACCAATTTCATCGCGCATTCACATAAAAGGGGTGGCTTTAAGAAAAGCAGCCTGAGCCATCAGGGCGGTTTGGGCTGGAATAGGGAAAGTCTGTATGAGAAAGACGCTAATAAAGTACTTGGGGAAGGCGAAGGAAGGTTGCCCCTCCATAGACCGTTCTTATCGAGAGCAGAAGCTTCTCCCACAATTGGATAATTATTATGTTTAATTTAGCGGTCGGGCTGGAATTTCCAAAGATCAGGCTGGCTGGTCGAAATAGCCGAAGCCCCAGCAGCAATCACTTCACGGATCGTAGCCGGGGTTTTTATTAAGCCACTGGCAATGATCGGTTGGCGCACATCGCGGGCCAATTCTTGTTTAATGTAGGGGACGGCTACCCCCGGCAACATTTCTACTGCATCCGGGTTGAGGCTGTTGAGCAGATGAATCCCGGTGGCATAAGCCGCCGAGTCGAGGACAAAGAGTCGCAAAATCGAAAGCAAGCCCAGACTGCGGGCCTCTTTGACCAGGTTCGAGCGGGTGCTGACAATCCCGGCAATTCCAAATTGCTGCTTGAGATAGGATAATCCGGCCCGGTCGCGCCCAATACCCTCGATCAAATCGATGTGCAACAAAATAGCCAGCTTGCCCCGACCTTGATCGGCCAAGCGTTCTACATCAAAAATATCGCCCTTGAGCATGATAGCGGCGGGCAACCCCAAAGCCAGTACTAACGGCAAGTCTGCCGGGCTACGCAAAGCCGGGATCACTTGTCGCTCGAACAAGGCTGCTGGTAACTTGGGCTGGTCTATTCGGCTCATTTTTATCCTGGAAGTAAACTATAATTTAGTGTGGTCAAGCTGAATTTCAAATCTTTACAACCCGTCGCAAGGATTATAACACGGCCCTGGTGGCTCGGAACAAAGCCGCGCCGTCTTGCCAACTCAGCCGACCATTGTTCGTGTGCAGCTTACTTTCTAACTCAGCCACAACGCTATTATAAAGGGCCAACCATTGTTTGATAGTTATAGCTGGCTCAGAGCGCCAAAAGAGCAACCCAGTCGCGTAATACTCGCCAAGCTCTGCCGGGTCATCGAACGTCAAATGGCGTTCATAAAGCTCAGAGCTAATATCGCCAAAATGAGGCGCAAGCCATTCGACTCCATTTTGAAGGTGAAAACGCTGGTCGGAACGAGTGCTATGCCAGTAAAACGGGGCCGGAAAACCCAACTTTTGAAGAGCCGTTTCGTGGCTGCTCGTCAGGGGGGACGACTCCAAGCTATCGGCGGTTACAATAAAGATGAAACCGCCCGGCCTCAAAACAGTGGCAGCCTGGGCCAATGCCTCACCGATAGCGCCAGTCTGGTTTAACATCCGATTGCACATAATCGCCCCAAAACTGACCTGGGCGAAGGGTAGTTGACGTAGATTGCCTTGCACAAAACTTACTTCGGCCCGCTGACCTAAACGGGACTGAGCCGTTTCGAGGGCGGCACGACTACGATCCAACCCAACTAGCCGACCGATTGTAAGGGAGGTCGGGTCAAGCATCAACTCAAGATAGCGACCAGGGCCACATCCGGCATCAAGCAAGCCAGGCTGCTCCCAATAATCTGCCGATTGTTGCAAATGCGCCAGGATACGTGCAACTGCCCAAACCTCGGTACTTTCGGCCCGGTCGGTCAGGAAAGTAGTATGGCGCTGGCGCAACTCCAGATGGCGCAATTGACGCTCGGCAGGGTTGGCCCACAAATAGGCTAACTCGCTTTCGTTCATGGGTTAAAAGGCTGGTCAAGCTCCACCAGACTGCTGTGAGTCCAGCCACCACCTTCGGCTTCGCTGATATGATACCAGCGATACGAACCGCGCAACTCCGGGCCATTGGCCCACCCATCGAACTCAAAGCGGGTGCCGCCCTCCGCCTCAATCAAAATCGTATCTTTGTCGAAGCTGGGCCGTACCCGAATATTGGCTAAATCGACCGCTATCACACCACTACCGATATTGGCCCGATTAATTTTAGTTTCGTCCGTACCAGGGGCGGCACTTCGCTCGATCAGATTAGCTGTGGTCGGCTTGCTATCGGGGGCCGACCGAAGCGTGCCAGGCTCGAATAAGGGGGCAGTAACAGGCTTGGATGGGCCAGGGCGGGTGGCAACATCTTCTAACGCTTCAAGCAGGGGAGGCGAAGGCAGTTCTACTTCGGGTTCTTCCGGCATGCTCATATCCAGTTCTTCATAATGAAGTGAGCCAGTGCCGGGGAAATTATAAGCAGTAAATGTTTCGTCTGGTGGCGGCGCTTTGGGCGCTGAAAAAGCTTCCTCCGGCCTTAATGGGGATCGGACGGTCGGGACATCTTGCAAGAAATCAGGTAACTCGAAATCGGGCTGCTCCGGTTCGGTAACGGAACCGACATTAGCCGACTCAAACGAAGCTTGCCAGTCCGGTTGGCGCACCTCAGCCTGGGGCATCGAGAAAGCCTCGAACGCAGGTGGGGCCGCCGCTGATTCCTCCGAAGATAACTCTTCGGTGGGCGCTTCGCCCGACAATTCAAACGGGTACTGGTCGGTCGGTTCCTCAAAATCGGCGAAAAAGGAGCTAACTTGAGTTTCGTTTACCTCGAAAAGAACCGGGACTTCTGGGGTTTCGAGTTCAGGGCCAGATGGCAATTCAAAAGGATAGTTAAGATCGCTGGAAGTAGGGGCCAAGTCATCCATAGCCGAAACATGCATTTCTTTTTCCGGCTCTTCCAGGACAAAATCGGGCGAGGTAGGCTGAATTTCAGGTAGCGACATTTCAGAGGTCAAAAAGTCGGGCAACTCGTGCTGTACCCGGCTATCTTCGACAATTTTGGCAGCGACTGGTGTAGCAAAAATCTCGTCGGCAAAAGGCAGCATTTCGGTTTCAGGCTGAACTTCAACTTCGGGGTGTTGAATAGCGGCAGACGGTTGGGACAGGTCACTCAAAAGACGTTGCCAGGGAAAGGCCGGGCCAGGGTTGGCAGAGCGTTCGACCGTGTCAAGCCGATTATGCCCTATAATATGCTTGTCGTCGGCTTCAATCTCCCAGCGCCCGATCAATTGGCGATGGAGGGACAGGGCGGCTTCGTACTGCGGTTCGGTCAGAGGCTCACCACTAGAACCTTCATACTCTATCGAAAGGGTTATCAAATTACAGTTAACCTGCTCCTCAAACACTTCCTTGAGCCAATCGATACTTAGGTCAGGAGCCTGCAACACACCGTTCGACCAGGCGGTATCCTCATCCTCGACAAATTGCCAGACCTGTCCATCCTGCCCGACCCCATAATGGGCCGATATGGTGTACTTCTGACCATTGTTCTGACCATCAAAATAACGCCAGCAATCTTCCATTGTGCCTTGCATGCTGCGTTCTACAATAGCGATAGGCATAAAACCGCCGCGCCCTTTCCAACAGTGGCTGACCGGTCGTTTTTCGATTGCCAGGGCGTAATTGTTATTCATTCCGCCTCCTTTTACTCTTTGCCGAAATGAGGATTTATAAGCTTACAAAAAGGTTAAATCGATTGCTAAGAATGCTTGATTGTCTGAACGTATTCTAGCTTATGTCAAACCATAAGACAAGACCCCAGGGCAGGTTGGACGAGAGTCAGTTTGTGACACGGGTTCAACCAATAAGAACGGATGACCGTAGACACCCCAGTCCAAACCATTCAAAAATATATCCTAGAACATAGTCTATAAGTTAAGGTTTGACGAGTTTGTCAAGTACCAAAACGACGTTCTAAGCTCAATTTGAGGCGAATTTGCTCTAAGGATTGACAATTAGCCCCTGATAAGCTGGTTTGCACTAGACTTAACCAGATCAAAACTTAAAGCGTTGGCAATCAATAATCTCTCCAGACCGTTTTTGATTGCTGAGTGCCTCATCGCACTCGATTTGACAAATTCCTTGTAACTTTAGCTTGTAGCCTATGGTCTTAGGGCATAGTCTACAAGTTAAGGTTTTGACGAGCTTGTCAAGTACCAAAACGATGCTTTTAAGCCCAATTTGAATCGAATTTGCTCTAAAGGATTGACAATTAGCCCATGACAAGCTGGCTTGCACTGGGCTTAACCA
>JBBQWM010000123.1:0-3507 GCA_038210655.1 Chloroflexia bacterium
TGTCACGGAAGTTCCCCCTCAAACTCGGTTGAGAGCATTAGCTGCTCTTTATCCCTTTTCGGTTCTAAGCTAAAGCCTACAACTTTAACTAACCTTTGTCTGTGTGGTAGGGTACATTTGGTTTTTGTTGGCCTGGGATTAGCAAGCGGGTTCCCAATTCTTGTTCTATGTGTGGTAACGAACCGACCATTCTATTTATCTACTATATGCTAAGAGCACGTATCGAACTTAGCAGAAACCTGCTTGTCAAGTCTAAAATAAAGCACAAAATTTTAGAATGAAAAAATTTTGACCAAAGTGTATTAGGGCTAAGAAAGGTAATGGTAGAAATTTATGAATACCGGCTTAATAAATCGCCCCAATCGGACGCTCGTGGCTGACCCGCCGATTGCCCAGTTTCTTTTCAATGATACCCGTTCAGCTCCAATCTGGTTGTGAGGGCTATTACAGTCCGGTCTAAATACCACAGGGCAGGCCGTTCTCTATGCTAGTGCTACTATTCCTGAAATTGATTTAAATTGCAAGGAGAAGCTCAAGGAAGGTGAGATGGTATATGACAAGGAATATCCTGGTGAGAGTAATCGGGGTTTTGGCGTTGCTGAGCTGGATGGTGGGCTTGGTTGGCGTAATCAAGAGTCTGGGAGTGGTAGTAGTGCTGGTTTTGGCAGGGTTGTGTTTTTCAAGCATGCTGCTAAAGTTTTGGCGAAATAGTTGCGGATTCTTTAGAAGAAAATTGAACCAGGTTAGGCAGGGGGGCCGGGCTCATCAAAGGCAAAATTGGCCTTTGAAATTAAAGGAGCAGGCGAAGGCAAGCGTAGCTTTGCCAGTTGAACTGCCGCTGCTAATAGAACAGCCCTGTCGAGCGTTAAGAGAAGCCGAGGAAATTGCCCATGCGGCTTACCAGCGCTTTTATGGTAAGTTCTAAAAAGGGTAATTTCAAAGAGTAAGTGTGAATTTTACATTTGGAGGAAGCTATGCAACTCGAAACCGCTACTAGCATTACCCTTGAGGGCAACGAAGCCGCTGTTAATATCGCATATAAGTTGAGTGAAGTTATGGCTATCTACCCGATTACACCTTCAACTCCGATGGGCGAACTGGCGGACACCTGGTCAGCCAAAGCTATCCCTAATATATGGGGGACCGTGCCACATGTAATCGAGCTGCAATCGGAAGGGGGTGCCGCCGGGGCCATTCATGGTGCGCTTCAGACTGGAGCTTTGACCAGTACCTTCACGGCTTCCCAGGGCTTGCTGTTGATGATCCCCAATATGTATAAGATTGCAGGTGAATTAACATCGGCAGTCTTCCATGTGGCGGCGCGCTCTCTGGCCGCCCAGGGTCTTTCAATCTTTGGTGACCATTCCGATGTGATGGCGGTGCGTCAGACTGGCTTCGCTATTTTAGCCGCGAACTCGGTACAAGAGGCCCAGGATTTAGCCCTGATTGCCCACGCCGCTACTTTGGAAGCGCGCGTGCCTTTTCTGCATTTCTTTGACGGTTTTCGTACTTCACACGAAATAAATAAAATTGACCAACTAAGTGACTCAGATATTCGGGCCATGATTGATGATAAGCTGGTACAGGCCCACCGCTATCGCGCTTTGTCGCCCGACCATCCTTTTATTCGCGGCACAGCTCAGAACCCTGATGTGTATTTCCAGGCGCGGGAAAGCATCAACCTCTACTATCAAGCTTGTCCCATTATCGTTCAGCAAGCAATGGACCGGTTTGCGGTAATTAGCGGACGACATTATCATTTATTCGATTATGTAGGTGCGCCAGATGCCGAACGGGTAATCGTGCTAATGGGTTCGGGAGCCGAAACCGCCCAGGCTACGGCTGAATATCTGGAGGCACGGGGCGAAAAGGTAGGCGTGCTTAAAGTTCATCTGTACCGCCCCTTCTCGGTCAAACATTTTGCAGCTGCTCTGCCAACGACGGTCAAATCAATAGCCGTACTAGACCGCACCAAAGAACCGGGTAGTGCCGGAGAACCGCTTTATTTGGATGTGTTAGCCGCTTTATACGAAACCGCCCAGACCGGGTCAAGTCTTCCCCGCTTAATCGGCGGACGCTACGGCCTTTCGTCCAAAGAATTTACTCCGGCCATGGTTAAGGCTATCTTTGATGAAATGCTAAAAGCTGACCCCAAGAACCATTTTACCGTCGGTATCAACGACGACGTGAGCTATACCAGCCTGGATTATGATCCGACCTTCTCAATCGAAGGGCCCCAAACAGTGCGCTGTGTCTTTTGGGGTTTGGGTTCGGACGGCACGGTGGGAGCAAACAAGAACTCGATAAAAATTATCGGGGAGGAGACTGCCAACTATGCCCAGGGTTATTTCGTCTATGACTCCAAGAAATCCGGCTCAATGACTATTTCGCATCTGCGTTTCGGGCCGCAAGCCATTCATGCTCCTTACCTGATTGAGCAAGCCAACTTTGTCGCCTGTCACCAATTTTCTTTCGTGGAACGAATAGACGTGCTTAAATACGCCGAACCAGGCGGAACTTTTCTGTTAAATAGTCCCTTCGAGCCAGAACAGCTTTGGGATAATCTGCCGCGCGAAGTACAAGCGGCTATTCTTGCCAAACACCTGCATCTATATGTAATTGACGCCCAAAAAGTAGCCCAACAAAACGGAATGGCTGGCCGTATTAACACGATTATGCAAACCTGCTTTTTTGCGCTCAGTGGGGTGCTACCGCGTGAGCAGGCTATCGCTAAAATTAAAGATAGCATCCGCAAAAGTTATAGCAAACGGGGTGAAGCCGTCGTACAGCAGAATTTTCAGGCAGTCGAGCAGACTTTAGTCCATCTCCACGAAGTTGAAATTCCATCCCACGTCAACAGCACTTTAAATCAGCGACCAACTGTAGCTGCCCAGGCTCCCAGCTTTGTACGGCGCGTCATCGGCCCGATGCTGGCCTTTGAGGGCGATAGTTTGCCAGTCAGTGCTATGCCCGTAGATGGCACCTATCCTTCCGGCACAACCCAATGGGAAAAACGCAATATCGGTCTGGAAGTGCCAGAGTGGGAGACAGATTTATGTATTCAGTGCGGCAAATGTGTAATGGTTTGTCCTCACGCCGTAATTCGCCATAAAGTTTATGAACCAGCCTTATTGGAAAACGCCCCTAGCACTTTCAAAAGTACCGCTTCTCATTTTATGGAGTTTCCGGGTATGTTATACAGCTTGCAAGTCGCGCCTGAAGATTGTACCAGTTGCCGTTTGTGTGTGGAAGCCTGCCCGGTCAAAGATAAACGCCAGGTGGGACGCAAGGCTATCAATATGGTAGCGCAACCGCCTATCAGGGAAGCCGAAAAAACCAACTGGGATTTTTTCCTGACTCTGCCCGATGTTGACCGTACCCAAATCAGCCACAGCAGTATCAAAAACTCGCAGTTGTTAGAGCCGTTGTTTGAATTTTCTGGGGCATGTGCTGGTTGTGGCGAAACACCTTACGTTAAACTGGTATCGCAATTGTTTGGAGACCGGG
>JBBQWM010000124.1:0-3469 GCA_038210655.1 Chloroflexia bacterium
ACCGCACCGAGAGGTTAGATTTAAGTTTATTTAATCTTGGTTTGAACCTACTCGAACACTTTTTGAACCAGCAAATGCCCTTGCCCGTTGCTTTTATTCCCCTCCTTTTGGACGATTTCTAAAAGTGTACGGTAGCAAAAACCAATCATAAAGTTGCTCGTATGTAACACGAGTCTGAAAGCCCAAATTGCGGCCAGAAGAACCAAAATATTTGTGCGGTGCTATTAATATGGTAGTAAAATCAGCTATTCGACCAGCTTTTTTTTCTATATCTCCACGTACTTCATAGCGTTCAGATTGTTCAGACATAAGAGCGGCATTTATTTTGTCTTCTATCATCAGGAGTAATTTTTGACCTGCTTTGTTAGCATAGGTAGCGATAAGGTCTGATTCTCCATATTCGTTGGCTACTGAGTGATGAGCATATAAAAATTTAACTGGCTCGAATTCAGGTCTAAGAGACTTAAGCTGATTTGCGATTGTTTCAGAAAACCACTTCTGAAACTCGGCAGATGCATACAATTCTTCGACCAATAATAAATCAATATCACGTTCGTAAATGTAAGCAACTGGTTTGTTATTTTGATCTTTACTGTTGAGACTACTCATGTTTTATTTATAATCCTAATATTAGACTACCAATTCTATATCAGGCTACCGCCTGTTCAGACTCGGTGGTATCATTGCTAACGGCTTCTTCGGCAGCAATACGCTGTTCTAAAAAGGGAACCAGTCCGCCTGCTTCAAGCATCTGGATCAGATGGGACGGTAGAGGCTGAAAACTAAATTGCTGGTTGCCAGTCAGGTCGGTCAAGCGACCTTCTTCCAGGTCAATCTCGATCAAATTGCCCTCAGCGATCTCGTCAACACATTTGCAGTCTAGTGCCGGAAGACCCAGATTAATACAGTTGCGAAAGAAAATCCGCCCAAAAGACTCGGCGACCACCACGCTAATCCCGGCTAACCGCAAAGCGTCCGGCGCGTTCTCTCGTGAAGAACCACAACCAAAATTGCGGCCTGCTAGGATAATATCACCCGGACGAACTTGTTTAGCAAAATTTGGGTCGATGCCTTCCATCACATGCCCGGCGATCTCCGCCGCACTTAACCGCAAATATTTACCCGGCGCAATCACGTCCGTACTAACATCATTCCCAAAACGCCAGACCCGACCACGTATGTTCATATTACTACAACCTCACTTTTAAGAAGGGATGAGGGATGAAGGATGAGGGATGAAGAAATGCACAATGCACAATGTAAAATCCTGCTTTCAACATCTGCACCTACAATCGTTAATCCCCTTCATCCTTCATCCGCCATCCCTCATTCTTCATCTTCCTCTTGGGTCAACGATATATCCTGCCAGGGCGGAGGCGGCGACGGTGCGGGGGGAGGCCAGATAAACCTCACTCTCACGCGCTCCCATCCGACCCGGATAGTTGCGGTTGGTGCTGCTGATCGCACGTTCGCCAGAGGCCAGAATGCCGTTACCCAGTCCGGCGCAAGCTCCACAACCGGTCGGCAAGATCGTCGCGCCCGCCTCCACCAGCGTGTTGATCGTGCCATCCGCCATTGCCCGCATGAAAGCCCGCCGGGAGGCAGGCGCGACCAGAAAACGCAACCCCGGCGCAACCTGCTTGCCTTTAACCACTTCCGCCGCCGCCGCCAAATCGGTATACTTGGCCCCGGTACAAGCCCCGATGTAAGCTTGATCGAGCTTGATTTTATCGAGGGCCAGTTCGCGGGCGGTAAAGACGTTCGATGGGTTAGGCGGACAGGCTACCAAAGGCTCTAGTTCAGCCGCATCGAACCGCAAGTTGGTATCGTAAGTCGCATCCGGGTCGGCGTAGAGCGGGTCAAAATCGGTCTGGCCCAGCCCCCGCATATGTTCCATTATAAGCTCGTCCGGCTCGATTAGGCCCGCCTCTGCACCCGTTTCGGTCGTCATGTTGGAAAGCACCAAGCGTTCATCCAGCGAGAGGCCCATCACACCCGGCCCAGCATACTCGATTGCCATGCCGGTCGCGCCATCGTCGCCGATCTGCCCGATCAGCCTGAGCATCATATCCTTTGCCATCACTCCATCGCCCAAGCGTCCGCCCCACCAGACTTGCATAGTACGCGGCACTTTTAGCCAGATTTCGCCCGTGACGATCACACCCAAGATTTCAGTGCTACCGACCCCCGTCGCATAGCTTCCGACCGCCCCTGCCGTCGGTGTATGGCTATCCGCCCCGATCATAACCGTTCCAGGCTGGACATAGCCGCGCTCGACCGGGATAATATGGCAGATACCCTCGCCATAGTGATATTTCTGGATGCCGTGTTTTTCGACCCATTGCCGGGTGATGCGCTGGATCAAGGCTTCACCTTCGTTGTGGGATGGTACAAAATGGTCTGAAATTACCACAACTTTGTCCCGATCCCAGATGCGCTCTTTCAAGCGGAGATGGTTGGCCTGAATACGACGTGGCCCACTGCTATCGGTCATCATCGCCAGCCCAACTTTGGCCCAGATAATTTCGCCCGGTACGACCTTAGGCTTGCCCGCCGCCCGTGCCAATATTTTATATGAAAGTGTTTGTGACATTTTTAGCTATCGGTTATCAGCTATCAACGAAAAGCTGGATCGCTAAAGGTCAATAGCTGATAGCTCGTTTGAATTGATTATTTTTGCCAGAGAAGCCATATTTAAGATTGAGGCTTGATGCTGTTCGGGTCTGAAACTGGCGCAACAGTCTTCCAGCACAATACATTCGTAATCGCGCATGGCTGCATCGCGCAAGGTTGCTTCGACGGCCCCGTTGGTTGCTATGCCGGTAAAAATCAGGCGGGATACTCCCAGCACCAGCAAAATCGGCTCTAGCGGTGTACCGTAAAAAGCCGAGTAACGGGTCTTGAGCAGGCTATAATCATAGTCGGCTAATTCTGGCACCACCTCACGGCCCGGTTCGCCCAGCCGAAAACCCTCTTGCTGCAAGAAAGGCCGCAACCCCACCAGATGTCCCAACCCTATCGGTGGGCCATCCTTGCCATCGGTCAGCACCGTGAACTGGCTGGCGATGATCCGGGCCGCTTGATCCTGCCGCACCTGCCGCATTATTGCCGCAATACGTGGAATTAGTTCCGCCAGGGCCGGACTGCTTAACCCGTTCCGGGCATATGCCCCGCCCGGTAAACAGAAATCAACCTGCATATCCAGGACTAGCAGTGCGGTACGGCCTTTTCCATTCATGCGGTGGGGTCTCCTCGGAAACTAACTCGGAATTAACAGGGATAGACAGGATTCACAGGATAAAATTGATTTGTAACTACACAGCTTCCCCCTTTGGGCGACCACATAGGGTCGCCCCTACAATGGATTTTGGGTAGGGGCGACCCTAAGTGGTCGCCCGACCTGAGTAGTTACTTTGTTCTGTATCCAGGCTGTACTGGCTCATTCTTTTGCAGCCCCACTGCCCCTGCC
>JBBQWM010000125.1:0-2886 GCA_038210655.1 Chloroflexia bacterium
GCAAGCATAAGCGGTATCATACTCTTGGCCTTCCTGTCTAGTTAAATCGGTCTGCTGTCAACAAACTCGATTTAATTTAAGCAGGAAGACCGCTTTTGGCAACTTCCTCGGCTACTTACACAAACTTAAGTGACTGCGTGCGATTTTGGGATCGCCAAAGCCCTTTCTAATTCAAATCCGGCCCGCACCGGCACAATCATGGGTACGCCCCTCTATATGGCCCCGGAGCAGTTT
Organism: Chloroflexia bacterium; assembly: GCA_038210655.1. Lineage (GTDB taxonomy): Bacteria > Chloroflexota > Chloroflexia > Chloroheliales > Chloroheliaceae > 54-19. The sequence goes on from JBBQWM010000125.1 coordinate 235, forward strand.
TTGGATCGGGTCGATAAGCGCAGCGATATTTATTCGCTAGGGATTATGCTTTACCAGATGCTCAGTGACACTCTGCCCTTTCAGGGGGATGGCATCGGCTTTCAGCATCTCAACGACCCGGTTCCACCCCTGCGAACCCAGGGTATCCCGCCGATAGTCGAGCGCGTCGTATTCAAGGCCCTTGCCAAGCGACCCGAAGCCCGCTTCCAGACCGCCCAGGATTTAGCCGTTGCCTTCCGCGAGGCAGTCACTATTTTCGCCCGTCACGAAACTCAGGAGGCCTATCGAGCGGTCAGGCCTATTAATGCTGTTCTAAATGACACGACACCGATTAATTCCAAACCGAAACTAGAAGACTCTGCAATTATTGCCGAACAAGCCCAACTGAGTGAGATACCGGTTATCGACCCTTTGCAGTTTAATACCGACCGCGTAGTCCGACCCGTCGCCGATGTGAGCGTTCCGGCTAATCCGCAATGGGCCAATAGCTCGCCCCTGTTGGATGATACGACCCCGCTCAAGCATTCCATACCGCCTGCTACTCAACCACTTGCACCGGTCGCCGGGTCTTCTGGGCCAATTGCACCCCTCTCCCAGCCTGCCACACCGGGGGAGCCGACTTCAACCCGCCACGACACGACTTCATATCGCCCTTACCTGCCGCTTGGTCAGGTCTCATCCCCGCTGGAAATTAAACAGGCTGATAGACTACCGCCACCTCGCTCTACCAGAGGCCGGCGGCTTTCGATGCTGCTGTTGAGCCTACTAATAGTCTTGCTGCTTATCGCCCTATTTGGAACGCTATTATTCCTTAATTTGCGCTAAAATTAAAATAATTACTCACCGCAAAGACGCAGAGAAACGCTATAATCTACCTAACCGAGGCTATTTTTCCAGTGGTAAAACGCGCTAAAAAGAAGCTTCCTAACCGAAGCAAGAAGATAAGCACCCAGTTAAAATAAAAGATCGAAACACTAAAAAGAGAGCGGTTTCCTGATAAGAGGACGCTGGAGGTTAAGAGGATTGTGGAGATAGACTGCCAGCCGACCAGCAGCTATCACCCGACGACGCTAAGCCGTTATTAGCCTAACGCCGCTCTGGTTCAAAGATTGGCGGCTATGTTGAGTATCGGCGAGAGCCGCTTCAGCGAAGCGCAACTCGTCGCACAAACGACAATACTCAAAAGCATCTTCCCGGTTGCGGGCCTTCTGGATAAACTGGCGGATGGCCGATACCAGTTCTTCAAGTTCCCCGATATTCATAATCTGGCTCCTGATACTCTCCGGCTGGGATGTGATAGAGAGGCGGCGCTGTCGCCGATAATGGTTAAAATCTATTACACCACTCATGACCTGGTTTCTCTGATACAACTCTTATAGTAGCAAATACTATAACATCGGTTAAACGGTTAACCACACTGTCAACCACCAAAAATATAACCCTCGCTTCATTGCTTAGATACAGCTATTATAGCACTCTGTGACTGGCAAGCAAGTAGCTAGAGACTGATCTTGCTTTGTGAAATTACTCATTATGGTAAGTAGCCTTATGATAGACCAACTCAATCCCATAACTTGTGCTACAAGGTCTTTTGTGATTAAATGCTGTGACTACACCAATGCTCATTTATTTAGAAAGGCTTGCTCGAAATTCTCTATGACGTTAAAAATTGCTTATTTAGGCCCGGCAGCCACTTTTAGTCACGAAGCGGCCCGCAAAAAATTCGGAGCGGAAGCCGAATATCATTCGATGCGCTCGATCCCGGACATTTTCTTGACGACTGCGCGAGGTGAGGTTGATTATGGGGTTGTGCCGGTCGAAAATTCTATCGAAGGTTCGGTCACTTACACGCTTGATACCTTTGCCCGGCCCGACCCCGAATTGGCGACCCTGACTATTTGTGACGAGTTTTATTTGCCGATTGTGCTGAATTTGTTGGTCGCGCCGGACGGCCCTCGCCAACTCAGCGAGATCAAGCTGGTTTATTCGCACCCTCAGCCGATTGCCCAATGTCGCGGCTGGTTGCTCGAAAATTTACCCCACGTCGAGCTAGTCGAGGTTTCCAGTACCACCCGTGCAGCAGAACTGGTCGGCAATAATTCCCAGGCAGCAGCGATTGCCAACCGTCTGGCGGCGGAACAGTACGGTCTGCAATTGTTCGCGGCCGACTTGCAAGATGCCGATTTTAATCAGACCCGCTTTTTGGTGATCGGTCACGAACCGTTAGCTGTGATCGAAGAGAGCCAGCGCGGACGTTATACCACCTCGATTATGCTTTCGATCAAAGATCGGATAGGCGCGTTGCACGCCGTAACATCGGTTTTTGTAAAATATGGGCTGAATATGAGCCGGATCGAGAGCCGACCAAGCAAGCAGAAAGCCTGGGATTACTTTTTCTTTATCGATTTTAGCGGCCACCCCGCCCAACCCCAGGTCGCCAAGGCGCTCCAAGAGCTTTCGGACGAGACAATTTGGGTCAAGGTGTTGGGGGCCTGGTTGCGCGAGTTATAGCTGTTGTGTCTCGAAAAGTCGTACCCCTGATATTGAGGCTAAAGTCTTACTATCTCGTATCACCTGGAAGGGTAAGGTTGAATTTTTACAAGGAAAACCCTGCCCTATAACCTCAAATGTAAGGTAGTATGACCTGGTTGT
>JBBQWM010000126.1:0-2826 GCA_038210655.1 Chloroflexia bacterium
ATGGCGCAAGTAAGCTCTATCGAAGATGCAGCTAATTCTTTCCAGGGCTGGCATTTCGACTGAAAAAGCCGGTTCAAATACTTCGCGCTTAGTATTCTCCCAATGGGCCTCTAATGCTTCCAGAAGCAGTTCACGTTTAGATGCAAAGAAATAATAGAAACTACCTTTATTTATTTGAGCCTGGTGGCACAACTCATCTACACTCACACTCGTATAACTGCGGGCCTGCACGAGTTGTAGAGCGGTTAGAATCAAGCGTTCTTTAGCATCGCTACTGCGTCCCAAAGCTATCTCCTGCTCTGTTATTCTAATATGAGTAGTTGACTGGTTAGTCAAATTCTAGCATAACAAATAAGCTAATGCAATCCTAATATACAGGCTTAACTGTTATACTACCTAAATTTAATGAACATGTAAGATGTGTAAGATTTTGGATGGTTGTAGGATATAAACTAACAGAGTAATACCTGCTATAACATTTGAGTTTACCTAAGTCAAAAACGTACAGGAGAAGAGAAATGGAAAACACTACCGGGAAGCCCCTATCACGGCGACAAATGCTGCGTTGGACGGGAATGGGATTAATTGGTTTGGCGGGGTCAGCGACCCTGGCGGCTTGTGGAGATCCAACTGCTACGGCTGTACCTGCTACTACTGCTGCCACTACTGCCGCTGCAATGGTGGATAAAGCCACTGTGGCAGTTCCGGCTAAACTGCGCTTTGGGGTTGGCCCTTTGCAGGCTACTCCCGCTGATAGCAAGAAGACTTATGACCCTTTCTTCAAATACCTGGCCGAAAAACTGGGAGTGGGTAGTTATGAACTGGTGGCGACCACCGACTGGGCCGGTATCTCGGTAGCACTTGCTAACGAACAGGTCGATCTGGCCTGGATGGGGCCATGGGGCTATGTGCTGGCTAACAACGATTCGGGGGTCACGCCCCTGGCGACGGTCAAATACGATGGCAAACCAATTTATCACGCGATTGTAGTGGCCCGACCGGGGCTAGAAATCAAGAATTGGCCTGAAGATGGCAAGGGATTAAAAATGTCTTTTGCCGATGTCGGCTCTACTTCGGGCTGGCTCATCCCAACCAACTGGTTCAAAGCTAAGGGAATTGACCCCAAGACCTATTTCCAGTATTCTGAAGGTGCTACCCACGCTGCTAACGAAATCGCGGTTGCCAACAGCCAAAGCGACCTAGCAACCGATTTTGACCGCAATCGCACGGCCATGATTGAAGGTGGCAAGCTCGAAAAGGATGCAACTAAAATCGTCTGGACTTCCGACCCGTTGCCCAACGATGCCATCGCGGTTCGCAAAGGCTTTGACCCGGCCCTTGCCAAAAAGGTGCAGGATATTATTTTGGGTATAACCGATGAACAGGCCAAGCTGGTACTACCCAATCATTATACTGGTTTTGTAAGTGCCACCCACAAGGACTATATTTCAATCGAGGAAGCCGGTATTGCGGTGGGACGGCTCAAAAAGAAGTAAGTTAGATCAACTTGAGTATCAGGTGGCTATCAAAGCCACCTGAAAATTATTAATTCTTTGTTATACCAGCGATGAAAGTGAGGTTGAATGGCCGGTTTTAGACGGGCTGGCCCGAAGTTTGAAAAAGATAAGGATAGAACCGGCCTTTCCTACTCTAGCCTGACTGAAGAGGTTCCAACTAAACTCGACTATAGATACCCGGAGCCAACCGTACCTTTATTCTCGGTGCGGCGGCTCAAACGAGTGGGGACGCTACTGTTAGTATTTGGTTTCTTGTGGTTGAGTGTAAATCTGGCAAAGGTTGACCCTGGTAGATTGTGGGAGGGTTTGCCCAAGATGGGGCGCTGGGCTGCCAAAGCCTGGCCCCCCTCGACCGAAGGGCTGGATACTCTGCTGTTACGGGCGGCTGAAACCGTGGCGATGGCTGCCGTCGGTACGGTCATTGCAACTGTGCTGGCGCTCCTTGTATGTATCTTCGCGGCCCGAAATCTTACTCCTGGCCCCTTATTTTATTACCCGGCGCGGTGGTTGCTCAATATGCTGCGTGGGATTGACTCGTTTGTTTTTGCCTTGCTTTTTGTGGCGGCGGTGGGGTTGGGGCCGTTCGCGGGGGTGCTGGGGATTGGATTGCACACCTGGGGTTCAATGGCAAAATTATACGCCGAAGCAATTGAGACTGTCGCTGCCGGGCCACTCGAAGCCGCCACGCTTACGGGAGCAAGTCGCTTTAAAGTGGTGGTCTACGCCCTGCTGCCCGATATTCTGCCGAGTCTGGCTTCGGTGACGCTTTTCTGGTGGGAGTTTAATGTGCGGGCTTCAACTGTCCTGGGAGTAGTCGGCGCGGGCGGCATTGGTCAGGAATTGAAAAACAGTATGGATTTGCTCGATTTTCCCCGCTTGCTAACTATTCTCCTGATTATTCTAACGATGGTGACAATTATTGACCAGCTTAGTGCCTGGTTGCGCCGGAAATTGATATGAGTAACGCTAATAATATAGAGCCGCCTTTGCTCCAGATAGACGGGCTGAGCAAACGTTACGGTAATAACGTGGTGTTGGAAAATATCTCGTTTGAGGTTCGGGCGGGCGAATTTGTCGCGGTTCTCGGCCCAAGCGGAGCGGGGAAAACTACCCTGTTTCGTTGCTTAACCCATCTGATCGAACCCGACCAGGGAACAATTTCTATTCAGGGCCACCTTCTTCATTCGTCCAGAGGGCGCGAGTTGCGCCATTTTCGGCGAGAAATCGGGGTAATTTTCCAGCAATTTAATTTAATTCGCCGTATAAGTGCCGTTGAAAACGTGTTAGCCGGACGGCTTGGCTACGTCCC
>JBBQWM010000127.1:0-1585 GCA_038210655.1 Chloroflexia bacterium
GAGTTCGAGCATCAAAGGTATAGTGGCCATGGTCTTCCTCGCTTTTTGAAATAGTCTGTTGGCTCAAACTATTTTCAATTCTCGCGAGGTTGACCCTTATTGGCAACTTTTATCCCTCCCACACAACTTGGGGACTGTCTGCGCAATCGTTTTGATTTTTGCCATCTTTATGCTTTCACTTTTTGTATTTTTTATCCTCCTGTTGGTATACTCTGTGACAGAGTTGCAACATCACTATCGGAGGGTAAGAGAATTCGGCATGAACAAAGAAGAAATCCTGGCAACTAACAATCTGCTATTCGGCACGATGTTGCCGACGGGCGGGGACGGACCACACCTTTTCCAGAACCCGCCCCAGCGTGAGGCAAATCTGGCCTATCAAATTGAAACCGCCCAGATTGCCGAGGCTAATGGCTTCGATTATATGCTGATACCCTACGGCAATTGGTGTCCCGACCCCTTTGTGACTGCCGCTGCCATCTCCCAGCACACCCAACGCTTGATATTGCTGGTAGCGGTGCGGCCTGGGTTAGGTTCGCCCGTTGCTTTTGCCCGACAGGCTGCCACTTTAGACCGAATTTGTGGCGAGCGGTTGGCGATTAACATTGTGACAGGTAGCGCACCTCTTGAACTAACCGAGGAAGGCGACCCACCTCCTAAAGATGCACGCTATCGCCGCACCACCGAGTTTGTGGATATCATGCAGCAGATGTGGCGGGGAAAGCCATTTGGGTTTAGCGGCGAATTTTATCAGGGCAAGGTCAACAGTATCTACGAAACGCCTTTGCAACCGGGTGGGCCGAGCCTCTGGTTCAGTGGGGCATCTCCGGCTGCTGAGGAAGCGGTGGCGCGTCAGGCCGATGTACTGATGACCTGGGGTGAGCCTGTCAACACCCTGGCGGAACGCTTGCAGAGCATTCGAGCCAAATCCGCCGCGATAGGTCGCCGGATAATCTATAATACTGTCTTTCTGGTGACAGTTCGTGACACCTACGAGGAAGCCTGGAAAGCCGCCCGTTCCCTGCTGGATAAGGCTGACCCGGCCTGGTTAGAGTCAGCTTTGCTCACCCGCAATGTCTCGGAAGCGGCGGGGCTAAAACGGCTTCTAAACCTGATACCCAATCCCGACGAACCGCCCTCAGATGACCCCGGTAAACCCGGCGATATTGTGCCGACTTCCGATATAATCGCCCCTCATACATGGGTGGGTCTGACGCGGGTGATGGGCGGTAACTCGGTCCTACTCTTTGGCACGCCGGAGCAGGTCGCGGGAGTCTTGCGCCCCTATCTCGACCTCGGCATCACCAATTTTATTCTCCGCAACCACCCCGTTACCGATGAGACAGTACGGATTGGGCAGGAGTTGTTGCCAATATTGAGGCGGAAATAACTTTACTGTTCAAAGATTTAGTCATTCTTAGGCGAAGCCGAAGAATCTTCTTATACTAGTGCATAACCAAAGGAGCTATTGTGCAAGGAAGGAAAGAGGCTGAAGGTCAAAATAATGATAAACCCTGTTAGAAAGCTCGGTGCCACTCAATTTAGCCGTAGGCTCGACCACCGCCCGCTTGCCGTGTAACCAACA